>DATAFH010000141.1:0-19050 GCA_036257565.1 Solirubrobacteraceae bacterium | reverse complement strand
GTGGGGACGGCATCTGCATGAGGTCCGATGGCAGGCGGAGCTCGCGCGGCTCCTGGTCGACCCGGTGTTCGCGGGTCATCGCGTGCCGCATGGCGACGGGGGACCCGTGATGCTCATCCCCGGCTTCCTGGCCGGCGACATCTCGCTGAGCGTGATGGGGAGCTGGCTGCGGCGCATCGGCCACCGGCCGCACGAGTCGGGCATCCGCGTCAACGTCGACTGCTCCGACCGGGCCCTCGACGGCCTCGAGCGGCGTGCCGAGAGCTTCGCCTCCCGCAGCGACCGCAGGCTCGCGCTGATCGGCCACAGCCGCGGGGGCCACTTCGCGAAGGCGCTGGCGCACCGGCGCCCCGACCTCGTCGAGCGCGTCGTGTCGCTCGGCGCCGGGCTCGACACGCCGTTCGACATCAGCATCCCCACCCAGGCGGCCGTCCGGGCGGTGCGCTGGGTCCATCTCCGCACGACCGACCGCGTGGCCCGCAACGGCTGCTTCACCGAGACCTGCCGCTGCCGCTTCGCGCACGACTACGCGGCCGCGTTCCCGACCGAGATCCCGCTCACCTCGATCTACTCGAAGGAGGACGGCGTCGTGTGGTGGGAGGCCTGCTGCGTGCCGTACGCCAGCAACGTCGAGGTCACCGGCAGCCACGTCGGGCTGGCCTTCAACCGCAAGGTCTACCGCGCGATCGCGACCGCGCTCGCACCCTAGGCGCGCCCACCCACGTCGGCCGGCTCGACCTGGTCGGCTCCGGGCATGCACTCCGGCCACACCGGCTCGCGGCCCGCCGCCTGCCGCGCCATCTGCCGAGCCACCACGAGCCGCTGCACCTCGTTCGCGCCCTCGTAGATCTGCAGCACCTTCGCGTCGCGCATCATGCGCTCGGCCGGGAAGTCCTTCAGGTAGCCGTTGCCGCCAAGCACCTGGACGGCCTCTGTCGTAACCCGCATGGCGACGTCCGAGGCGAACAGCTTGGCCATCGCCGAGAGCTTGGTCATGCGCGCGTCCTGCTCGTCGACGAACGTCGCGGCCTGGAACGTGAGCGCCCGGGCGGCCGCCACTTCCGTCTCCATGCCGGCCAGCTTGAACTGCATGCCCTGGTGGGAGAGCAGCGGCTCGCCGAACGCCTCGCGGCGGGCCGCGTAGTCGAGCGCCAGGTCGATCGCCCCCTGGGCGATGCCCACCGCCTGGGCGGCGACGGTCGGGCGCGAGCGGTCGAACGTCATCATCGCGATCTTGAAGCCCTCGCCCTGACGGCCGAGCATCCGGGAGGCGGGCACCTCCACGTCCTCGAACCGCGGCGCGCCGAGCTTCCATCCGGGCATGCCCATCGTCCGCAGCGCCTCGACGCTCACCCCCGGTGACTGCCCGTCGACGACGAAGGCGCTGACGCCCTTCGCGCCGGGCTCGCCCGTACGTGCGAACACGACGTACGTGTCGCTGTGCCCCGCGTTCCCGATGAAGCGCTTCTGCCCGTTGAGCACCCAGACGTCGCCATGGCGCTCCGCCGTGGTCTCGAGAGCCGCCGGGTCCGACCCGACCGCAGGCTCGGTCAGCGCGTAGGAGCCGTAGCGCTCGCCTGTCACCAGCGGCGGCAGGAACTCGCGCTTCTGGTCCTCCGTCCCGGCGAGCAGGATCGGTAGCGAGACGAGCTTGACGTACGCGGCCATCAGCGACACCGTGCCCGAGACCTTGGCCAGCTCCTCGACGTAGGCGCACCAGGAGACCTCGGGCTCGTCGCGGCCGCCGTACGCGGACGGGATCGCGAGCCCCATCAGGCCCTCGCCGGCGAGGATCTCGTGCACGTGGTGCGGGTACTCGCAGTTCTCGTCCATCTGCCGGACGTGGGGCCGGATCCGGTCGAGCACCACCGAGCGGATCTCCTCACGCAGGGCGCGCTGCTCATCGGTGAGACGCCACATGGCGCTCCTCTGTCGTCCGGGACATCCAGTTGAGCAGCAGGTCGCGCGCCTCCTCCGGGCGCTCGAGCGCGTACGCGTGCCCGGCACCGCGCACCACGGCGAGCTCGGCGTCGGGGATCCGTTCCGCGAGCGCGCGCGCGTTGCGCACCGGAACGAGCTGGTCCCGCTCGCCGTGGAGGACGAGCGTCGGAGCCGCGATTCGCCCCAGCAGGGAGCACGTGTCGTGCAGCGCGCTCGCCGCCATCTGCGCGACCACGCCGGCCCGCGGCGTCGGGTGCGCACGGAACGGCCGCAGGAGCCGGCGCGCACGCTCGGGATGCCGGCGGCGGAACTCGCTCGAGAACAGCGCCGCCGCCCGCAGGTCGGGCTCGGCGACCAGCCCGGCGAGCTCGCGGAATCCCGGCCGCGCGGCGCGCAGCCCGCCCGCCGAGGTGCAGCCGAGGATGAGCCGGTCGACGCGCTGGGGATGACGCAGCGCGATCTCCTGGGCGACCATGCCGCCCATCGACACGCCGTAGACGTGCGCGCGTTCGACGCCGAGCGCCGCCAGCAGGCCCGCCGCGTCGTCGGCGAGCCCGCCCATCGAGCGCGGCGACGAGCCGCCGAGCGAGCGCGCCGAGCCGCGATGGTCGTAGAGGATGCAGTCGAAGTCCGGCGTGTAGAGGTCGAGGACGGGCTCGAAGACGGCCGCGCTGATCGCGAAGCCGGTCACCAGCAGGAGCGGCTCGCCTTCGCCCTGGCGCTGGTAGTACATCTGGCCGGCCCGCGCCACGTCAGGCCCGCACGTAGCTGCCGGGCGCCGGCTCGGAGGGCCGCAGCCCCTTGCCGCCCAGCTTCTTCGGGGCGCGCTTCTCGTCGCCCGAGCGCTCGGCCAGCCACGCGACGTAGTCGTCCCACCACGTGCCCTTGCGGACCGCGGCGGCGTCGAGCCACGCCTGCGGGTCCTCCGGCGTCTCCTCGGCGCTGCGATAGCTGGCCTTCTCGTTGCCCGGCGGGTTGACCATCGCCGCGATGTGGCCGCTGTTGGAGAGCACGAAGCGTGGATCGCTCCCGACCAGCTGGGTCGTCCGGTAGCAGCTCTGCCACGGCGTGATGTGGTCGGCGATCCCCGCCACGAGGTAGGTGTCGAGCGTGAGCTGCCCGAGGTCGATCGGCGTGCCCAGAACCGACCACTCGCCGGGCCGCGCGAGCGAGTTCGTGAGCGCCAGCTCCAGGAAGTCGCGGTGCAGGGCGGCCGGCATGTTGGTGGTGTCGGCGTTCCAGTAGAGGATGTCGAAGGCCGGCGGCTCCTTGCCCAGCAGGTAGTTGTTCACCCAGTAGTTCCACACGAGGTCGTTGGGGCGCAGCCACGCGAACACGCCGGCCAGCGAGCGGCCGTCGAGGTAGCCGCGGCGATACGAGTCGGCGATCGCGGCGGCGGCCGTCGGCCGGTCGATCAGCGCACCTGCCATGCCCGCGTCGCGGTTGTCGATCACGCACACGCCGAGCGTCATCCCCGCGATCCGGTCGAGCTCGCCCTGCGCCGCCAGGTGCGCGACGACCGTGGCCAGCGTGATGCCGCCCGCGCACAGGCCGAGCACGTGGCTGCGCGGCGACCCGGTGATCGTCTCAACCGCGTCGAGCGCGTCGAGGACCGCTTGCGCGTAGGTGTCGAGGCCCCACTCCGCGGCGTCCTCCTCCGGGTTGCGCCACGAGATCGTGAAGACCTGCTGGCCGGCACCCACGAAGTACTCGATCATGCTGCGGCCGGGCGACATGTCGGCCACGTAGAACTTGTTGATCATCGGCGGGACGAGCAGGAGCGGCGTCTCCCGCACCTGCGGCGTCGTCGGCTGGTACTGCAGGAGCTCCATCACGGGCGTGCGGAGCACGACCGCGCCCGGCGTCACCGCCACGTTCTCGCCGACCTCGAAGGCCGACGTGTCGACCATGGCGGGAATCCGCGGCGGCCGCGAGACGTCACGGAGCAGGGCGCGGGACCCGCGCACGAGGTTCGCCCCGCCGTCATCAAGCGTGGCCTTGAGCACCGCCGGGTTGGTCAGCGGGAAGTTGGTCGGCGCAGCGGCGTCGAGCACGTTCCCCGCCGAGAAGCGCACCCGCCGCTCCGCTCGCGTATCGAGGCCCGTGTCGCTGATCAGCTCATCGACGGCGTGGCCGGTGGCCAGATAGGCCTGAGCGAGGCGGCGGAACGCCAGGTTGCCCTCCCAGGCCGGGTCCCGGAAGCGCCGGTCGCCCTTGGCCGGCGCGACGGAGGAGCGCCCCAGCGCGATCCGGCCCATCTCCGCCGCGAGCCCCAGGCCGCGCCGCGCCACGCGGTCCGGGCGCACGGCCAGGCGGCTGGCGAAGCGGGCTCCCGCGACGCCCGGGAACCACCGCCGCCCCGAGCCCAGGGCGGCGTCGGCCAGCAGCATGTCCAGCGTCGCTGCCGCGCCCTCCCGGCCCCGGCCGTCGGGCTCGCTCACGTCGGGCGCGCCGTCTCGGGGATCTCGATCTCGCGCTTGACGATCTTCCCCGTCGCCGTCTTGGGCAGCTCCTCGGCGAACCAGATCTGCCGCGGGTACTTGTAGGCCGCCACCTCCTGCTTGACGAAGGCCTGCAGATCCTCGGCCGAGACGTCCTCGTCGCCCTTGAGCACCACCGCGGCGCCGACCTCCTCGCCGAGGCTGTCGTGGGGCACGCCGATCACCGCGCACTCGAGCACCGCCGGGTGCTGGAAGAGGACCTCCTCGATCTCGCGCGGGTAGACGTTGTAGCCGCCGCGGATGATCATGTCCTTCTTGCGGTCGACGATGAAGAAGTAGCCGTCCTCGTCCACCTTGGCGATGTCGCCGGTGTGGAACCAGCCGCCGCGCATCGCCTCCTCCGTGGCGTCCTCGCGCTTGAAGTAGCCCTTCATGATGTTGTGCCCGCGGATCACGATCTCGCCGATCTCGCCCTGCTCGACCTCGTTGTCGTCCTCGTCGACGACCTTCATCTCGACGCCCTCGATCGGCGTCCCGATCGAGCCCACCTTGCGATCACGGTTCGGGTGGTTGAACGACGCGACGGGTGAGGTCTCCGACAGCCCGTAGCCCTCGAGGATCTTGCAGTCGAACGCCTCCTCGAAGCCGCGCATCGTCTCGCCCGGCATCGCCGAGCCGCCCGAGACGCAGAGCCGCAGGCACGAGACGTCGGCGTTCTCGCGATCGGGGTGGTTGAGCATCGCGTTGTACATCGTGGGGACGCCCGCGAACACCGTCACCTTGTCGCCCTCGATGACCTCCAGCGCCTTCCCGGGGTCGAAGCGCGGGATGAAGGTCAGGCACGCGCCGCCCAGCGTGCCGATGTTCATGCAGACCGTCTGCCCGAACGTGTGGAAGAGCGGCAGCGCGCCGAGCACGACATCGTTCTCGCCGATGTCGAACAGCGTGTCGCGCGAGACCTGGGCGTTCCGCAGCAGGTTGTCGTGCGTAAGCTCGGCGCCCTTCGGCTGGCCCGTCGTCCCAGACGTGTAGAGGATCACCGCGGTGTCGGAGCCGTTGCGGTCGGCGACCTCGCGGTCGGGCTCGTGGCGGGCCAGCTCCTTCTCGAACCCGCCGGGCGCGATCGTGACGAGCTCGGCCCCTGCCTCCTGGGCGCCGTTCTCCGCCTCCTCGGCGAAGCCGTGCCAGGCCAGCAGCAGCTCGGCCTCCGGGTTCTCGAGGTAGAACTTCACCTCACGGCCCTTGAGCAGCACGTTCATCGGCACGGCGGTGCCGCCCGCCCGCAGGATCCCGTAGTAGGCGATCGGGAAGTAGGGGACGTTGGGGAGCATGATCCCGACGCGGTCGCCGGGCTGCACGCCCTTGGACTTGAGCATTGCGGCCAGCCGCGCGCTCGCCTCGTCGGCTGCGGCCCAGGTCACGACGATGTCGTCGAGCTTGTACGCCGGGCGGTCGGGATGACGCTCGGCCGTCTCGGTCAGGATCCCGGCAAGGTTCTCGGTCATGCTGGCTCTCCTCCAGTTGTCACCAACCCGGCTACCCGGTGTGCTGCCGGGGGCAACGTCGGCGCTAGCGTTCGTCATCGTGGGCGAGCGCAACTGGGCCGGGAACCTCACGTACCGCGCCCGGCGGCTGCACCGGCCCGCGTCGCTCGACGAGCTGAGGCACTTGCTCGCGACGACCGGCCGCATCCGCGTCCTCGGCTCGCGTCACTCGTTCTCCGACATCGCCGACGCCGACGAGCTCGTATCGCTCGATGCGCTGCCAGGGGAAGTCGCGGTCGACCACGCCGGCGGCACGGTGTCGGTCCCCCCGGCAACGCGCTACGGCGACCTCGCGATGGCGCTCGACGCCGACGGCCTCGCGCTCGCCAACCTCGCGTCGCTGCCGCACATCTCGGTGGCCGGCGCGGTGGCGACGGCCACGCATGGGTCCGGCGACGCAAACGGCAATCTCGCCACGGCGGTCAGCGGCGTCGAGCTCGTCACCTCCAGCGGCGACATCGTGAGGGCGGAGCGCGGGGATCCCGACTTCGACGGCATCGTCGTGGGGCTGGGGGCGCTCGGCGCGGTCACGCGCCTGCGGCTCGACGTCGAGCCGGCCTACGAGGTGCGCCAGCGCGTGTTCGAGGGCCTGGCCTGGGACGTGCTGCTCGCGCAGCTCGACACCATCAGCGCGCTCGGATACAGCGTCAGCGTCTTCACGCGCCTCGGTGAAGCGATCGACCAGGTGTGGGTCAAGAGCCGGCTCACCGGCACGGAGGAGGATGTGCGCGACGAGCTGTTCGGCGCCCGCCCCGCCACCGTCGATCGCCATCCGATCCTCGGGGTTGACCCCGTCAACTGCACACGCCAGCTCGGCGTGGCGGGGCCGTGGTGGGACCGCCTGCCGCACTTCCGCATGGGCTTCAAGCCGAGCGCGGGCGACGAGCTGCAGTCCGAGTTCCTGATGCCGCGGTCACGGGCACGCGCCGCCATCGAGGCGATCCGCACGCTCGGCCCGACGCTGCGGCCGCTGGTGCAGGTGTGCGAGCTTCGCACCGTGGCGGCGGACAGGCTCTGGATGAGCCCGCAGCATGACCGCAGCACGCTGGGCATTCACTTCACGTGGGTGCCGGACGAGGCGGCGGTCCGCCGCGCGCTCGCCGACCTCGAGGAGGCGCTGCTCCCGCTCGACGCCCGCCCGCACTGGGGCAAGGTCTTCCGCGCCGGCGCCGCCGTGCTCGCTCCGCAGTACCCGCGGCTCCCCGACTTCGTGGCGTTGGCCGAGCGCCTCGACGGGCGCGGCGCGTTCCGCAACGCCTGGTTCGAGCGCCACGTCGAAGGGATCTAAAGCGAGGGAGAGGACGTTGAGCCAACTCGAATTCGATCAGCAGGCCGCAGAGCAGCTCGAGGCCATCTACCTCAAGGGCGACGCCGTCCGCCGCCGCGGCATCGTCCGCCGAGCCCTCGCCGCCTCGCCAGGCGAGCGCGTACTCGATGTCGGCTGCGGCCCCGGCTTCTACTGCGCCGAGCTCCTCGAAGAGGTCGGGCACACGGGATCGGTCGTCGGCGTCGACGGCAGCCCCGCGATGCTCGCACTCGCGGCTCGTCGTTGCGGCGCCCACCCCAACGTCGAGCTCCTCGAAGGGGACGCCGTGTCGCTCCCCGTCGAGGACGCGACCTTCGACGCCGCTCTGTCGGTCCAGGTACAGGAGTACGTGGCCGACGCGACGGCCGGCATGGCCGAGCTCCACCGGGCCCTGCGACCGGGCGGCCGGGCGCTCGTGTTCGACAGCGACTGGGACACGCTCTCGCTGCAGGAGGACGCCACCGGGCTCACCGACCGCGTCCTTCGCGCATGGGACGAGCACCTCGCGCACCGCTCGCTACCCCGCACGCTCGCCGGGCGCCTCCGTGCCGCCGGCTTCGAGGACGTCCGCATGACCGCTTACCCGTTCGCCACGATCGAGTTCGACGACGACAGCTACGGGGCCGGCCTGACGCCCTTCATCGGCGCGTTCGTCGCCGGCCGCCGGGGGATCACCGAGGAAGAGGCGGACGCCTGGGTCGCGGGCCAGCGCCGGCTCGGCGAGCGCGGCGATTTCTACTTCGCGATCACGTCGTTCTGCTTCACGGCACGGAAAGGCGCTCAGGGCGAGAGCACGTCGGTGCGCGAGTAGTGCCCCACCGCGTCGAACCACCGCTTCGCGTGCAGGCCGAGCCGCAGGTCGCAGTCGGCGGTCACCATGCCCTCGGCGTCGTAGAGCGGGCCGGCGATCAGCTCGCCCCAGGTCGGCTCGACGATCGCCGCGCCTCCGCGGCCATAGACGGCCGAGCGGTCGACCTCGACCGGAAAGTCGTCGGGGAACGCGCTGCCGGGGATGAACTGCGGCACCGAGATCACGAACGCGCCCGACTCGATCGCGATGTGCCGCATCGAGGCGATCCACCCGTCCGAGTCGTCGGCCGTCGGTGCCGCCCAGATCTGCGGCGACCCCTGGTAGACGGCCCAGCGCGCGAGCGGCATCCGGTTCTCCCAGCAGATCAGCCCGCCGACCCGGCCGAGCGGCGTGTCGACCACTCCCAGGTCGTCGCCCGCCCCGATGCCGTGGAAGAGCCGCTCCTGCTGGGTCGGCATCAGCTTGCGGTGCCGGTGAAGCAGACCCTCGGGGCCGAGCACGAGGAACGAGTTGTAGAGCGTCCCGCCGTCGCGCTCGTTGATGCCCACGACCGCGAACAGCCCGAGCCGCTCGCAGGCGGCGGCGAGCTCGTCCACCAGGGGCCCGGGCACCTCGACGGCGTTCGCATGGAGCCGCTCCCACAGCTCGTCCCAGCCGCCGAACGCGGCGGCGCCCTTCGCCCACCGGTTCGACGGGTAGAGCGGGATGAACGCCTCGGGAAGGACCGCCAGCTCGACCCCCTGGCCGGCCGCCTCCTCGAACAGCCTCACGGCCTTCCCCACGCTCGCCTCGGCGTCGAGGATCACCGGCGTCGCCTGGATCGCCGCCACGCGAACGGTGCGCAGCTCCGTCATCGGAGCCGATCCTATTCAGGCGGCGACGGTCGCCGCGACTTCGTCGTAGACCCAGCGGTACGTGCGCTCGAGGCCGTCCTCGAGCCGAATGCCCGGCTCCCAGCCGAGCTCCTGCCGGATCCGCGTGTTGTCGCTGTTGCGCCCGCGCACGCCCTGCGGCGCCGACAGGTCGTAGCGGCGCTCGACGGTGATGCCGGCGATCTGGGAGACGATGTCGACGAGCCCGTTGATCGACACGAGCTCGCTGCTCCCGAGGTTGATCGGGTCCGCGACTCCGCTGGCCAGGATGCGCTGGGTGCCGAGCACGCAGTCGTCGATGTACATGAAGCTCCGCGTCTGCTCGCCGTCGCCCCAGATGTCGATCTCGTGCCGGCCGGTGAGCTTGGCGATCGCGATCTTGCGGCAGATCGCGGCCGGCGCCTTCTCGCGACCGCCGTCGTAGGTCCCGTGCGGCCCGTAGACGTTGTGGTAGCGGGCCACGCGCGTGCACAGCGCGAAGTCCTCGCGGAAGTGGCGGCACATCCGCTCGCTGAACAGCTTCTGCCAGCCGTAGCCGTCCTCCGGCTCCGCGGGGTAGGCGTCGCTCTCGCTGAGCGCCGTCACGGCGGGCGAGCGCTGCTTGCCGATCGCGTACACGCAGGCCGACGACGCGTAGAACAAGCGCTCGACTTCGGCGCTCACCGCGGCCTGCAGCAGGTGGGTGTCGATCAGCACCGACAGCATGCAGGCGGCCTTGTTGGCCTCGATGAAGCCCATGCCGCCCATGTCGGCGGCGAGGTTGTACACCGTCCGGGCGCCGCGCACCGCCGCATCGCACGACTCGCGCTCGCGCAGGTCGAGCCGCCGGTTGTCGGCGCCCGCGAACACCTGGAGCCACTCCTCGAGCGGCTTGATGTCGACCGCCCGCACCTCGAGGCCCTGGTGCAGCAGGTCGGCCACGAGGTGCCCGCCGATGAACCCGCCGGCGCCCGTGACGACCACGGGGCCGCCCGCGGCTGAGTGCGTCGCGCTCATCGCCGCGTGATGGTAGACGGCCGCAGCACGTCCTCCACCACCCTCAGCACGCGCGCGAACGCCCAGCGCGCGAGCCGGCCGGCCGTGTCGCACGCCGAGTGCCGGCACGGGTTGTCGAGCCCGCCGAGCTTGACGCCGGGCATCCCGGCGAGCTCGAACTCGCGGTGGTCGGAGTTGCCCGTGCCGCTGTCGCGCTGCCAGTCGAGCCGCACGCCCTGCCGCGCCGCGGCGGCCAGCAGCTCGCGCTCGACGCGCGGGCGCGGCGCCCCCACCGGCGAGCGCAGCCGGAACGCCGATCCACGACCGACCTCGTCCAGCGACAGCGCGTACCGCAGCCGCCTGCGCGGCACGATGTTCCGCAGCGCGAGCGCCCCCAGGTGGTCGGGCGAGCCGGTGTGGATGCGCTCCTCCGCGCCGGTGGCCACGAGCCAGACCGTGCACGGCGGGTCGATCCGGTCCAGCCGCGGAGCGAGGGCGGCCAGCAGCCCGAGGCCGGACGCGTTGTCCTCGGCTCCCGGCGAGGGCGGCACGGTGTCCGCGTGGGCCATCAGCACCCGCACGCAGCGGCGCGTCCCACGGCGCACGCCGATCACGTTGCGCGAGCGCCCACGCGACGTCGAGAGCCGCTGCGTGCGCACGCGCAGTCCGGCGCGCGCGAAGCGCCGGCGGATCCGCACGTGGGCGCGCCGCTCGAGCACGCCCGCCGCCGGCCGCGCGCCCTGCTCGGCGACGGAGACCGCGAACCGGCGTGCCTGCTCGCCCGGGCCCGCGAAGGCCGCCGCCACCAGCGCGGTGGTCAGCAGCACGCGGCTAGAAGGCCCCGCGCCGGCTCAGGACGGCCGGCACGGTCTTGAGCAGGATCGCCAGGTCGAGGCCGATCGACCAGCGCTCCAGATAGAGGAAGTCGAGCCGCACGAGGTCGTCGAAGTCGAGGTCGGCGCGCCCGGACACCTGCCACAGGCCGGTGATCCCGGGCAGCACGAGGTAGCGCTTCTTGTGCCAGTCCTCGAGCTGGTCGAAGTCGCGCTGCGGGAGCGGCCGCGGTCCGACGAGCGACATGTTGCCCGCCAGCACGTTGAGCAGCTGGGGCAGCTCGTCGAGGGAGTAGCGGCGCAGCAGGCGGCCCACCGCCGTCAGCCGCGGGTCGTGACGGATCTTGAACAGCGCGCCGCTCGCCTCGTTGAACGACTCGAGGTCGGCCTGCGCCTGATCGGCCCCCGAGCGCATCGTGCGGAACTTCAGGCATGCGAACGTCTCGCCGCCGATGCCGGGGCGCATCGAGCGGTAGAGCACCGGCCCGCGGGAGGAGACGGCGACCGCGATCGCGATCAGCGCGAGCAACGGGCTGACCACGACGAGGAGCAGCAGCGAGACGACGAAGTCGAAGCTGCGCTTGAGCACGTAGTCGAAGCCGTCGAACACGGGCGGCCGCAGCTCGAACAACGGCACGGACGCACCCGGCACGAACTCCGCGCGGTGCACGAGGATCTCCATCGTCGACGGCGCGATCCGCACGGTGACCCCGCGCCGGTGGCACTGGTCGACGAGCTCCACGGCGCGGCCCTCGGGGAAGTCGGGGTCGGCGATGATGACCTCCTCGACCCTGTGGTGGTCGAGCACCGCCGGCAGCTCCTCGATCCGCCCGAGCGAGCGCAGCCCGTTGTCCGGTCGCGGGGTGAGCGAGATGAACCCGACCATCTCGACCGGCGCGTGCACCTCGTCGAGCAGCGCGTGCGCCACGTCCTCGATGTGACGGCCTGAACCGACGATGACCGCGCGGCGCCGGTAGCCGGCCGCCCGCAGCAGCACGCCGGTGGCTGCGTCGTAGAGCCAGCGGGCGGAGCCGATCAGGCAGATCGCGAACGCCAGCGTCCCGTAGAAGATGTAGTAGCTCGAGTACTCCTCGCCCTCGTTCACGAGCGCGAAGACGAGCGTCACGACCATCACCTGGAACAGCGAGGACACGATGCGCGGCAGGCCCGGGCGCGCGGCGCGCGCGGCGTAGAGGCCCGACCGCGCGAACAGCAGCACCGTCACGAGGTAGACGAAGGCCATGTTGTCGCGCGCCTCGCGGAACGACGCGTTCCACGCCCAGTCGCCGTCCTGCAGCACGGCCTTCACCATCAGCGCGATCGACAGCGCGGCGAACAGCGCGGCGAAGTCGAGCGCGAGCAGCGAAACGACCCGCACCGCCTTGCGCAGTGTCTCCATCCGCAGCAAGAAGGCCAGCACCGGCGGGCGCTTGCGCCTCATGTCCACGCTTGGCAGCGCGATCGGCGGCGCCTGGCCGGAACGCGGCGGGCGGGGCGGTGTCTGGGTCGGAGCGTCGGGCAAAGGTGTCCCCGGTGTCTAACGCGGCCGGGTGGCTCAGGTAGCGGAGTTACGTGACGCCGGAGCCCGTGAGGCCTTCGACGCCGGATTGGTCGAGGGTGCGCCGAAGACCCTCGCGAAGCTCGACGCGAGGCTCCCAGCCCAGGAGCTGCCGCGCAAGCGCGATGTCAGGCTGGCGAACCTTCGGGTCGTCGGTCGGCAGGGCCTCGTGGACGATCTCCGACCGCGAGCCGGTGACCTCGATCACCGCCTCGGCGAGCTCGAGCAGCGTGAACTCGTTGGGGTTTCCGATGTTGACGGGCTGGTGGGCGCCGGACTCGGCGAGCCGGAGGATGCCGTCGACCTCGTCGGAGACGTAGCAGAACGAGCGCGTCTGCCCGCCGTCTCCGAACACCGTGATCGGCCGGTCCTGCAGCGCCTGGCGCAGGAAGGTCGGGATCGCGCGGCCGTCGTGCGGGCGCATCCGCGGCCCGTACGTGTTCTTCGCCATCACGCCGGTCCCGGCCCAGAAGTTCTCGAGGCCGGGGACCGAGAAGTCGTACACCAGCGGGGTCGCCTCGATCTCACGGTTCTCGACGACTCGAGCCCAGACCAGGTCGCCGGTGCGCCGGGCATTGAGCCGCTGCGCGACCCCGCGGTCCCATGCCAGGGGCCGCCACGGCGAGACATGAGAGAGCGTGATGCGCCAGAACGGGAACGTGCGGTCGCCGCGCCGGCTCGCGTAGCGGCCGACGGAGGCCACCAGCCCGAAGCGGGCGAACGCGACGACGAGGTCGTCCTTGAGCTCATCGCTGACGGTCGAGAACTCGTGTTTGACGCCGTCGAGATACGTCCCCGAGTGGACGCCGTCACCCTCGCGGTATCCCTCGATGAACCACTTCAGGCGGCGCAGCGGCATCCCGAGGATCCAGCCCGGGATCCGCTTGCGGTTGCCCTCGAAGCCCACGAATGCCATGAGCCCGAGGAGAAGCCGCGAATGGACGAACAGCGATGCGGCGCGATCCTTCGTCGCCGCGACCCTCACGACGTGCAATCCGAGGTCCCGGCGGATGATCGCCTCCGCCCGGTCGAGCAGCGCCGCGTCGGCCGAGATCGTCAGGTACGCGCCCCCGTCGCTCTCGTGCCATGAGCCCTCGGCGACCCACAGGCCCAGGAACCACAGCAGGTCGTCGGTGATCCGCACCCGCGCCGGCATCGGGACGCTGCGACCCGGAACTCGCATGCGGACGCGAGCGTCCGCCGGCATCGTGGCTCCGATCCGCCAGAACACCGGCAACGGTACGCGGTTGGACCGGCGCATGCGTATGATCTTCGTCCAGGCGCCGTTGCGCGCGTTGGGACCTCTGTTGCGCTGCGCGGAGAGCAGCAGGCCATGGAGGTCGAACCGCTGCCGCCAGGCGAGCTCGCCGAGTCCTTCGGCCTCGACATGCAGCTGCCAGGGGTCGCCCTCGTTCCAGCGCCAGACCTCGATCATGCTCACGAGCGTGCGGTCGCGCTCGGGGACCTCGAGGCGGCCGGCGATGGCCACGCGGTCATCGGTCGTGATGTCCGAAGCCGGCTTGGCGACCGGAAGGCCGTCTGGCCCCTCGACGAACACCGAGTGATGGCCCGTGACGCGGATCGAGCGGCCGTACCGTGTTCGGATCTCGTGGCACGTCTCGTCCGTGGGGTGAGCGATCAATGCGGAGACGTGTGCTGAGCCGAGATCCGACTCTGCATCGAACGCGGGAGCCGTGTACCCCTCGAGCGGATACTCCATGGCCGGCGTGAATCCCGCGTCGACGAGTCCCAGGCTGCCCGGGTTCCGCGCCGGAACGTAACCGGCTGCGACAGCGTGCGTGGCCAATCTCGCAGCGAGATCCGAAACCCTTTCGCGCACGAGTTCGCGTCCGTCGTCGTAGAGCACCTGCTCGTCGGCGAGGATCGAGTTGAAGATGCGCACGATCGCGGTGTCGACGCCCTGCTGGCGGTGGTACGCCATGGTCAGCGCCTCGGCGTAGCGCTTGGCCTCGTCGTAGACCCCGCGCGGGCCGATCGGGTTCACGTGCCCCCAGTAGCTCTCGGGCTGGGGGTGCACCTGCGGATCGCCATAGACCTCCGACGTGGAGGCCAGCAGGAAGCGCGCCCGATGCCGCTTGGCGAGCCCCAGCGCGTGGTGGGTGCCGTAGGAGCCGACCTTCAGTGTGTGCAGCGGCAGCCGCAGGTAGTCGATCGGCGAGGCGGGGGAGGCGAAGTGGTACACGACGTCGACCGGCTCCTCGACAAAGAAGGGCTCGATGATGTCGGTCTGGAGGTAGTGGAAATCGGGTGAGCGGATGTGCGCGATGTTCGCCAGCGACCCGGTCTCCACGCTGTCGACGCAGATCACGCGATGGCCGCGAGCGAGCAGCTCATCGCACAGATGGGAGCCAAGGAAGCCCGCCCCCCCGGTGACGAGGCACGTCGCCATGACGCGCGCAGGATATCGGTCTACCGCGCCCGAGCCGCCTTGAGCGCCTTCTTGCCGATCTTGAGCTCGACCATGTACGCCCCGTCCGGGCGCCTGGTCGCGAGGCCCTGCTTCGCCAGCCGCTTGCACACCACGGGGCACTTCTTGCAGCGCGGGCGGGATTTGCAGCAGCGCTTCTTCGGCTTGACGCGCTTCACCGCCGAGCAGCGTAGCAACGCGATTAGGTCACCCTAAGAGAACGGGCGCGGCTTACTCGCACTCGCAAGCGCGCGCGAGCGCCTTGGATAGATTTGCCAGCCATGCCAGCCGATTCCTTCGTGGCCCGGCTCAACGAGCAGATCGGGCACGAGTTCGCCGCCCATCAGCAGTACGTGGCCATCGCCGTGCGCTACGACGCGGAGACACTGCCCCAGCTCGCGCGCTTCTTCTACCGGCAGGCGCTCGAGGAGCGCGACCACGCGATGATGATGGTGCAGTACCTGATCGACGCCGACGCGGACGTCGTCATCCCCGGCGTCGCCGCGCCCGAGTCGACGTTCGGCGACATCGTGGCGCCGGTCGCGCTCGCCCTCGACCAGGAGCGGCGGGTGACCGAGCAGATCAACGGCCTCGCCGCGGTGGCCCGCGAGGCGGGCGACTACACGAGCGAGCAGTTCACGCAGTGGTTCATCAAGGAGCAGGTCGAGGAGGTGGCCACGATGTCCGACCTCCTACGCGTGGTCGAGCGCTCCAAGGACGACCCGATGGAGATCGAGAACTTCATGGCCCGCGAGTTCGCCGACGCTGAGAAAAGCGACCCGACCGCGCCGCACGCGGCCGGCGCCTGACGCCGGCTTGTCGGACCGGCGGCTCCCCGGGAGCGACCTGCGGGCGCTGCTGCGGCCGGCGATCTCCACCGTCAGCTCGCCGCAGGTGCTGGCCGAGGACCTCGTGCCGGTGCTGCTCGCGTCGGCGGGTCCGGGGGCGGTCGTGGTCGACCTCGGCTGTGGCCGCGGAGACTCGGTCGACATCTTCGGGGCGGCCGATCCGACGGTCCGCTGGATCGGCGTCGACCTGCCGGACTCCGCCGAGGCCGCGATGCGCACGCGCACGGACGCCGAGTTCCGCACGTTCGACGGGCTCCACCTGCCGCTCGACGACGGCAGCGTCGACGTCGTGTTCTGCAAGCAGGTGCTCGAGCACGTGGAGCTCCCGCATTCCCTGTTGCAGGACGTCGCACGCGTGCTGCGACCGGGCGGGCGCTTCGCGGGGTCGACGTCGCAGCTCGAGCCGTTCCACTCCCGCTCGACCGGCAACTGGACGCCGTACGGGTTGCAGCGGCTGTTCGCCCACTCGGGGCTCGAGGCCGAGCTGTTCGTGCCCGGGATCGACGCGGTCTCGCTGCTCGGCTACGTCGTGACTCGCGGCCGGCGCTTCAACCGCTGGTGGTCGCAGCGCTCGCCGTTCAACGGGCTCGTGGACGGCGTCGGCCGGGTGCTGGGCTGGGACGCCGAGGACCGCACCACGGTCAAGCTGCAGTTCGCCGGCCAGTTCGCGTTCATCGCGCGACGCCTTCCATGAACAGCGACCACGGGCGGGAGTCGATCCGCTCGACGTCAGGGCAGCGGCCCTCGCGGTAGGCGCAGCGGCGGACGTCGGCGAACCCGGTGCGGGTCAGCAACTGGGCGAGCGAGCGCTCGTTGTAGAGCCACCAGTGGCGGTGGTGGCTGCGCGAGCGCTTCCGGCCCTGGAAGAGGCCCTCGACGAACTCGTCCGGCCGGGCGGGGTCGTAGCGACCGACCTCGTGGTCGAGGTCCGGCACGACGATCCGCAGCACACCGCCGGGCCTGAGTACGCGGCGGAGCTCGCGCAATGCTGCTTCGGCCTCGGGAGGACTGAGGTGCTCGAGCACATGCGAGCCGAACGCGGCCTCGAAGGCGCCGTCGGGATAGGGGAGCGGGCGCGTCAGGTCGAGGTAGTGCATCCGCCGGAACACGCCCGCGCGGTGCACGGCCCACCGCTCGTCCGAGAGCCGACCGGCGGCGCGCAGAAGCCGCGCGAGCCCGGGCGCGCGGGCGACCGCGAGGTGCGGCGTGACGTCGGTATTCAGCCAGCCGTCGTGCGCGACGTCGAAGGCGCCGAAGTGGAGCTTGGTCGACTCCGGCTCGCGGCGCCGGCGGCGGAAGCGCATCGCGCCGCAGCGTACCCTCGTGCCGTGCGCGCCCACGGCGCGGGCGCTCCGAGGCGTGTCAGGTCGGCTGGGCGCCGGGGCGTCCGGCCTCGACGGTGAACGTTGCTTGTGTGCGCACCGGCGTGTTCGGGTCTGTCGCGTCGTCGATGACCTGGAAGCGCGCCAGGCACCGCTCGGGCGTCAGGTCGACGACGACGTATCCGCGTCTGGTGCTGTCGGCGAAGCGGATGTGCGGGTTGGCGGCCCGGATCGCGTCGAGGCGGCTCTGTGGCGGCCCGAAGGAGCTGATCGACGTGCCGCACAGCTCCGTGGCCACGACGGGGCTCTGGGCCGCGGCGAAGCTGAGCTTGAGGTCGCAAGCGAAGTTGGCGTGCGCGTCGCCGGTGAGCACCACGCAGCTGCGCACGCGGTTGTCGTGCAGGGCGCGCAGGAGGCGTCTGCGAGCGGCGTGGTAGCCGTCCCAGCTGTCGGTGCCCCAGCGCCGGCGACCCGCGATGATCCTCGCCGTGCGGGCGATCAGCGTCTGCTGGGCGATGAAGTTCCACCGCTCCGGCACGGCCGTCAGCCCATTGACCAGCCAGCGCTCCTGGTTGGCGCCGAGCATGGTCCGCGCCTTCGCGAACAGCTCGCGACAGCGAGCGTCGACGACATTCGAACCACCACGGCCCGGCCTCGGGCAGGCCTGCGGCGTGCGGTGCTGGCGACCATCCAGGACGTGGAACCGTGCCAGACGGCCCATGTCATAGCGGGCGCGGAGCAGCATGCGACCGTCGGACGGCCGGGCGACCTCGCGCAGCGGCATGTGCTCGAAGTAGGCCCGGTAGGCCGCGGCGCGGCGGCGCAGGAACTGGGGATCGAGCGTCTCGGAACGGTCGCGCGCGTAGTTGTTGTCCACCTCGTGATCGTCCCAGGTGACCAGCCACGGCACGGCCGCGTGCAGCCGCTGCAGGTCCGGATCGGTCTTGTACTGGGCGTGGCGCCTGCGGTACTCGGCGAGGGTGTGGGCCTCGCCTCCGACGTGCCGACGGGCCTGTGGACTGGGCGACGTCGACTCGTAGATGTAGTCGCCGAGAAAGACCACGAGATCCAGGTCCTCGTCAGCTGCGTGACGATGCGCGGCGTAGAAGCCGTGTTCGAAGTTCTGGCACGACGCGATCGCAAACCGCAGCCGTTCCGGCGTGGAGTCCGCGGCAGGCGCCGTCCGCGTGCGGCCCGTCGGACTCACCTCTGCGCCCGCGATGAAACGGAAGAAGTACCAGCGCGCCGGCTCCAACTGCCCCACCTCGACGTGGATGCTGTGCGACCGCGCGGGCACGGCGTCGACGACACCCTCCCGGACCAGCTGCGCGAACTGCTCGTCGTGGGCCACCTCCCATCGCACGGGGACGGTCTCCTGGCCCATACCGCCGTCGCCCAGCGGCTCGGGTGCGAGGCGGGTCCACAACACCACGCTCGTCGGGCGCGGCGAGCCCGAGGCCACGCCCAGCGTGAACGGAAAGGCCGTGAACGCCGGCCGCGGGTTCGGCCGGCTCTCGGCCTCCCTGCGCCAGGCACCCAGCGCTTCGGCGATCGCGGCGCCCTCGATCGCGGCCGCCAGGCTCTCGCCGCCTCCCTCGCTGGCCATCGCGGAAACGTATTCGCAGACCTCTCTGCCCGCAAACCGCGCGACCTCCGGCCGCCCGCCGACCCCAACGTCGCCCGTCGCCGCCGCGACACGACACTGAGGCGCCACTTGTTTGGTTCCAAGCAGGGCCCGCTGGAGCAAGCCACTGGTGGAACTCCCGTCACACGAACGCGGTGCTCACGAACCACGCCGAACAGCCCAACACACCCGGCAACACCCCCTAAGGTGCCCGGCATGGCCGTACTCCCTGCAAACTCGGCACTTCCCCGCACGGGCTAGCACCCGTTGTCACAAGCGGCTTACCACGAGGAGTTCTGGGCCGACGCACCGTCCGATCCCGAGCCGTGGGAGTGGGAGCGGCGGCGGGCGATGCTGCTGTCCGCGGTGCGCCCGGGCGAGCGCGTGCTCGACCTCGGATGCGGAGCCGGCCGGTTCGTCGCGGCGTTGCGTGAAGCCGGCGCCGAGCCGATCGGCGTGGAGATCGCCCAGGCGGCGCTCGACCGCGCGGCCCGCAACGCGTCCGGGGCTGACCTGCGGCTGGTCGAGCCCGACGGGTCGCTGCCGC
>DATAFH010000140.1:0-2046 GCA_036257565.1 Solirubrobacteraceae bacterium | reverse complement strand
CGCACGCCGCGCGCTTCTCGTGGAACCACACGGGCCGGGTCTTCCTCGACTCCTACCTGGAGGCGGTGTGATGCGCGTCGGCCTCGACGTCTCGCCGCTCGTCCAGACCCGGGCCGGTACCGCGCGCTACATCGAGGGCATCGACTCGATCGGTGACGTCGAGCTCGTCCCGCTCGGCCGGCGCGGCTCGGGTCGCATCGCCACCGTCTACCGCGACGCGTGGTGGTACCCGGTCGCCCTGCCGCGCCTGGCGAGGCGCCAAAGGCTCGACGTCCTCCACTGCCCGACGTTCCGCGGCCCGATTTCACCCCCGCGGATGCCGCTGGTCGTTACCGTTCACGACCTCGCCGTCCTGCGCCACCCAGAGACGTTCAACCGGTGGACGCGGCACTACAGCCGCTCGTGCGTACCTCGGGTGGCGCGGGCGGCGAGCCGGATCATCGCCGTTTCCGAGTTCACGAAGCACGACCTCGTCGAGCTGCTCGGCACGCCGCCGGAGAAGGTCACCGTCATCCCCAACGGCGTGGCCGACGTGTTCTCAGCCGAAGGCCCGGCGGCCGACGGCGACTACGTGCTGACGGTGGGAACGCTCGAGCCGCGGAAGAACCTCGAGCGGGTGCAGGAAGGGGCTCGCATGGCCGGCGTTGAGCTGCGGGTGGTCGGCGCGCGAGGCTGGGGCGGCGTGGAGGCTGCAGGCTGGTCGGGGCGGGTGTCCGACGACGAGCTCGCGCGTCTCTACCGGGGCGCCAAGTGCGTCGTCTACGCGTCGCTCTACGAGGGGTTCGGCTTGCCGATCGCAGAAGCGATGGCGTGCGGCACGCCCGTGGTGACAAGTCGGGGTGGCGCGACCGAGGAGACGGCCGGCGGCGCCGCAGTGCTCGTCGACCCGTATGACCCCGCGGCGATCGCCGGTGGCATCGCGGAAGCGGTAGCGCGACGTGACGAGCTACGCCGCCTCGGCCTGGAGCGTGCCCGCGTTTTCTCGTGGCAGGCGGCGGCGCGCGCGACGGCCGACGTCTATCGGGAAGTAGCCCGGTGAGCCTCGTCGTTATTGACGCGGACGTGCTCGGCCGCCGGCGGACGGGCGATGAGACCTACGTCCTCAACCTCCTGCGCCACCTGCCCGGCGCAGCCGCGGGCGGGCTGCGCTTCGCGGCGCTGACGCGGCTGCCGGATCTCGTCCCGGAAGGCGTCGAGGCGGTGCACGTGCCCGCACGCTTCCAGGAGCTGCGTATGGCGTGGTCGGTGCCGCGCGTGCTCGGGAGGCTCCGGCCGGCGCTTGCGCATTTCCAGCACGCGGTGTCGCTCCGCTGCCCGTGCCCTGCTGTGGTCACGATCCACGACCTCTCCTTCGAGCGCGATCCTTCCCTGATGCCGGCGCATGATCGACTCATTTTCAAGACGGTGATGCCGCGCTCGGCCAGACGCGCCGCGCGGGTGCTCGCCGTGTCGGAGCGGACCAAGGCCGACGTCGTCGAGCTGTACGGCATTCCGCCGGAGAAGATCACCATGACACCGCACGGCGTGGATCCCGCGTTCTCGCCGGGCGACGGCGATCCCGGCGAGTACCTGTTGTTGGTCGGATCCGTCGAGAAACGCAAGAACACGCTGGCTGCGGCTGCCGCCGCCTCGGAGATCGGCCTCCCGCTCGTCGTCGCCGGACCGGTACGCGACGCCGAGCTGGCGCGTGAGCTCGAGCGCCGTGGCGCCAGGCTCCGTGGCTATGTGACCCAGGATGAGCTCGTCGAGCTGTACCGCGGTGCGGTGTGCCTCGTGATGCCGTCCCGCTACGAGGGCTTTGGCCTCCCGGTACTGGAGGCGATGGCCTCCGGAACGCCCGTTGTCGCCGCGCCGGATCCAGCGCTCCGCGAGGTAGCGGGCGAAGCGGCGGTCTTCATCGAGCCGGAACGGCTGGCGGAGGGCATTCGGCAGGCAATGGCCGAGCGCGACCGGCTGGTCGCGGCGGGACTCGAGCGCGCGCGACGTTTCACCTGGGAGGAGACCGCGCGCCGCACGGTCGATGCCTACCTGGAGGTGCTCGCGGCG
>DATAFH010000139.1:0-2651 GCA_036257565.1 Solirubrobacteraceae bacterium | reverse complement strand
CCGCCCTCGCCTCGCACGTAGCCGTCCGCGTCCGCATCGAACGTGTGGCAGCGCCCGGTCGGCGACATCATCCGCGCGCGGCAGAAGTTCATCATCAGCTCGGGCCAGAGGATGACGTTGACGCCGCCGGCGAGCGCGGTGCGGCACTCACCCAGCCGGAGGCTCTGACACGCGAGATGCACTGCCACCAGCGACGAGGAGCACGCGGTGTCCAACGAGATCGCGGGCCCGCGCAGGCCGAGCAGGTATGACAGCCGCCCGGCGGCCACGCCATGCACGGTCCCGGTCGCGAAGTAGGCGTCTGCCCCGTCCGCCCTCATCGTCTGCGCCTGCATCTGCGCGTAGTCGCTGCTGCTGATGCCGACGAACACGCCCGTCGCGCTCCCGGCGAGCCGGTCAGGGCTGAGTCCCGCGTGCTCGAGAGCCTCCCACGCCACCTCGAGCAGCAGGCGCTGCTGAGGATCCATGCTCGCCGCCTCGCGTGGGGAAATCCCGAAGAAGGCGGCGTCGAACCCATCGACCCGGTCGAGGAAGGCCCCGTGCCGGACGTAGATCCGCCCGGTCGCGTCGGGATCCTTGTCGTAGTACGCGTCGACGTCCCACCGGTCGCGCGGGATCTCCGTGACGGCGTCGCCGCCATCGCGCAGCAGGCGCCAGAACGCTCCGGGGTTCGAGGCCCCGCCAGGAAAGCGGCAGCCGAGCCCCACGATAGCCACCGGCTCGGTGAAGACGCGCTCCGCCTCCTCGAGCCGCCCACGCAGGCGCCGGATCTCGAGCACCGCCTGCTTCACCGGCGACAGGGCCGCGCCGTTCGGCGCGTCCGGAGCGTGCCGTGGCGCGGCGGCTATCTCGAGGCTGCCCATCCGGTCGGCGGCGGTCGTGTCGGGGCCTGCCATCTCGCTAGATCCGTCCCGTCTTCCCAGAGCCCGACGTCGTCTCGTGCGCCAGCTCGGCAAGCAGGAGCTCCGTGGCTTCCTCGTCCGACAGCGCCCGGACCGCATCAGCCGCGGTGCCCTCGCCGCAAGGCTCCGAGGGGCCCTCGTCGCCGCCGATGTCCAGCACGCGTGCCAGGAAATCGGCGACCGCCGCCGCGGTCGGATGGTCGAACGCCAGGGTCGTGGGCAAGGCGTGGCCAACCGTGACCCGGAGCCGGTTCCGGAGCTCCACGGCCATGAGCGAGTCGAGGCCCAGCTCCTTGAATCCCTGATCCGGGTCGAGCGCGTGACTCTTCGGCAGCTGGAGCACGAGCGCGGCCTGCTCCCGCACATGCGCGAGCAGCAGGTGACGGCGCCGCGCGCAGGGCGCCGCCGCGAGCTGCAGGACGAGGGCGGGGCGCGCGGGTACGGCGGTGGCGCGGGCGCCGTTCGCGGTCACATGGACGAGATCGCGAAGGAAGGGAGGGGCGCCGCCGGCCAGCGCCGCGACGTAGCGCTCCCAGGCGATCGGCAGCGGCGCCGCGCTCGCGGGTGCCGCGGCGCCCCCGGCGAGCAGTCGCTCGAGCTGCATCAGAGCCTCGCCGGCGCCGAGCTCGCGAATGCCTTGTGCTGCCCACCGCCGCCGGCCGTACTCGCCGAGTGCGGCGGCCATGCCGCCCTCGCTCCACGGGCCCCACTGGATGGCGAGGGCGCGCCGGCCCTGCGCGCGCCGGTGGGCGGCGAGCGCGTCCAGGAACGCGTTGGCAGCGGCGTAGTTGGCCTGGCCCGCCGACCCGAGCACGCCGGCCATGGACGAGTACAGAACGAAGAAGTCGAGCTCGAGCGGGGCCGTCGCGCGGTGCAGGTTCCACGCGCCCGCAACCTTCGCAGCCATGACGGCGGCGAGCCCGGCACGCGTCTGCCCCGGGACCATGGCGTCCTCGACGATCCCAGCCGCATGCACGATGCCGCGCAGCCCGGGGAGCGCGGTCTCGATCTCTCCCAAGGCGCCCGTCACGTCCTCGGCGCGTGCGACGTCACCGTGTACGATCCGCACGACGGACCCCTCGCGCTCGAGCCGGGCCACCCGCGCGCGCGCCGCAGAGGACAGCGGCGATCGGCCCATGAGGACGAGATGCCGTGCGCCGCGCGCGTGCAGCCATTCCGCGGTGTGCAGCCCGAGCGCACCGGCGCCCCCCGTGACGAGATAGCTCGCGTCCGCCCGAATGGGTAGCGCTGGCGCCTCGCCGCCAGGGGTCCGCACCACGATCTTGCCGACGTGGCGCGCCTGCGCCATGAACCGAAACGCCTCGGCCACGTCCGCCGCGCCGAACACGCGATGCGGCAGGGGCTCGAGCCGCCCGGCGGCGAGGTCGTCGGCAAGCGCGGTCAGCATGGCGTGGATTCGCGCCGGCTCGCTGGCGAAGGAGTCGCCCAGATAGACCACGTGGTAGCGGACGTCGGGACGAACCGCCGCGACGCGTGCGGGCTCCCAGACATCGCGCTTGCCCAGCTCCACGAAGCACCCGCCGGGGCGCAGTACCCCGAGGCTCTTCGGGATGAACTCGCCCGCAAGCGAGTTCAGCACGACGTCGACGCCCTCGCCGCCGGTCCGCGCCATGAGCTCGTCGGCGAATCCGACCGAGCGGGAATCCATCACGTGGGCCACGCCGAGCGAGGCGAGCAGCTGGCGCTTGTGCGGGCTCCCGGCGGTCGCGAAGATCTCGGCGCCGGCGC
>DATAFH010000138.1:0-3025 GCA_036257565.1 Solirubrobacteraceae bacterium | reverse complement strand
GCCCGGGCGACTGCTCGGCTGCGTGCTTCGGGCTGAGGGCCATCACGGCGCGCACGCGAGCGCCCGCCGCACGCGCGAGCTGCGCGGCGGCCCGCAGCGCCTCGCCGCCCTCGGAGGTCGGCGCGACGGCGGCGCCGACCGTGCGCACGCCGGCGGCCGGACGCTCGTAGCCGTGCGGTACGACCGCCACCGGGCACGGCGCGCCGTGGATGACGCGTTCGGCGGTGCTGCCTGGCGTGACCCGGCCCCGGTGGCCGTGTCGGCTCGACCCGATGACGACCAGGCTCGGCTGCACATCCTCGATCGCCGCTGCGAGGCCGCGCGCGGGCGTGCTGTGCTCGACCTCGCGCAGCTCGGCGTCGACTCCCCCGGTGCGAAGCGCGCTCCGCAGCTGCTCGGCGCTCTCGCGCCCGCTGTCGCTGTCGCCATGCCCGAACTCGCCGCCGGCGAGCCGCTCGAGTGGCGAACCGCCGGGGTGGACGACGACGACGACCAGCGCCGCGCCGGTGAAGCGCGCGGCGTCCACCGCGAACTCGACCGGGCTGCGGTCGACGGTTTCGGGGCAGTATGCGACCAGGATCCGCTGGGTCACGTCTCTCTCCTCACCATGGTGGTCGTCGCGAAGCCTAGGACGGCCACGTCGCGCGCGCCTCGTCCGGATCGGGTGATCTCGCGGACTCACGCGCCGTGTACCGTGACGGACACGTGTCCGATCCCGATCCGCTGGAACGGCTCTCCTCGCCACAGCTGCACGACCTCGCAGTGAGCCGTGCGCGCCGGCATCTGGACGTCAAGTTCTTCTGGCATCTGATGCAGGTGCTGCCGGCGGCCGAGACGGGAGCGGGGGACTTCAATGAGGCGCAGCTCGACATGGAGCGCGTCAGCGCTCACGTCCGCGACGTCACGGAGTCGGGAAAGGGTGACGTGGTCGAGCTGCTGCGGCCGTTCTACCTCGACTACCTACGCCGTCACGGCGTCCGCGCGCCCGCGGACTGACGAAGGGCTCACGACACCAGCCCGCGGATGCCCTTGACGACGAGATAGGTCCCGACGCCGACGAACACCGCCACGAGGAGCACCTGCTCGTGCCGGCGGAGCCAGGCGTTGAGCCGGGTGATGTGCTCCTGGGCGCCCACGGCGTGGCGCTCCGCGAGCAACAGGGCGGCGGCCGGCACGCTGAACCAGATCGCGTTGTAGACGAGCACCTGGACGACGGCGCCGGCGGTCGGCGGCCCGTCGGCGGCGATCGCGTTCAGCGCGACCAGATAGAACAGGCCCGGCAGGTGCGTCGCGACGCCCGCCACGGCCGCGACCTTGAGCGAGGGCTGCTGCAGCAGCTCGGCCCACCGCGAGACGGTGCCTGCGGTGTGGCGCCGCCGCATCAGCTCCACCTGGCCGGACCAGGCGCCCGCGCCGAAGCCGAGCATCGCGGCGCCCGCGACGACGTCGACGATGTCCGCGCGCTGCGACGCGGCGCCCGGCAGCGGGATGCCATGCAGCACGGAGACGACGAGGACGCCGATCGCCGTGCTGACGAGAAAGCCGGCGGTGATGAACGCCACCAGAAGCGGACGCGGGCGGGCGCCCGAGAGCAGCGTGTACACGGCGGCGAGGCTGGTGCTCGGCCGGACCGCGCTGGCGGTCGCGAGGACGATCGCCTCGACGTTCATCGGCGTCTCATCGGGTGTTCATCGCATACAGCTCGTGCAGCGCGCCGTCGCGGACCCGCCGATCGTGGGGCGGACCTCGTGCGCCAGCGTCATCCGATCGGCATGAGGTCGTCGCGCATCACCCGAATGGGGTGACACCCGTCGGGAGCAGCCGACGATCCTGTCTGCGTGATCGGCCACGCACTGGTCCACGCGCCGCGCCACGCCGCCCACCCGGTGTCGGAGCGCTGGGTGGCCGCCGGCTTCGCCGTCGGATCGATCTGCTTCTTCGTCGGCCCGTTCCCAGGCTTCGTCCAGCTGGTCGGGGCGCGCGCGGACGCGTGGGTCTTCTTCGTCGGGTCGGTCTTCTTCACGGCCGCGGCCGGCCTCGAGCTCGTCCACGCGACCGCCGACCGGCCCGGACGGGACGCGACCTGGTGGTCGGCGGCGATCCAGTTCGCCGGCACGCTGTTCTTCAACTTCAGCACGTTCGACGTGCTGCTCTCCGACCTGTCCGCGCAGCAGGAGGATCGGCTGGTGTGGGCGCCCGACGCGCTCGGCTCGGCCTGCTTCCTCGCCTCGGCCGTGATCGGCTACCGCGCGAGCGCGGCGCCGCGGACGATGGCGGCCGTCAACCTGGCCGGCTGCGTGTTCTTCGCGATCGCGGCCATGGCCTCCTACGTCGTGCCGGACACCGGCTCGATCATCGACCTCGCCGCCGCCAACTGGAACACCGCCCTCGGTGCGCTCTGCTTCCTCGCCGGGGCTCTCATGCTCGCCCGCCACCACGGAGGTACGACCTCATGACGATCGCCCACAACAGCGACGACCGCGCCGAGCGCCTCGAGATGCTCGCCACGCAGTACGGCAACCGCTTCCTGCTCGAGGCCGCGCCCGACCACCGGATCCCCGAGCACGGCATGACGGCCACCGATGCGATGCGGCTGATCGAGGAGGAGCTCGTCCTCGACGGGATCCCGATGCGCAACCTGGCGACCTTCGTCACGACCTGGATGGAGCCGGAGGCGGGGCGGGTGATCGCGGAGAACCTGCATCGCAACTTCATCGACCACGCCGAGTACCCCCAGACCGCCGAGATCGAGCAGCGCTGCATCCGGATGCTCGCCCACCTCTTCCACGCGCCCGGCGAGACGACCGGCGCGCGCACGCAAGGCTCTTCCGAGGCCATCATGCTCGGCGCGCTGTCGCTCAAGTGGAACTGGCGCAGGCGCCGCGAGGCCGCGAGCAAGGACACCAGCCGCCCGAACCTCGTGTTCGGCGGCGACGTGCACGTCGTGTGGGAGAAGTTCTGCCGCTACTTCGACGTCGAGCCGCGGATCATCCCGCTGCAGCCCGACAAGTACACGATCGGGCCC
>DATAFH010000137.1:0-2729 GCA_036257565.1 Solirubrobacteraceae bacterium | reverse complement strand
AGCACGCGAAAGCGGGCCGCGATCAGGTCCACGAGCGGATCCGGAAGCGGGTGCGGGACGGGTGTCGCGGGAGTCATGGCCGAACACCATATCACAACTACATCGTTGTGTACTTGATAATGCGATTGAGTTGGGTATTCTCTACTTCACAACCGTGGAGTTGTTAGCTATGTCTCTCTCATCAGATCCCCAGCCCGAACTGCCCACGCGTGAGCGCGTGTCCTTGCTGGTTTGCTTCAGCGCCGCGGTGCTCGCGGGTGTCGCCGCCGTCGCGCTACTGGGCGTGGCCCAGACGGTGACGGCGCTTGTCGTGGTCACGTCTCTCGTGGTCGCGCTGCTCGTCGCGGTGGCGTTGGTCGTGGCCCGCGCTCTGGCCGATGACGGCGACGGCGATTCCACGGCCGTCGACGCGCCGCGCGCGGCCGCCGGCGTCCAACCGATCCCCCGGCTTGACCGGCCGCGCCGACCGCATCGTCGGCTCGTCGCTTGAGCATCCCAAGGAGCGTCATGTCGTCGTCCACCAGCCCACAACGTGTCGTCGTCGTCGGATCGAGCTTCGCGGGCCTGACCGCCGCGCTGGAGCTGCGCAAGCACCTGCACGCCCGCCATGAGGTCGTGGTGCTCGATCCGCGCGAGTCGTTCACGTTCATCCCGTCGCTGATCTGGCTGCCCTTCGGGCTCCGCACGCCCGACGACATCACGTTCCCGCTGGCGCCGCTCTACGAGCGCAAGAGGATCCGCTACATCAACGAGGCGGCGGCCCGGATCGACACCGACGCGCTCGTCGTCACCACGACCGCGGGCGAGGCGCTGCCCTATGACCGCCTGCTGATCGCCACGGGCCCGCGGCTCGCGTTCGAGAAGGTCCGCGGCCTCGGGCCCGAGGCCGGCTACACGCAGTCCGTGTGCAACCTCGACCACGCGCTGCTGGCGCAGGACGCATGGGAGCGCTTCCTGGAGAACCCGGGTCCGGTCGTGGTCGGTACCGCCCAGGGCGGCTCCTGCTTCGGCGCGTCGTACGAGTTCCTATTCAACGTCCACCACCGCATCAAGAAGGCCGGCCTGGCCGACGTGGCGCCGGTCACCTTCGTCTCCGCCGAGCCCTACCTCGGCCACTTCGGCCTCGGCGGCGTCGGCGACTCCGCCAAGCGCGTCACGAGCTTCTTCGACCGGCTCGGCATCGAAGGGCTGCCCAACACCGTCATCACGGAGGCCCGCGACGGTGAGCTCGAGCTCGAGAGCGGCCGCACGCTGCCCTTCGCGTACGCCATGATCGTCCCGCCGTTCACCGGCGTGGACGCGGTCCGCGACGCCGACGGGCTCGCCAACCCGATGGGCTTCGTGCCGGTCGACGACGAGTTCCGCCACCCGCAGCAGCGCGATGTCTACGCCGCCGGGGTGGCGATCGCGATCGCCCCGCCGCAGCCCACGGCCGTCCCTGCCGGCGTGCCGAAGACCGGCCAGATGAGCGAGACGATGGCCAGGGTCGCGGCGCACAACATCGCCGCCGACATCCAGGGCGGGGCGCGGCGCACGCTGCCGCTGGCTGAGCTGGCGGCGATCTGCGTCCTTGACGCCGGTAACAACGGCATCGTCTTCAAGGCCGACAAGGTCCTCGGCGACGGCGACCACGCGCGCGTAATGGCCGGCCCGCAGGCCCACTGGGCCAAGCTCGCGTTCGAGCGCTACTTCCTGGCCAGCCGCAAGCGCGGGCTGGTCGCCGTATGAGGCCGACCGTTCAGACGCGCGCCGAGGAGAGCACACGAGTTCACACAGCTCTTCGAGGCGGATCGGCGATGCGGTGGCGGACGCCCCTGCCGTGACGGGTCAAGTGAAGGACTGAATATCGATCTCCCCTCGGTCCAGTGCTGCTAGCGATCCCGTTCGGCATAGCGATCGGGCTGATCGTAGGCGCGGTCGGCGGCGGCGGCGCGATCCTGGCGCTGCCGGTGCTCGTGTACGTGCTCGGCGAGCCCGTCAACCCGGCGTCGACGGCCTCGCTGATCGTCGTTGCACTGGCCGCGGCGGTCGGCGCGGGATCGCTCGCGCGCCACGGACACGTCTGCTGGCGGCTGGCCATCACGTTCTCGGTGCCGGCCGCCGCGGGATCGCTCGCCGGCGCGATCGCCAACCAGCACGTGAGCGGACGCGCTCTGATGCTCGCGTTCGTGCCGGTGATGCTCGTAGCGGCCGGTGCGACATGGCAGCGCGCCGGCGCGAACCGCGACGAGCGCGAGAGCGAGTGTCCTCCGGTCGCGATCGGTCCAGCCGCGCTCGCCGGCTTCGGCGTCGGCGCCCTGACCGGGTTCTTCGGCGTGGGGGGCGGGTTCGTGATCGTCCCGGTGCTCACGCTGTGGTTCGGCCTGTCGTTCCGGCGCGCCGTGGCCACCTCGCTGGTCATCATCACGCTGACCGGCATCGCCGCCCTGGCGAGTCATCTACTCGAGGGGGCAAGGCTCGATCTGCCGATCACCGTGCTGCTGGCCGGCTCGACCGCGATCGGCGCGTTGGTCGGAACGATGGTCGGAAGCCGGCTGCCTCAGGACCAGCTCGGCCGCGCGTTCGCGATCGTCGTCACGACGGTGGCCCTGTTCCTGCTCGTCGACACGCTGGCGTTCGGGGGGCCGCCCGGATCGTGAGAGCGAGCCGATCGGTGCGCAGCCTCACGCCGGCCGGCCTGGGAAGCGGTCCAGGCCGGCGCGGCGCTGCTCGATCTGCGGACAAATGTC
>DATAFH010000136.1:0-9785 GCA_036257565.1 Solirubrobacteraceae bacterium | reverse complement strand
CTGGATGGCGGCGCCGACGGCCACGACCTCGTCCGGGTTGACGCCGCGGTGCGGCTCCTTGCCGGTGAGCTCCTTGACCTTCTCCTGGACGGCCGGCATGCGGGTCATGCCGCCGACGAGCACGACGTGCTGGATCTCCTTCACGCCCTTGTCCTTGGCGTCGTCCAGCGCCTGGCGGACCGGCGCGACGACGCGCTCGATCAGGGCGCTGGCCAGCTCGTTGAGCTTGGAGCGGGTCAGGCGCACGTCGAGGTGCTTCGGGCCCGAGGCGTCGGCCGTGATGAACGGCAGGTTGATCTGCGTCTCCTGCGCGGAGGAGAGCTCGATCTTGGCCTTCTCGGCGGCCTCGTAGAGCCGCTGGAGGGCCATCTTGTCCTGCGTCAGGTCGATGCCCTGGTCGCGCTTGAACTCGGCCGCGAGCCAGTCGACGACAGCCTTGTCGAAGTTGTCGCCGCCGAGGTGGTTGTCACCCGCGGTCGACTTGACCTCGAACACGCCGTCGCCGATCTCGAGCACCGACACGTCGAACGTGCCACCGCCGAGGTCGAAGACGAGGATCGTCTGATCGGACTCCTTGTCGAGCCCGTAGGCCAGCGAAGCGGCCGTCGGCTCGTTGATGATGCGCTTGACGTCGAGCCCGGCGATCCGGCCGGCGTCCTTGGTCGCCTGGCGCTGGTCGTCGTTGAAGTAGGCCGGGACGGTGATGACCGCGCTGTCGACGCTCTCGCCGAGATAGGCCTCGGCGTCGGCCTTCAGCTTCTGCAGGATCATCGCCGAGATCTCCGGCGGCGAGTACTCCTTGCCACCGGCCTTCACCCGCGCGTCACCACCGGAGCCGGAGATGACGTCGTACGGCACGATCGACTCCTCCTCGCGCACCTCGGCCTCCTTGCGGCCCATGAAGCGCTTGATGGAGAAGACGGTGTTGGTGGGGTTGGTGACGGCCTGGCGCTTGGCCACAGTGCCGACGAGCCGCTCACCGCTCTGGGTGAAGGCGACGACGGACGGCGTGGTGCGGCCGCCCTCGGCGTTCTCGATCACCGTCGGCTCGCCGCCCTCGAGCACGGCCATGCACGAGTTCGTGGTTCCCAGGTCGATCCCGATGGTCTTTGCCATGTGGTGTGCTCCTCTACAAGATCTCAGTCGTGGTGACGCAGATTGTAGCCGGTCGGGCACATCCGCAGAAGTGCGCATGCGCCGCAGTCGGGGCGCCGAGCGTGACACGTCCGGCGGCCGTGGCGCAGCATGTTCACGTGTAGCTCGAGCTCCTGCCCGGGCGGCGTGAGGGCGAGCATCGTGTCGTGCAGCTCCTCGAACGGGGCGCGCTCCCGGAACAGGCCGAGCCGCGTGCCGACGCGCGAGACGTGCGTATCGACCGGCACGTCACGCTCGCCGTATGCGAACAGCCGCACGCAGGCCGCGGTCTTGCGGCCGACGCCCGGCAGCGACGTGAGGAACGCCTGGTCGCGCAGGTGCGGGCCGTCGAGCGGCTCCGGGAGCGCCCGCAGGATCGCCTGGATGCGGACCGACTTGACCTTCGAGATGCCGCCGGGGCGGATCGCGGCCTCGACCTCCTCGTTCGGCGCGTCGCGCACGGCCTCCCAGCTCGGGAGGCGGTCGCGCAAGCGCAGGAACGCGACGTCGCGGTTGCGGTCGTTGGTCGACTGCGAGAGGACCGTGAGGATGAGCTCGTCCAGTCCGTGGCCGTGCGGCGGTGCGACCGGGCGGCCATAGAGCTCCCGCAGGCGGTCGCGGATGCGGCGCACACGGGCGCGTGAGGGGGTCGTCGACATCAAGCCTGCAATTCCTCCTGCATCTCCCCGACCTCGTCGCGCGGGACGGATGGGCCTTGCTAGGTTGCCGCTTGGAACGATGGCGCCGGCCGCTCGGGGGAGCCACGGCGCACACGGGGGAAATCATGCGCAACGTCGCACTGCTGACGCTTGCCGTCGGCTGCTTGCTCGCCTGCCTCACCGTACGACCCAGCCCGGCGGTCGCCGGAAGGGCGAGCCTTGACGCGCGCGAGCGCGCGGTGGTGCGCTCCATCAACCGCCAGCGCGCGCACCACGGCGTGCGCGGCCTGCATGGCAACGCGGGGCTCGCCCGCGCGGCGAACTTCCACTCGTGGGAGATGCTGGCCGACGACTTCTTCGCCCACAACTCCCGCGACGGCGGGTCGTTCGACGCCCGCATCCGCCGCTTCGCGCCGCACCGGGCGGTCGGCGAGACGATCGCGATGCTCGGCGGCCGGTGCCGAGGCGGCGTGGCCGGCCGCGTGGTGAGCATGTGGATGAACTCGTCCGGCCATCGGGCTATCCTGCTTTCCTCCGGCTTCCGCCTGGTGGGCATCGGCGCCCGCGGCGGCCGGCTCGGCGGCAGCACCGCCTGTGTGGTCACGGCCGACTTCGCGTCCCGCCGCTAGACCCGACATACCATCAGTGGCGCTATGCGCCGCGTGCTCGCGCATCCCTTCGCGCCCGTGGTGGGCGCCGCGCTGGCCGCGATCGTGTATCTCGCGGTGCAGCCGCCGACCGCCGACATGGCGGCCCACGCGTTCCGTGCCTGGCTGTTCGACACGGAGGGCATGACCGTCTGGAACGCGCAGTGGTACGGCGGCCACCACGTGCTCGGCTATTCGATGCTCTTTGCGCCGCTCGCGGCCTGGCCGGGGCCGGCGTGGGCGGGGGCGATCGCCGCCGTGGCGGCGACCTCGGCGTTCGTGCCGATCGCGCGGGCAGCGGCGCCCTCGGCGGAGGCGGCGGCCGCCGCGACCTGGCTGTTCGCCGCCGGCGTGCTAAGCAACGTCGTGATCGGCCGCATGCCGTTCACGCTGGGGATCGCGCTCGCCGTCGCCGCGTGGCTGTGCGCGCGGCCGGGGAGGAGCGCGGCGTGGCTGGTGCTGGCCGGCGTGCTGTCGCTCGCGAGCGTCCTCGCCAGCCCGGTCGCGGGCGCGTTCCTCGCGCTTGCCGCGGTAGCGTTCGGAATCGCGCGGGGGCGCGAGGCGCTGGTGCGAGCATCGGTGCTAGCGCTGCCCGTGGCGATCGGGGGCGGCGCCATGTACTTCCTGTTCCCCGAGGGCGGCGACGACCGGTTCGTGGCCACCGCGTTCTGGCCGATGCTGCTGATCGTGGTCGCGGCCACCGTGCTGCTGGCGCCCGCCCGCCGGGCGATCCGTGTGGGCGCGCTGCTCTATATCGCGGTGCTGGTCGCCGCGTTCGTAATCCCGACGCCGTTCGGCCAGAACGCAATGCGGCTGCCGGTGTTGATCGGCCCGGCGCTGCTCGTCCTTGCGCCGCGGGTCGGCGCCCCGCGCGTGGCGCTCGCCGTGATCCTCGTCGCGCTCGTCTACCTCCAGTGGCTGCCCGCGGTGCGGGCGGTCGCCGAGGCGTCGGGCGATCCATCGACCCAGGCGTCGTTCTTCGACGTCCCGCGCGAGTTCCTCGAGCGCGTGGTCCAGCCCGGCGAGCGCGTCGAGGTGGCCTTCACCCACAACCACTGGGAGGTCGCCCACCTCGCCACGGCCGTGCCGCTCGCGCGCGGCTGGGAGCGCCAGCTGGACGAGAAGGCCAATTCGCTCTTCTATGACGGTCGGCCGCTGACGGCCGAGCGCTACCACCGCTGGTTGCGCGAGGCGGGCGTGCACTGGGTGGCGCTCCCCGACGCGCCGCTCGACTACTCGGCCGAGGCGGAGGGCCGCCTGCTCGAGCGCGACCTCCCCTACCTGCGACCCGCTCATCGGGACGGCGGCTGGCGGATCTGGGAGGTGCGCGACGCGCCGCCGCCGGCGTCGGACGGCGCGCGCGTGGTGGCGGCCCGGCCCGACGGCTTCGAGGTCGAGTCCGGCGGCCCGACGGTGGTGCGCCAGCGCTGGACGCGCTGGTGGCGCTCGGACGCCGCGTGTGTGAGCGAGGCGCCCGGCGGCTGGACGCGCGTGACGCCCGTGCGCAGCGGCCCGGTGCGCGTGCGGGCCGAGCTCGAGGCCGACGGAGGGCCCGACTGCGCTGCCGCCTCGCTCGCCGGCGGCGGCCGTTAAGAGGTGTGGTGAACCGCCTGGCACGCCCGCGCAGCGGGCTTAGTATCGGACCGATGCTCGCCCGAGCCAGATCCCTGCTCCCGCACGGGCCGCTCGACCTCGTCCGCCAGATCGTGCTCTTCTGCGGCGCCTACTGGCTCTATCGGCTCGTCCGCGGCCTGGTCGACGGCCGCGCCGCCGAGGCGTTCGACAACGCGCGAGCGGTGGTCGACGTCGAGCGCGGGCTGGGCCTGTTCTTCGAGCCCGGGCTGCACGCCTGGGCGACCGCCCACCAGCTCGTGATCGACGCCTCGAGCTGGATGTACCTCAACTCGCACTTCGCAATCACCACCGTCACGCTCGCGTGGATCTACCTGCGGCGCAACGAGCGCTTCTACTTCGTGCGCAACATGTTCATGGTCGCCATGGGGCTGGCGCTCGTCGGCTACGTGGCGGTGCCGACCGCGCCCCCCCGCTTCCTGCCCGAGCTCGGGTTCGGGGACTCGGTCGCCGCGTTCACCGGCGTGCAGGCCGACTCGGGGTCGGCCGACGTGCTCTTCAACCCGTACGCCGCGATCCCCTCGATGCACGTGGCGTTCGCGCTCATGCTCGGGGTCACGATGGCGCGCATGGCTCGCCGGCGCTGGGCGCGGGCGCTGTGGTGGGCGTACGCGCCGGTGGTCACCTTCGTGGTCATCGTGACCGCCAACCACTGGTGGCTCGACGCCTTCCTCGGGGCGGTCGTGGCCGCCGTCTCGGCCGTCTGCGCGCACGGCGTCTTCGCGCGGGTACGGCCCGAGGTGTGGGCCTGGGACCCGGCTCCGCGCACGGTCGCTGCCATAGTCTCTTCGCGATGACGACGCCTCCGGTCGAACGGCCGCCGCGCCTCGGGCCGCGTGAATACCAGGCGCTGATGCGCAACCGGCTGATCGAGTCGCGCCTCACGCCGAACGCGATCTCCTTGACGGGTCTCGCCCTGTGCGTGGTCGCGGCCGTGCTCGTGTGGGAGGAGTACTTCTTCCTCGGCGGCATCGCGTTCATCGTGGGCTCGGTGTGCGACACGCTCGACGGCCGCTACTCGCGGATGTCGGGCAAGGGCAGCCCGTTCGGCGCCTTCCTGGACTCGACGCTCGACCGGATCGAGGAGGGGTTGGTGCTGACGGCGGTGGCCGCGCACTTCTCCCGCGCGGGCGACGAGATCGCCGTCGCGGCGGTCGTGGTCGCCGTGCTCGCCTCGCTGATGGTCTCCTACACGCGCGCCCGTGCCGAGGCCCTGGGGGTCGAGTGCAAGGTCGGCATCGCGGACCGCCCGGTGCGGGTCGTGATCCTCTCCGTCGGTCTCGTCCTCGCGGGCCTTGATCTGCTGGCGCCGGCCGTCTACGTACTCGCCGCGCTGTCGACGATCACCGTCTTCCAGCGCATCTGGCACGTGCGCGGCGAGCTGCGCCGCCGTCCCGTCGCGTTGTAACGCCCCTGGCGAGCAGGGGTTCTATTTGTGCCGTAACCAACCGGAGGAACGAGTTGTCCGAGAGCATCCGTCCCCAGCCGTCCACCAACGGCGGTAGCCGCTACCAGAACGAGAAGGCCCGGGTCGCGATCATCGGCGTGGGCAACTGCGCCAACGCGTTCGTGCAGGGGGTCCAGCACTACCGGAACGCCGACCCCACCGAGCGCGTCCCCGGGCTCATGCACGTCGACCTGGGCGGCTACCACGTCGGCGACATCGAGTTCTCGGCCGCCTTCGACATCGACTCCGAGAAGGTCGGCAAGGACCTCTCCGAGGCGATCTGGTCGGGTCAGAACAACACGATCAAGTTCGTCCAGGACGACGTGCCACATCTCGACGTGCCCGTGCAGCGCGGCATGACCCACGATGGGCTCGGCAAGTACCTCTCGCAGAAGATCACGAAGGCCGAGGGGTCGACCGTCGACATCGCCCAGGTGCTCAAGGACACGAAGACCGACGTCGTCGTGTCGTACCTGCCCGTGGGGTCCGAGCAGGCGACGAAGTGGTACGTCGAGCAGATCCTCGAGGCGGGCTGCGCGATGGTGAACTGCATCCCCGTCTTCATCGCGCGCGAGGAGTACTGGAACCGGCGCTTCGTCAAGGCCGGGCTTCCGATCGTCGGCGACGACATCAAGTCGCAGGTCGGCGCCACGATCGTCCACCGGACGCTGGCGCGGCTGTTCGGCGACCGCGGCGTCCGGCTCCAGCGGACGTCCCAGCTGAACGTGGGCGGCAACATGGACTTCTTCAACATGCTCGAGCGCGAGCGCCTCGAGTCGAAGAAGATCTCCAAGACCAACGCGGTCACGTCGATCCTCGAGGACGAGATGGAGGCCGACAACGTGCACGTCGGCCCGTCTGACTACGTGCCGTGGCTCACGGACCGCAAGTGGGCGCACATCCGGCTCGAAGGACAGGCGTTCGGCGACGTGCCGCTGACTGCGGAGCTCAAGCTCGAGGTCTGGGACTCGCCGAACTCGGCGGGCATCGTGATCGACGCGGTGCGGTGCTGCAAGCTGGCCCTCAACCACGGGATCGGCGGCCAGCTGGACGGGCCCAGCTCCTACCTCATGAAGTCCCCGTTCACCCAGCGCCCGGACCACCTCGCACGTGAGGCGACGGAGGAGTTCATCGCGCGCCACGCGCGGACGCGGGCCGCGGCGGAGGCTGCGCGGGCGGCGGCGGACAGGGCCGCGGTCGAGAAGTCGGGCGTCGTCGACTGAGCCGGTCTGCGGGGCAGCCGTATCGCGGCGGCCCCGTCAGGCGGCCCGGGGGAGCGCGACCGACGTGTCGCCGAGCACTCGCGCCACCTGCTCGTAGGCGCTGCGGTTCAAAGCCATGCCGCAGTGCGAGGCTTGGACCTCGACCAGCTCGTCGGCCGTCGGGTCCAGGCAGGCGCGCCAGTCGACGATCCCGTCCGAGCGCGAGTAGAGCGCGATGTACCTCGCCTGTTCCGGGAACGGCGCCGCGACGTCGACCCGGAAGTCCTCGCAGCACGCGCCGCGCCAGCATTCCATCGAGAAGAACCCGGGCAACCGACCGGTGCCGAGCGCGCCGACGAGCCCGACCTGCAGGAGCACGAGCGGGTTGACGGCCAGCATCGAGACCGTGGGGGCGCCGAGCGTGACGATCCCCTCGACGAGGTCCGGCCGCCGCACGGCGATCACGCGGGCGAGCACGCCTCCGCGGCTCTGGCCGACGATCGTGACCCGGCGACCGGTGCGCTCGGCGAGATCCTCCACGCGCTCCTCGATCCGCCGGCACGACTCCTGCGAGCAGCCGACGTTGGCCCGGATCCCGGCGCGGCGGGTCCAGTAGCCGTTCGCGCGGAACCAGCGGGCCATCGTCGCCAGCGTTCGGTCGCCCGCCAGGAACCCCGGGATCAGCATGACCGGGCGGCCCTCGCCGGCGGGTACGCCTTCGCCCCGCCACACCGGGCTGCGCACGAGTGCCGCCGCCTCGAAACCGAGGCGCGACTCGCGCCAGAGCGGTGTCAGATGGGGAACGGGAACCCCCATAAAGCAGTGCATACCGGATGACGACCTGTCAGCAACCGCCATCAGGGCAGTCTGCGGTGACCTCGCGTCGCGGGTTACCATCGCGACGATGCGGGCGGCCACGATCCAGGACGGCGAGATCTCCGTGCGGGAGCACGAGGATCCCCGTCCCCAGACGGGCGAGCTGCTCGTGCGCGTCCGCGCCGCGGGCCTCAACGGCGCCGACATGATGCAGCTCGCCGGCCGCTATCCGGCGCCGCCCGGCGCGCCGCAGGACATCCCAGGCCTCGAGCTGGCCGGCGAGGTGATCGAGACCGGCGACGGGGTCGAGCGCTTCGAGCCCGGTGACCGCGTGATGTCGATCGTCGCCGGCGGCGGTCAGGCGGAGCTGGCGATCGTCAACGAGCGGGTCGCGATGCCGGTGCCCGACGAGCTCGACTGGGTCGCGGCCGGCGGGACGCCCGAGGTGTTCTTCACGGCCCACGACGCGCTCTTCACCCAGGCCGGCCTGATGGTCGGCGAGCGGCTGCTCGTGCACGGTGCCGCGGGCGGCGTCGGCATGGCCGCCGTCCAGCTCGGCACGATGGCCGGCGCGCGCGTCACCGCGACCGTCCGCGACGACCATTGCCGCGAGCAGGTCGCCGCGCTCGGGGTCAACGCCATCGCGCCCGACGGGTTCACCGACGCCGGGCCGTTCGACGTGATCCTCGAGCTCGTCGGCGCCCCGAACTTCCCCGGGAATCTCGAGGCGCTCGCCCTGCGCGGTCGGATCGTGGTCATCGGCGTCGGCTCGGGCGCGCGGATCGAGCTCGACCTGCGGGCGCTGATGGGCCGCCGCGGGCAGATCCACGCCTCCACCATGCGCGCCCGACCGCTGGAGGAGAAGGCGGCCGCGACGCGGCTGGTCGAGAAGGCCGTGCTGCCCGGCTTCGCGTCCGGCGACCTGTCGGTCCCCGTCGCGGCGACATACCCGCTCGGGGACGTCGCCGCCGCGTATGACCGCTTCAAGGCGGGCGGCAAGCTCGGCAAGATCGTGCTGGAGATCGCCTAGTACGGCGGGAAGTCGGCGTACCAGTCGCCGAGCACCCGGAACGCCTTCCAGAACGCGCGCTTGGCCTGCTCCTCGTCGAGTGCCTCGTCGATGTTCGACGTGTAGAGCGCCTCGATCGACGGCGTCAGCGCCTGGACCTCGCCGGGCCGGGCGGTGACCTCGCCGGCCAGCGGGAGCTGGAGGTCGTTGAGGACCTCGAGCGCCTCCGGCCCCATGACCACGACGAGCCGCGGCTGCACGATCGCGATCTCCTCGACCAGCCGGGCGATGCACTCCGGCGCGGCCAGTGCCGTGTCGGCCACCGGGCACTTCACGCACAGCGTCCCGTAGACCGCGAGCGGGTCGATGTCGAGTCGCTTGAGCGACTTCATGAGCGCCGTTCCCGCGCGCCCGTAGAAGGCGACGCCCTCTTCGATCTCCGCTGGCGTGGGGGCGTACTTGAGCAGCATCACGTCGGCCTGCGGATGGCCGGAGCCGAGCACGGGCATGAGGCTGCCGCGCGGACAGCGATCGCAGGCCTGCAGGTCTCGGGTGAAGGTGTTGAGCTCGCGGATGGCGCGCTCGAGGTACTTCTCGCGGATCTCGTCGTCAGTGGCGGGCATCCCGCCGACCGGTTTAGCCGCGCCTCGCTGTTCTCCTTGCCCCTGCATCGCTCATTGCGTGTCGCGGCCGGCCACGGCCCGCGCGACGCGGCGGCGGCGGGTGGCGCGGCGGGCGGCCGGCGGAGTGGCCCGGGTCTCGAGGAACTTGAGGGCCTGGACCTGGGCGTACCGGAGCGAGGACGGGCGGCCGGTGATGTCCGCCTCGCGCAGCGACTCGAGGAACTCCTCGGGCCCGTCGAAGTCGCGCATGCGGATCCGCACCGCGCCCAGGCCCTGGGCCACGTGGGCGTCCGAGCCGGCGCCGCCCGGGATCCGGTACTTGCCCGCGAAGCGCACGGCCTCCTCGTTCCAGGCGGCGATCGCGATCCGCGGGTTGAAGATCTCGATCGCGTCCACATCGTCGACCACGCCGAGCAGGTGCTCGTAGTCGGGAACCGCGTGCAGGCGGTCGAACGGATGCGGCACATAGACGAGCCCGCCCTGGCGCTTGATCTCGGCGATCGTCTCCTCGAGCGTCATGCCGCGCGGGATCTTCTCCTCGATGAAGAGGCCGATCACCTCGCCCTGGTCGGCGGTCTTGACCTCCTCGCCGACGATCACCTTGACGCCGTACTCG
>DATAFH010000135.1:0-35047 GCA_036257565.1 Solirubrobacteraceae bacterium | reverse complement strand
CGCGAGCGGGTGCTCCGGGTCGGCCTCGTCGCGGCTCGCGACCACGGTGACCGGGAGGTCGAGGCTCGCCAGGTCGTCCCACGAGGAGAACGCGGCCGAGCGCGGCACCTCTCGCAGCGCGTCGGCCACCGCGTCCGGATGCTCGTGGGCGGAGAGGCGCTGGCGGAGCACCGTGACGATCGTGTCGCGCATGGCCGGTGGGACTCCCGGCTCGCCATAGGCCTCGACGAACCCCTCGACCCCGCCCCGGCGCAGCCCCTCGGACAGCGCGTCCCAGCGCGAGAGGTCGCCTTCCTGGTGCGTGTCCGGGTCGAACGCCGGCGTGATGATGACGAGGCCGAGCGCCCGCTCGGAGTGCTCCAAGGCGAACCGGACGAGCGTGTGCGCCCCCATCGACGCGCCCGCGAGCACCGCCCGCTCGACTCCTCGCTCGTCCATCACGGACCGCAGGTCCTCCGTCAGCGCCTCGTAGGAGTAGGGAGAAGCCGGCTCCGACTGACCGTGCCCGCGCGCGTCGTACGCGATCACGCGATGCCCTCCGCGCTCGAGCGCCTTCGAGCCCATGACCACGTACCGCCGCGTTGCCGTCAGCCCGTGGAGCAGGACGACGGGGACCCCTTCCCCCGCCTCCGCAATCGACAGCCGGCCCACGCGGGCAGACTATCCTCGGGACAGTGATCTTCGACACGACCGAGGCCACCTTCGAGCACGATGTCATCGAGCGCTCGCGCGAGATGCCCGTCGTGGTCGACTTCTGGGCCGAGTGGTGCGGCCCGTGCCGCCAGCTGACGCCCGTCCTCGAGCGCATGGCGACCGAGCGCGAGGGCAAGGTGGCGCTCGCCAAGCTCGACACTGACGCCAACCAGAGCCTCGCCGCCGCCTTCGGCATCCAGGGCATCCCGGCCGTCAAGGCGTTCAAGGACGGCCAGGTCGTCGACGAGTTCGTCGGCGTCCTCCCGCCCGCTCAGGTGAAGCGCTTCTTCGACGGCATCGTGCCCTCCGAGGCCGACGAGCTCGTCAGCGAGGGTGACGAGAACGCGCTCCGGCGCGCGCTCGAGCTCGAGCCCGGCCGCGCCGACGCCGCGATCCCGCTCGCCCGCCTGCTGCTCGACCGCGGCGACCGCGAGGGAGCGCAGGAGGTGCTCGACAACGTCGCCGGGTCGTTCGCGGCCGACGGGCTGGCCGCCCGGCTGCGCCTCGAGCCCGCCGACCCCGACGCCGCGGCCGCCTTCGAGGCGCTCGACGCGGGCGACACCGAGACCGGCATCGACCGCCTGATCGCCGCGATCGCCGCCAACGGCGACGCCGACCGCCGCGAGGACCTCCGCCGCGCCGTGGTCGGCGTCCTCGACGAGCTCGGCGTCGATGACCCGCTCGCCCGCGAGTCGCGCCGCAAGCTGGCCACCGCGCTGTACTGAGCCGCCTCTCGGCAACGAGGTGTCGATCCCGGCGCCTCCCGTTCGTCTCATGGGCGACCATCCCCGAGAAGGAGGACCGAGATGAAGTACATGCTGCTGATCCACCAGGGCGACGCCCCCACGCCGCGCGACCCCGAGGCGTGGAACCGCCTCTCCGAGGACGAGCAGAAGGCCGTCTTCGCCGACTACCAGGCGATCAACCAGACGCCCGGGGGTGACCTCCGGCCTCCAGCTCGAGCCGGCCGAGACCGCGACCACCGTTCGCGTGCAGGACGGCCGCACGCTGAGCACCGACGGCCCGTTCGTGGAGATGAAGGAGGCGCTCGCCGGCTACCTCGTGTTCGAGGCCGACGACCTCGACGCCGCGATCGAGCTTGCCGGGCGGATCCCGGCCGCCCGCCTGGGCGGCGCGGTGGAGGTGCGCCCGATCACGGAGTGGTAGCGATCCTCGAGCAGGCGTTCCGCGAGCAGTGGGGCCGCGTCCTCGCCGCGCTGATCGGCTTCCTCGGTGACTTCGACTTCGCCGAGGAAGCTGCGCAGGAGGCGTTCGCGATCGCCGCCGACCGCTGGCCGCGCGATGGCGTCCCGGCCAACGCGGGCGCATGGCTGCTGGCCACGGCGCGCAACCGGGCGATCGACCGCATTCGCCGCGACCGCGCGCTGGCGGCCAAGACCCAGCTGCTCGACCCGCCGCAGCCCACCGAGCTCGAGATGGATGAGACCGCGACGATCCCCGACGAGCGGCTGGAGCTGGTCTTCACCTGCTGCCATCCCGCACTCGCCACCGAGGCGCAGGTCGCGCTCACCCTGCGCACGCTCGGCGGGCTGACCACGCCCGAGATCGCGCGTGCCTTCCTGGTCCCCGAGGCGACGATGGCGCAGCGCCTCGTGCGCGCCAAGCGCAAGATCAAGGCCGCCGGCATCCCGTTCCGCGTGCCGCCCGCGCACCTGCTCCCCGACCGCCTGGCGGCTGTGCTGGCGGTCGTCTACCTGATCTTCAACGCGGGCTACAGCGGCCGCGGCGGCCTCGCGGCCGACGCGCTGCGGCTCGGCCGCGCGCTCGCCGAGCTGATGCCCGACGAGCCGGAGGTCCAGGGCCTGCTCGCGCTGATGCTGCTCCATGACGCCCGCCGCGCGGCCCGCTTCCGCGGCGAGGACCTCGTGCTGCTCGCCGACCAGGACCGCTCGCTGTGGGACGCGGACCAGATCGCCGAGGGGCGCCGGGTGCTTGACCGGGCGCTCGCGCTGCGGGGCCGCGGCTCCTACGTGATCCAGGCCGCGATCTCCTCCCTGCACGCCAGCGAGCCGCGCGACTGGCCGCAGATCGCCGCCCTGTACGGCGAGCTGTCCCGCCTCACCGGCTCGCCGGTGGTCGAGCTCAACCGCGCGATCGCGGTGGCCGAGGTCGAGGGCCCCGAGGCGGGGCTCGCGATCGTCGACCGCCTCCAGCTCGACGATTATCAGTACCTGCACTCGACGCGCGCGGACCTGCTGCGCCGCCTCGACAGAAAAGGGCCAGCGCGCGACGCCTACCGCCGCGCGCTGGCCCTGTCGGAGGACCCCGCCGAGCGCAGCCTGTTGGAGCGGCGCTTGACGGAGCTGGGCTAGGCCTTTGCGAGCCCTTCGCCCTCGATGTCCACCTCGGGCAGGATGCGCCCGAGCCGGCGCGGGATCTTCCACGCCCGAGCGGCGGTGGGGCACTGCTCCTGACGGTGACGGGCCTCGGGCCCTGCCCGCGAGCCGGACGCGCTCACCCGGGCGCGCGTGGCGATCCTACAGGTCGAGCGCGAGCTGGCCGACCGGTGCGGGCGGCGCGCGCCGCTGCTCGGGCTCGACGTCCTCGAAGCCGGCGACACGGACGCCGAGCAGCCGGACGGGCCGGGCGGGAGCGTAGGCGCGCAGCAGCTCGACCGCCACGTCGATCACGGTGGTGGTGTCGTTCGTCGGCGCCTCGACGGTGCGGGCGCGAGTCACGGTCGTCCAGTCGTTCAGGCGCACCTTGATCGCGATCGTGCGGCCCCGCCGGCCGCGCTTCTGGAGGGCCTCGGCGAGCTCGCGGCCCATCTCGCGGAGCACGCTCTCGAGCTGAGCAAGGTCGGCGATGTCCTCGTCGAACGTGCGCTCGTTCGAGCGGGACTTGGCGGCACCGCGCTCGGTCTCGACCTCCGAGTCGTCCTGGAAGTTCGCGCGCGCGATGAGGAAGTGCGCGGTGTTGGCGCCGAAGCGCGTCGCCAGGCGCCCCTCGTCGGCGCGCTGGAGCTGGCCGAGTGTGCGGATACCGAGCCCGGCCAGGCGGTCGGCGGTCTTCGGGCCGATGCCGGGAACACGGCTCGTGGGCGCCGTCGCGAACCGCACGCACGCCTCCTCGCGCCCCATCGCCACGAAGCCCGCGGGCTTGCCGAGGTCGCTGCAGCATTTCGCGATCAGCCGCGACGGCCCGACGCCGACGGAGACGACGATCCCCGTCGCCTCCTTCAGGGCGGCGATCACCTCGCGAAGCACCCGCAGCGGCTTGTCGACGCCGGTGAGATCGGCGTACGCCTCGTCGAGGCCGAGCTGCTGCACTCTGTCCAGCCGTTCGCCGACCACCTCCCATACCTTGCGGGACGTCTCCGTGTACGCCGCGAAGTCCGGCGGGATCACGATCGCGTCCGGGCACAGCCGCCGGGCCCGTGACGCCGGCATCGCGGATCCGACGCCGAACTCGCGCGCCTCGTAGCTCGCGGTCGTCACCACCGCCCGCGGCCCTGAGCCGGCGACGATCACCGGCTTGCCGACCAGCTCCGGGCGCCGCAGCAGCTCGACTGTCGCGTAGAAGGCGTCGCAGTCGAGGTGGGCGATGACCCGCTTGGGTGGCACGCGAACAAGCGTACGCGCGGCCCCGGACCTCGTTTGGCGGGCCGGACGACCATCAACTGCGCTGGGTAGGGAGAGTGAGGGGGCGGGCGAGTTTCGTGTACTTCGGTGCAGGTTCCAACGCTCATTTGCACTTTTCTCCTCTAGACGGGGAGAAAGTGCATCTCGGTAGCCTCGCCCGCGCCGATTGACACGTCATTCCCCGCGCGGCGGCCGGCTCCCCAGCCTCCCTACCCGGCCGCCGTTGACGCTCGCCGGAACTACCGCGTGGTCAGGATCGAGCCATGCCCACCGAACCGCAACCGCTCCGCAGTCGCCTGGGTGAGGTCGAACTCCCGCCCCGCCACGTACGGCCCGCGGTCGATGACCCGCACTCGGACGGTGCGCGTCCCCCGCCGCAGCGTCACTCGCGCTCCACACGGCAGCGTCTTGTGCGCGACGCCCAACCGCCTCGGCGAGAGCCGCCCGCCGCACCCCAGATGGTTGCCGTACAGCCCCGGCCCGTACCACGACACGTACGCCGTCCGGTAGACGTTGAGCCGCCCGACCCGGCGACGCGCGTCGCCACCCGTACCCGCGCCGGGGCGCTCATCGGCCGTGGCACGCGGTCGCGGAGCGTGTAGCGGCCGTCCGCGCCGGTGCGCGCCCGGTCGAGCGTGCGCCAGCGGCCCTCGCGCTTGATCCGCAGCGACGCCGCCACGCCGGCGGTGCCGGGCCGTGCGGCGCCGGTGACGACCACGGGCTTGCCGGCGCGCACGTGCATGCGCTTCTTCTTGACGTCCGTCGACGCGATGGTCGCGGTGGACTGCGCCGCCGCGGACGAAACTGGCACTACAAGACTCATCGCGCCCGCCGAGACGGCGGCGCGCAGCATGGGTCGCGGTCGCAAGGTGACCTCCTTGGGATCGCGGCCGGTGTGCCTGCGAGGGGGATTGACGCGCGCCATCGAGCGCGCGGTGACCCAGCGTCCCCCGCCCGCGCGCGCCTCGTGCGCCCGCGGCTCGCATGGCCGAACTGTTTTTCAGACTAGCAATGGTTGCTCGCGCAACCTTGTGCGGGTCGTCACACGGCCACGGCGAGCTGCTCGCCGCACTCGGAGCGCAGCTTGGCGAGCCCGAGCCGGATGCGGCTCTTGGCGGTTCCCAGCGGGACCGCAGAGCGGCGCGCGATCTCGTCGGCCGTCAGGCCGCACCAGTAGGCGAGCACGAGCGCCTCGCGCTGGGCTTCGGGCAAGCGCCCGAGCGCCGCCCGGACCGTCGCTCGTGCGTCGCCGAGCTCGGCCGCGTCGGACGGGCGCTCCTCGCGACGTCCGTCGTCGTGCTCGACGACGATCTTCAGGCGATCCGACGCACGGCCGGCCGCCTGCGACTCGCGCCACAGGTCGAGCGCGCGCGAGCGCGCCATCAGGCGCAGGTACGAGCCCAGCTCGCCGCGCCGGGCGTCGAATGCGGTGGGGCGGCGCCAGAGCCGCAGAAAGACGTCCTGCACGACGTCCTGGGCCCGCGCCCCGTCGCCCAGGATCCGGTACGCGGCGGCGTACACGCTCGCGCCATGCTCGTCGTAGATCCTGGCGACCGTCTGGGGATCGGAGAGGTTCACGAGCCACAAGTCTATACAGCATGTTCAAGATTTACAACACGGACTGTCTAAAGCTTGTCGAACCCCGAGGAACACGCCAGAATCGCTGGCCATGGCGAACCCCGACCGCCTGTCCGGGCTCGACGCCTCGTTCCTCTCGCTCGAGAAGGCGGGCGCCCACATGCACGTGGGATCCGTGCTCGTGTTCGACGGCGAGGCGCCCTCGTACGACGAGTTCGTGGCACAGATCGAGAGCCGCCTGCATCTGGTGCCGCGCTACCGCCAGAAGCTCGCGTTCCCGCCACTGGCCCAGGCGCGGCCGGTATGGGTCGACGACCCGCACTTCAACGCCCGCTACCACGTGCGCCACACCGCCCTCCCCGCCCCCGCGGGCGAGGCCGAGCTGCGACGGCTCGCCGGCCGCGTGTTCTCCCAGCAGCTCGACCGCGCGAAGCCGCTGTGGGAGATCTGGCTCGTCGATCGCGTCGGCGACGACAGCTTCGCGCTCGTGTGCAAGACGCACCACGCGCTGGTCGACGGCATCTCCGGCGTCGACATCATGACCGTGCTCTTCGATCTCGAGCCCGACCCGCCGGAGGCCGAGCCCGGCCCCGCCTGGTATCCGCGTCCCGAGCCCTCCGGCGCGTCGCTCCTGGCCGACGCGCTCGCCGAGCGCGCCGCCGCGCCGCTCGACGCCGCTCGCGCCGCGGCCGGCGCGGTCGCCGCCCCGCGGCGGGCCGGCGCGCAGGCCGCCCGCACGCTCGCCGGGCTCGCGTCGATGGCGGGCGCCGGCCTCGGCGGCGCTCCCGCCAGCCCGCTCAACGTCCACATCGGACCGCACCGGCGCTTCGCCTGGACCGAGGCAGACTTCGCGCGCTTCAAGGCGGTCAAGGACGCGCTCGGCGGCACGGTCAACGACGTCGTGCTCACGGTCGTCGCCGGCGCGCTGCGCGCGCACCTCATCCGCCATGGGCGCGACACCGAAGGGCTCGAGCTCAAGGCCATGGTGCCGGTGTCCGTGCGCGTCGAGAAGGAGCGCGGCGCACTCGGCAACAAGGTGGCCGCAATCTACGCGCCGCTTCCCGTGGGCGTCGAGGACCCGGTCGAGCGCTTCCGCCACGTGCACACGGCGCTCGGCGACCTCAAGGGCTCGGCGCAGGCGATCGGCGCCGGGGCGCTGACCCGAATGGCCGGCTTCGCGGCCCCGACGCTGCTCGACCAGGGCGCTCGGCTGCAGGCGCTGCAGCGGCTCTTCAATGTGACCGTGACCAACGTCCCCGGCCCGCAGTTCCCGCTCTACATGCTCGGCCGTCGGCTGCGCGCGTTCTACCCGAAGGTCCCGCTCGTGCTCAACACCGCGCTGGGCATCGCGGTCATGTCCTATGACGGGCGCATCTACTTCGGGCTGCTCGGCGACTATGACGCGATGGAGGACATCGACGACCTCGCCCGCGATCTGACCTCGGCGATCGACGAGCTGGCCGCGGCCGCGGGCGTGCCGGCCACCAAGCGCGGCGGTCGCGCGCGTCCCGCCCGGCGGCGGACCAAGAGCCCCGCTTGAGGCGGTTGGCGCTCGTGGCGGGCGGCGCGGTGGTCGCCGCCGCCGCCCTCCTTGCCCTCGTGCTCGTGCTCGGGTCGCGCGACGATGCGGAGGTCGCCCCTGCGCAGGGTCCGGGCGAGCTGCAACCGGACCGGGGTGCGAGCCACGACACACCCGCGAGCGCGAGCGGCGACGAGCCGCCCACGAGCGGCACCCACCGGCCGGAGCTCGTGACCCGCGACCGGCGCCCGCTGACCGACGATCAGCTCATCCACGCCCTCGAGCTCGGGAACGTCGTGATCCTGTCCGAACGGCCCGACCCGGCGCTCGCTGCGCTCCAGCGCGAGGTCGCCGGACCTTTCGATGCCGAGCTCGCCGCGGCCGGCCAGGCGGTGATCCTCGGCCGCCGCCCCGGCCCGACCGTCGCGCTCGCCTGGCGCCGCGCGCTCCGCAGCGACGATCCGGCCGAGCTGCGGGCATTCGCGGAGGCGTGGCTCGGCCGCGGTGCGCCGCAGGACGGTGAGCGGTGACGAGCGGGCATGGGAAAATGCGCGGCATGGCCGGCCTCATCCCTCCCCTGCGGCTCGCGCTGGCCCAGATCGACTCGCGCGTGGGTGACCTCGAGGGCAACGCCGCGCGGATCTCGGCGAACATCGAGGCCGCTCGCGAGGCCGGCGCCGAGCTCGTGCTCTTCCCCGAGCTCGCGCTCACGGGCTACCCGCCGGAGGACCTGCTGCTCAAGGAGCACTTCCTGCAGGCCGGCCATGAGGCGCTGGCCGAGGTGGCGCGCGACGCCGAGGGCATCGTGGCGCTCGTCGGCTTCCCGGAGCGCGCCGACGACGTCTACAACGCGCTGGCCGTGCTCGCCGACGGCTCCGTGCAGGCCGTGTACCGCAAGTCGGTGCTCCCGAACTACGGGGTGTTCGACGAGCAGCGCTACTTCCAGGTCGGCGAGGGAGGCGCGGTGCTCGAGCTGGGCGGCGCGCGGCTCGGCCTGACGATCTGCGAGGACATCTGGACGCCGGGGCCGCCGGCCTCGGAGGAGGCGCTGGCGGGCGCGGCGCTCATCCTCAACGCGTCGGCATCGCCGTACCACGCCGGCAAGGGCGTCGAGCGCGAGCGGATGCTCATCCAGCGGGCACGCGACAACCTGGCCTCGGTGGCGTTCACCAACATGGTCGGCGGCCAGGACGAGCTCGTGTTCGACGGCCACTCGCTGCTGATCGACCACGAGGGGACCGTGCTGGCCCGCTCGCCGCAGTTCGCCGAGGCGCTGACCGTGGCCACCGTGGACCTGCAGGCGGCGCTCACCGCCCGGCTCCGTGACACGCGGCTGCGCCCGCCGGTGCGGCGGGCGCTGCCCGACGTGCGCCAGCTCGGCCCGCTGCCGCGCGAGCCGCACGACGGGCCGCTGGGCGGTGAGATCGCGCCGCTGCTCGAGCCGGAGGCGGAGGTCTACGCCGCGCTCGTGCTCGGCACGCGCGACTACGTGGAGAAGAACGGCTTCGAGCACGTGGTGATCGGCCTCTCCGGGGGGATCGACTCGACGCTCACGCTGCTCGTCGCGGTCGACGCGCTGGGTGCCGACCGCGTGACCACCGTGACCATGCCGTCGCGCTACTCCTCGTCGGGCACGCGCGACGACGCGCGGGTGCTCGCCGAGAACCTCGGCGCCGAGCTGATCGAGATCCCGATCGGCAAGGCGATGGAGGTCTACGACGAGCTGCTGGCCGGCGTGTTCGGGGATCGCGAGCCCGACATCACCGAGGAGAACCTCCAGGCCCGCATCCGCGGCAACATCCTGATGGCGCTCTCGAACAAGTTCGGCTGGCTCGTGCTGACCACCGGCAACAAGTCCGAGAACTCCGTCGGCTACTCGACGCTCTACGGGGACTCGGCGGGCGGCTTCGCGGTCATCAAGGACGTGCCGAAGACGCTGGTCTATCGCCTCGTCGACTTCCGCAACGCCCGCGACGCCGACCATCCGGTCCCGCGCTCGATCATCGAGCGCCCGCCGAGCGCCGAGCTCCGCGACGACCAGCGCGACACCGACTCGCTAGGCGACTACGACACGCTCGACGCGATCCTCGAGGCGTATGTCGAGGAGGACCACGACCCCGCACAGCTCGAGCGGGCGGGCCTCCCGGCCGACGCCGTCGAGCGCGCGGTCTCGCTCGTGGACCGCGCGGAGTACAAGCGGCGCCAGGCGCCCCCCGGGATCAAGATCACGCCGCGTGCCTTCGGCCGCGACCGGCGGATGCCGATCACGAACGCGTACCGGCCGCGCCGTCGGCCTCCGGTCGCTCTCTGACGGCGATCGTCATCCGCACGAGCGCGCACAGGCGGTCGGCGTCGTCGGTGATCTCGACCTCCCACACCCAGGTCGTCCGGCCCCTGTGGCGGCGGCGGGCGACGGCGTGGATCGTGCCGTCGACGATCGGGCGCAGGAAGCTCGTCTGGTTCGAGAGCCCTTGGGCGGTCTGGCCCTGCTCGTGGACGGCCATCCACGTGGCCATCGAGGCCATCGTCTCGGCGATCGAGGCGAACACGCCGCCGTGCACGAGCCCCGCCGGCTGGCGCAGCTCGTCGCGCACCTTCACCTGGGCGTGGACCTCCTCGTCGCCGAGGTCGAGCAGCTCGAGGCCGTAGAGGCGGTCGAAGCCGACTGGCCAGCCTTCGAAGGGGGTCACCATGAGGCGGGCACACTACCCTCAGCAGGGCCTTGACCCCGTACGAGAAGCTCGCCCCCGACCAGCGCGCGGTGCTGGAACTGGTCCTCCGCCAGGGTCGCTCGTACGGCGAGCTTTCCGAGATGCTCGCGATCCCCGAGCGCGACGTGCGGGCGCGCGCCGACGCCGGCCTGCGTGCGCTCGCGGGCGAGCCGGAGGCGGGCGTCGACAGCGGCCGGATCGCGGACTGGCTCCTCGGCCAGCAGCCCGACGCCGAGGCCGACCGCACACGAGCCGCCGTCGCCGCGAACCCGCCCGCACGCGCGTGGGCGGCCGCCGCCGCCGAGCAGCTTCGCGAGCTCGGCGGCACGATCCCCGCGGTCCCGGACGGCGACGAGCCGGCACCCGCGGGTCCGCGCCCGCGCGAGGCCCGGCAGCGGCCGGCGGCGGCCGGTGCTCCGCGCTCGTCGCGCCTCGGCGGGGCGGTGCTGATCGGGGTCCTGGCGCTGCTGGTGGGCGGGGCGCTGTACCTGATATTGGGTCGCGGCGACGACGAGGAGCCGCAGGCGACCACGCCGGCCTCGGAGGCCGCCGCGACCGCGACGCCGGTGGCCTCGGGCAACGACATCGTGCTCCAGGGCCCCGAGGGGTCGAAGGCCGCGGGCCTGATGCGGCTGATCCGGGGCAAGGCCGGCGCGGTCCAGTTCGCGATCGCGGCGCAGGGCGTGCCGGCCAACAATGGCCGTGAGGTCTACGCCGTCTGGTTCACCCGTGAGGGCGGCGCGCCGCGGCGCCTCGGCTTCGCGCAGTCGCAGGTCACGAAGGAAGGCGTGCTGACCACGGGCGGGCCGCAGAAGGGCGACGAGGACGAGTTCCCGCGCTGGTTCGCAACCTACGACAAGGTCCTCGTCACGCGCGAGACCGACGCGAAGGCGAAGCAGCCCGGCCCCGCGGTCCTCGAAGGGACCCTCCCGAGCGGCTAGACCAGCTTGCCGGGATTCATGATCCCGGCGGGGTCGCACCGCTCCTTCGCGGAGCGCAGCAGGTCGAGGCCGAGGTGGCCCACCTCCGCCTCCATCCACGGCGCGTGGTCGCGGCCGACCGCGTGGTGGTGGGTGAGCGTCCCACCGGCGGCGAGCAGCGCGTCGGTCGCCGCCGCCTTGGCCGCCAGCCACTGGCCGGCCGGATCGGCGTCGTCCCGGCGCGCGAGCACCGTGAAGTACAACGAGGCGCCGGTCGGATAGAGGTGCGAGACGTGGCAGCCGACGCGGATGCCGGGCAGCGCCGCCCGCACCGCCTCGCGCACCGCCCGCAGCCGCGACCACGGCGCGGCCGTCTCCAGCGTCTCGACCATGACCCCGCGGTCGAGCAGATCGTCGCGCAGGTGCGGCCCGGCAAAGCGCGACGCGAGCCACGCCCGCCCGGGTCCTTGGCCGAGGCTCCGCGCCCCCGAGCGGCGCAGCCGCCGCACGCCCTCGGCCCGCCGCGGTGCATCCTCCCACCCGCAGATCAGCAGACAGCCCCCGGCACCCGCCCGCGCTCGGATCGCCGCCCGGGCCAGGCGGCCGGGAGCGGCCAGCGCGAGCGTCGTCCGCGTCTCGTCCTCGTCGGACAGCCGGGCGACGACAGGAGCGGCTCCCGCCTGCTCGAGCTCGCGCAGGACGTCGCAGCCGGCCTCGAAGCCCGCCACCGTCCAGGCCTCGTAGTGCGTCGCCGCCGGCGCCGGATGCACGCGGAGGCTGACCGCGGTGATCACGCCGAGGACGCCCTCCGAGCCGGCGACGAGCTGCCGCAGGTCGGGCCCCGCGGCACTCGCCGGCACCGTGCGGGCCGCCAGCTCGCCTGCCGGTGTCGCCACACGGACGCCGACCACGTTGCCGTCGATCCGCCCCCGCCCCGTCGACGCCTGCCCTGACGATCGCGTGGCCACGCAGCCGCCGACCGTCGCCCACTCGTAGCTCTGCGGGACATGGCCGAGCGTCAGCTCGCGCGCCGCCAGCGCATGGTCGGCCTCCGGCAGCCGCAGGCCGGGCGCCAGCGTCGCGGTCAGCGACCGCGCGTCGACGTCGAGCACGCGGTCCATCCGCGCGAGGTCGAGCGACACCAGGGCGCTGAACCGCCCGCGCAGCGGCTCCAGGCCGCCGACCACGCTCGTCCCACCGCCAAACGGCACGACCGCGACCTCCGTCTCGGCGCACGCGAGCAGCACGGCGGACACCTCGTCGTGCGACGCAGGAGCGACCACCGCGTCCGGCGCGTCCTCGCACGCCCCCGCCCGCTGCCGGAGCAGATCGAGGTAGGACTTGCCACGGCACCGCAGCACGCGTGCCTCCCGGTCGCTGCGCACGAACTCTCGACCGACGATCGCCGCGAGCCGCTCCCGCACGGCATCGTCGAGCGCGGGCTCCCGCAGCCGGACGGCCTCGAGCGCCACCGGCCGTGACACGACCTCGCCGCTGAGGCCCAGCTCCGCGCTCAGAAACGCGACCGCGTGCGGCGCCAGCGACGGCCCCGCTCCCGGCTCTCCCCAGCCCCAGAAGACCTGCTCCCGTCTCATTTCACGATCCGCTCGAGGCGATCGAGCGCCGCGGCAAGCTCGCGCCGGGCGGCGCGCCGCAGCATGAAGCGGCCGAAGCGCGCCATCCCCCGCCCCCGCTGCCGCAGCTCCAGCGTCACCTGCGTTCCGTCGCTCGCCTCCTCCAGGACGACCTCGACCCGCCGCTCGGCCAGCACCTTCGCGAACGGCGTCCCCTCGATCTCCTGCGTCCACGCCCGCCGGCGCAGCACCTCCTGCCCGTCCAGCCGCCAGTCCGCCCGCACGGCCCGCCCGCGGTCGGAGCGGAGCACGGTCGTCCAGCCGTCGGGCGTGATCGCCTTCACGCGCTCGACCCGCGGCCACCACCGGGCCAGCGCACGCGGCTCGCCGACCACCGCCCACACGCGCTCGGGCGGCGCCGCGACAAGCCGGGAACGCGTGACGATCACTCGCCGTCGTAGGAGAGCAGCGCGTGCACGTCGTACCCCGCCAGCCGCTCGCGGCCTCCCAGGAACGCGAGCTCGACGAGGAACCCGCAGCCGGCGATCCGCGCCCCCGCGCCCTCGATCAGCTCGGCCAGCGCGCGCGCCGTCCCGCCGGTGGCCAGCAGGTCGTCGTGCAGCAGCACCCGCGCGCCGTCGGCGAGCGCGTCGGCGTGCATCTCGAGCGCGTCGACCCCGTACTCGAGGATGTACTCGGCCGAGATCGTCTCTTGCGGCAGCTTGCCCGGCTTGCGCGCCGGCACGAAGCCCGCACCCAGCTCGCGCGCGATCGCCGCGCCCAGGATGAAGCCCCGCGCCTCAGCCGCGACCACGAAGTCGACGTCCAGGGACCGCGCCCAGTCGGCGAGCTGCCCGACCGCCTCCGAGAGCGCCTCCGCGTCGAGCAGCAGCGGCGTGATGTCCTTGTACAGGATCCCCGGCTTGGGGAAGTCCGGGATGTCGCGGATGTGCTCGGAGAGGTCGCTCACTTGGCGATCCGGCGCAGGTCGCGCACGAGCAGCAGGTGCTTGAGGTGCGACGCGACGGCCGCGAGGTTCTCAAGCGCCTCGATCGCCTCCTTCCGCCGTTCCGGGTTCCGCGAGCGCAGCGACGGCGCCAGGATCTGCTGCAGCAACGCCGCCTCCCGCTCGGCCGACGTCTTGAACACCCGCAGGTTCCGCCCGGCCACGCCGTACCGGGCCAGCTCCGTGACGGCCCGCACGATCTCGCGCTCCGTCTCGTCGTAGTAGCGCGTGCCGCCCCGCATCTCCCCGCGCACGATCCCGAAGTCCTCGAGCTCCTGCACCAGCCGCGGCTCCGCGCCCGTCTCCTCGACCACGTCGGAGAGCGAGTACAGCGCCCCGTGGTCGCGCAGCGAGAACGTCAGGCGCCGCAGCGCCGCACCCGGCCGCGCCGCGTCGGCCGGCGGCGCCGCGGCCGGGCTCGGCGGGCCGTCGTCCTCGGCACGCCCTGCCGCCAGCTCCTGGCGGATCACCCGCAGCGGCAGGAATTCGTCGCGCTGCAGGCGCAGGATGGTCCGCAGGCGGGAGACGTCGGTCTGCGCGTAGAGCCGGTAGCCGCCCGGCGTGCGCCGCGGCGACAGCAGCTTCTGGTCCTCCAGGTACCTGATCTTCGAGATCGAGATGTCCGGGAACTCCTGCGACAGCGCCTTGCACACCGCGCCGATCGTCAGCGACTTCCGCGGCGCCTCCTCCTCGGCCGGTTGCGGTAGCGGAGCATCGATGAGCGGATCGTCCGACACTCCAGCTACCGGGCCAGATAGGTCAGCTTGTACTTGCCGACCTGGAGCTCGTCGCCGTCCTCGAGCTTGTGCGAGTCGATCCGGCGGCGGTTGACGTACGTGCCGTTGAGCGATCCGGAGTCGTCCAGGTACCAGGCCCCCGACCGCCGCACGAGCACCGCATGGTCGCGGGAGACCGTGACGTCGTCGAGGAAGATCTCCGCGTCGGGCGAGCGGCCGATCGTCATCCGCTCCGCGTGCAGCGGGAACGACTGCCCGACCCGCCCGCCGCCCGAGCGGATCACCAGCGCCCCGCTCTCGGCGGCCACGTCGCCGACGTCGACCGGGCGCAGCTCGCCGGTCTGCTCGTCGATGATGTATGTGGCGGTCGTCACGTCGTCACGCGGCTCGCGGGTGCCGACGAACGCGCCGCACTTCGTGCAGTAGTTGGCCCCTTCCGTGACGACGAAGCCGCACTCCGGGCAGTGGCGCGCCATCCGGGACGCTCCCGGGCGCTAGACCTCGTCGCCCCCGCCGGACGCCCGCCCGGCAAGGATGTCGGTCAGCCGCTGCACGTCGGCGCCGGAGATGACGTCTTCACCGCCCTCGTGCTTCTTGCGCAGCCGGTTCACCAGCTCGGCGCGGAGGATGTCGATCTTCCCGTGCAGGATCCGGCGGCGATAGGACACCTCCTGCTCCTCGTCCGTGAGCTGCTGGATGAGGTCCTTGAGCTCCTGATCGGAAAGGGAACCGAGATCGGGGAAGGTGTCCATGTCGGCGAGCATAGCGAATTCATCAACCTGTACTTGAGGGTCGTGACGCACGGAACCGGAGGCCTTCCTGGACGTACCTGACGGTCGATCCGAGCACCATCGCGACACCGATGTAGAGCAGCACCTCGCCCACGGTCTCGAGCCCTGCCATGGCGAAGAACAGGGCGCCCAGCACCGGCCACACGCCGAGCCGGCCGAGCCAGTTGATCTTGATGTCCGCGCCGTGACGCAACCCCCAGCGGACCAGGCCGAGCATGAACACCTCGCGCACGGCGAGCACGGCGAGCGCCCACCGCGGGAGCAGCTCGAAATGCCAGCAGACCACCGCTCCGGAGAGCACGAGCATGCGGTCCACGAGCGGGTCGAGCAGCGCGCCGAGGCGCGAGTACTGGCCGGTGACCCGCGCCGCGATGCCGTCGAAGTAGTCCGACCAGCCGATCACGGCGAACACGATCACCGCGAGCGTGCTCTGCCCGTCGCCCGACGAGAACGCGAGCACGAGGAAGACCGGGATCAGTGCCAGCCGGACGTAGCCGATCGCGTTGGGGATCGTCCACGGGTGCAGCGGCTGGCCGCGGAGGGTCTGGGGCGGCGGGGGTCCCGAGCGATCGAGGCCGAAGAGGCGGCGGAACGTGAGCCGGGCGCGCTCCGCGGTGTCGCGAGCGCGCTCTGCGGTGTCCTTCAGGGGAGAGTCCGCCACAGTTCCGCGGCCGCCTCTGCGGCCCCCTCGAGCGGCAGCGTACGCGTCTCGCGCCCGCGCCGCACCTGCGCCTCGATCTCCCCGCTCGAGAGCGTCCGCCGCCCCACCGTGAGCCGTAGCGGCACGCCGAGCAGCTCCGCGTCGGCGAACTTCTCCCCCGGCCCGAGGTCGCGGTCGTCATAGAGCACCCGCAGCCCCGTCTCCTCCAGCTCGCCGTACAGCCCTTCCGCCAGCCGGCGCTCCTCGCTGTCCTCCTTGCCGAGGCCGACGAGGTGGATGTCGAACGGCGCGATCGACCGTGGCCACGAGATGCCCGCCTCGTCGGCGAACTGCTCGACCGCGGCGGCCGTGATCCGCGCCGGGCCGATCCCGTAGGAGCCCATCCAGATCAGCTGCGGCGTGCCGGACTCGTCCAGGTACGTGGCGTTCAGCGGCTCGGAGAACCGGGTGCCGAGCTTGAAGATGTTGCCGACCTCGATCGCCGGCTCGATCCGGATCGGGTGCCCGTTCACGGTGTCGCCGGGCTCCACGCGCCGCACGTCGCCGCGCTTGAATGGGAAGTCGCGACCCGGCTCGACCCCGCGCAGATGCGCGTCGTCGCGGTTGGCACCCGCGATGTAGGCCCCGGGCTGGACCGCGTCGTCGAGCAGGATCGCGACGTCGATGCCCACCGGGCCGATGTAGCCCCCCGGCCCGATCCGCTCCGCGAACTCCTCTTCGCGTGCAGGCCGGAACGGCGCGCCCAGCGTGTTCGTGAGCTTGATCTCGTTCACCCGGTGGTCGCCGCGCACGACCACGAGCAGCAGCCCGCGGTCCTCGACCATGACCGGGAACGCCTTCAGCAGCGCGCCCGCCGGGACGTTCAGCCGGCCGGCGACCTCCTGCACGGTCGTGAGGCCGGGCGTGGAGACCTCCTCGGGCGCCGGCAGGCCCTCCGGCAGCTCGACCGGCTGCGCCTCGGCGCTCGCCACCTCGACGTTCGCCGCGTAGCCGGGCGCGAGCGCGACGTCGTTCTCGCCCGCCGGGCACGGCGCCATGTACTCGTGGGCGCCGAAGCCGCCCATCATCCCGACGTCGGACTCGACTCGGTACCACTCGAGCCCCGCGCGGTCGAAGATCCGGTCGTACGCCTCGCGGTGCCGCTCGTAGGACTCGTCCAGCGCCTCGCGATCGCGGTCGAACGTGTACGCGTCCTTCATGATGAACTCGCGCGTGCGCAGCACCCCGGCGCGCGGCCGCGGCTCGTCCCGCTCCTTGGTCTGGATGTGGTAGAGGAACAGCGGCAGGTCGCGGTAGGAGCGCACGGCCGGCGCGACGTGGGTCGTGACGACCTCCTCGTGCGTCATGGCCAGCACGAGGTCGGCCCCGCGGCGGTCCTTGAGCTTGAACAGCTCGTCGATCGAGTAGCGCCCGCTGCGCTGCCACAGCTCGGCCGGGTTGAGCACCGGCATCAGCATCTCGTGGGAGCCGATGCGATCGAGCTCCTCACGCACGATCCGGGCGGCGTTCTCGTGCACCCGCCAGCCCGCCGGCAGCCACGTCCACATCCCAGCGCCGAGCTGCCGGATCAGCCCCGCGCGGACCATCAGCTTGTGCGAGAGGGCCTCCGCGTCTGCGGGCGGCTGCTTCTCGGTCGGCAGGAAGTAGCGGGAGAGCCTGGTCATCGAGGCGGAGAGCCTAGTCTGTCGGTGAGAGACGACGACCGACAGGAGCTGAGATGGCCTACGAGGTCCCTGCACTGCCCTACCCGTACGACGCGCTCGAGCCGCATATCGACGAGGCGACGATGCGCCTGCATCACGACAAGCACCACCAGGCGTACGTGGACAAGGTCAACGCGGCGCTCGAAGGCACGGAGTGGGACGGCAGGCCGATCGAGGAGGTCCTCCAGAACCTCGACGCGCTGCCGGCCGACAAACAGAAGGCGGTCCGCAACAACGGCGGCGGGCACTTCAACCACTCGCTCTTCTGGGAGTGGATGAGCCCGGACGGCGGCGGCGAGCCGAGCGGCCCGCTGGCCGACGCGATCAAGTCCGCGTTCGGCTCCTTCTCGGACTTCCAGGGGCAGCTCAAGGAGACCGGCGTCAACCAGTTCGGCTCGGGCTGGGCGTGGCTGGTCCACGACGGCTCCGGCCTCGTCGTGGTGGGGTCCGCCAACCAGGACAACCCGATCTCGAGCGGCCAGACGCCGCTGCTCGGCGTCGACGTCTGGGAGCACGCCTACTACCTCAAGTACCAGAACAAGCGCCCGGACTACATCGACGCGTGGTGGAACGTCGTCAACTGGGACCGCGTCGCCAAGGGGTACTCCGCGGTCGGGTAGATACCCGTGGGGGTCCCGCCCAACGGGCCGTTCCGTGTGGAGGATGTCCCGTTCGGCACCCCCCAGCAGGCTATGCGCGCGTGAACCGGCGCCCGCTGGTCGGCGACGCGTCCTCGTCGAGGCGCAGCACGTCGTCCAGGCTGTCGGCGTCGGCACGCGCGCGCTCGGCCTCGAGCTTGGCCAGCCGCTCGGGCGTGAGCTCGCCGGCGTTCTCGTCCTCGATGCGCTGGAGCCACTCGGCGCCCTCGGCCTGCTCGCCGGCGTCGACGTCGATCTGCTTCGTCTTGGCGTACTTGTCGATCTCGAGGAACAACTCGTCGACGAGGCGCTCCTGCGGCACCTTCTTGAGCGGCTTGCCGCGTGAGAAGATCAGGCCCTCGTTCTTGGCGCCGGTGATGCCGAAGTCGGCGTGCGAGGCCTCGCCGATGCCGTTGACAGCGCAGCCGAGCACGGCGACCTCGATCGGGTCCTCGTAGGCCTCGAGCCGGCGCTCGATGTCGGCCACCACGGTGTCCATGTCGAACTGCAGCCGGCCGCAGGTCGGGCAGGCGATCAGCACCGGACCGCGCTCGCGCAGCTTGAGCGCCTTGAGGATCTCCCAGGCGACCTTGACCTCCTCCTCGGCGTGGAACGTCGAGAGCGAGATGCGGATCGTGTCGCCGATGCCGTCGGCCAGCAGCGTGCCGAGCCCGACGGCGGACTTGAGGCTGCCCGACCACTTCGTCCCCGCCTCGGTGATGCCGAGGTGCAGCGGGTACGGGATTCGCTCGCTCAGGAGCCGATTGGCGGCGATCGTGTACGGCACGTTGGTCGACTTGATGGAGACCTTGAAGTCCTCGAACCGCAGGCGCTCCATCAGCCCCACGAACTCGACGGCGGCGGTGACGAGCGCCTCGACCGGGTTCTCGCGTTCGAGCTCGTGCAGGTGCTTGGGGAGCGAGCCGGAGTTGACGCCGATGCGCATCGGCGTGCCCGCGGCGCGCGCCCGGTCGGCCACCTCGGCGACCTTCTCCGGCCCGCCGATGTTGCCCGGGTTCAGGCGGATGCAGTGCGCGCCGGCGTCGATCGCCTTCAGCGCCAGCGTGTGGTTGAAGTGGATGTCGGCGATCACCGGGATCGGCGACTCGACGACGATCGTGTTCAGTGCCTCGATGTCCTTGTCGCGCGGCACGGCGACGCGCACGAGGTCGGCCCCCGCGTCCGCCACCTTGCGGATCTGCTCCATCGTGGCGCCGAGGTTCGCGGTCTCCGTCTTCGTCATCGTCTGCACGACGACGGGCGCGCCGCCGCCGATCTGCACGCCGCCCACGCTGACGGACCGCTCCGAAGCCATGCGTCCAGTCTAGGAGGACCTACACTCACCGCCCGTGTCCTTGAAAGGCCGGGTCTTCGGAGCGCTCCCCCCCACCGTGCGCGACCGGATCGCCGCTCCGCCGCCGCGCGACCTGCGCACGGCCGCCGGCGACCGGCTGCTCGTCGCTCCCGCGTTCGTGCTCTCGAGCGTCCGCTCGGGGTCGACGCTGCTGCGTGTGCTGCTCAACACCCACTCCCAGATCCACGCGCCGCACGAGCTCCACCTCCGCAACATCTGGGTGCGGACGAAGCACCGCAACACCGACTGGGCGCTGCACGAGGCCGACCTCGACCGCGAGCAGCTGACCTACCTGCTGTGGGACCGCATCCTGCATCGCCAGCTCCAGCGCAGCGGCAAGCGCCTGATCGTCAACAAGACGCCCAGCGACGTGTTCATCGCCGACCGGATCCTCGAGTGCTGGCCGGACGCGCGCTTCATCTTCCTGCTCCGGCACCCGGTCGCGATCGCCCGGTCGCGCGAGCGGGCCGGCTCGACCGACGCCGACGCCAACGTCCGGCGCGTTCTGCGGTACTGCAACGCGGTCGAGGCGGCGCGCACCAAGCACCACGGGATCACCGTCCGCTACGAGGATCTGGCCGGCGACCCCGCGAAGGAGACCAAGCGGCTGTGCCAGTTCCTCGGCGTGCGCTGGGAGCCGGGGATGCTCGACTACGGCGCCGCCGACCACGGGCGCTTCAAGCGCGGGATCGGCGACTGGGACTCCAAGCTGAAGTCGGGCGAGGTGCAGCCACCGCCGCCCGCGCCGCCCGCCGGCGAGGTCCCGGCCCCCCTGCGCGACATCGCCGCCGCGTGGGGCTACCTGCCTACCTGACGCCGAAGCCCTCGCCGGTGAGCCGGCCGAGGTCGTTCGTGAACCCGATCATGAAGAGGGCGATCACGAGCACGAAGCCGATGAACCCGGCGCGCTCCATCACGCTGAACGGGATCGCCCGGCCGCGGACCTTCTCGGCCAGCGCCCAGAAGATGTGCCCGCCGTCGAGCGGCAGGAACGGGAACAGGTTGATCACGCCCAGCGACAGGGAGATGATCGCGAGCAGGTAGACCGCGCGCTCGAGGCTGAGCTCGATCGTCTGGCGCGTCACCTCGTAGGAGCCGACGACCCCTGAGATGTCCTTGCGCTTGTCGGCCTCGAAGATGCCGGCGATCGTCTCGACCGTCTTCGTCGTGAAGAACCACATCTCGGAGACCGAGCGGTCGGCGGAGTCGACGGGCCCGACCGGCTGCGGCACCGAGCCCACGCCGAAGCCGACGAGCATGTCGTCCTGCCGCGCGTCGTAGACGGGATGCAGACGCACGGTGCGCTCCTGTCCGTCGCGCGTCACGGTGATGGCGGCGGGGGTGGCTGCCGCGCAGCCGCTGACCTCCTCGCCCGCGCACCGATGGGAGGCGATCTGCGCCTTGAGCGTCTCGAAGTCGCCGCGCACGCCGTCGACGGCGACGATCCGGTCGCCTGGCGCCAGCTCGCCGCGCGCCGGCGGAGCGTTGATCTGCTCGATCGTCGTCGTCGGCTCGCGCACCCCGTTGGCCCAGATCAGCGCCCACAGGATGAGGAAGGCGAGCACGATGTTGACCGCGGGCCCGGCGGCGATGACGACGATCCGCTTCCAGACCGGCTGCCGGTAGTAGGCGCGGTGGGCGACCTCCGGCGGGATGTCCTCCGCCGGGTTCATGCCCGTGATCTTCACGTAGCCGCCGAGCGGGATCGCCCCGATCGCGTACTCGGTCTCCCCGCGCCGCTTCCGCGCCACCAGCGGCGGGAAGAAGAGCGAGAAGCGCTCGACGCGCATGCCGACCGCCTTGGCGGCCGCGAAGTGGCCGGCCTCGTGGAGGATGATCAGCACCGCGAAGCCGAGGAACGCGAGCAGGAAGCTCATGCGTGCGGGTGGGTGGGGATCCCAGTCAATTCTCCGGCCACAGCGCGGGCGTCGGCGTCCGCCTGGTACAGCGAGTCGAAGCCATGCACGCGCTGGGCGCCCACGCGCTCGAGAGTCGCCTCGATCACGGCGGGGATGGCCATGAAGCCAAGCCGCTCGTTGAGAAAGGCGTGCACGGCGACCTCGTTGGCGGCGTTCAGCACGCACGGCCCCGTACCGCCGGCCACCGCCGCCTCGCGAGCGAGGCGGAGGGCCGGGAAGGCGTCCTCGTCCGGCGCCTCGAAGGTCAGCTGGGAGAGCTCGACGAGGTCGAGCTGCGGGATCGGCAGGTCGGCGCGGTCGGGGTGGAACAGCGCGTACCCGATCGCCACCCGCATGTCGGGATAGCCCATATGCGCAAGCGTCGACCCGTCGCACAGGCTCACGAGCCCGTGGATGATCGACTGCGGGTGGACGACGACGTTGATCTGCTCGTACGGCGTCCCAAACAGGTGGTGGGCCTCCATCAGCTCGAGGCCCTTGTTCATCAGCGTCGCGGAATCGATCGTGATCTTGCCGCCCATCGCCCACGTCGGGTGCCGGAGCGCCTGCTCGACGGTCACCCCCGCAAGCTCGTCGCGCGAGCGGCCGCGGAACGGCCCGCCGGACGCCGTGATGGTGAGCCGCTCGAGCGTCCCGGGTGGCTCACCGGTAAGCAGGTGGTGGATCGCGGTGTGCTCGGAGTCGATCGGGACGATCTGCGCGCCGGTGGCCTCGGCGAGGGCGGTGACCAGCTCCCCGCCGACGACGAGCGACTCCTTGTTGGCCAGCGCGAGGTCGATCCCCTCGGTGAGCGCCACGATCGTCGGCCCGAGGCCGGCCGAGCCGACGATCGCGTTCAGCACGAGGTCGGCGTCCGAGCCGGCGACGAGCTCGACGAGCCCTTCCGGTCCCGCGAGCACCTCGCCGTCGGTCCACGCCTCGGCCGCCCGGGCCGCGGCGGCGGGGTCGGACAGGGCGATGCGGCGCACGCCGCAGGCGCGCGCCTGGGCGACGAGCTCGTCGTGCGCCGTCCCCGCGGACAGGCCGACAATCTCGAACGCGTCGCCCGCGCGGGCCACGACGTCGAGCGCCTGCGTGCCGATCGACCCGGTGGAGCCGAGGATGAGGAGCCGTCGCATGAGCGACCCATTGTGGCAACGGCTTCCTAAGGACCAGATGATTCGGTGCGGAGCAGCGGCCGCACGAACCACAGGCCGACGAGCACGACGGCGACCAGGGCCGGCCAGTACCAGTGGCCGCCGAGCCCGAAAAGGTAGTCGGTGATCAGCACGACGGCGCCCAGAATCGCCAGCGCCAGGAAGGCGAGCCCGGCGATCATCAGCGCGTTGGCGGACTCGATGACGTACTTGCGGTCGCTCTTGTGGAACCGCAGCCGGTGGGTCGCGGTCGGCGCGATCAGGCAGATCGTGGAGATCGCGGTGGCCAGCAGGACGCCGTAGAAGAGGTCGCGCTGGAAGCTCGTGACGCGCGAGAAGCCCTGCGCGAACGGCACGGTGAGCAGGAACGCGAACAGGATCTGCACCCCGGGCAGCGCGATGCGCAGCTCCTGCAGGAGCTCGGCCATCTGGCGCTCGGTGCGCTCGTGTTCGTCGCGGTCGTGGGTCACAGCAGTGCCAGCCAGACGTAGTACCCGGTAACGAGCGTGAAGAATGCCGCGTCGAGGCGGTCGAGCGCGCCGCCGTGGGCACCGAACATCGAGCCCGCGTCCTTCGTGCCGGCGTCGCGCTTGACGGCCGACTCGAAGAGGTCCCCGAGTGGTGCCACGGCGCCGACCGCGACGCCGAGGAGCACCGCCTGGCCGTGGGTCAGCCAGTCCTGGTAGAGCCCGGCGGCCCACGTGAAGAGCACGGCGGTCAGGAAGCCGATGACGAGGCCCTCGACCGTCTTGTTCGGCGAGATCCGGGGCGACAGCCGGCGGGTGCCGAACCAGCGCCCGCCGAGGTAGGCGCCGGTGTCGCCCAGGAACGTGCCGACGAGCACGTCGACGACGATCCCGTCCCCGTGTGGGAGCTCGCGCAGGAGGATCCCGTGCGCGATCGCCATACCGACCCAGAACGTGCCGAACAGCGTGATCGCCATGCTCTCCGTGAGCGTGGCGTCCGCGCGGCGCGGCATCACGAGCCCGAGCAGGAAGATCAGCGGGAGCGAGGCCACGGTGGCCAGCAGCACCTGCCGCTCGCCGCCCTCGAGCGCCGCCACGGCCAGGCCGGTGAGCGCGATGAAGCCCGCGAGCTTGACGGGGCGCACCGCCTCGTACATCCGGAAGAACTCGTGCAGGCACACGAAGCCGAGCAGCAGGATGCCGGCGGCGAAGATCCAGCCGCCCGCGACGATGATCGCGATCGCGTAAGCGGCCGCCGGGATCGCCACGAGCACGCGCCGCCCGAGGTCGCCGCCGACCCCCCGCGGCCGCGGGCGCGCGCGTCGCGTGGTCATCGGCCGCCGAACCGGCGCCGCCGGACCTCGAACTCACCGAGGGCGGCCTCGAGGTCCTCGCGCGAGAAGTCCGGCCACAGCACCTCGGTGAAGTGCAGCTCCGAGTAGGCCGACTGCCACAGCAGGTAGTTCGACAACCGCTGCTCGCCGCTCGTGCGGATGATGAGGTCGGGGTCGTGCATCTCCGGCGCGTAGAGGTGCAGCCGGAACTCCTCCTCCGTGGTGCCCTCGAACTGCCGGGCGGCGTCGACGATCTCTGCCCGCCCGCCGTAGTTGAACGCCACGTAGAGCGTGATCCTGTCGTTGGCGTTCGTCGTCTCCTCGGCCCACCGCATCTGCTCGAGCAGCTCGGGGGCGACGCCCTCGCGGCGGCCGATGAAGCGCATCCGCACGCCCTCCTCGTCGAGCTCGGGCGTCTCGGCGAGGATGCGCTCGGAGAACATCGCCATCAGCGCGGCCACCTCGGCAGGGTCGCGCGACCAGTTCTCGGTCGAGAACGAGTAGACCGTCAGCTCGCGCACGCCGAGGTCGGTGGCGTCACGGAGGCGGGCCTTGACGGTGTCCGCCCCCGCCCGATGCCCTTCCTCGACGGGCAGGCCCCGCTGGCGGGCCCAGCGTCCGTTGCCATCCGTGATGATGGCGACGTACGAGGCGCTCACACTTCGAGGATCTCTTCTTCCTTGGCCTTGAGGACCGCGTCGAGCTCCTTGACCTTCTCGTCGGTGAGCTTCTGCAGGGCCTCTTCGGCGCGGTGCTCGTCGTCCGAGCCGGCGTCCCCCGCATCTCGCAGCTCGCGCAGGTCGTGCATGGTGTCGCGGCGGATGTTGCGGATCGCGACCCGGCCCTCCTCCGCGAGATTGCGGACGACCTTGACGAGCTGCTTGCGGCGCTCCTCGGTGAGCTCGGGGACCTGGAGACGGATGATCTGCCCGTCGTTGTTGGGCGTGAGCCCGATGTCGGACTCGAGGATCGCCTTCTCGATCCCCTTGATAGAGCTCTTGTCGTACGGCTGCACGGTCAGAAGCCGCGCCTCGGGGGCGGACACGGTGGCGAGCTGCCGCAGCGGCGTCTGTGCCCCGTAGTAGTCGACCGTGATCCGGTCGAGCAGCGCGGTGCTCGCCCGCCCCGTGCGCACGGAGCCGAACTTGCCCCGCGTGGCGTCCACGGACTTCTCCATGTGCTCGCGTGCGTCTTGAAGCAGCTCGTCGATCATTCCGGTCTTACCAGCGTCCCCACCCGCTCGCCGGAGACTATCCGGTCGATGTTTCGCTCGTCGTTCATGTTGAAGACGTTGATCGGGAGGTTGTTGTCCATGCACAGCGAGAGCGCGGTGGAGTCCATGACCTTGAGGCCGCGCTGGAGCGCCTCGCGAGCGGTGATCTCGTGGATGAACTCCGCCGACGGGTCCTGCTTGGGGTCGGCGGTGTAGACGCCCTCGACGCCGTTCTTGGCCATCAGGATGATCTCGGCGTGCATCTCGAGCGCGCGCAGCGCCGCCGCCGTGTCCGAGGTGAAGAACGGGTTGCCGGTGCCGGCCGCGAAGATCACGATCCGCCCCTTCTCGAGATGCCGCATCGCGCGGCGGCGGATGTACGGCTCGGCAACCTCGGAGATCGTGATCGCCGATTGCACGCGCGTGTGCACGCCCTGCTTCTCGAGCGCGTCCTGAAGCGTGAGGGCGTTGAGGACGATCGCGAGCATGCCCATGTAGTCGGCGGTCGCGCGGTCCATGCCGCCCGCCGCGCCCTTGAGCCCGCGGTAGATGTTGCCGGCGCCGAGCACGACCGAGACCTCGACGCCCCGGTCGTGCACGAGCTTGAGCTGGCGGGCGATCGCCTCGACGGTCTCGGCGTCCGTGCCGAAGTCGAGGTCGCCCATCAGGGCCTCGCCCGAGAGCTTGACCAGGATCCGCTTGTACGCCGGCGACTGGTTCACGCGCCGACCGCGAAGCGGGCGAAGCGCCGGATCACCACGTTCTCTCCCATGGTGCCGGAGAGCTCGGCGCGCAGCTGCTCGATCGTCTTGCCCTCGTACTTGTCCAGGTTCACGTGCGGCTGGTTGAGGAGGACGACCTCCTCCATCCACTTGCGCAGCTTGCCCTCGGCGATCCTGGAGCGCACGTTCTCGGGCTTGTCGGCGGCCTGCTGCGCGAACACGCGCAGCTCCGCCTCGCGGGCGTCGGCCGGGATGTCCTCCTCAGACACGTACCGGGTGGTCGGCGAGGCGGCGATGTGCATCGCGACCTCGCGCGCGAACGACTGGAAATCCTCGTTGCGGGCGACGAAGTCGGTGTTGCAGTCGACCTCGACGAGCACGCCGACCTTGCCGCCGCCGTGGATGTAGGAGGACACGGTCCCCTCGGTGGCCTCGCGGTCGCCGACCTTCAGCGCCTTGTCGCCGAGGCGCACGCGCAGCAGCTCGACGGCCGCCTCGAGGTCGCCGTTCGTCTCCTGCAGGGCGGCCTTGCAGTCCATCATGCCCGCGCCGGTGCGGTCGCGCAGCTCCTTGACCTGCGCAGCGGTGATCGTGGCGCTCACTTGCTGTTCTCCTCGTCCTTCTGGTTCTCGTCGGTGGTGGCGGCGGGCGCCTCGGCCGGCTCCTCAGCGGCGGCCGTCGGCGCGGCAGGCTCCTCGGCCTTCTTCGCGCGCGACTTGCTGGCGCGCGCCTTCTGGCGGGCGCGGCTGGCGGGGGGCTGCTCCTCCGGCTCCACCGGGGGCGGCGCCGGGGCGTCTGCCGCGGTGTCGCTGGCCGGAGCGCCCTCGCCCTGCGCGGCGCCTGCCTCCTGCGGCACGCGGTCGCCGACGTTCGGGTCGTGGATCGCCTCGCGGCGGCCGGGGCCGACGTTGCCGGCGGCCGGCATCGCGGGCTCGTCCGCGGCCTGCGCCGCGGCGCCCGCCTCGGCGGCGCCGCGGCCCTCCGGGCGGTGCGGTGCGGCCTCGACTGCCTCCGCCACCTGGCCCTCCGCGACGTCGCGCGGCTCGCCCTCGCCGGCCTGGGTGAGCGCCTCGGCGGCGGCGCGCTCCTCCGCCTCGCGGCGCGCCTGCTCCTCCGCCTCGCGCCGTGCGCGCTCCTCCGCCTCGCGGCGCGCCTGCTCCTCGGCCTCGCGGCGCGCCTGCTCCTCCTCGGCGCGGAACTGGTTGCGGCCCTCGGACACCACGTCGCCGATCGCGCGGGTGATCAGCGTGCACGCGCGGATCGCGTCGTCGTTGCCCGGCACGACGTAGTCGATGCCGTCGGGGTCGCAGTTCGTGTCCACGAGCCCGATGATCGGGATCCGCAGGCGCTGGGCCTCGCGGACCGCGATCGCCTCCGTCTTGAGGTCGACCACGAACATCGCGTCGGGGACGCGCTGCATGTTCTTGACGCCGCCGAGGTTGGCCTGCAGCTTCTCGAGATCGGCCTCGGCGGCCAGGCGCTCGCGCGTGGGCAGGAGCGCAAGCTGACCCTCGGACGCGTAGCGCTCGAGGTCGTGCAGGCGCTTGATGCGCAGTGAGATCGTCTGGAAGTTCGTGAGCAGGCCGCCGAGCCAGCGGTGGTTGACGTACGGCTGGCCGGCCGACTCGGCGATCTCCTTGATGCCGTCGCGGGCCTGCTTCTTGGTGCCGACGAACAGCACGGTGCCGCCCCGGTGGGCGACGTCGGACGCGAAGCGCTGCGCCTGCTCCAGCAGGGCCTCGGTCTTCAGCAGATCGATGATGTAGATGCCGCTGCGCTCGCCATGGATGAAGCGGCGCATCTTGGGGTTCCAGCGGCGGGTCTGGTGGCCGAAGTGAACGCCGGCCTCCAGCAGCTCTCTGATTCCTACCTGAGCCACGGACTTGCTCGCTCCCTTATGAGGTTTGGACGTGCAGCCCGGGCGGAAGAGGCGTGCGGACCCGGCAGGTCGCCGGGCAGGGCCGCGGCCTCGGGACGGTTGGATGGGCCGCCCGGGGTCGGATTACGAGGTGTTCAGTCTATCGAGAGCGGCACGCAGATCCGCGGGCAGCGGCGAGCGCACATCAACGACCTCGCCGGTGACCGGATGGCTGAACGCCAGGTGTTCGGCGTGCAGGAACTGGCGCGCCAAGCCCAGCAGGCCGGCGCGCCCGTAGTCCGGGTCCCCGGCCACCGGATGCCCGATGGCCAGCAGGTGGGCCCGGATCTGGTGCGTGCGCCCGGTCTCGAGCCGCACCCGGAGCAGCGTGAAGCCCGCCAGCGGCCGCTCGAGCTCGAAGTGCGTGACCGCGGCCCGCGGCTCGTCGGTCGCGGTCGAGATCCGCGTGCGCACCCGCCGGTCGCGGCCGAGCGGGGCCTCGATCGTGCCCGCCCGCGCCGCCGGGCGCCCCTCGACGAGCGCCAGGTACTCGCGCGTGATCTCGCGGCGCCGGAGCTGGGCCTTGAGCGCCTCGTGCACCGGCTCGGTCCGCGCGAGCACGAGCAGCCCCGACGTGTCCCGGTCGAGGCGATGGACGATGCCCGCCCGCGCCGGGTCCCCTCCCCCGGCGACGCGGCCCGCCAGCGCCTGGGCGAGCGTCCCCGCCTCGTGGCCTCGCGCCGGGTGCACCACCACCCCCGCCGGCTTGTCGACCACGAGCAGGTGCTCGTCCTCGTAGGCGACGGCGAACGCCGCCTCGGGCACCGCCGGCGCCGGAGCCTCGGGCGCCGGCGCGACGGTCACCCGCTCGCCGGCCGCAACGGCGTGCCGCTTCGCGCGCGGCTCGCCGTCCACCCGCACGAGCCCGGCCGCGATCAGCCGCTGGGCCGCGGCGCGCGAGCCGGCCGCGCGGGCGAGGAAGACATCCAGCCGCTCGCCCGCCGCGTCGGGCGCGACGACGAGCTCATCGCCGTCCATGGCGGGGCGGCCCTTCGAGCACGTACAGCAGCGTCAGCACGCCGAGCGTGATCGCCACGTCCGCGACGTTGAAGGCGGGCCACAGCGGCAGGTCGATGAAGTCGGTGACCGCGCCCTCGAACGTCCGGTCGATGAGGTTGCCGAGCGCGCCGCCGATCAGCAGCCCGGTGGGCAGCCAGACGAGCGGGCGGTCCGGGTGGCGGGCGAAGAACACGAGCAGCGCGGCGAGCGCGGCGATCGCGAAGACCACGAGCAGCGCGCCGCCGTCCGCGAACATCCCGAACGCGATCCCGCGGTTGCGGACGTTCACGAGCCGGATGCCGAGGACGAGCTCGATCTCCTCCCCGCGCTCGATCGTCGTCCGCACGAGCGCCTTCACGGCCTGGTCGGCGGCCACGGTGGCCAGCGCGACGGCCGCCGCCCGCCCGCCCGGCGTCACGGCCCCGGATCGATCAGGCCAACGACGATGCCGCCGACGATCTGCAGCGTGAAGATCGCCACGATCGGTGTCAGGTCGAGCGGCCCGACGCGCAGTGGCAGCCGCCGGAAGATGCGCAGGTACGGCTCGGTGACGTCGCGCAGGAAGTCGAGCACCGCGTTGAGCGGCCGCGAGTACGGCACGCGCACGCCCATCGCGAACACGAACGACGCGATCACCCACGCGATCACGATCAGTGTGTAGACCCAGATGAGGGTCGCGAGGAAGTCGGCGATCTCCGAGCGGGCCTTCACTTCACGTCCCCAGTACGTCGTCCATGGCGGCGGCGAAGGCCGCGCGCACGCCGCTGCGCTCGAGCGCGGCGAGGCCTTGGGCAGTGGTCCCGCCGGGCGACGTGACCTCCCGGCGCACGGCGAACGTGTCGCCGCCGCGCTCGCGCAGGAGATCGGCGGTGCCCGCCATCGTCTCCGTGACGAGCGTGGTGGCGACCGCGGCCGGAAGCCCGCGCCGGATCGCCGCGTCGACCTGGGCCTCGACGAGCAGCGCCCAGTACGCAGGCCCGACGCCGGACAGCGCCCCAGCCACCCCCATCAGCGCCTCGGGAACGTCCACCACCGTGCCCACGCGCTCGAAGCGCTCGCGCACCTGCGTGCGGAGCTCGGCATCGTCGGTGCCGTCCGACGCGGCGAAGGCGATCGCGCCGCGCCGCCGCTCCACGGGCGTGTTCGGCATCACGCGGAACACCGGCACGCCGGGGTAGGCGGCCCGCACGTCGGCCTGCGGGGTGCGCGCGAGCAGCGAGACGACGGCCTTGGCGCCCGACGCCTCCCACGCGACCTCGGCGAGCTGCGCGGGCTTGTGGGCGAGGACCACCAGGTCGGCGCGCTCGGCCAGCTCCCGGTTCGAGGCGACGGCCTCGCCGCCCAGCTCCTCGGCCAGCGCCTGCGCGCGCCCGGAGCCCGAGTCGGTGCACAGCACGGGCTCTCCCCAGCCACGGGCGAGGGCCCGGGCCATGTTCCCGGCGCCGATGAAACCGACCTGCATGGCGGGAAAACATATCGGTGGCCGATCCGCACCCCCGACTGCGTCGTGGCTGCAGATCGGCAGTTACGGTGTCAGGACTGGTTGAAGAAGCCCTTCTCGATCAGCCGGGCGCGCTCTTCGGCCGAGACCTCGACGTTCCGCGGGGTAAGCAGGAACACCTTGTCGGCGATCCGCTGCATGCCGCCGTCGAGCGCGTAGGTGAGCCCGGAGGCGAAGTCGATCAGGCGCTTGGAGAGATCGGCGTCGGAGCTCTGGAGGTTGATGATCACGGGGATCGAGTCCTTGAACTTGTCCGCCACGTCCTGCGCGTCGTTGAAGGACTTCGGGATGACCAGGTGCACGCGGACCTCCCCGCGGCCGTTGGCGGTGCGGGCCGTGGTGGAGCCGCCCACGGAGCGCAGGACGGTCGTGCTGCGCTCGGACGGCGAGTCGTCGGCGAAGATGTCGTCGATCTCGTCGCGCCGCCGGCGCGACAGGCGACGGACGTTGGGGCGCTCGCGGTAGCGATCCTCGAGCTCCGCCTCGTGCTCGCGGGGATCGACCGGCTCCTCCTCGTAGGTGTCGCGGTCCTCGGCCAGGCCGAAGTAGACGAGCGTGCGGTGCCAGGTGTCGCGGAAGGCCATGCGGTGGGAAGGGTTCTTGCCCTGACGCGGTTTCCCTGCTTGCAGCCAGTTTACGCGTAGAGGCTCGTGCCGATCCGCACGATCGTCGCCCCCTCGTCGGCGGCGACACGGTAATCCTGCGAGGTGCCCATGGAGAGGTGGTGGAGGCCGTGCGCGCGGGCGAGCTCCCGTAGCGCGGCGAAGTAGGGGCGGCTGGCCTCGGGGTCCTCCGTGAACGGCGGCATCGTCATCAGGCCCGCGACCCGCACGGGGCTGCGGGCGAGGAAGCCGGGCAGGTCGGCGGGGCTCACGCCGGCCTTGCCCTCCTCACCGGCCACGTTGACCTCGACGAGGATCTCGGTCTCCGGGGTGCCGTGGCGCTCGAGCTGGCGGAGCGCGGAGTCGGACGCGACCGAGTGGATCAGCTCGGCGTACGGCACGATCGCCTTCACCTTGCGGCTCTGCAGCTGGCCGATGAAGTGCCAGCGGAAGACGCCGGGGTAGGCATTCGCCTTGGCCTCGAGATCCTGGGCGCGGTTCTCGCCGACGAGCTCGACGCCGGCTTCCGCGAGCGTCTCCAGCTCCTCGAGCGGCACGTACTTGACCGCGGCCAGCACCTCGACGCCGGCCGGCAGCTCCTCACGGATCCGCGCCAGGTTCTCGCCGACGCGCGCGGCGTCGAGCCCGGTGATCAGGTTCGCCACACGACCCCCGCCTGCCGGCCCGTCACACCGCCGTCGCGGCGGTGGGAGAAGAACAGGCCGAACCAGCACATCGTGCACAGGCCGGTGTCGTGCACGTGAGCGTCGGCGAGGCGGGCAGCGATGACGGCCGGCAGGTCGAGGTTGCGCTCCCCGCGGCGCGCGTCGTAGGCGGCGAATTCGGCGTGCACCTCCTCGCCGACCTCGTAGCAGCAGCCGCGAGCGCCGGGGCCGATGAGCGCGGTCACCTGGCCGGTGCCGCCGACCTCGCGCAGCGCGGCGAGCGCTTCCTCGACGACGCCAGCCGCCACGCCGCGCCAGCCGGCGTGGACGGCGGCCACGGCCCCATATGCGGCCAGGAGGAGCGGCGTGCAGTCGGCGGTGAACACGAGCGCCGGGTGGCGTGTGAGCGCGGTCGCCTGCCCGTCCTCCTCGGCGGGAGGCCGCGCCGGGCCGGGCGGCTCCGTGGCCCGGCGAACGGCTGCGCCGTGCACCTGGCGGCCGTAGAGGAAGCGCTCACGCGGCGCGCCGGTCAGCGCCGCCACGCGGATGCGGTTCTCGTCGACGTTCGCGTCGTCGTCGGCGGTCAGCCGGCCGAGATTGAGTGAGGCGTACGGGCCGGTCGAGACGCCGCCGCGGCGGGTCGTGAACAGCGCCGCGGCACCCGGCAGCTCCGCCGCGATCTGCTCGCCGTCCCAGCGGAACGGCGGACGCAGCTGCGGGAGCGTGGCGGTGGCCATGGCGCCCAATGCTAGGCGCGCGGCCGGAGGGCGGCCGCCAGCTGCGCGTCCCGATCCGGCGCCTCCCCGCGCAGCATCGCCTCCATCGCCGCCTCGAGCGCCGTCCCCACCGCCGGGCCGCTCAGCCCCGCGGCCACGACGTCGTCGCCGGTGATCTCGAGGCGGCGGTAGCGGACCTGGTCGAGCCACCGCTGCGCCGCCGCCGCGTCCCCCCGCGCCCCCGCCACGGCCACCGCCTCGGCCGGCTCGCGCCGCAGCCGGCGCCACAGCTCCTCATCCGGCGCTGCACGGAGCGGGTCCGCGCCGGCTGCTCGAACGACCACCTCCCGCTCTGGGGCAGGGAACGCCAGGTCGTCGAGCGCCCGTCTCTCGACCTCTGAAAGCGATGCGGCGAGGGCGGCCAGGTCGGCGCGGCCCGCCGGCGGGGTCAGCTGCTGCACGCGAGTCACGAGGTCCGGATCGACCTTGAAGCCGTCGCCGAGCAGCGCGCGGCCGAGGCCGTGGCGCTCGAGGGCGAGCAGCGCGGCGGGTTGTGGCTCGCCCAGGAGCAGCCGCAGCTCGGCGCCGAGCCGCGATCCCGTGACCGTGCTCAGCAGGGCCGGATCGACGAGCCCGGCCGTGTGCGGGTCCGGCTCGAAGCCGAGCCGGGCCGCGTAGCGGGCGAGGCGGAGCATGCGCGTGGGGTCGTCGCGGAACGATCCGTCGTGGAGCACGCGCAGGCGCCCGGCGGCGAGGTCCTCCTGCGAGCCCGGCAGCCACACGAGCTCGCCATCGGCAAGGTGAAGGGCGATCGCGTTGACCGTGAAGTCGCGCCGCTCGAGGTCCTCGCGCAGGCTCGCGCCCAGCTCGACCTCGGGGAGCGCTCCCGGGCGCGGATAGCGCTCCCGCCGCGCGCCCGCCAGATCGAACGTCGTGTCCGGCGCCGTCACCGTGGCCGTCCCGAAGCGCTCGTGCGCGGTCACGCGGCCCCCGGCGCGCTCCGCGGCCCGGCGCGCGACGGGCAGCGCGTCGCCCTCGACGACGAAGTCGAGCTCGCGCGGCGTGCGGCCGAGCAGCAGGTCGCGCACCGCGCCGCCGACGACGTAGACGGCGTCCTCGCCGTCGAGCGCGGCGACGGCGGGCGGCCTCCCAAGGCGTTCGAGCACGTCGCTCACGGGACGCATCTTGGCGCCTGGGTACCCTGGACGCGTGTCGTCGGACGGTCCTCGCTGGTACCGGCGGCGGCTCGTCATCGGCCTTGGAGTCCTCGTGGCGGCGCTCATCGGCGCCGCCGCGGTGTTCGCCCTCACCCGCCCGGGCGACGTCTTCAACAGCGATGTCGAGTTCCGCGAAGAGCCGACCCAGACGTCGGTTCCGACCCCCGCTGCTCAGAAGCCAGGCCGCAAGGGCCGCAAGGGCAAGAAGAACCCGCTCGCCGGCTTCGTGTGGCCGACGCACGGCTACTCGCTCGACCGCCGCCGCTTCCTGCAGACCAAGCCGTCCGTGCGGCCGCCGTTCAAGCGCGAATGGAGCTGGAGCGCCACCGTGCTGCTCGAGTTCGCACCGATCATCGTCGGCGACCGACTCTTCATCATGGACAACGCCGGCGTGGTCACAGCGCTCAACCGCAAGACCGGCAAGCGGGTGTGGAAGCGCGACATGGGCTACCTCGCCGCGTCCTCACCCGCGTACGGGAACGGGAAGATCTTCGTGACCGTGCTCGAGCGCGCCAAGGGCGTGCGCGCCGGCCGCGTCGCGGCCCTGCGCGCCCGCGACGGCAAGGTCGAGTGGTCGCGCGACCTGCGCAGCCGCACCGAGTCATCGCCCCTGTTCACCGAGGGGCACATCTACTTCGGCGCCGAGGACGGCACCGTGTACTCGATGCGCGGCCGCGGCGGCGCCGTGGAGTGGAGCTTCCGCGCCGCCGGCGCGGTCAAGGGCGGCCCGGCGCTGGCCAACGGCCGGCTCTACTTCGGCTCGTACGGCGGCCACGTGTACGCGATCTCGCGCCGCACCGGGCGGCAGATCTGGCACACGGGCACGAGCGGCGCCAACCTCGGCCTTTCCGCGGGCAATTTCTACTCGAGCCCCTCAGTGGCGTACGGCCGCGTCTACATCGGCAACACCGACGGCAACATGTACTCGTTCTCCGCCGAGTCCGGCCGGCTCGCCTGGCGGCGCGGCACGGGCTCCTACGTCTACGCCTCCCCCGCCGTCGCCCAGGTCCGCGGCGGCAAGCCGACCGTCTACTTCGGCAGCTACGACGGCACCTTCTACGCGCTCGACGCCCGCTCGGGCGCCACCCGCTGGGCCCACAAGGACGGCGGCAACATCTCCGGCGCTGCCACCGTGGTCGGCGACATCGTCTACTACTCGAACCGCGGCAACGGCGACACCCAGGGCATGTGGGCGCGCACCGGCAAGCGCGCGTTCCACTCGTCGCGCGGCGCCTACAACCCGGTGGTCTCCGACGGCGAGACGATCTACCTCACCGGCTACTCGTCGGTCGCCGCCTTCGTGCCCAGGACCGTCGCCCAGGAGCGCCGGGCGGCAGAGCGGCGCAAGGCCGCGGCGAAGAAGAAGCGCGAGGCGAGGAAGAAGCGACGCGCCGAGAGGAAGAAGCGGCGGGCGAAGAAGCGGCTTGAGCGCCGCGGCTGAACGTCAACTCCGGCTGGGTAGGGAGGCGACGGAGCCGGCCGCGGCGCGTGTCGACTTGACGTCGATTATCGCCGTCAAGTCGACACTCACCGATCGAGCCTTCCCTCAATGCAGCAGTTGACGTTCGCCAGCGTCACCCCTGCCGCCGATCGCGAGCCTCGCGCCAGCGCCGCCCCTCCCGCATCTCGCGGTAGACGCCGCGGTGGAACTC
>DATAFH010000134.1:0-2367 GCA_036257565.1 Solirubrobacteraceae bacterium | reverse complement strand
CCGTTCGACGACGCGTCCACCCGAGCCGACCGCCGAGAAGACCCGCCCGGCGATGCCACGGTGGATCGAGCCGATCCCGCCGACGGCGGCGCCCAGCTCGTCGAAGGCGAGACGGGTCAGGGCGGGGAGCTCGTCGCCGATCAGGCCGTTGAGCGCCCCGAGCAGCATCCCGCCGCGCGGCGTGGCCGACAGCGGGCTGCCGCCGCGGTGGGCCCGCAGCGCGGCCGCGACGGCGCGCCCGCCGGCGAGGAACGTCCCGCGCACGGCCCCGTAGGCCGCCGCACTGATCGCGTCGTGGCTGCGTTCGACGACGCGTCCACCCGAGCCGACCGCGGAGAACACCCGTCCCGCGATGCCAGCGTGGATCGAGCCGATTCCGCCGACGGCGCCGGCCAGCCCGGCGAAGGCGAGACGACCCAGGGCGCTGAGCTCCTCGCCTGCGGGCGCCGGAGACTCCGTGACCTGCTCGCTTATCGATTGCGGCCGAAGATGTCGTGCGCCTCGACCCATTCCTCGGCCACTATGGCGGAGCCCAAGGACAGCTCGCCGCACAGCACCGTCGCGGCCACGATCTCAGCGAACTTGCGCACCTTGCCCTTGCCGTGGCAGCCGAGCAGCTCGAGGCACTCGCGCTGGGTCGGCAGGCCCGTGCCGCCGCCGAAGGTGGCCACGATCAGCGACGGGATCGTGACCGAGTAGTAGTAGTCGCCGTTGTCGCGCAGCTCCGCGTAGACGAAGGCGGCCGACGACTCCGCCACGTTCGCGGCGTCCTGGCCGGTCGCGATGAAGAGGGCGGTGATGCCGTTCGCCGAATGGGCGCCGTTGTTGTTGACGCCGGACATGAAGCCGCCGAGGTTCGACACCTGGCGCGCCCTGTACATGAGCCGCGTGTCCGAGCGCATGATGCGCTGGAACAGCTCATTCGGGACCACGGCCTCCGCCACGACCTTCTTCCCGCGCGTCCGCAGCATGTTCCTGCGAGCTCTTCTTGTCGGTCGCGAAATTCGACTCGAGGAAGTAGCGCTCGATGGCCGGATGGTTCCCGACTATCCACTTGCAGGCCGCGTGGGTCGCCTTGCCGGTCAGGTTCTGCCCCGCGGCGTCACCGGTCGTGTAGTTGAAGCGCGTGAAGAGCATCCGGCTCGCCGGGTACTGCTCGATGTCCTGTAGGCGACCCGAGCGGGTGGTGGCCTCCGCCGCACGCCTGATCTCCTCGAAGTGCTCGTCGAGCCAGCCTCCGAAGTCGCGCGCCTCGCGGGCGCTCTCGAACAGGAATGCGGGTGCCCGCTGCATCCGGTCGTCGAGGATCGTCGACTTCACGCCGCCCGCCTCATAGAGCAGACGCATCCCGCGGTTGTAGCTCGCCACGAGCGTCCCCTCGGCCGTCGCGAGGGGCACGTAGAACTCGCCGTTCGCGTGCTCGCCGTGGACGAGCAGCGGTCCGGCGAGGCCGATCGGGACCTGCGCCACGCCCACGAACGACTCGACGTTGCCGGACAGCAGCGCCGGATCGAACGAGTAACTCGACGCGTGCTCGAGCGATGCGCCAGTCTGCTGCTGCGCGAACACCGCCCGCGCACGCGCCGCCTCGTGCGTGTAGTCGTTGTCGCGGTCGCGCGGGACGGGGACCCGGCCGTTCACCATGGCGTCGGTCTACCCCGAGCGTCGCCCGGGTAACCAGAGCGTGACCGGGCGCTTAGACTCGGGCCGGCGATGGAGGAGCTGCCGGTCCCGGGACACTTCGACGCTGCGCGCGTCGGCGAGGTCTGGCGGGTGCCCTACGAGGAGCGTGCCCGCGAGGCGCCGGCGTGGGCGGAGCAGCACGGCATCGGGACCGCGACGGAGGACGCCTTCCGCGTGTGCCTGCTGTCGGTCGACGTCCAGAACACGTTCTGCATCCCCGAATTCGAGCTGTTCGTGGCCGGCCGGTCGGGAACCGGAGCGGTCGACGACAACCGCCGTCTGTGCGAGTTTATCTACCGCAACCTCGGGACAATCACACAGATCCTGCCGAGCCTCGACACCCACAGCGCGATGCAGGTGTTCCACGCGATCTGGCTCGTCGACGACAATGGCAACCACCCCGACCCATACACACTCGTCTCGCCCGAGGACATCGAGGCCGGCAGGTGGACCGTCAACGAGGTCGTGGCCCGGGCGCTCGGCATCGACCCCGGCTACGCGCGCCGCCATCTCAGGCACTACACACAGCAGCTCGCCTCCGGAGGCAAGTACAACCTCACGATCTGGCCCTACCACGCCATGCTCGGCGGCATCGGCCACGCGCTCGTGTCCGCGGTGGAGGAGGCGATCTTCTTCCACGGAGTGGCGCGCCACAGCAATCCGGAGTTCCAGGTCAAGGGCGAG
>DATAFH010000133.1:0-59325 GCA_036257565.1 Solirubrobacteraceae bacterium | reverse complement strand
GCGACGTACCCGCGCCGCCGAGTGCCCCGGTGTCGACGCGTGCCCTATCGGCGGACATGACCCCACCTGTAACCGTCGCCCCGCCGCCGGTCTCCCACGGCGTGATCCAGCTGGCCGGTGGCGCAGCGTCAAATGTCTCGTGGATCTCCGGCTTGAGGGTGACGGCGCCGCCGATCACCGCTGTCTTGTCGTGCGTGCCTGCCACGAAGTTGTCCACCTGGGGAGCCGCCTGGGCGCTCCCCGCTGCCGTACCGAATACGCCGGCCACCAGCGCCGCCGCCACGGTCCGCCGTACTGATGCCGTACGCAACGTGACCCTCCTTGTCGTTCTGCTGTTGCCGGCCTGGCGGCTCATCGGCCCACCAGCCGGATCTTCTTGCGGGTGACTCTCCGGTCACCGCCGGGGTTGCGGGAGACCGCGACTGCGGTCACCCGGACGCTGTGCTTGCGTGCCAGCGACGCGCGGGTGCTGCGACGCAGCTTGAGCTCGACGCTTCGGCGCTTGCCGCCCATGACCAAGAACGTCCTGGAAGCCACGGTCTTTCCGCGGAGCTGGAGGCGGAGCCGGACCCGGCAGCTGAGCTCGCTGACCGGGCAGCGCACGCGGAGCGTTGCGGTGCCCTCCTCCGAGATGCGCACGCGCTTCGGGGACACGGTCACCTTCGGTCCGCCGCCGCCCTCGCCTGGGCCGGATCCCGACCCGCCGCCGGGAATGGTCGCCTTGCCGACGATGACCTGACGCTCGGCCGGCGTCGCGTCGGCCAGGCCCGACGGGTCGATTGCCCGCACCTGGAACACGTGGGCGCCCTTCGACAGGTTGTCGTACTGGCGCGGGCTCGTGCAGGCCGTGAACGCGCCGCTGTCCATGCGGCACTGGAAGCTCGAGCCGGCGATGTCGCTGACGAAGGCGAAGCGAGCGGTCCGGTCCTTCACCGACGACCCGGTGATCGTCGTCTCCGGAGCCGGCGTGCCGTACGTCGCGACGTAGGCCCCGTCCGCCGCGCTGAAGAACGCGTAGTCCACGCCCTTCACGCGCCGTTGGACCATCCCGACGCCGGCGCCGTTGCGGGTCAGGCTGGAGATCGCTCCGCGTGCGTTGCGCAGCGGGAGCATCGCCTGCAGGCCGCGCGAGCCGTTGCCGCCGTCGACCGTGAAGTGCAGCCGGCCGCCCGCATAGCTGATGCCCCGGAACGCCGACGTGTTGCGGCCGTCGATCCAGTCGAGCATCTGCGCGGCGGACACGACGGGGACGCCGTTCTGCTTGGCCACGGAGACGACCGCGTTGGCGTTGGCGACCGGCCGATCCGTGTGCATGTTGGCCGTGAAGACCCCGTAGTAGCCGGCGGCCCCGTTCGCATTGCTGATCAGGGATTGCGTATGTGCCGGGATCCAGCTGTCGTTCCCCCACTCGTCGACGAGCTGCGTCGTCGCCTGGTAGACGTCGATCATCGAGCCGTTCAGGTCGGCGAACCGCTGGGGGAAGCCCGACCCGGTGAACATGCCGGGCCGGTTGGCCACCCACGAGCCAGGCCAGTAGTAGTAGTTGGTGTCGAACCGGACGTTGTGGACCCGTTCGGCCGTCGCCTCGCCCACCCAGTCGCTCCAGGCGATGCAGTGGGTCCGGTTGGTCCGCGGCGCGGCGATGGTCGGGAAGCTCGCCCGGAACGCCGCGAGCTGCGTGGTCCAGTCGTTCGCGATCTCGCTCGGCGTGAAGTCGGAGCAGCCGGTGTTGAGATGCAGCGCGAGCTCGAAGCCGTCCGCCTCGTAGCTCTCGGCATTCGGGATCGACGTGTTGGGATAGACGTACGACGTTGCGCGCACGCACCCCCAGTCGGCCACAGAGCAGCCCGCGGGGCTGGCGTTCCTGAACGCGGCGAAGTGGTCGACCGTGTCGCCGCCGGCGTGGTCGTCGCCGGTCATCACGACGGCCGCGTTCTCGCCGCGCGGCAGGTACCAGAAGCGCGGCAGCGGCGCGCGGTCGAGGTTCATCTGGATGACGAGGTTCGCCAGCAGGCGCTGCTGCTCGTCCGCTTGGGGGATCGCGACCTTGTTGAGGTTGACCCAGTCTTGTGCGGTCGAGCCGCCGAAGAACAGGTCGTCCGACCGGATCGGGCCGCTCTCGCCGTCGCGCTCGTCCCCCGCCCAGGCGGGGTTGCCCTGGCGGGTCCAGACGACCGAGCGGGCGAGGTCGTAGGTGAAGGCGGCGACCTGCCCGCCGGCCGCACCGACGCTGCGCAGCGTCACGGCCGGTGCGCCCGCGGATGTCGTGGCGTTCGTGTAGAGCGCCGCGACCTGGCGGGTGCCGGCGGCGAGCGCCCGGCGGTCCGCCGCCCCGTGGAACTGCATCGTCGCGGCCGTGATCCCGGCGCCGGGCGCCGACGTCGTGTCGATCGCCACGTAGCCTTCGGACACGTCGCCGGCGTCGCCGCCGAGGCCGAGGAGCGGCGCGAGCTCGTTGCCCGGCCGCATCGCGATCAGGTTGCCGCCGGCGGCCACCCAGCCGGTGAGCGCCGAGACCTGCGTCGCGTTCAGGGCCGCCGGGGCGAGCACGACGACCTGGTAGGAGCTCAGGGTCTGGGCGCTCAGCGCTCCGACGCTCGTCGTCGCGAACTCATTGACCCCCTCCGCGCGGAGGATCTCCGAGTAGTAGCCGCTGAACGCGTCAGCGGGGTTGCTCACGACGAGCACCGGCCCTCCCGGACCGGCGGTCTGCGCCGAGGCGGCCGGTGCCCACAGGGCACCGACAGCCAGCGCCACGGCCGTGGCGCGGCGGATGGTCCTGCGGATCATGTCACTCCTCGTTGACGTGGGTCCATCACCGTCGGCGCCCCCTCGACGCCAGCAGTCGGATCTGGGTCCGGGTCACCGTCCGGTGGCCCGCCCCATCAGGCACGGACGCGACCGCGGTCACCCGCAGCACGCGAGCGCGCGTGAGCTTCCGCCGCAAGGAGCGGCTCAGGTAGAGGCGCACGGTGCGCGGGCCGCCGCCGCCGACGACGAAGCGCCGGCTGGCCAGGCTGTGGCCCTTGCGGCGCAGCCGCAGCAGCACCTTGCAGCCGGTCTCGCCGCCCGGGCACGTGACCTTGAGCTTCACGAGGCCCTCGGGCGAGACGCGCACCTTCCGCGGCCGGACGCGCGCGCGGGGCGCGGGCCGCGGGGACGGGCGGACGCCCGGGCGGGCGCCGCCGCCCGGCTTGCCGCTGCCCGAGGAGCCGCCGTCGCCGTTGCCGCCACCGGGCGGCGGATCCGCCGCGGCGCGCACGAACTCCACGTCGGCCCAGTAGTTGCTCGCGCCGAAGGACTCGGTCGGGAAGCCTCCGCCGTACCGGAATACGCCCGCATTGGCAGGCGCGTGCAGCGGCGGCACGTCGAGCCCGGCGGAGAAGAAGCCGTCGGCGCTGACGTATGGCCCGGCCGAGAAGTACGAGACGACGTACGTCGCCCCGGCGGCCACCGGCACCCGGCTGGGCAGCGCGGCGCGCTGCCACCCCGCAGCCGAGGCGGCCGGGAACTGCACCTCGCCCAGCTTCGTCCCGCTCGCGGTGTAGAGGCGACCGACCGGGCCGGCTCCGGCCGCCGCGGCGTAATAGCGCAGCGCGGTGACGAACCCGTCGCGGTCGGGGTGGAACCGCGTACCGACCTCGATCGACGCGCCGTCATCCGTCGCCACGCCAGAGAAGGCTCCGAACAGGCTGCACGGGCAGGTGCGCCCGCCGACCTCGACGCGCACGGCTGCCGACGGCGCGCCCACGTTGGCGCTGTCGTCCGACGCGCGGGCCAGCAGCGTCGCGTCGCCGGTCGCCGACGGCGTCCACTCGTAGCTCCAGCTCTCGCGCCCCGCGGCCGGGTGCCACGTGGCGCCCCCGTTCGTGGAGACCTCGACGCCGCCGACGCGGCCGCCGGCGTCGGCCGCGGTGCCCTGGATCGTGATGCGCCCGGCCGCGACGCCGCCGGGACCCGGCGAGGTGATTCGCGCGGTGGGCGGCGTGACGTCGGTCGACGCGGCGGCCGGGGCGAGCCCCGCCTGGAGCGTCGCGGGCCGCGGCCCCATATCGGCCAGAAGGTTCACGGTGGCCTGCTGGATGGCGGGGCTCGTCTGGCTGGAGCCGCGGTCGTGCTCGCCGTCAAGGCCCCAGGACCACTGGACGGTGCCGGCGCCGAACACCAGCGCGTCGGCCGCCGCGCCGTTCGTGTCGCGGTACAGCGTCAGGTGGTGGGTCGCGGTATCCGAGTCGTAGGTCGACCCGTGGTCCTGCAGCTTCTCGACGCCGTCGACCGTGGTCGTCGACATCCGCACGAGCCCGGCTGGCCGGAACCCGTTGTCGAGATCCTCGTCCCACTCGTAGCCGAGCGTGCCGTCGGACAGCACCGCCACGCCACCCGCGGCCTGGGTGGCCACGGACGTGCTCCGCCACAGGCGCATCCGCCCGTCGGCCGCCGGCACACGGATCGCCGTCGTGCCGGAGTTGACGGTGAACGCGGTGCCGGTGAGGGCGTTCTCCGGCTGCCCGCCCTGGGGGTTGAAGCCCCGCGGGTCACGCCACGTGCCCGTCCAGGTCGTCGCCGCCGGGTCGATCTTGGCGTTGGCGTGCGTCTCCTTGTAGGAGACGAGCGTGCGGTAGTTGTCCTCCCACCGCGTCTTCCAGAACACCTCGTTGCCGCTGAAGAAGGCGAGATCGACGCCGACGTCGCGGGCCGCCACGACGTTCGCCCGTTGCGCGCCCGACCAGTACTCGTCGTGGCCGACGGAGAGGAAGGCCCTGTGCTGCTTGATCAGCGGGCCGCGCCGGTCGCTGTCGACGCCCGTGGTGTAGGAGACGTCGTAGCCGTTGCGCTCCAGCCACCGGACCATCGGGTACTCGGCGTTGAACACGAAGTCCTCTGCCGCGTTGTCGCGCGTCGTGAACGGGCGGTCGTAGGAGACCTTGTACGCGCGCGACGGGTTCGAGCCGGGCCCGCCGGTGTAGAGCGACTTGCCGCCGTACGCGTTGTATGCCTGCCACGTCGTGTCCGACGTCTGGAACAGCACGTCCGAGGCGCCGTCGTCGTCGCGCACCACGAACGGGACGTGGCTGGCGCCCGGGGTGCCGTCCTCGCGGACGAGGGCGGCGAAGTAGACGCCGGAGACCGCGGTGGCGGGCACGGTCCAGGCCGCCGACACCGCCCAGCTCGAGCACTCGACGAGTCCGGTGTTGCCCTCGGTGGTGCACGCCGGCTGGTTCTGCGGGAGCGAGGCTGAGGGCTGGACCGTCGCGACGAGGCGGGCGCCTCGGCCGCCGTAGTAGCCCATCCGGTAGATGTCCAGCCGGTAGTTGCTCGAGTTCGTGTCGACCTTGAACTGAACCGTCTGGCTCTGGTTGACGCTTATGTCCGTCGCGTAGCCCTGGATGTTCGCGTCACCGGCGCCCGAGACGTCCCACTCGCTCGGCAGCGTGCCGGGGAGGCAGTTCTCCCTCTCGATCTCGTTCGCGGGCGCGGCGCAGGTCGCCCATGCGGCGCGCGGGGCGGCTCCGGCCAGCAGCATGACGAACAGCGCGGCGAGCACGGCCGCGCCCAGCCTCAAGCGCCACGTCGCCGACGCTGCTCGCACCTCACCGACCTCCAGAAGTCGATTCACGGATACCGAGCAACGCGCGAGGGGGGTCGTCACGCTCGCGACCGGAAGAAAAGATTTCTGCTTGTTACGAAGCTGACCGCTGCGAGCGCGGGGAACTACGGAGCGAGAGCTGTACTGCACCCGGATGGAGGCGGCGCGTCCCGTTTGGAGACTGGGGTCATACGGCATCCGAGGGAGGACACGTTGAACAGGCTCTACAGCTACGCCGGGAGCTTCGCGAGCATCGTCCTGATCGCGTTCGGCGCGGGCGCGATCTACATGGGCGTCGACGGGCGCAACCAGGTTCGGGACGACCTGGCGCGCGAGCAGATCGTCGGCACCGACGACTCCACGATCCCCGGCCAGAAGGTCGACACGGGCAGCGAGGCCCAGGCCTTCGCGGCCGTCATCCGCAAGCACACGCTGGAGGCCACCGGCGGGCAGACGTACGCGCAGATGGGGCGGTTCCTGGACGAGAACGGCAACCCCACGTCCGACGAGTCTGCGGCGGCCAAGGACCCGAAGACGGGCGAGCCGGTCGAGAACGGGCTGCGCAACATGTGGATCACGTCGACGGCGCTGAGCACGGCGCTCAACACCGCCTACTTCGCCGAGAGCGTCGCGACGCTCGCGATCGTCATGGGCATCGCGCTGCTGCTCACCGGCATCGGGCTCCTCGTACTGACGGCCCGCGTGCTGTGGCCCGTCGGCGCTCGGGCCGAGCGCCGGCCGGCCCCCGCCGCGTCGACGATATGAGGATCGAGGACGTCCAGCTCGGCACCGGCCCGATCGTGCGCATCCACGCCGACGGGCCGGCCGCTGTGGTCGCCGCGTACGGCGACCGAATCGTCGGCCGTGCGTCGTGGCGGCGGCTCGCCGGACCGCGGGCCGAGGCGGAGATCACGGTCGAGCGCGACTTCGCGCGCAGCCCGCTCGCCGCCCACCTCCTCGTCCGTCTGGCGCGGCTGGCCGACGCCGCGCTCGTGCCGACGCTCGTGGTGCACGCCGGGCCGGCTGTCACCGAGGGCTTCGGCGGCGGGACGGAGATCCGGACCCAGGAGTGGCCGGCCGCGCTCGCCGCGCTTGAGCACGCGCCGGCCCGCGGCGCGGCACCCGGCACGGTGGTCATCGCGGGCGGCGGCGTCGCGGGCCTCGAGTGCCTTATGGCTCTACGTGACCTTGAGGGTGATGACCTGCACATCGTCCTCGTCTCGCCGTCCGACACGTTCGCGTACCGCCCGCTGGCCGTGGCCGAGCCGTTCTCGCTCGGGCGGGTGCGGCGCTACCCGCTGGCGCCGATCGCGGACGACTTCGGCGCCGAGCTGGTGCGCGACGTGGTCGTGGAGGTCGACGCGGCCGAGCGCCGTGCGCTCTGCGGGTCGGGGGCGGCGCTCGACTTCGGCGCGCTCGTCCTCGCACCGGGTACCCGGCCGGAGGCGCCGGTGGCGCACGCGATCACGTTCGGCGCGCCGGGCTCCCAGACGCAGCTCGAAGCGCTGCTCGCGAACCTCAGGGACGGCAGCTGCCGCGACGTCATCTTCCTCGTGCCGGCGGAGACGAGCTGGTCGCTGCCGCTGTACGAGCTCGCGTTGATGACCGCCGGAGAGGCGCCGGACGGCGCGCGGATATGGCTCGTCAGCCCGGAGCGGCGCCCGCTCGCCGTCTTCGGCCCGACCGTGAGCGCCGACGTGGCGCGCATGCTGGAGGCGGCCGGCGTACAGTTCGTCGGCTCCGTGCGCGCGGTGCCCGAGCCGGGCGCCGTGCGGTTCGACGGCCGCCTGGTCGAGGCGGACGCCGTGGTTGCGCTCCCAGCGCTGCGAGGCCCGGGCGTGCGCGGCGTCCCCGCCGACGAACGGGGCTTCATCCCGACGGACGAGCACGGGCGCGTCCGCGGGCTCGAAGCGGTGTACGCCGCGGGCGACGCCACGGCGTTCCCGGTCAAGCAGGGCGGCCTCGCCGCCCAGCAGGCGGACGCCGTGGCCGAGGCCATCGCGGCCGCCTTCGGCGCCCCGATGACGCCGCGCCCGTTCCGGCCGGTCCTGCGCGGGCTCCTGTTCACCGGCGGCGAGGATCGCTTCCTGCGCGCCGACCTGGGCGGCGGGGAGGGCGACGCCACGGCCGCCGGCGGCGCGCTCTGGTCACCGCCCACGAAGGTGGCGGGGCTCTACCTCGCGCCCTACCTGGCGGGCCGCTAGCTCTTCTTCCAGTCGGCGTGCGGGGCGGAGCGACCTACCGCCGGCTCCGCGTGCGGTTCGAGACCGTCAGCTGAAGCGGCGGCGATGGGGGCGCCAGCGGCGCATCGCCACCTCGCCGCGGCGGCGCACGCCGTGCGCGGCGAGCTGGGCGCGGGCGAGCAGGAAGCGTCGGCGTGTGTCTTCGAGTGCGCGGGAGGGTGTGTCTTGCTGGGTCACGATCTCACCGTGACGCATGCTAGGGGCGATTCGGGCGCCCGCGAGCCCGAAAGCCCGACGATTGGGGGGGACCGGCACAATTACGCGCCGTGCAGAACGTCCGGGATATGGCGACGTCCACGCGCGACGCGTACGGGGCGTTCGGGGTGCGTGCCGGCGGCGACGACGTGTTCGGCGTCCGGCTGGCCCGCCACTTCGCCGACTTCTACGAGCCGCTCGAACGGCTCTACGGCGACGACCCCCGCTTCCCGGACGCGCTCGACGCCGTGGCCGACGCCATGGCCGAGGCCTACGCGGCGCGCGGGGCGCGCCTGCGCCGGCTCGACTACGAGCGCGAGATCACGCCGGACTGGTTCCAGCGCCAGAGCCAGGCGGGGTACATCGCGTACGTGGACCGCTTCGCCGGCACGCTCGCCGGCGTGCGCAAGCGGCTGCCATACGTGCGCGAGCTGGGGCTGACCTACCTGCATCTGATGCCGCTCCTGCGCTCGCGGCCCGGCGAGAACGACGGCGGCTACGCGGTGGCCGACTACCGCGAGGTGGAGCCGGCGCTCGGAACGATGGACGACCTGCGCGCGCTGTCCGCCGAGCTGCACGAGGAAGGGATGAGCCTCTGCGTCGACCTCGTGATCAACCACACCGCACGCGAGCACGACTGGGCGCAGCGGGCGATCGCCGGCGACGAGGCGTTCCGCGACTTCTACCTCACGTATCCCGATCGCACGGAGCCCGATGCCTTCGAGCGCACGCTGCCGCTCGTGTTCCCGGAGTTCAAGCCGTCGAACTTCTCCTGGTCGGAGGAGCTCGGGCGCTGGGTGTGGACGACGTTCAACGCCTGGCAGTGGGACCTCGACTACGGGAACCCGGCCGTGTTCGCGGCGATGCTGGGCAACCTCCTGCATCTGGCCAACGCGGGCGTCGACGTCCTCCGGCTCGACGCCGTGCCGTTCATGTGGAAGCGGCTCGGGACGAACTGCCAGAACCAGCCGGAGGTGCACGAGCTGCTGCAGGCGTATCGGGCGATCGTGCGCGTCGTCGCGCCTGCCATGGCGTTCAAGGCAGAGGCGATCGTCTCCCCGCACGACCTCGTCGGCTACCTCGGGCTCGGCCGCCACGCCGGCCGCGAGTGCGACCTCGCCTACCACAACTCGCTGATGGTGCTGCTCTGGAGCACGCTGGCCAGCCGCCGCGTCGAGCTCATGACGCGGACGCTGCGTGCGATGCCCGTCGCTCCCGCCGGCTCCACGTGGATCACCTACGTGCGCTGCCACGACGACATCGGCTGGGCGATCACCGAGGACAACGCGGCGGCGGCGGGGGAGGACGCCCACGAGCATCGCATGTTCCTCGTCCGCTACTACCAGGGCGAGTTCTGGGAGTCGTTCGCGCGGGGGGCCGTCTTCCAGCCCGAGTTCAACGGCGAGGGGCGCACGAGCGGGACCGCCGCGTCGTTGGCCGGCCTCGAAGCGGCGCTCGAGGCGGGCGACGCGCTCGCGGTCGACCTCGCCGTGCGGCGGCTGGTACTCCTCCACGCGGTGGCGTTCTCCTACGGCGGCATCCCGCTCGTCTACATGGGCGACGAGCTCGGGCTGCTCAACGACCACAGCCACCGCGACGACCCCGAGCGCGCGGCCGACAACCGCTGGCTGCACCGGCCGCCGATGGACTGGGAGGCTGCCGAGCGGCGTCATGTGCCGGGGAGCGTCGAGGCGCGGCTGTTCGGCGGTTTGCGCGACCTGGCCGCGGCGCGGCGGGGGTGCGTCGCGCTGCACGGGGCCGGGACGGTCGAGCCATTCGAGACCGGCAACCCGCACGTCTTCGGCTACCGCCGCGACCACCTCGGGACGGCGTTCCTCGCGCTCGCGAACTTCTCCGAGCACGAGCAGGCCGTCGCCGCCTTCCAGCACGGGCTGCGCATCGACGACGGGCGGCTGATCTCGCCGGGTCGCCCACCGCGGCGGGCGGGCGACCAGGCGATCCTCGACCCCTACGGGTTCGTCTGGCTCGAGCTCTAGGGGTGGCGGCCGCGGCCGGCCTCGACGGCCGTGACCTTGAACTGGCGGTTCACCTTGACCTCGACCTCGGTGCCGTCGGCCTTGCGGATGTGAGCCTCGTAGACGCCGCCTTCGTCCGTTTCGACCCGGAGGATGATGCCGTCCACGCGAGCGAGGGCGGCCTGCTTGACCTTCTCGGCGGTCGAGCCGGTCAGCGCGGTCTCGTTGCCACGGGGTGGTCGGTCTCTGCCGCCGCCGTTGCTGTTGCCGTTGCCGGCCGCGCCGGCAAGCGCAGTCCCGCCGAGCGCGGCGGCGCAGACGGCCGCGGCCACGGTGAGGCCCTGCTTGAGCTTGGGTGTCACGCCGTTCCTTTCCGTTTCGATGGATTGGCCGCAGTCTCCGGCCGTGGCCTGGGGCGGCCCTCGGACAACGCTGGGGATCTCCTGAGACCGCCCCTGGCGCGGCTCAGACCGTCGAGTCCGAGCCCTGGCCGCCCTGCTGGCCGCCCTGGCCGCCCTGCTCGTCCTCAGGGCAGGGATGCCGGCCGGGCGTGTCGGCGCCGGGTGCCTGCGACTGGTCCGGCGCGCCGTACTCGATCGACTGTGTGGGCGTCGTCGACTGTGCGGGGGCGGGATCGCCGGCCGCCCAGCTCGACACGGCGGCCACCAGCGCGACCAGCGCGGCGAGGGCGAACACGTACAGCACCACGTGCCGTGGTCGGCGTACGTCCTCCATGGCGCTCCTTTCGTCGGGGTTCGACGGGGACGCTGCCAGGCAGGGCGTCACGCCCGGATAACGGTCAGCCGGCGGCCGTGGGGCGGCGCGGGAACAGCGTGTAGGAGAACGAGATGAGGCCACCGCGAGGCGGAGGTCTGGTTCGCGTTCATCGCCCGCGCGCGGGTGGGCCCGGAGCTGCGGGCGCTCTCGGACCGCACCGATGCGACGCTGCGCGAGATCGTCCGCATGGCGGTCGCACGGCTCGAGCCGGCCGATGTGGAGCTCGCGGTCGAGGACGCCTACGCGCTCGTCGACGGCCTCGCGCTGCATGCCGTCATCGGATCGTCGTCGCCGGAGACGATGCAGCGGGTCCTGCGCGCGACTCTCAGCAAACTCACGCACTCCGGGGCTTGACTCGATGGCATGCGGATCCTGGTCTCGGAGGACGAGCCGCACGTCGCGGCGGCGATCGCCCGCGGCTTTCAGCGCGAGGGCGTCGCGGTCGACGTAGCGGGCGACGGCGAGCGGGCGCTGTTCCTCGCCCGCGTCTACCCCTACGACGTCGTGGTGCTCGATCGCGACCTGCCGGTCGTGCATGGCGACGAGGTCTGCCGGGCGCTGAACGCCGAGCGGCCGGATGTGAAGGTGCTGATGCTCACGGCGTCGGCGTCGCCCGAGGACGTTGTCGATGGCCTGCAGATGGGGGCGGATGACTACCTCATCAAGCCGTTCCGCTTCGACGAGCTGGTCGCGCGCGTGCATGCGCTGGCGCGGCGGGCGGGCGTGGCGCGACCGGCGGTGTTGCGCGGCGGCGGGCTCGTGGTGGACCCGGCGCGCCGTGTCGCGTCGCGCGGCGGTCGTGAGATCGCGCTGTCGCCGAAGGAGTTCGGCGTCCTGGTGGAGCTGCTGGCCGCCGACGGCGCGGTGGTCAGCGCCGAGGAGCTGCTCGAGCGCGTCTGGGACGCCAACACCGACCCGTTCACCAACACCGTGCGCATGACCGTAATGAAGCTGCGCCGCAAGCTCGGCGTGCCCGAGGTCGTCAAGACCTTGCCGGGTGCCGGCTATCGGGTCTGACCCCCTCGGCTGGTCGGACCACGGGTCCGCGCCGCTGGGTCTGGCGTGGCTGGACGGACGCTGGTCGCGTCGTCCGCGCGCTGGATCTGGCGCGACTGGACGTCTTGCGGGTTGAGTCGTTCGGGGGGACGGGTAGGATCATCGGCGAATGTGGGATACGGCCGTGGAAGTCGCGGCTGCGCTGGAGCGCGCGCTCCATGGCCTCGGGTCGGCCGCCGCGGACGCGTCACCAGGGTGGCTCGCGCTCGGGCTGGCACTGCACCTGCTCAACCAGGTGGCGCGAGGGCGTGGCTGGTACGCCGTCGTCCGCTCGGCGTGCCCCGACGAGCCTGGGCTCCGGAGGCGTGACGTCGTCGCCGCGTGGGTGGCGGGGGCCGGCGCCGGCGGCATGTTCTCGGCTCGGGGCGGCGATGCCGTGCGGGTCCTGCTGCTACGCCGCCACGCGCCACGGGCCGGCTGCCCGCTGATCGCGGGAACGATCGTGGCCGAGGGCGCCGGCGAGCTCGCCGTCGGCTTGGCCCTGCTCGCGGTCGCGCTGATGGCGGGGGTGGGGCCGGAGCTCGGCGCTCCCACGTCGACGGTGCTGGGCGTGGGTCTCGGAGTGGGGCTGGTGGCCCTGGTCGGCTCCCGCGTCGCGTGGCTCCGCCGCCTGGCCTCCCGTGTCGCGATCGGCTGCAGCTGCTTGCGCACGCCGGGTCTCTATGCCCGCGTTGTCCTGCCGTGGCAGCTCGTCAGCCGGCTGTGCCGGTTCGGCGCGCTCGCCTGCTTCCTCGCCGCGTTCGGCCTGCCGGTCACGCCGCTCGCCATCGTGCTCGTGATGTTCGCGCAGGGCAGCGGCCGCCTCGTGCCGTTCGCGCCGGCCGCCGTGGGGGCGACCGTGGCGATGCTCGCCGCCAGCTTCGGTCCGGTCACCGGCTCCGAGGTCTCCGCGGCCCAGCTCGCCGCCTTCTTCGTCGGCATGAGCACGGTGCTCACCGTCGTGGGGGCGACGCTCTCGCTCACGATCTGCCTGCGCGCCGCCAGGTGGCGCAGCCTCGCCGTGACGCTCCGCATCGCGCGCCGCGCTCCCGCGGGCGCTGCCTGATCTTCGCCTCGCCGCGGGTCAGCGGGCGCGGCGGACGAACTGCGCATTGAGGGAGTGCTCAGGCGGGGGGTGGTGGCGCGGGTGGGCGGTAAGTGGACAATCGCGACACGCCCTCGCGCGGTTGGCCGATTGTGTGCCGCCACGGCACAGAACTGGACACGCGGCACTGCTGGCGAGCGGGGGTTGGCCGATTGGCTGCCGCTACGGCACAGAAGTGGCCACTCGGCACCGATCGACCCGTCGCGTGGCCGGTTCCATGCACCCTCGGGGCCGCCACACGCCAGCCACCTCCCTACCCAGCGCAGTTCGCCGTTCAAGACACCCGCAGTCCACCGCGGTAGGCCGCAGAGCCACCGCCGGCAAAGGGCGGACCGCGAAACCGTCTAGGCGCCGGCGAAGGCCGGCTGACGCCCGGGAGCAGACGGCCGCCGCACCTTCACCCGCGTCGCCGCGGAGCCGAGGGCGTAGCCCAGGCCGGCTGCGACGACACCGGCGGCGATGTCGAACACGTAGTGGTTGCCGGTGGCGACGACGGCGAGCCCGATGATCGGACCCCACATGAGCCACAGGAACTTGGCGACCGGGTTGCGGACGGCCGCGGCGAGCGCGATGCCGATCACGACCGCGAAGCCGACGTGCAGGCTCGGCACGGCGGCGAGCTCGTTGTAGAAGCTCGTCGTCAGGGAGGAGTCGAGCGAGACGCCGGTCTGCGAAGTGATCGTGTCGACGAGCCCGGAGTGGGCCAGCCGCGGCGGAGCGACGGGGAACGCGGCGTACACCGGGATCGAGATGACCCACGTGGCCAGGATCGTGTTGCGCAGCTTGAGGTACAGCGGGCGCGAGCGGCGGTAGAGGAAGATCAGCGAGCCGGGGAGGACGACCAGCTGGGCGGCCAGGTACAGGTGGTTGAGGACCCACATGATCCAGGTCCCGGTCAGCGTGCTCTGGACCGACGCCTCGGTGGCGATCCCGAGGTGATGCTCGAGATCCATGATCCAGTCGGCGTTCGCCTGGGCGACGCCGAGGTCACCGATCGTGATGTAGCGGGCGACGCTGTAGAGGAGGTAGGCGAGGAGGAACACGCCGAACTGCATGCGGGCCCTGGGGGAGAGGGAGAAACGCGCGACGTGCATTGCTCGAAGGTACGCCCGCCCCCGCGCGCCCGCATCGGGGGGAACCCCATTCCGCGGGTGGGGGCTGGACGAGTGTTAGGTGCGGATATCCGAACTCTCGGATACCGTCGCCGCTTCAGATGCGAAGGCTCGGATGGCTCGTCTTCGCCGCCGCACTCCTCACGGCGGCCCCAGCATCGGCTGCCACGTTCACGGTCACGGGGAACGCGGACGTGACGGGCACCTGCAACGCCGCCGGGTCGTGCCCGTCCATCCGCGCCGCGCTTGCCGCCGCGTCCGCGAACGGAGCCGCGACCGACGATCTGATCGTCGTCCCCGCGAACACCTACCAACTGGGCTCGGTTCTGACGGTGAACTCGCAGGTCGCCATCCGCGGAGCCGGTGCACGCTCGACGGTGATCCGCGGCAGCAAGGCGGTCGGTGCGCCGCTGGTGAGGGTTTTCGCGGTCCTCGGTGTACGGGCGACAATTCAGGCGCTGACGATGGAGAACGGCGCGGATGGCCAAACGCCCGGGGGGAACCTTCGCAATGTCGGCGGCACGGTCACGCTGGATCACGTGCGCGTGACCGGCGGTCAGGCCACCAACGGCGGTGGCGTCGCCAATGAAAACGCGTTGATGACGATCCGGAACAGCCTGATCGATTCGAATCAAGCGACCGAGGGTGGGGCCGTCTACAACACCGGCGGCTCCCTGACGGTGCACGACTCGACGATCTCTTCGAATACCGCCACTACCAATGCCGGGATTCGCCTTGTCGGCCCGGTTAGCACCGCGAACCTGGTGCGCGTGACGGTGGCCAGGAACGACGCGGGTGCAGACTCGGGGGCAATCGCGGCGGATGTTGCCGGCGCGATACGCCTACGCGCGTCGATTCTCTCCGACAACGGGGGAGACAGTGGCGGGGCGTTCGACTGCGCCCCGCCACTCCCGGCCAGCGAGGGTGCGAACCTCGAAACGGAGGCCGACTGCGGCTTCGCCGCGGCGGGCGATCTGCAGAACGCCGGCGCCGCCGGACTGAGCGCCGCGCTTGTGAACGCGGGTGGGCAGACCAATGTCTTCTCGCTGGCCGCGAACAGTCCCGCGATCAACCGGGCGGGCGTGTGCAGTGGCGCCGATCAGCGGGACCTTGGGCGCCCGCAGGGTGGGCTGTGTGACTCCGGGGCGTACGAGGTCGACCAGGCGCCCGATACGACAGTCGTGGCGGATCCGCCGGTGTTCCGGTTCTCCTCGTCGGAGCCGGGCGTTCGGTTCGAGTGCCGGATCGACCGCCGGTCGGGACCCGGGACGTTCTTCGCCTGTTCCTCGCCCCTGAATCTCAGCAATCTCCGGTTCGGGTCGTACACGCTGTTCGTCCGAGCCGTCGACGGCAGCGGCCGGGTCGATGCCACTCCCGCGGCGACCGGATTCACGATCCCGCGTCCGCGGCCGCAGGCCGGGAGGTCCGTGGTGGTGGACGAGGTTCGCGGGCGGGTTCGGGTGAAGGTGCCGGGCGGGCGGTACGTGAACCTCAATGACCTGACCGAGATCCCGGACGGCTCGACCATCGACGCCCGGAACGGCGTCGTGCTCCTCCAGTTCGAGCCCCGGCCCGGGGCGACGCCGCAGAAGGCGCGGTTCTGGGACGGCATCTTCCGGCTCCACCAGCGCCGGCGGATCATGGAGTTGACGCTGGTGGAGAAGCTCGCCCGGTGCAAGGCGCAGAGCGACGCGAGCGCCGCCGCCAAGCGGAAGAGGAAGCGGCGGCTGTGGGGGAGCGGCAGGGGGCGGTTCCGGACTCGCGGGCAGTACAGCTCCGCGACGGTGAGAGGCACGAAGTGGCTCACCCAGGACACCTGCGCCGGAACGCTGACCAGGGTCGTCAAGGGGAAGGTCTCGGTTCGCGACCGCGTCCTCAGGAAGACGATCCGGCTCAAGAAGGGCCAGAGGTACCTGGCTCGCTCGCCTGCCGCCTGACCAGAGCGGGTAGTCAGAGCGGGTGATCGTCGCCCTCGAGCTGCTCGCCGCGTTCGTGCTGATCGTGGGGGGCGCGATGGGCTTCACGAACGCCGTCGAGTGGCTCGGGCACCGGCTGAACCTCGGCGCGGGTGCCGTCGGGGCGGTGCTCGCGGCGGTCGGGACCGCGCTCCCCGAGTCGGTGATCCCGGTCGTCGCGCTGGTCCGCAACCCCGGCGACCCGGAGGCGGTCGAGATCGCGATCGGGGCCATCATCGGCGCGCCCTTTCTGCTCGGCACGGTCGCGATGCTGCTCGTCGCGGCGTCGGCGATGGTTTTCAAGGACCGCCGCGAGCAGGACGACCGCGTCGAGATCGACCCGCCGGCCACCCGCCGCGATCTGCACTTCTTCCTCAGCGTCATGCCGCTCGGGCTCCTCATCGGCGCCCTCGAGGCGGAGAAGCCGGTCCGGATCGTCGCGGCCATCCTCCTCGTCCTCGCCTACGTCGTCTACACCGCCCCGCACGATCAAGCGCGGCGGGGACGCCGACGACGACGAGGAGCTCAAGGCGCTCTACTTCGACCGCTCGAAGGACGACCCGCCGAGCACCGGCCAGATCGCCGCGCAGTTCCTCGTCTCCCTCGGCGCCGTCATCCTCGGCGCCGAGCTGTTCGTGAACGGCGTCGAGTCGATCGCCGAGTCGCTCGGCATCATGCCGCTGATCATCTCCCTCATCCTCGCGCCGCTCGCCACCGAACTGCCCGAGAAGGCGAACAGCGTGCTCTGGATGCGGCATGGGAAGGACGTCCTCGCGGTCGGCAACATCACCGGCGCGATGGCCTTCCAGGCCACAATCCCCGTCGCCCTCGGCCTCACGCTCACCGACTGGGACCTCGACCGCTACGCGCTCGCCGCCGGGATCGCCGGAATCGCGGGCGCCGCGCTCGCGCTCCACGCGCTCCCCCGCCGCCGCATCAAGCCCGTCCACGCGGCCGCGTGGGGAGCGCTGTTCACGGGCTTCGTGGCGTTCGCCGCGCTCGGATAGACCCGGTGCGCCGGGCGCCCCGCGGGTAGGCCGAGGGGATGGGACGACTGTCGCACGGACTCCTCGCCGGCGCCGCCGGCACCACGTTGCTCGACATCGCGACCTACGTCGACATGGCGGTGCGGGGCCGCCCCGCGTCGTCGGTGCCCGCCGAGTCGGCCGACCGGCTCGCCCGGAAGGCGGGCATCAGCCTCGGCGAGCGCGAGGCGGCCGACGTGCGGCGAACCGCCATCGGCGCACTGCTCGGGTACGCCAGCGGCCTCAGCGCCGGGATCGTCTACGGCGCCGTCGCGCCCGCGCTCGGCTGGCTGCCGCAACCAATGCGTGCGGTCGGCCTCGGGCTCGGGGTGATGGCGACGACGGCCGTCAGCAACGCGCTGGTGGGCACCAGCGACCCCCGCACGTGGTCGGTGTCGGACTGGGTGGAGGATCTGGTGCCGCACGTCGCTTACGGCGTGGGGACGGTCGCCGCGTTCGACGCGATGAGCTAGGCTCCGCCCAGGGTGAGCCGGGAAGTCTGGTCGGCGTCGCGCCGACCCCTGCCCGCTCACGTTGATCCTCGCCGTCATCCTCTTCGCCGCGGCGCTCGCGCTCATCGCGAGCGAGCGGGTCGACCGCACGAAGGTCGCGCTCGCGGGCGCCGTGCTCGTGATCGTCACGCAGACGATCGAGCAGGAGACGGCGTTCGACGCGATCGACTGGAACACGATCGGCCTGCTGGCGGGGATGATGCTGATGGTCAAGCTGACCGAGCCGACCGGGGTCTACAACTGGCTCGCGATCAAGGCCGGGCAGCTGTCGGGCGGGCGCCCGCTCGCAATCGTGCTCGCGCTCGGCGGGACCACCGCGCTGCTCTCGGCGTTCCTGGACAACCTCACGACGGTGCTGCTGATGGTGCCGATCACGTTCCTGCTCGCCGACGCGCTCGACATCGATCCGATCCCGCTCGTGATCATTGAGATCCTCGTCTCCAACATCGGCGGCACCGCGACGCTGATCGGTGATCCGCCGAACATCATCATCGCCGGTGCGACGGACCTGTCGTTCCTCGACTTCATCGCCAATCTGGCGCCGATCTCGGCCCTCACGTTCCTGATCGTCACGGCGGGGCTCTACCTCGCCTATCGGGACCGGCTGCGAGCCGCGCCCGAGGCGCGCGCGCGGGTGATGGAGCTCGACGCCGCGCGCTCGATCGAGGACCCGGACGAGCTGCGCCGCACCGTCCCCGTGCTCGTGGGGACGATCCTGCTCTTCTTCGCGCACCAGGCGGTGCACATCGAGCCCGCGACCGTGGCCATGCTCGGCGCCACCGTGATGCTGTTCACGAGTCGCCAGCCGCTCGAGCGCGCGCTGTCCGGCATCGAGTGGCCGACGCTGTTCTTCTTCCTCGGGCTGTTCGTGATGGTCGGCGCTCTGGAGGAGACGGGCGCCATCGACGAGGTGGCCGACGGGATCGCCGACCTGACGGCCGGCAACCGCAACGCGGAGATCCTCGGCATCGCCTGGGCCTCGGCGCTCGGCTCGGCGGTCATCGACAACATCCCGTTCACGGCAGCGATGGTCCCGGTCGTAGAGTCGCTCGGCGGCGGCGACGACGCGTACTGGTGGGCGCTCGCGCTCGGTGCGTGCTTCGGCGGCAACGCGACGCTCATCGCGGCCGCCGCCAACGTCGCCGCGGCGGGGATGGCCGCGCGCGCCGGGCAGCCGATCGGGTTCATGATGTTTCTGCGCGTGGGCATGCCGGTCACACTCGTATCCATGCTCCTCGCGACCGGGTACATCGCCCTCAGATACCTGTGAGCCCGCGCGACATCACCGATCCGCTGCTCCGCGAGACGCCGCTCCTCGACGCGGACGACACCGTGGCCGCCGCCACACGAGCGGTGCTCGACAGCGACCTGCCCGCCCTGCCGGTCGTCGAACGCGGGCGGCTGCTCGGCATCTTCGGCGAGCGCGAGTTCTTCGGCGCGGTGTTCCCGGGCTACCTCAAGGAGCTCAAGTACGCAGGCTTCGTCAAGCGCAGCCTCGAGGATGCGCTCGAGAAGCGCGCGGACGCCCGCGACGAGCCCGTCCGCAAGTACGTCAACACCGAGCACGTCGACGTGGGCGCCGACTTCTCCGACGCCGAGGTGGCCGAGATCTTCCTGCACCATCGCGTGTTGCTCGTCCCCGTCACGGAGGACCGCCGCGTGATCGGCGTCATCACCCGCTCCGACTTCTTCCGCTCCGTCGCCGAGCGCTTCCTCGCCTCGTGACCCGGACGCTGGTCATCGTGCTGGCGGGCGGCGCCGGCGGGCGGCTCGAGCTGCTCACCCGGGACCGGGCCAAGCCGGCCGTGCCGTTCGCCGGGAGCCACCGGCTGATCGACTTCCCGCTCAGCAACTGCCACAACGCCGGCCTCGCCGACGTGTGGGTAGCGCAGCAGTTCAACCCGATCTCGCTCAGCGACCACCTCTCGAACGGGCGGCCATGGGACCTCGACCGGACGGTCGGCGGCCTGCTGCTGCTCCAGCCGCGGCTCGGCAACGACGGCCGCGGCGGCTTCCAGCGCGGCACCGCCGACTCGCTGTGGCGCAACGCCCCGCTGATCCGCGACTTCGATCCCGAGGCGCTCGTGGTGGTGAGCGCCGATGCCGTCTACGTGCAGGACTACGCCGCGCTGGTCGAGGAGCACACGGAGAGCGGCGCCGCCGTGACGATGGTCACCACGGAGGTCGACCCGGAAGACGCGGGGCGGTTCGGCGTCGTGCAAGCGGACGGCGGGCGGATCCGCGATTACGTCTACAAGCCGGACGAGCCGGAGGGGAACCTCGTGGCCAACGAGGTCTTCGTGTTCGCGCCCGAGCCGCTGCTCGACACGCTCGAGGAGCTGGCGGAGGAGTCCGGTGAGGACGACCTCGAGGACCTCGGCGACGAGCTGCTCCCGCGGCTCGTGGACGCGGGGCGGGCGCGCGAGACGCGGTTCGACGGCTACTGGCGCGACGTGGGGACGGTCGACGCGTACTGGGAGTGCCATATGGACCTGCTCGAGGACGACCCGCCGATCGACCTCGACGACCCCGACTGGCCCGTGCTGACGCACGCGGCGGCGCGGCGGGCCGCCGCGCGGGTGCTGCGTGCAGAGATCGAGGAGTCGCTGCTGGCGCCCGCCTCGGTGGTCGCGGGCGCGGTCGAGCGCGCGGTGATCGGCCGCGGCGCGGTGGTCGAGGCCGGCGCCACCGTGCGCGAGTCGGTGATCCTGCCGGGCGCGGTCGTGCGGGCGGGGGCGCACGTGGTGCGCGCCGTGATCGACGACGACGTCGAGGTCGCGGCCGACGTGGGGGAGGAGGGTTGCGAGATCGCCCTCGTCGGCATGCGCTCTCGAGTGAGCGAGCCGGTTCCGGGAGGCGGGCGCTTCCCCGAGGGTGACTGACCCGGCAGACTTGGCTGCATGCCGATCTCCCGAGGCTTCCGGCGTCGCCACGCCGAGCCGCCCGCCGGCGCCGCGCTGCCGCCGGGCCAGTACCTGACCGAGGGCTTCCCGGTCCTCTCCGCGGGCCCTACTCCGCACGTGCAGCTCGACACCTGGGAGCTGTCCGTGACCGGCGCCGTCGACCCCGAGCGCCGCTGGGACTGGGAGGCGTTCCGCGCGCTGCCGAGCGAGACGATCACCGTCGACATCCACTGCGTGACGTCCTGGTCCAAGCTCGGCACCCAGTGGGAGGGCGTGTCGGTGGACACGCTGCTCGAGGGCGTCGAGCCGCTCGGCGGCTACCTGGTCGCCGACTGCTACGGCGGCTACACGACCAACCTCGCGGTCGAGGACGTGACCGACGGCAAGGCGTGGGTCGCGTTCGCGTACGACGGCGAGCCGCTCGAGCCCGAACACGGCGGACCGGCGCGGCTGCTGGTCCCGCACCTGTATCTCTGGAAGAGCGCGAAGTGGGTGCGCAGCCTCGTGTTCACGGAGCACAACGAGCCCGGCTTCTGGGAGACGCTCGGCTATCACGACCATGGCGACCCCTGGCTCGAGCAGCGTTACGGCTGAGCCCGTCGCCGCGTGGCGGCCGGCCGAGGTGCGCGAGGTCGTGCACGAGACGCCGTCGGCCTCGACGCTCCTGCTCGACGTGCAAGGCTGGCCGGGGCACCGCGCGGGCCAGCATGTGGACGTGCGGCTGACCGCCGAGGACGGCTATCAAGCACAGCGCAGCTACTCGATCGCGTCGGCGCCGGAGGACGCTCGGCTGGCGATCACCGTCGAGCGGCTCGACGACGGCGAGGTCTCGCCGTACCTGGTGGACGACGTTCGGGCGGGCGACTTCGTGGAGGTGCGCGGCCCCGTCGGCGGCTGGTTCGTGTGGGACACGCGCGACGGCGGCCCGCTCTTCCTGGTGGCCGGCGGCTCGGGCGTGGCACCGCTGATGGCGATGCTGCGCCATCGGGCCGCGGCGGGGAGCGACGCCGAGGCGACGCTCCTGCTGTCGGCGCGACGCCCGGATGACGTCCTCTACGTCGGCGAGCTCGAGACGCTCGCGGGCGTGCGGGTGGAGATCACGTACACGCGGGAAGCGCCATCGGGCTGGACGGGTTACGCCCGCCGGGTGGACCGCTCGATGTTGGCCGAGGTCGCACCGGACCCGGAGCGGGATCCCCGGGTCTTCGTGTGCGGCCCGACCGGCTTCGTGGAAGGGGTGGCCCACGACCTCGTGGCGCTCGGCTACGACCCGTCGCGGATCCGGACGGAGCGCTTCGGCGCCACAGGAGGGTGAGCATGGCGACGACTGCGGAGATGCGACTGGACGGCAACGCCGTCGCGGGGCTGCTGCGCGAGGTATTCGCGATGGAGGCGACCGTCGCGCTCGTGTCGTGCGCGCACTGCGGGTCGGCCGGTGCGATCGGGGCCGTCGAGGTCTACGCGCACGCGCCGGGCGTGGTGCTGCGCTGCCCCGCCTGCACGGAGGTCGTCATGCGCTTCGCGCGGGTGCGCGGACGGCTCGTCGCCGACCTGCGCGGTGTGGGCACGCTGTCGCTTCCGGCGAGCCCTGATCCGCGGTGATTGCCGTTCAGCGCACGTGAGCGGCGTAGGCGTCGAGCAGGTCGACCCAGCCGCCGGGGCTCGAGACTGAGTCGTGGACCTCGGCCGCCCGGTCGCCGAGCACCTCGAAGCCACGGTGCTCGAGGGTGACGACGGTGTGGTCGTCGTCGGGCTCGAACGTGACCTCGACCTCGGTGGCGCGGGCCGGGTTGGGGTCGAAGTCCCAGTCCGGGCCCAGGTGCCAGGCCAGCACGAGCCGGCGGGGCGGCTCCCACGCGGTTACGAAGCCCCACTCGCACTCCATGCCGTCCGCGGCGCGCTCGAACCAGCGACCGCCCGCGTGCGGCTCGATCACGACGTCGACGGCGTCCTGCTCGCCGATGTGATGGCTGGCGAGCGGCCACCAGGTCGCGAAGCCGGCGGTGAAGGTGTCGAAGGCGCGCTCGGGCGGCGCGTTCACCGTGACGCTGATCCTCGCCGAGAGCGTGGTCTGCTCGGTCATCGTCGTCCTCTCCTCTGCAGCCGCTCCGTAAGTCAATGCTAACGGTAAGTTTATGCTTACGGTTGCGGTGTGTCAAGGCGCCGCGCGCCGCCGTGATCAGAGGCCGGGCGGGTGGCGGACGACGTAGCCCGCCGAGGAGCGCTGCTCGGTCTGCCAGCGTGAGCCGGTCTCGCTGCGACCCGTGGTGTCGAACCGGCGGCCGTTGACCACCATGTACACGTGCCCCGGGTTGGCGTAGATCGTCACGTACCGGCCGCGCCCGGGGGCGCCGTAGCGCATGAAGTCGTTGCTCGTCAGGGCCGACGACAGCAGGGCGGCGCCGTGCAGCGCGTACGAGACCGAGCCGGAGCAGTCGTAGCCCGTGTCGTTCCAGCGGCCGTGCCCGCCGCCGTACTTGTACGGCTTGTGCGCGATGCGGTTGGCGGCGGCGATGATGCGGCGCACGGTCGAGCCGCCGCCACGCCGCGCACTCGGTCCGCCGCGGCGCTTGAGGACGATGGCGCGGCCGGCGTGCCCGAGCGCGCCCCACGTGGCCGGGCCGACGATCCCGTCGGCGACCAGCCCTCGACGCCGCTGGAACCGCTTGACCGCAGCCTGGGTGGCGGGGCCGAAGATGCCGTCCGCGGTGATGCCGAGCGCCCGCTGCAGGCTCACCACCGCGGCCCGCTTGCTCGACACCCGTCCACTGGACGACCGCCGGGCGTTCGCCCGCTTCAGCGCGCTCCACGTCATCGGACCGACGACGCCGTCGGCGGCGAGCCCATGGCGGCGCTGGAAGCGCTTGACCGCGCGCTTCGTGGCCGGCCCGAAGATCCGGTCGGGCGCCAGGCCCAGCCAGCGCTGCACCATCGCCACGCGCGCGCCGTGCGAGCCGCGCTTGAGCGGCTTGGCCGCCTCGGCCGCGGTCGCCGGCACGAGCAGCACGACTGTCGCCGCCACAGCGGCGAGCACCGCGCGCACGCCGCCGCGCCGGCCCTGCCCCACGTCTGGTCCGTCCGTCTTCAACAAAGGCTGTCTGGTCGCGCCTACGAGGTGAGCTGACGGGCTCGCGATCACTCGCTACGCCGCGCTCAGGCGGCGACTCGCCCCCGCAACCGTCCAGGTCGCATCGGTTCCCCCGTTCACCAGTCCCGGAGGACCGGCGATTCGGCGGCCGTCGTTCTATCAGTCCGAACTCCTGCATGTGCACGATCTCTTGCAAAGGCGCCATTTGCCATCGGACTTGCGCGTCGGGAGGCCGGGTCGTGGACCGGCGACCGCGTTAGACTGCGGGCTCACGCGGCTGTGGCGGAATTGGTAGACGCGCGGGCTTCAGGTGCCCGTGAGCCTTGCGCTCGTGGAGGTTCGAGTCCTCTCAGCCGCATGCCAGAACGGGCCCTCGACGGCCGCTAAACTGGCCGTTCGCAAGTCGCCTCGCCGCTATCGTCTAGGGGACTAGGACGCCGCCCTCTCACGGCGGAAACCGGGGTTCGAATCCCCGTAGCGGTACTCGTAGAAGCCCTGCATAAGCAGGGTTTCGCCGGTCCTAGGAGAGAGCCGCGAAAGTCGGGGCGAAAGTCGAGCCCGACTGGCGCCCGCCTACCGGCGAGCTACCTCCGGGAGTGCTGCTGGGTCGACCTCGTCGAAGTTGTCGGCCGGACGGGTCGGTTGCCGACCAAAAACTCCGCCGCTTTGCACCGAACCGTTTGCCAGCGCCGGCGTTTCTACACATGGAGACGGCGCGCGCCGTGGCGGAACGGATTCCGGGGAGGCTGGTCCGGCGCGCGCCGCCTCCCCGCCTGCACCCCAGATGAGCCGGCCCGGGTCTTGCGGAGACTCGGTTAGTTGGTTTCCTTGCTCATGATTGTGGATGTGATCGTCTCGTTCTGCGGGGGCGAGAGTGCCTCGAACTCGCTCGGCGGGAGGTCGCTGAGCGCCGCGTGCAGGCGGGTGTGGTTGAACCAGCCGAGGTACTCGACGACGGCGATCAGCAACCTGCAGCCGCTCTGTGCCGCCTGCAACGGCCGCAAGCGCGACGGCTATCCGGTGGACCTGCCCGGCGCTCCGTCGTGCGGTCGCGTCGCTCTACGCGCCGCCGGCGAGCTGCTGTAGGCCCTTCTGGAGGTCTTCCCGGTCCATCACCGGGAACATCTGGACGTTGGCCTTCATCTTGCCGAACATCGGCTCGGTAATGCGCGGAAGCTGGGAGGGGTCCTGGAGGTCGAACACGATAAAAGCGGTCCGGACGCCGTTCTCCGGGCCGAAGTAGGCCGCCTCCGGCTGGAGTTGTCCAAGGGTTTCCCCCATGAGCTGAGGCATCGAGCCATCGGCGATGGCGCGACTGGCCGCCTCCGTATCAAGCTGCACCTTCATCATCATGCGCATCGCCGCTCCTCTCGACGTGTTGCCGCGACCCTATCCCGCTCACCCCGGGAGCAGGGAATTTCGTTGCGATCGACCCACGTCGTTCCGCCGCCACTGCGGCGTTTTGCGCGGCGCGAAGGCGGCGTGTCCGGGCTGGCGCCATAAAAAACCGGCACAACCATTTCGTGATGTCGGTGAGCTTCTGCAGACGTCCTCGGGAGGGCGCGAGAAGTAGGTCGCTGCCACCATGGCGACGGGGTTTCGTGTTTGAAAGGGCCGCTGATCGCTCTGGCTACGCGTCGCGCCCAGCCCAGACGGTGACCCGCTCCAGCGGCAGGCCGACCTTCGTGGCGACGAGCCATGCCGCGTGATCCTCGTTCTCCGTCCAGACGTCGCGCACGGCGATCACCGCGCCGTCGCGCTCGATCGTCCATCCTGCCTTCTCCGCGGCGTCCTCGAGCGTCGACCGGTGCTCGCCGAATGTAAAGCCCTCGGGCAAGGTCACGTCGAACGGCTCGGAATCCGGTGGACGCTTGCCGTTGGGCACGGCCGTGAGCCTACCGTTGCGCCCACGGGCCGCTGTGCGTCGTGCGGGTGGGACTTGCCGCGACCGCCGATGCGGCACAGAATGCGGTCATGAGCGAGGACGTCGTGAAGGAAGAGCTGGGCTCGGCGATCGAGACGCGTCGGGAGCTGGGCGACGAGATGGAGCCGGAGGTGATCGATGCGTTTGTGACGCGGATCGAGCGGCGGCTTGCCGACCGCGCGGACGCCGATGAGCGGGCGTTACAGCGCAGGCGGGACCATCAGAAGGAGATGGTCCTGGGCTCGATGGCCATCTCGATCCCGATGCTGGCGGTCGCTGCGATCTTCACCGGCCTTGCCGGCGTCATCACCGTCTGCGTCGCGCTTGCGCTGATTGCGGTCATCTCGAGCCGTACCTGAGCCCGAAGCGCTGCGCATGATCCACGTCGTGGGACCGACGCTCACAGGCAGCCGCGTGACGCTTCGGGTCATGCAGGAGAGCGATGCCGGCGAGCTGCGACGGCTGCGCGCGGCTCCCGCCGTCGCCGAGTGGTGGGGACCGGTGGAGGATGAGTTTCCGAACGAGGACGAGCCCGAAGCGACGCGGATGTGCATCCTGGTCGACGGCCGGATCGCAGGGCTGGTCCAGTACGGCGAGGAGCCGGACGAGAGCTTCCGGCACGCGTGGATCGACATGTTCGTCGATGCCGAGATGCACGGCCGCGGGATCGGGACCGATGCGCTAGAGACGCTCGTGGAGCATCTGCTGACCGAGGGCGGGCACCACCGCGTCACCATCGACCCGGCGGCCGACAATCTCGGCGCGATCCGGTGCTACGAGAAGGTCGGCTTCCGCCGCGTCGGCGTGATGGAGTCCGCCGAGCGGGACGAGCACACCGGGCGCTGGCGGGATGTGATCCTCATGGAGCTCGTGCGTCTGCCGGTGGGGCGCCCGCCGGCGCCCCACCGTGCCACGGACTAGCCTCCGGCCTTCTGCTCGAGCGGCCCGCGCTCGCTGACGACCATCGAGTCGAGCGCGCCGCGGCGGTCCCACATGCTCGGCCACCAGCGCGTCGAGCGCCGGAAGATCGGCGCGCGTGCGGCGTTCGCCAGGCCGCGACGGACGCGACGCGCCTTGAAGTGGTGGCCGTGGTGGTGCCTGCGGCAGTCGCGCGACTTCGCGCCGCCGTACCGGACGACATTCGGCAGTCGCCAGGCGAACAGCTCCTGGAACCGCGACCGCGGCAACCCGTGGTCGAAGTCGGGATCGCGCGCTGGGTCGTTCGCCAGGTGCGTGTCATTCATGTAGGCGATGGCGAAGCAGTCGTCCGCCACCAGCCCCTGATAGTCGCCGATGAACTCACCCGAGCCCGAGATCGGCGGGTTGATCGAGGGATCCCACGAGTCGTGTGAGAGCCGGGTCTCCGTCCATGTCGCGCCGCCATTGTTGGAGCGCGCCATGAAGTTGTCGATGAAGAAGTTCCCGGGGTGCACGGGCGGCTCGCGGAGGTCGAGGCGCCGGTCGAAGAACGACACGTTGACCTGGCCGCGAGGCGTTACGCGGACGTACGGCTGGAACTGGTCGGCGTTCGTCCCGTCCTGGTTGACGGTCGCGGGCACGCTCCACGTCCGGCCGCGGTCATACGAGGCCGAGAGCTTGATGTCGGCCTGCATCCCGTCCTCGTCGAACGCCGGGAGCGGCGCCGCGTTGTCGTCGGCGTAGGTCAGGTAGAGCTCCCGTCGCGGCCCGACGGCCATGATCGGCAGCGACAAGTTGCGGAAGCTCTGGCGCGGGAAGATGTTCGGGATCGGCAGGATGTCCAGGATCCTCCTGGCCGGCTCCCACGTCTTCGCGCCGTCCGTCGTCCTGGTGAACCACAGCGGCGCCGTGTCGGCGCCCTCGAGCGCGCCGGTCAGCGTGTCGAGCCACACGGCGTAGAACGTCTTCGGATCACGCGTGTCGGCCACCACGTGCACGCCGATCACGAACGGCCCGAAGCCCGGGTCGGGGTCGATCGGCGGCGAGAGCACCGTCGGGTCGTCCGGCCAGCTCCGGCCGCCGTCGATCGAGCGCTCGCACACGATGCGCTGGCGGGCCGACTGGACGAGGTCGTAGTTCTGGCCCCAGCAGGCGACGATGATGCCGGTCTTGCCGTCGTCGTCGCGGCCGGCGTTGTTGACGGCGAACGTGTTCTTGTCGTCGAGCGTGCTCGCCTGCTCCTCGGGCGTCTCGTAGGCGTTGATGATGATGCGGTTGCTCCACGTCCGGCCGCGGCGGATGTCCCGCTTCGAGGGCGTCTTCCAGCGGTGGAAGCTCATGCCCCACCCGTTGGCGTTGGCCAGCCCCGCCGGCGCGTCGAGCACCATCGCGTAGGCGTTGCCCTCGTCGTCGAAGTCCACCCACGGGTCCGACGTCAGGTAGTCCTCGCCGAAGTCCCCGCCGGGGCGCGGGTCATCGGCGTCCTCGGGCTCCGTGCCCTCGCGGTTCGGGTCGTCCTCCGGGTAGCAGGTGTTGCCCAGCGGATACGTGCCGGGCGGCGCCTCGCTCTGCGGGCACACGTTGAGCTGACCGAGGTCGGTCCACGTCCGGCCGCGGTCGAACGACGCCTGGGTGCCGACCTTGAAGTCGTACTCGGCGAGCGAGTCCGGATCGCGGTTGTACTCCTTGGATGCGCCGACGAGCAGTCGCGGGTTCGTCGGGCTCTGGCCGAGGTGCGGCTCGGAGTGCGAGCGGTAACCGAGCGCCGGATCGCTGGCCAGGCGGTCCTGGATCCCCCGCGGGTCGTCGACATCCGACGGCACCAGCTTGCGGCGGAAGAACTCCGCCCGGCCGTCGTAGCCGGAGTTCGTCATCGCGAAGTAGAACGCGACCACGAGGTAGTAGCCCTGGGCGTTGACGACGGAGACGCGCTCGTCGGCGGTGAACCCGGCGGAGGCGCCCACGAAGTCCCCGAGCGTGCCGGACGCGTCGCTCTCGAAGACGAACAAGTCGAGGTCGTTGCCCGGGGTCCCGATCGTCGAGAACTCGACGCCGCCGCCCGACGTGGCGTAGAAGTCGCCCGGCACGACGTTCACGAGCGTGATGTCGCAGTACGTCGGCGGGTTCTTGCTGCACTGCGTCGGGTCGAACGTCGTGTTCGTGCCCGACGCGACGTCGCCCGCCCACGTCGCGGGCACGGCCGGCGTCGCCACGACCGTGCGGTCGGGGGTCTGCGCGCTCGCCGCGGGACCGGCAGCGAGCGAGGCGGCCAGGATCCCGACGAGGATCACGCCGAGCAGCGCCGCACGCCGTAGGGACGGTCGGAACGCGTAGGCAGCCATCAGTCCTCCTCTGGGACGAGGTCCGGCGGGGCACGCCGGGGGGCTGGTGTCGACGCTATCTACACGGACGGCGAAGTCAAGCGCGCGTGTCAGCCCGCGGAGCGGCGGGATGTGTCCGCGCGCGCACATATTGGATTCGTCTTGCGGACACATTTATTCAACGCTTGGAAACGGCCTAGAGGATGCCGCGCATGAGCGATGCCCTCGCCGCCCTCCGCTCGGAGGCCCCGACGCAGGAGACCCGCCCCCTGACGGCAGTCCCCGACGACGACAGCCCGCAGGCCGCCGCCACGGTGCTCACCGCAGCGCCCGGGCGCTACCTCGCCGCCGACGACAACGGGGAGCTGGTGCTCTACGCGCTCGGGAATCGCGACGGGCAGAGCCTGCACATCGGGCGCAGCCCGGTGTCCGACATCCTGCTCGACGACGCCTCGGTCTCCCGCAAGCACGCGGTGCTCGTGCACCGCGGTGGGCAGGCCGTGCTGCTCGACGACCGAAGCCTCAACGGCATCCACGTCAACGGGGAGCGCGTGAGCGAGGCGGTGCTGAAGGACGGCGACTGGATCGCCGTCGGGCAGGTGAGCTTGCGGTACGTCGAGGTCACTGGCGGCTGAGCAGTCCGGTCGCCGGCGCTACCGACCCGTACCCCTGAGCCCGGCCCGGGCTTGCGTAGCAGGCCCGGGCCGGGCATATCTTGACCCGTGGCCAAGACGAAGCTCCACGGGCACTTCCTCGCGGGCGAGGCGGGGGAGCTGGCCGGTGTCTCGGGCAACACGATCGGCCAGTGGGCCCGCTGGGGCTACATCCGGCCCTCCCAGTCGGCCGGGACGCCGCACGTCTACAGCGTCGAGGACGTCGCCGAGGCGGCCATCGTCCACTCGCTGCTCGAGCGCGGCGTCCGGCACCGGGACATCCGGCGGGCGATCGATCGCCTTGCCGCCTACGGGGAGTGGCCGTTGAGCGAAGCGCTGCTCGCCACCACGGCGGAGGGTCGGATCGTGTTGCGGGAGAACGGCGGGGTGTACGCCTTGGCGCCGCGCGGGTGGCAGCTCATGGCCGCTCCGCCTGAGGCCGAGGATGTGCGGCTGCGGCTGCGGCGGGGTCGGGGAACGTCAACTGCGGCTGGGTAGCGAGGCTGGGGAGCCGGCCGCAGGGAGGGTGCATACCGTCGACCTCACCATGGTCATCTTCGCGAAGTCGACGTTAGGCCCCTATAGGGTGCATTTCGTCGACGTCGCGAGAGTCCGTATGACGAAGTCGACGTTATGCACCCTCGGGGCGGCCAATCTCCCCGGCGTCCCTACCCAGCGCAGTTGACGTTGGCTAGCGTTCCCGCCGCCGGCGGACCGCGCGGCCCACGACCGACCCGTCGATCGCCTCGCCCACGGTGCCCAGGGCGGCCGCGACGGAGTGCCCGGCGCGGCCGAGCTTCGAATCGTGCGCCGGCTCGACGGCACGCGACGGCTCCCGCCCCGCGCCAACGGCCACGCCCCGCGCGGCGCCCTCGATCTCGCGGAAGCGACCCTCCCAGGCGCGCTCCCACGCCGCCAGCTCGTCGTCGCCGCGCGCTGCGGCCAGCTCGGCGAGATAGCCCAGCAGGATCCCGACGTGCGCGGCCTCGAGCACGGCGCCCCGCAGCACCTGGTTGCGCTCGAGCATCAGCTCCCCGGCGCCCCGCAGGTTCGCCAGCTGGCCACCCATTCCCTGCGCCGCCGGCGAGCCGTGCAGATCGTGAGCCGCGGTGCGCTCCGACAGCTCGCGCAGCATCTCGCGCGCCGCCGCGGCACCGCGCGGGAGCACCTCGGCCGGCTCGCCGCCGAGCCGCGACGCCAGCCGGTCCCAGTGGCTCGCCAGGTGCCGCGCGAAGGCGTACAGCTCCCGCAGTGCGCGATGCTCGGCCGGGAACAGCCCGTTGTCGCTCACCGAAAGCGGCCCGGTTCCCACAGCGGTTCCTCGGCGCCCGCGGCCACGTTGGCGGCGCGCGAGAGGATGAACAACAGGTCGGAGAGGCGGTTGAGGTAGCGCACGCACTCGGGGCTGACCTCGTCGCCACACGCGATCGCGCGCCGCTCGGCGCGGCGGCACACGGTGCGGCACACGTGCAGCTGCGCCGCCGCCGGCGCGCCGCCCGGGAGCACGAACGACTTCAGGTTCGGCAGCTCGGCGTTGACCTCGTCGCAGATCTGCTCGAGCCAGGCGGTCTGCTCGGCCGCCACCCGCAGCCGGTCGCGGTCGCCGCCGTGCGGGACCGAGAGGTCGGCGCCCACGTCGAAGAGGTCGTTCTGCACCCGCTGCAGCCACGGGACGAACCGGCGCGGGACGCTGGCCAACGCCACGCCGATCAGCGCGTTGAGCTCGTCCACCGTCCCGTACGCCTCTATCCGCGGGTCCGTCTTGGGCACACGACTCATGTCGCCCAGATGGGTCTCGCCCCCGTCGCCGAGCCGCGTGTAGATCCGCGTGAGATTGACCGTCATGACCTGCGGGCGGTATAGCATTCCGCGTCGACAACCAGGTCGGTGGACAGGGAAGCCGGTGAGAATCCGGCGCGGACCCGCCACTGTGACCGGGGAAGCCCACCGCACGCGGCCGCAAGGCCGCAGCCACTGGCGTCGCGGCGCGAGCCGGGAAGGCGCGGAAGGTAGGCCCGGGAGCCAGGAGACCTCCCTCCGACCCCAAGCCGACTCGCCCTCGCGGAAAGGGGTGGCTCATCCCATGAAGTGCAGATTTCCCGCCGGCCTCGTGGCCGGCCTGGCCGTCGCGGCGGCGACGGCGACGCCTGCCGGCGCTGACCCCGTCACAGTCGATCTCCGCATCGAAGGCCCCACGCGGACCCTCTTCGAAGGGCCCGTGACCACCGACGTGCGCGGATTCAGGTTCACCGGCGACTCCGTCACGCACCGATGCGACGCCACGACGGTCGGCGGCAGCAGCCCCACGCCCGTGCCGACTCGCGGAGCAGTCCTCGCCGCGGCCGCCAAGCGCACGCCGTTCTCGTTCACCGGCACCTGGCACGCGGACCTCGGCGCGACGTTCGAGACGATCGACGGCGAGTCGGTCGCCTTCGACGCCGCCACCGGCCGCTTCCTCGGCGAGTACGAGAACAACATGTTCGCGAGCCTCGGCGCCTGCGCGGACCCGGTCGAGGACGGCGACGACGTGCTGTTCGCCTACGGCGACGGCAGCGAGGTCCTCCTCGCGCTCTACGGCCCGCGCCGCGCCCGGCCGGACCAGCGGTTCACGGTCTTCGTCGCCGACGCGGCGACGGGGCGCCCGGTGGCCGGCGCAGACGTCGCCGGCGCCCTTACCGGCGCCGACGGCCGCGTGACCCTCGAGCGGGTCGGCGAGCGACGGCACGTCGACCTCAAGGCGACGCAGAGCGGCGCGATTCGCTCCAACCGCTTGCGCGTGTGCATCACGAAGCGCCCGTGCGGCGGCTCGAGCGACCGCACGGCGCCGCTCGCCCGCATCACCGGCCCCCGGCACGGCCACGACTACGTCAACGCGCCCCGCGAGCTGCGCGGCAGGGTGGGAGCCGACCCGGCGGGAGTGCGCGAGGTGCTCGTCAGCCTCCGCCGCAGGCGCGAGGGTCGCTGCTGGAGCTACTCGGCGACGGTCGAGCGGTTCGTGCGCCGACCGTGTGGCGGCCGGCTGCAGTTTGCGGTCGACCCCGAGCGGCGGCGCTGGAGCTACCTGCTCCCGGAGGGCCTGCTTCCGGGCCGGTACGCACTCGAGGCCGTGGCCGTGGACCGGGCGGGCAACCGCGACCGCCTCGAGCGGGGCCGCAACAAGGTGGTGTTCCGCGTCCGATGAGGCGCCTGCTGCCCATCCTCGCCGTCGCGCTGGTCGCCGCCGCCCCAGCGGACGCTGCGACCGTCGACGTCATGGTCGTCGGCAAGGAGCGGCTGCTGCGCGCGCCCAAGGAGGTCCGGTTCAAGCAGCGCACCGTCAAGGTCGCGGGGCGGCGCTGCCGGGTGGGCGCCCGCACGCCGCTCTCCGTGCTCGCGGGCACCCGCCTCAAGCTGGGCATCCGCGACTACGCGAGTTGCGGTCGGGACCCGGACGCGGCCGGCGGGCTCTACGTCGCCAAGGTCGGGCGCGAGCGGGAGAAGGGCATGGGCGGCTGGGTCTACAAGGTCGGGCGCCGGGCCGGCACGTCCGGGGCCGCTGATCCGAGCGGACCGTTCGGCACCGGTCGCCGCCTGCGGCACGGGCAGCGCGTCACGTGGTTCTGGTGCAGGACGTCCGGCAGCTGCCAGCGCACGCTCGAGGTCCGGCCCGACCGCCGCACCGTCGCCCGCGGCGAGGCGCTCCGCGCGACCGTCCGCGGCTACGACGACCTGGGGCGCGGCGTGGCCGCCGCGGGTGCCACCGTGCGGCTCGGGGGAGCGACTGCGACCACCGACGCGAATGGCGTGGCCGCGCTCACCGTCGGCCCGCAGACTGGCCGCCTGCGCCTTACCGCGACCCAACCCGGCTCCGTCCGCGCGTTCCCAGTGACGGTGGAGGTCCGATGAAGCGCATCGTCCTCGTCGCGCTGTTCCTGGTCGCGCTCGCCGGCTGCGGCTTCGGCGAGGGCGCCACCCGCGGCGATGTCACGCTCACCGTGACGCGCGACTTCGGCGGCGAGGTCCTGCACGAGGGCGCCGAGGAGGAGACCGCGACCGAGGGCGACACGGTCATGCGGCTGCTGCAGGATCGTTACGAGGTCAACACCCGGTACGGCGGCGGCTTCGTGCAGGAGATCGACGGGATCGGCGGAGGCCGGGCCGACGGCCGGCGGGTCGACTGGTTCTACTACGTGAACGGGATCGAAGCTCCCGTCGGCGCGGCCGAGCGCCGGCTCTCCGCCGGCGAGCGCGTGTGGTGGGACCACCACAACTGGGAGGCGGCGCAGCGCATCCCAGCCGTCGTCGGGTCGTTTCCCGAGCCGTTCGCGACCGGCCTGGAGGGCAAGCGCTTCCCCGTCCGCCTCGTGTGCGCCGGCGCCGACCGCTCCTGTGACGAGGTCACCACTCGGCTGCTGGAGGCCGGGGTGAAGGCGGTGCCGCGGGCGGTGCTCGAGCAGTCGCCGGGGGAGGAGGTGCTGCGCGTGCTGGTCGGGCGCTGGGCCGAGGTGCGGCGCGACGCCGTCGCCCGCCGGCTGGAGCGCGGCCCGGCCGCTACCGGCGTCTTCGCCCGGCCGACCGGGACCGGCGACGCGCTCGTCCTGCTCGACGGCGACGGCAAGCCCGTGCGCACGCTGCGCGCCGGCTCGGGGCTGGTGGCGGCCACGACCGTCGAGGGCCAGGCCCCCACGTGGATCGTGACCGGCACCGACGACGTCGGCGTCGCGGCGGCGGCCGCGGCGCTCACCGAGGAGCGCCTCGAGCAGCAGTTCGCGGTCGCGGTCGAGGCGGGCCGCGACGTGCCCCTGCCCGTGACCGGGACGGTGACCGGCCCGTGAGCGGGCCCGCCACCAGCCCGCTCCACGCGGCCCGTGCCGGTGTCGGAGCGCTGTGGTGTGTGACGCTCGGGGTTGCGTCGCTGTCGTTCGAGCACCCGCTGCTGGTCGCGAGTCTGCTGGCGGCCGTCGTCGCCGCGGCGTATGCGGCGCACGTGGGACCCCACGTGACCCGCGCGGTGCTCTGGGCGCTGCCATTCGGCGCGGCGATTGCGGTCGTCAACGCGCTCGTGACCCGCGAGGGGCTGACCGTCGTCTTCCGGGGCGGCACGGTACCGGGGCTGGGGCGCCTCGACGTGACGGCCGAGGCGCTGGCCTACGGCGGCGTACTCGGCCTCCGGGCTGTCGCGATGATCGCCGCCGCCGCGCTCCTGACCGCGGCCGTCGACGCCGACGAGCTGCTGCGCGCGCTGCGCCGGCGGTCGCTGCGCGCGGGCGTCACGGCGGCCCTCGCCACGCGGCTGATGCCGGTCCTCGCGCGCGACGGCCGGCGGCTCGCCGACGCCCAGCGGACGCTGACGGGCACGCCGCCGCGGCTCGGCGTGCTGCGGGCGGTGACGACCGGCGCCCTCGACCGGGCGACCGACGTGGCTGCCACGCTCGAGGTCCGCGGCTTCGGCGCCGGCGGGCGACCGCAGCGCCGGCGGCGGGCGGTCTCCCGCCACGACGTGGCCTTCACCGCGTCGATGCTGGCCGTGGCCGCGCTGGCCGTGGCCGCGGGCATTGGCGCCTGGGAGGGCTTCGAGGCCTATCCGCGCACGGTGGCGGCGCTCGACGCGCGGCAGCTCGGCCTTGCGGTCGCCCTGGCCGCCTGCGCGCTCCTGCCGTTCGCCGATCGCCGGGGGATCGGATGATCGTCCTCGAGCGCGTCACGTACGCCTATCCCGCCGCCGGCCGCCCGTCCCTGCGCGATGTGTCGGTCACCGTCGACCCCGGCGAGTTCGCAGTCCTCGCGGGCGCGTCCGGCTCGGGCAAGTCGACGCTCCTGCGGGCGGCGGCGGGGCTCGTGCCGCACTTTCACGGCGGCACGTTCGCCGGGCGGCTCGCATGCGGCGGGCTCGACACGCGCGAGCACGGCCCCGGCGACATCGCCGCGGTGGCCGGGACGCTGTTCCAGGACCCGGAGACGCAGGTCGTCATGGGCACCGTCCGCTCCGAGCTCGCGTTCCCGCTCGAGAACCGCGGCTGGGGCGCCGCGGCGGTGGCGCGCGGGGTGGAGGAGGCGGCGCTCGCGCTCGGCATCGCCGCGCTCCTCGACCGCTCGACACACGAGCTGTCGGGCGGGGAGCTGCAGCGCGTCGCGCTCGGCGCCGCACTGGCCGGGCGCCCACGCGTGCTGCTGCTCGACGAGCCGACCTCCCAGCTCGATCCTGTGGCCGGCGACGAGCTGCTCGGCGTGCTGCGGCGGATCAACGAGGAGTGGGGGACGGCCGTGGTGCTCGCCGAGCACCGCCTCGAGCGCTGCCTCCCCGCCGCCGACCGCGTGATCGCGCTCGACTCCGGAGCGATCGCGTTCGACGGCTCCGCGGGGTCGTTCGCCGCGTGGGCGCCGCCCGAGCTGCAGCCACCCGTCACGCGCCTGTGCGCGCTCGCCGGCCTCCCGGAGCGCCCGGCCACGGTGAAGGCGGCCCGCAAGGCGCTCGCGGACCGGCTCGAAGCGCTGCCTCGCGAGACCACTCCCGCCGACGGCCCGCGGCGCGGCCGCGACGCGGTGGTCGGCCTGCGCCGCGCGTGGTACGAGATCCCGTCCGGTCCGGCGATCCTACGCGGGGTCGACCTGGCGCTGGATCCCGGCGAGGCCGTCGCCCTCATGGGCCGCAACGGCGCCGGCAAGTCGACGCTCCTGCGGATGCTGGCCGGCCTCCTCGAGCCGACCCGCGGCAAGGTCGTGCGGGCCGGCCGCGTTGCGCTGCTGCTGCAGAACCCGGGCGACTACTTCCTCCACGACCGCATCGGCGACGACGTGGCGGGCGCCGGCGCGCTGGCGGATCGCCACCCGCGCGACGTGTCCGGCGGCGAGCGGCAGCGGCTCGCGCTGGAGCTGGTGCTCTCATCCGGCGAGCCGCCCGTTGCGGTCTGCCTCGACGAGCCCACCCGGGGGATGGATCGCGCCCACGGCGCCAGCCTGGCAGCGCGGCTGCAGAAGCTGGCCGCGACCGGCACCGCCGTGCTCGTCGCCACCCACGACGCGGAGTTCGCCGCGGCGTGGGCTGACCGGGTGATCCTGCTCGGCGACGGCCGGCCGGTCGCCGACGCGTCCACGGCGGAGGTGCTCGGCGGCGGCTGGTACTTCGCCACCCAGACCGCCCGCGTCACGGGCGGCGCGGCGCTCGACCCCGAGAGCGGCGCCGCGCTGCTGCGCGCCCGCGAGGTCGTCGGATGAGCTGGATCGCCGCCTCGTTCGCGATCCTCGCCGTCGCGCTCACCGCGGGCTTCGCCTGGTACGAGCGCGGGCATCCCACGGCGCGCGTGATCGCGCTCGTGGCCACGCTCGCCGCGCTCGCCGCCCTCGGCCGGATCGCCTTCGCGCCGCTGCCGAACGTCAAGCCGACGACCGACATCGTGCTCATCTCGGGGTACGTGCTCGGCGGCGCGCCCGGCTTCGCCGTCGGCGCCGTGGCGGCGCTCGCCTCGAACCTGTTCTTCGGCCAGGGTCCGTGGACGCCGTGGCAGATGGCGGCCTGGGGTGGCGTCGGGATCGGCGGCGCGCTGCTCGCCAGGGTCGCCGGCCGCGAGCTCGGCCGGATCCCGCTCGCCGCCGCCTGCGCGCTCGCCTCGCTCGCCTTCGGAGCGGTGATGAACCTCCACCTGTGGGTCACCTACTCGGGCGACCACACGCTGGCGAAGCTCGCCGCCGTCTTCACCACCTCGCTGCCCTTCGACCTCGCGCACGCGGTCGGCAGCACGCTGTTCTGCCTCGCCTTCGGGCCCGCGCTCGTGCGCGCGCTGGCGCGCTACCGGACGCGGTTCGAGGTTCACTGGGTGCCCGTGGCTGCCGCCGGCGTCCTGGCGCTGGTGGCGATCGGCACCGCGTCGCCGCCCGCCGCCCGCGCGACGCAGGCCGACGCGGCGGCCGCCTACGCCTCAGAGCGCTACCTGCTGCACGCGCAGAACGACGACGGCGGCTGGGGCGGGGCGCCGGGCCAGCCCTCGTCGCAGCTGCACACGGGCTGGGCGGCGCTCGGGGTGGCGGCGGCGGGCCGCAACCCGCGCGACGCCGGCTCGCCCAACGCGGTCGGCTACATCCGAGCACACGCCCGGGAGCTGAACGACCTCGGGGAGCTCAACCGGACCCTGCTCGTGCTGCGCGCGGCCGGCCTCCCGCCGCGGCTCGGCGGCCGCAACCTCGAGCGGGCGGTGCTCGCTCGGCAGCGGCGAGGCGGCTCGTTCGCGGGACGGGTGAACACGACCGCGTTCGCGATCCTCGGGCTGCGCGCAGCCGGCCGCCCGCGCCGCGACGGCGCGGTCAGGAGGGCGGCGGCGTGGATCGCCCGCCAGGCGAACGACGACGGCGGCTTCAACTTCGCCGGCCGCGGCGGGCCGTCCGGGATCGACGACACCGGCTCGGCGCTGCAGGCGCTCGCGGCGGCGGGGTGGCGGCGCCGGCCCGTGGTCAAGCGGGCGGCGAGGTACATCGTGCGCAGCCAGGCGTCCGACGGCGGCTTCGCGCTGATCCCGGGAGGGCCGTCCAACGCCCAGTCCACCGCCTGGGCCGTCCAGGGCCTGCTCGCCGCCGGCCGCAATCCGAGCCGGGTCCGCCGCAGCGGCTCGCGCGACCCGATGAGCTATCTGCGGTCGCTGACCGACTCGAGCGGCGAGGTCCGCTACTCCCGCTCGAGCCGCCAGACGCCCGTGTGGGTCACGGCCCAGGCGGTGGCCGCGCTGGCCCGCCGGACGCTGCCGCTCAAGCCCGTGCCGCGCACGCGCCGGGCGTCCACCGCAACCGCGGGGACGGCGATGCCGTCGGCCACCGCGACGGCCACTGCCACGCCCGCGGCGGGCAGGCGCGCCCACCAGTCGCTCCCCGCGGTCGCGGCCGCGTCCCCGCGGCGGAGCGCGCTGGCTGCCGCCTCCCAGGTGCCCGCCGCGGGAGCGCTCGCGGCGGCGCTCATGTGAGGGCGCGTCGTATACCGTCCCGCGCGGATGCGGATCGGCGTTCCGAAGGAGACGGCCGAGGGCGAGCGTCGGGTGGCCCTCGTGCCGGACGTGGTTCGGCGCCTTGCGGGTGCCGGCCATGAGGTGGTGATCGAGGCGGGCGCGGGAGCAGGCGCCGGCGTGCCCGACGCCGACTTCACCGAGGCCGGCGCCTCGATCGGCGATCCCTGGGGCGCCGAGGTCGTCGCCCGTGTGGCGCCCGGCCCGCCCGCGGGCCTGAAGCAGGACCACGTGCTGATCGGCTTCCTCGCGCCGCTCACCGACGGCGCCAACGTCTCCGCGATCGCCCGCACCGGCGCCACCGCGTTCGCCATGGAGGCGATCCCCCGCATCTCCCGCGCCCAGTCGATGGACGCCCTCTCGTCGCAGGCAACGGTCGCCGGCTACCGCGCCGTGCTCATCGCCGCGCAGGAGATGCAGCGCTTCCTGCCGATGCTGATGACCGCGGCGGGCACCATCCCGCCCGCCCAGGTGCTCGTACTGGGCGCCGGCGTCGCCGGCCTGCAGGCGATCGCCACCGCCCGCCGCCTGGGGGCCGTGGTGACCGCGTTCGACGTGCGCTCCGCGGTCAAGGAGCAGATCGAGTCGCTGGGCGCGAAGTTCTTCGAGGTCGAGGGGATCGGCGACGCCGAGGCCAGCGGCGGCTACGCCCGCGAGCTGACCCCCGAGGAGCAGGAGGCCCAGCGGGCGGCGCTGACCCAGCAGATGGGCCGCTCCGACGTGATCATCACCACTGCGCTCGTCCCCGGCCGCCCCGCGCCCAAGCTCATCTCCGCCGAGGCGGTGGCCGGCATGCGCCACGGCAGCGTGGTCGTCGACCTCGCCGCCGAAGCAGGCGGCAACTGCGAGCTGACCCGCCCGGGGGAGACCTACATGACCGACAACGGGGTGGTCATCGCCGGGCCGCTCAACGTGCCGTCGAGCATGGCCGAGCACGCGTCGTCGCTCTACGCGCGCAACGTGCTCTCGCTGCTCGAGCTGATGACCGGGGAGGACGGGGCGCTGGCGCTGGACTGGGACGACGCGGTGATCACGGGGGCGTGCGTGACACGCGACGGCGAGATCGTCCACGAAGCAGCACGAAAGGCGGCCGGATGGACCTCCTGACCGAGCTCGCGATCCTCGTCCTCGCCGCCTTCGTGGGCTTCGAGGTCATCTCGAAGGTGCCGAACACACTGCACACGCCGCTGATGTCCGGCACCAACGCGATCCACGGCATCGTGCTGCTCGGCGGCCTGCTGCTCATCGGTCCGGCCGACGGTGTGCTCGAGGACGTGCTGCTCGTGGTCGCCGTCGCGTTCGGGACGATCAACGTGGTCGGCGGCTTCCTCGTCACCGATCGCATGCTCGGCATGTTCAAGGGACGAGGCAAAGCCCGTGACGAGCGAAGCGAGGCAGGGCGCGATGGATGATCTGATCTCCGCGCTCTACATCGTCGCCTTCTCGCTCTTCATCGTCGGCCTCCACATGCTGCGTGGGCCGCGCACCGCGGTCCGGGGGAACCTGGTGGCGGCGGTCGGGATGGCGATCGCGGTCGTGGCCACGCTGCTCGACGACCGGGTCGGCGACTGGCCGCTGATCGCGGTCGGCCTCGTGGTCGGGATCGCGGTCGGGGTCCCCGCCGCGCGCAACGTGAAGATGACCGCGATGCCGCAGATGGTGGCGCTGTTCAACGGCGTCGGCGGCGGCGCCGTGGCGCTCATCAGCGTCGTCGAGTACAAGGAGGCTCTCGAGGAGGGCGGCAACCCGCCGCTCGAGCAGCTCATCCCGATCCTCTTCGCCGCGATCATCGGCTCGATCTCGTTCTGGGGCTCGAACATCGCCTTTCTGAAGCTCCAGGAGTCGCTCAAGGGCCGGGTCCCGAACACGAAGCCGATCAACGCCGCGCTCGCGCTGGCGGCGGTGGCGTGCGCCGTGGCGATCGCGGCCGGCTCGGAGTCCGAGCTGCTGTTCTGGCTGATCCTCCTGTTCGCGGGCGCGCTCGGCGTTCTGGCCGTGCTGCCGATCGGCGGCGCCGACATGCCGGTCGTCATCTCGACGCTGAACGCGTTCACGGGCCTCAGCGCGGCGGCCGCCGGCTTGGCGCTCGACAACACGGCGCTGATCGTCGGCGGCATGCTGGTCGGCGCTTCGGGCTCGATCCTCACCCGGCAGATGGCCGAGGCCATGAATCGCTCGATCGGCAACGTGTTCTTCGGCGGGCTCGGGGCCGGCGGGCCGGCGCTGCCGGGTGCGGAGGAAGGCGGCACGGTGCGCTCCACGAGCGCCGCCGACGTCGCCATCCAGCTTTCCTACGCGCGGCTCGTCGTCGTCGTCCCCGGCTACGGCATGGCCGTCGCACAGGCCCAGCGCGCGGTCGCCGACCTCGCCGCGGAGCTCGAGAAGCGGGGTATCGAGGTCCTGTACGGGATCCACCCCGTCGCGGGCCGGATGCCAGGCCACATGAACGTGCTGCTGGCCGAGGCCGACGTGCCGTACGACCAGCTCAAGGAGATGGACGACATCAACGGCGAGTTCGCGCGCACCGACGTCGCGCTCGTGATCGGCGCCAACGACGTCACCAACCCCGCCGCCCGCAACGCTCCGGACTCGCCGATCTACGGCATGCCGATCCTCGACGTCGACAAGGCCAACAGCGTCATCGTCCTCAAGCGCTCGATGAACAGCGGCTTCGCGGGTATCGACAACCCGCTCTTCTACAACCAGAAGACTGCGCTGCTGTTCGGCGACGCCAAGGCCTCGGTCAGCGAGGTGCTGACCGAGGTGCAAGCGCTCTGAAGCGCATTAGGTTGCCGGTTTGCGCGTACTCCTGACGATCCTCGCGGCCACCCTCGCCCTGGCCGCTCCGGCCTCCGCCCAATCGCCGAGCCTCGTCATCAACGAGATCGACTACGACCAGCCGTCGGACGATACGGCCGAGTTCCTCGAGATGCGCAACAACGCGGCGGCCGCGGTCGACCTCGACCCGTACGCGCTGCGGTTCGTCAACGGGGCCAACGGCTCGACCTACGGGACGGTCGACCTTCCCGCCGTCGAGCTCGCGGCGGACGACCGTTATGTCGTGTGTGCCACGCCCGCGAACGTCCCGTCGTGCGATCTCGACGCCGGCGGCGACGGCCTCATCCAGAACGGGGCGCCCGACGCGGTGCCATCGTCAACGGCGACACGATCGTCGACCGGTGTCCTACGAGGTGGTGGTCGACGGCTACACCGAGGAGTCGGCCGGGGCGCCGGCAGACACCGCGGTCGGCGCGCAAAGCATCAGCCGCGTGCGACACCGACCAGAACGCGGCCGACTTCCGGCTCGCGCCCGTCGAGGGGGCAGGGCTGACGAACCTGATGGAGACGGTGCCCGTGCGGGAGCGCTACTCGTACGTGTCCGACGGCAACTCGCAGACGCTCGATCAGATCCTGGTCTCAGGCTCGCTCACGCGCCCGCGACCCGAGTACGACTCGGTGCAAGTCAACGCGGAGTTCGCCGACCAGGCGTCCGACCACGACCCGCAGGTCGCGCGTCTGCAGGTGACCGGCCGCCGCTAGGAACCGGGCGGCGGCGCGCTCGAGAGCGACTGGGCCTCGGCCGTCTCGGCGGCCGGGGCGGGCTTGGCGCCGGTGAGCATCCACTGGACGGCCGCGGCGGCATCGCGCGCGTCGCCCTCGCGCGGCTCGCGGTGCACGGACAGCAGCCGCTCGTTGCCGAAGCGCAGGACGGAGACGCTGAACGCGGAGACCTCGACGCCGTGCCGGCGCGCCAGCCACTCGACGGTCGCCAGCGCGGCCGCGTCGTAACCGCCGGCGACGAGCACGAGCTGCGGCGAGTCGCCGGGAACGACGGCCTCGAGCGCGTCCGAGACCGACGCGAGGCGCGCGGCGTCCCAGCCGGCGACGTCCGCCGCCGCGGCCAGGGCGCGCCCGATGTCGGCGGTCTCGCCGGTGACGTGCAGGACCACGGCGCGGCCGGACTGCTCGTCGAAGGCCAGCAGGTCGACGCCCGGCGCGGGCTCGCGGGCCACCAGCCGCAGGCTGGGGCGGCCCAGCTCCTGCGCGAAGGCGGGCCAGGAGCTGGCGATGAGCGAAAGCAGCTCGTCGCGCTCGGGGCTGTTCTCCGTGACGAGGCCGCCGGCCTGGGGGGCGACCAGCGTCCCGGAGGTCTCGTCGATGCGAAGCACGGGAACCTCCTGTCGGGGCGTCGGTGCTCCCTTATCGACCGCTCGCGCGAGAACCTGTAGCCGGGAGCAGCGCCACCGGCTCGCCGATCTCGATCCGCCCCGCCGCCAGCACGCGCCCGTTGATGCCGAACGCCATGCCGTGGTGGGCGGTCAGGTGGCGCAGCAGGACAGGCCACTTCTCCTGCGTCTCGGGGTGGCGGGTGGGGATCGCGCAGCGCTCGCACGGGTGAAGCAGCCGGACGCGGACGCCGCCGGCGAACGCGAGCTCGCGGACCTCCCAGCCCAGCTCGGCCCACGGCTCGGCGTCGAGCTGCAGGTGGAGGTTCGGCCGGAAGCGGCGGATGTCGATCGGCCCGTCGAGCTCGCCGCCGAGCGCCTCGAGGCTCGCCGCGACGGTGACGAGGACCGTGCGCTCGAGGTCCTGGATGCCGGAGACGTCGCGCACGAGCTCGACCCGGCGGCCGAGGTCCTCTTGGAGCGCGGTGCGCAACCGCGGGTCGCCCCACAGGTAGCGGTGCCCGTCGGGGGAGACGACGGTCGCTCGCGGGGGGTCGCGCGGGTCTAGGCCGCCGTCCTGGTTGAACGGGTACGCGGCCTTCCAGGCGAGCAGGCGGGGCGCCTCGCGCGCGGTGAGCGGCTTGTGGACGCCCTTGTGGTGGTGGAAGACGGCGTGGGTCCGGTCGCCACCAACACCGCGTCCGTCGACCCGCAGCGCGCGGAGCCGCTCGCCGGCCATCGACTTGACCGGCCAGCGCCAGAGCGCCGCCACGGTGCCGAGCGAGCGATCCATGCCGGACCGCACGTTAACCTCCGCGCCCGATGACCGCCCCGATCATGCGGCTGAGGCTGCGCGGCCGCGTGCTCGAACTGGGGGCGCGGCCGCTGCTCATGGGCATCGTCAACGCGTCGCCGGACTCGTTCTCGGACGGCGACGAGGCGTCGCCCGAGGCGCGCGCGGAGCGGGGGGCGGCGCTGGTCGACGCGGGGGCGGAGCTGCTCGACGCAGGCGGCGAGTCGGCGCGCGGCGACGCGCCGCCGATCGGCCTCGAGGAGGAGCTGGCGCGCGTCGTCCCGCTCGTCTCGCGGCTCTCCGGGCTTGGCGTGCCGGTGTCCGTCGATACCTACAAGCCGGCCGTGGCGGCGGCGGCCATCGAGGCCGGCGCCGTGCTCGTCAATGACACCTCCGGGCTGCGCGACCTCGCACTCGCGGACGTGTGCGCGCGCACGGGCGCCGGGCTCGTGGTCATGCACACGCGCGTGGAGCCCAAGGGCACGCTGCTCGAGCCGGACCGCTACGAGGATGTCGTGGCCGACGTGCGCTCGTTTCTGGGGGAGCGGATGGCGGCGGCCGTGGCGCGGGGCGTCGACCCCGAGCAGATCGTGCTCGACCCCGGGCCGGACTTCGCCAAGACGCCCGCTCAGACCGTGGCCGTCCTGCGGCGCCTGGACGAGCTGCACGAGCTCGGCCGGCCGCTGCTCCTGGCCGCGTCGAACAAGGACTTCGTCGGCGCCCTCACGAGCCGGGGGCCGCGGGAGCGGCTGGCGGGGACGCTCGCGGCCGTGGCCCACGGGGCGGACGCGGGGGCGCACATCCTGCGGGTGCACGACGTGGCGGCGGCGGCCGACTTCCTGCGCGTGCGCGGCGCCCTGCGCGGGGAGGTCGAGCTCGGGCCGCGCGAGGGCCTCACCTCCGACCGCTACCCTGGTCGGCGCTAGGAGTTGCCGGCCGCTGCGCACAACGCGGCCGGACGCCGACCGACACCATCCGAAGGAGCACTGCCATGTCTGCCGTCCTCGATCGCGGTGAGCTCGAGAAGAGCCCGCTCGCCGACCTCCACCTGCTCGCCAACGAGCTCGGCGTCGACGGCTTCCGCCGTCTGCGCAAGGACGATCTGATCGACGCGATCCTCGCCCGCCAGGAGGGCGCGTCGCCGGCTGAGGAGGCGCCGCCTGAGGAGGCGCCTGCCGAGGCGGCGCCGGCCGCCGAGGAGCCCGAGGACGAGGAGGAGCGGCGGCCCCGCCGGGGGCGCCGCGGCGGCCGCGGGCGCGGCCGCGCCCGCGGCGAGGAGGGTTCGACCGACGAGGACGCCGGCGAGCCCGCCGAGGAGCCGCGCGCCGACGACCGCACGGTCGAGGGCGTCGTGGAGCTGCTCGCCAACGGCTCGGGCTTCGTCCGCCTCGACCCGCCCGAGCCCACGGACGACGACGTCTACATCTCCGCGGCGCAGGTCAAGCGCTGCGAGCTCGTCTCCGGCGACCGCATCGGCGGCCCGGTGCGGGCGGCGCGACGCTCGGAGCGCTTCCCGTCGCTGATCCGCGTCGACACGATCAACGGGCGCCCCGCCGACGAGGTCGCCGAGGGCACGCGGTTCGAGGACCTGCCCGTCTCGTTCCCGAGCGAGCGGTTCGAGCTCGGCTCGGACGACCCGACCGTGAAGGCGATCGAGTGGCTGACGCCGTTCGGCAAGGGCTCGCGCGTCGTCATCGCCGGGCCCGCGCGGGCCGGCAAGAGCGAGGCGCTGCGCCGGCTGGCCGGCGCGCTCGCCGGCCGCGACGGGCTCGAGGTCTCGCTCGTGCTCGCCGGTGTGCGGCCCGAGGAGGCGACCGACTGGCCGCTCGAGCCGGGCGCCGTTCTCTCGTTCGGGGCATCGTCCGACGCGCAGGCCCAGGCCGTCGAGCAGGCGGTCGAGCACGGCCGCCGCGTGGCGGCGCGGGGCGGAGACGCCATCGTGCTGGTCGACACGCTCGAGGCGCTGCCGCCGCATGCCGCGCGACGGGCCCTGGCGGCGGCGCGCAACATCACCGACGGCGGGTCGCTGACCGTGGTCGCCACCGCGCCGGCACCGCTCGGCGGCGAGACGACGGTCGTGGCGCTCGCCCCGGAGCTCACCGCGCTCGGGCGCTTCCCGGCCCTCGACCTCGCCGCGTCAGGCGTGCTGCGTCCGGAGCTGCTCGTGGGCGACGCGGGCGCCGAGGCGATCGCCAAGGCGCGCGCCGAGGCCCTCGCCTAGCGGCGCCTGTCCAAGAACCCCGCCACGCCCAGCGCGGCCGTGGACACTTCGCCCCTGTCTCGCCCAGAGGGCTCGTCACCGGCCTTCGGGCTCGGCCCCCGAACCCTCGGAAGATGCGTCTGTATGCCCTTCGGGGGTTCGTGCGGCGCCCGGCTCGGCCCACGACCCGAGCGAAGCGGTGACGAGGCCGCAGGCCGAGGGCAGGGGTCGGGCCGGATCTTCTTGGACACACCGCTAGCGTCGCGAGTAGGCGACGCGCTGCCAGTTGGGCTCGGGCGAGAGCTCGATCGGCTCGGACTCTCGCTCGGGCTGCACGTAGCCGAACGTGTGCGTCGCGTCGTCGAAGACGACCTCGAGCTCGCCCTCCTTGACCCGCTGGTCGAGCCAGGCGGAGCGGAACACGAGGCGCCGCAGCCAGTGCACGAGCGAGCGGTCGGCGGGGCCGACGAGCTCCGGCCAGCAGTCGTTCACGTGCTCGCCGAGCGCCGACGCGGGGTCCTGGATCTCGCCGTTGACGGTCAGGTTCACGAGGTCCTCGAGCTCCGTGGACTCGAGCCGGGCGCGGACGAAGCCGAGCTTACGGGCGGCCTGCTCGACGCGCTCGGAGAAGTCCTCCTCGTTGAAGGTGAAGCGGAGCTCTCCGTACTCCAGGACGTAGTCCTGTCCTGAGTCGTAGTTGCCTCGGCGCAGTGGGTCCATGATCTCGGGCCCGGATTCCCGCCGGGGCGTCTGCATCTTATGCCCGACTCCTGCCTCCGGAGTCGCCTGATACGAAACTTTCAGCCGTCGCAGCGGTCGCGCAGGTCGAACGCGCGGACCGCGCCCGGAGCCGTGTCCGGCCAGTCGAAGAAGCGGCGGTTCACGCAGCCCTCGCTGGCGTGCTCGTACGCCTGCTCGACCTTGAAGCGGCAGCGGGGGAGGGGCGCTCCGGCGAGGCGGACGGTGCCGAAGCCGGCCCGCGTGCGCTCGGCCTCCCGGAACATCTCGACGTCGATCTCCGTGGCGAAGACCTGCTGCACGCAGCCCATGTACCGGCGTCCGTTCAGCGGGTCGTCGTAGCTGTAGAGGTTGGGGCACCGGTCGGCGACGCAGGCGGCCGGGGCGATCACGCGATCGCAGAATGTCGCGCACTGGCGGCACTCGTTGATCTCCGTCCGCCGGATGATCCGGGCCATCGCGGAAGCTTACGGGGGGCGAGGTTGGTCCGGGCACGACTCCTGGACGTATGTCCTGCTCCTCCGATCGCCCGGCGGTGTTGCTGGTGGACGACGACCCGGTCCTGTGCACGTTCCTGGCCGACAACCTGACGGCTGACGGCTACGAGCTGGTGGTGGCCGAGACGGCGCGCGACGGCCTGCGACAGCTCGAGTACAAGCGCCTCGACCTCGCGGTCGTCGACCTCGGGCTGCCCGACGGCTCGGGGCTGGAGCTGATCGCGCGGGTGCGCTCGGCCGACGGGCTCGCGTCGCGGCTGGATCCGACGCTGCCGTTGGTCGTGCTCTCCGGGCTATCTGGCGAGCTCGACCGGCTGCGAGCGTTCGAGCGCGGGGTGGACGACTTCGTGTCCAAGCCCTTCTCCTACAGCGAGCTGCGGCACCGGATCGCGGCCGTGCTGCGGCGCGCGAACGGGCGCCGGGCGGCGGGGCGCCTTCGCGTGGGGGCGCTCGAGCTGGACCCGGCGTCGCGCGACGTCCGGCTGCGAGGCCGTCGGATCGACCTCTCGCAGAAGGAGTTCGCACTGCTGCAGGCCCTGGCCGCGGAGCCGACCCGGGTGTTGACGAAGGCGGAGCTGCTGCGGGACGTCTGGGGCTTCAGGTCGCTCGGTACCACTCGCACCTTGGACAGCCACGCGTGCCGGCTGAGGCACAAGCTGGGCGCCCAGGGCGACAAGTTCGTCGTCAACGTGTGGGGCGTTGGCTATCGCCTGGTCGACGGCCCGGCGGTGGCGGAGGCGGCCGCGTGACCGGGTCTCAGGCGCGGTGGAAGTCCGCTCCGCGCGAGTGCCGGCCCTCGGCCTGGGCGGTCGCCCGGTCCGCCATGCGGTCCGCGCGATCGTCGACGTACTGCGCCATCTCGACCCACCGCTCCGCGCGGGCCGTCCGTCGCCTCGGCTGTGGAAGTCGCGCCTCTCTCAGCCACCACCTCAACCGCTGTCGTCTCGTGAGCATGTGCGCTCCTCCTCGATCGTCGTCGAGCGTACGCCTGGCGGCGATCGTCGGCAAGCCGGGATGCCGTGACGCCGCCGCCGTCGAGGAGGCCCCCGCGTGATCGGGCCGCTGCTCTGGGTTGTGACGGTCGTGGCACTGCATTTGGAAGGCCGGCGCCGGCTGACCCTGGTGGCACGCGCCGGGCATGACGTGCGGGGTCCGCTGTGCACGGCTCGGCTGGCCCTCGACGGGCTGGAGCCGTGCGCGCGGGTGAACGCCATCGAGCTCGAGCTGCGTCGTGCCGCCCTGGCGCTGGACGACCTGGCGGCGGCGGGCCGCGGGCGCCGCGCCGGCGGGCGGTGGGAGGCGGTCGATCTCGGTCGCCTGCTCGCGGCGGCCGCGCCGGCGTGGCATGCCCTGGCCCGCGCCCGGAGCGCGGAGCTGACGGTCGACGGGGAGGGTGTGCGGGTGGCGGGCGACGCCCTGCGACTCGCGCAGGCGTGCGCCAACCTCGTCGCCAACGCGGTCGAGCACGGCGGCGGCCGGGTCGACGTGCGTGTCGCGGCGGACGGCGACCGCGCCCGCGTCGAGGTCGCCGACGACGGCCCCGGCCTCCCGGCCCCGCTCCCGCACCTCCTCGCCGCCGCCCGCGGGCGCCGGACGCCACGCGGCCACGGCCTCGCGATCGTCGCCGGGATCGCCGAGCGGCACCGCGGCCGCCTGCTCTCGCTCCCCTCGGATCGCGGCGCTCGCCTCGTGCTCGACCTGCCCGCCGCACCGAATGCCCGTTTCCTTCGGCGTCCTCGGCTCGCCGGCTCGGGCGCGCACTCGTGAGCCGGCGACGGCGCGCGCTCCTGCTGCTCGGCCTCGCCCTGGTTCTCGGCGCGCTGGCGGCGTCCGACATGGGGCGTCGCGAGGCTGCGCTGCGGGCGCAGATCGGGCCGATGGTCGCGGCGGTGACGGCCGCCCGTGCGCTGCCCGCAGGGCGCCGGCTCGAGATCGGCGACGTCGCGGTGCGGCGCTTGCCGGAGCGCTTCGCGTCGGCGGGCGGCATCGCGCTGCCCGAGCTGCTCGTGGGCCGGCGGCTGGCGGTCGCCGTGCCCGCGGGCGGCGCCGTGGCCGAGCACCTGCTCGTGGCGGATGACGCGTCGCAGCCGGCCGTGCGCCGAGGCGAGCGGGCGGCCGAGGTCGTCGCCGGCGGCTCGCCGGAGCTCGTGGTGCCGGGCGCGCGCGTCGACGTGCTCGTCACCCGCGAGCGCGCGACGGAGCTCGCGCTCGAGGATGTCGAAGTGCTCGCCGCCCGACCCGCGCCCGACCTGCCGCGCGAGAACGGCCAGCCGCAGCTGGCCGCCACGCTCCGCGTCTCGACCGCCCAGGCCGTCTACCTGGCGGCCGCCGGGGCCTTCGCGCAGGACATCCGCCTGCTCACCCGCGCACCCGGCGACCGCGCGCGCCTCGGCCGGGCGGTCGTGGGCGGCGAGCTCGTCCCGCCGCCCAGCCGCCGCTGAGCCAGCCTGCAGATCGCAGAGATGGGGGCGAGATCGGGTCCTCGGGACCTCAGAGTTCCGATGACGGACCTCGACGCCCTCGCCGCCGATCTGCGCGACCGCCTGCTCGCCGGCGCCGCCGATCCGGGCGACGACGTCGCCGCCCGGATCCGCGAGCTGGTCGATCGCGAGGCGGTGGTGCTCGACTCCGACGCTCGCGCCGAGCTCGCGGGCCGGATCGCCGAGCGGTCTTTCGGCCTCGGCCCGCTGGAGCCGCTCCTCGCCGACCCCGGAGTCGAGGAGGTGATGGTGTGCGGCACGGCGCCGGTGTGGGTGGAGCGCGCCGGCCGGGTGGAGCGGACCGCCGTGCGGTTCGCCGAGGAGCGCGACCTGCGCGACGCGATCGAGCGCATCCTCGCGCCGCTCGGCCGCCGGGTCGACGAGTCGGAGCCCCTGTGCGACGCGCGGCTGCCGGACGGCTCGCGCGTCAACGTCGTCATCCCGCCGCTCGCCCTCGACGGGCCGGTGCTGACGATCCGGCGCTTCCGCCGGCGTGGCTTCACACCCGAGGATCTCGTCGCAGGCGGGACGCTCACCGGCCCGCTGCTCGACTTCCTCGCCCGCGCGGTCCGTGCGCGGGCGAGCATCCTCGTCTGCGGCGGCACCGGCTCGGGGAAGACCACCACGCTCAACGCGCTCTCGAGCTTCATCGATCCGAGCGAGCGGGTGGTCACGATCGAGGACGCCGCCGAGCTGCGCCTCCGCCAGCCGCACGTGATCCGGCTCGAGGCTCGGCCGCCGAACCTCGAGGGCCGCGGCGAGGTCACGATCCGCCGGCTCGTCCGCAACGCGCTGCGGATGCGCCCCGACCGGATCGTGGTGGGGGAGGTCAGGGGCGGCGAAGCGCTCGACATGCTGACCGCACTGTCCACGGGCCACGACGGCTCGCTCTGCACGATCCACGCCGGGACGCCCGCCGAGGCCCTGCGCCGCGTCGAGACGCTGGCCCTGATGGCCGACCTCGGCCTGCCACACGCGGCGCTGCGTGAACAGGTCGCCGACGCCTTCGATCTCGTCCTCTGCCAGGCCCGGGGCGGCGACGGCGCGCGCCGCGTCATCGAGGTGGCCGAGGTGATCCGCGTCGCCGGAGGCCCGGCCGCGCGGGAGATCTACGCCTGGCGCGGCGGCCGAGGCCGCTGGCGAGCCGCCCTCAGCGACAACCTCGCCGCACGCCTCGCGGCCGCCGCATGAGCGCCGAGTCTCGCCCGTCGTGGGTCGCTGGCCACGTGTCGGAGGGCGGCGCATGAGCGCCGCGGTCGGGCTGTCGTTCGCGGCCGCGGTCGTCGGTGTCCTCGGCGCGTGGGAGGCACTCGTCGCGGTCGAGCGGGTTCGGCTGGTGGCCGCGCTCGGCCGGGCCTTCGAGCCGCTCGTCCGCGCCGAGCGGGAGGGGCGGGATCCGACCGGGCCCGAGCGGCGCCGGCTGGCGTTGCTCTCGGCGGGAGCGCTCGTCGTCGGCGGGTGGATCGTCGGCGGGCCGGCCGCCGGTGCGGTCGCCGCGGTCGGCGGGCCGCTCCTCGCCGCCGCACTCGTCCGGTCGAGGCGACGACGGTACACGCGCGAGCTGCGAGCGGGTGCTGCGGGGGCGGCGCGGGCGCTCGCCGACGCCGTGGGCGCCGGCCACTCCATCCGCGGCGCGATCGCCGTCGCAGCCGGCGGTGTGACGGGCGCGGCCGGCAACGAGCTGCGCGCGGTGGCCCGCGCGCTCGAGCTCGGGGATCCGACGGCGGCCGCGCTCGAGGCGCTGCAGTGGCGGGCCGCCGACCCGGCGTGGGACGCCGTGGTCGCCGGCATCCTCCTGCAGCGCGACGCGGGCGGCGACCTTGCGGGCCTGCTCCGCGATCAGGCGGCGGCGCTCGAGGCGGCGGACCGGATCGAGCGCGAGGCACGCACGGCGACCGCCCAGGCGCGCTTCACCGCCCGCCTCGTGCTCGTGCTCCCGCTCGGCGCGGCGGTCGTCGCCGAGCTGGCCAGCCCAGGGCTCATCGGCGGCCTGCTCACCCATCCGCTATCCGTCTGGCTCGTCGCCACGGCCGCCGCCCTCCAGGCCGCCGCGATCGTCGCCGTCTCCCGGCTCGCGAGCGCAAGATGAGCCGGGCGCGGCGGACCGTCCCGGTCGGGTGGGGCCGCCGATGAGCCGGGCGGTGATGCTTGCGGGCGTGGCGGGGGCGCTGGCGGCGCCGGGGGTCGTCGACCTGGTGCTCGGGATGCGGCTACCGCGGCGGCCGCGTGGACGGCTCGGCGTGCGGGTGCTCGCGCTGCTCGGCCGCGGTCTCGGGGCACGGGCTCCGCGGCGGCTGGGCGATCGGATCGCCGCCGCGGGCATGAGGATCGCGGTCGGTGACTTCATGGCCGTCAAGGGCGGCGCGGCGCTGGCCGGAGGTGCCGTCGCCGTGGCGGCGTTGCCTGCCGCGCCGGGCCGGCTCGGGGTCGCGCTGCTCGCCGCGTTGCCGGCCGCGTCGTTCGTCGGTCCGGATTTGTGGCTCGGGCGGCGGACCGCTCGCCGCGCGCGGGCGATCGAGGCGGAGCTGGCCGACGTGCTCGACCTCCTGCGCGTGGCCGTCGCAGCGGGGCTCTCGCCGGCCAGGGCGCTCGGCGAGGTCGGGGCGCGTCATCCCGGGATCCTCGCCGCGGAGCTGCGCCGCGCCGCGGGCGAGGTGACGCTCGGCGTGCCGCGGCCGACCGCCTACGGCGAGCTCGAGCGGCGCTGCCCCGCCGCCGGCATCGTGACCCTCGTGGCGGCCCTCCACCGCGCCGACCGCCACGGCGCGCCGCTCGCCGCAGCGCTCGCCGGCGAGAGCCGGGCCGCGCGGGCGCGCGAGGCTCAGCGCTCCGCCGAGGCGGCCGCACGCGCCGCGCCGCAGATCCAGCTCGTCGTCGCGCTGCTGCTCGTGCCCGCCGTCCTGCTCCTCGTCGGCGCCGCCCTCATCCCCGCGATCGTGCCGCTCGAGTGACCGGCCTAGCGGAGCCCCGCGGCGATCCGGACCCGTGCGTCGTCGCCAAGGCGACGCATGGATCCTTCCGATTCGACGACGGCGCCGCGAGTCTCCCACGCGGCCCCACGGAGCTTGCCGAAGCACCCAGAACGCCGCAACTCCGCGTGCAATTCGCGCGATTGCAGGCCGCCATGCGAAACCGGCGCCGGATGGGCCAGATCCTGCCCCACCGGGAAACCCCTGCAAACGCGCCGGTTTGCGGTCCGCTTCATGACCTCATTCAAGTCGTGTGGGACAAAAGACGATATTTGTGTTGCAGAGTGGGACGGTGTGGGGTACGTTCCACGAGCGAAGCCGGTCCGGGGTGGCGGGGCTCCTCCCACTCCGCCACCCCGGATCGACTGAACCCTTCGCCTCGTCGGACACATGAGCCTTGGCCTTCCACGGCACCTTCGAACACTCGCTCGACGCGAAGAACCGGCTGACGGTGCCGGCCAGGTTCCGGTCCGCGTTGGCTGGCGGGGTGTTTCTCGTGCGCGGCGTCGACCCCTGCATCTCGCTCTATCCCGAGGCGACCTACACGTCGATCACGCAGTCAGCCTTGAGCGAGCTCAATCCGTTCTCACCCCAGGCCCGCGAGCTGAAGCGCATGCTCTACGGCAACGCCACGAGCTCGGAGCTCGACTCGGCCGGCCGCGTGATGCTGGGGGTCAAGGAGCTCGAGCACGCGGACATCTCGCGCGACGTCGTCATCACCGGCGCCGGCGACTGCCTCGAGCTCTGGGACCGCTCGGCCTGGGAGGACTACTACCGCGACCTGTCCCGACGGGCGCCTGACCTCACCGTGTCACTTGGCCATCCTGCTTGACATGCCCCGTACCCACGTCCCGGTCCTGGCGGGCGAGCTGATCGAGGCGCTCGACCCCCAGCCCGGGCAGGTCGCGATCGACTGCACGCTCGGCGCCGCCGGCCACGCGCGGCTGGTCGCCGACCGCCTCGGGCCGGCCGGCACGCTGATCGCCATCGACCGCGACCCGCTCGCCGAGAAGGCGTTCGCCGAGCTCGCCCCCGAGGTCCCGTGCGCCACCCGTTTCATCCGCGCCGACTTCGAGCACGGCCTCCGCGACCTGGCCGAGGAGGGTGTCGAGGCTGACCTCGTCTACCTCGACCTCGGCATGTCGTCGATGCAGGTCGACACGCGCGAGCGCGGCTTCTCCTACGCCTACGACGCCCCGCTCGACATGCGGATGGACCCGAGCCAGCCGCTGACCGCCGCCGAGCTCGTCAACACCTGGGATCGCCGCCGCCTCGCCCGCGTGCTGCGCGAGTACGGCGAGGAGCGGTACGCGGACCGGATCGCCGGCCAGATCGAGCGCCGCCGGCCGCTGAGCACGACCTTCGAGCTCGTCGACGCGATCACCGCCGCGATTCCCGCCCCCGCGCGCTTCGCGGGCGGGCACCCGGCCAAGCGGACGTTCCAGGCGATCCGGATCGCCGTCAACGAGGAGCTCGCGCAGCTCGACGCGGCGCTCCCGCTCGCGTGGGACGTGCTGCGCGTCGGAGGTCGCCTGGCCGCGATCTCCTTCCATTCGCTCGAGGACCGGCGCGTCAAGCGCTTCCTCACCGACAAGGCGCGCGGGTGTATCTGCCCGCCCGACCTGCCCGTGTGCGCCTGCGGCCGCACCCCGGAGGCCGAGCCGGTCTTCCGGCGGTCCGTGGCGCCGACGGCCGGCGAGGTGGCGGACAACCCGCGCTCGAAGTCGGCCCGCCTGCGGGCCGCCCGCAAGCTCAGGGAGGAGCCGTAGTGCCCACGCAGACCGTCCGCTCCCGCCACGCCGCCCGGCCCCGGCCGGCGCAGCGGCCCGCGCCCCGCCATGTGCGCCGCGTCTCCGGCCCGCTGCGACCCGCGACCGTGGCAGCACCGGCCGCCGGCGCCGTCCGCCGCGGGCGAGGCGAAGCCGGTGGCGAGCGACGAAGGAGCGAGACAGGCGGCGCCTTCGAGCGCATCCGCGCGCTCCCGGAGCACCGCGTCGTCGACGGGCTCCTGCGCGGCCGCGTCTGGATCTGGCTGGTCGGCCTGCTGCTCGGCGGGATCGTCGCGATGCAGGTGACGCTGCTCAAGCTCAACACCGGCATCTCGCGCGCGGTCACGACGATGAGCACGCTCGAGCGCCAGAACGCGAACCTCGAGGCCGACATCGCGCGGCTGTCCGCCAGCGACCGCGTGCGCGACGCGGCCCAGCGCGAGGGCATGGTCGCTCCGGCCGCCGGCTCGATGGAGTTCCTGAAGGCTCGCCCGAAGCGCGATGCCGCCATGGCCGCGAGGCGCATGCAGCCGCCGAGCGACGACGCCGCAGCGGTGATGGCCAACGGCGGGCTCGAGCCCGGCGTCCTCGCCGCCGCGGATCCGGTAGCGGCCGCGGCCACCCCCGTCGATCCCGCCACCGCGCCGGTAGCCGACCCGGCCGTCGCCGCGCCGGTGACCACCGCGCCCGTCACAGACCCGGCCGCCACCGCACCCGCGGCCGAACCGGCCGCGACCGCACCCGTCGCACCCGACCAGGGCTGAGCCGGTGCGGCTCATCGAGCGCCGCATCGGCTTCCTCTTCGCCGTCTTTCTGACCCTGCTCGTCCTCGGCGCGGGCAAGGCCGCCTGGCTGGGCGTCGTCAAGGCCGGCACGCTCAAGCAGGCGGCCGCCGTCCAGCAGGAGTCCGAGGTCGTCGTTCCTGCCCGTCGCGGCACCATCCTCGATCGCGAGGGCACCGAGCTGGCGGTCTCGCAGCCGGCGGTCACGATCGCGGCCACCCCCTACCTCGTCGAGGACGCGCCCGGCCTGGCCGCGAAGCTCTCCGAGATCCTCCACCGGCCCGAGGACGAGCTGCTGCGCCAGCTCGCGCGCCGCGACACCGGGTTCGTCTACCTCGCGCGCAAGGTCAAGCCCGACCGCGCTCGGCAGGTGCAGCGCATGGACATCGCCGGGCTCGAGTTCATCCCCGAGTTCGACCGCCTGTACCCGCGCGAGTGGAGCGCGTCGCAGCTGCTCGGCGTGAACGGGACCGACGGCCACGGGCTCGCAGGTCTCGAGTACTCGCTCGACGAGTACCTGCGCGGCCGGGACGGCGAGCGCCAGCTCAAGAAGGACGCGCTGGGAGAGCCGATCCAGCTGCGCGAGACCAAGCCCACCGTGCGCGGCGCCGACGTGCGCCTGACGCTCGACGCCAACCTGCAGGATCGGGCGGAGGACGCACTCGCCGACGTCGGCGAGGCGTGGCAGCCGAAGGGCGCGACCGCCGTCGTCATGGATCCGCGCGACGGCGCCGTGCTCGCGCTCGCCAACTGGCCGCGAGTGAACGCCAACGCGCTCGGCGACGCGCCCGCGTACGCCCGCCAGAACCGCGCGATCGAGGTCAACTACGAGCCCGGCTCGACGTTCAAGGCCTTCACGGTGGCGGGGGCGCTCGAAGACGGCGAGGTCACGCCGACGACGACCTTCAACCTGCCGCCCACGATCACCGTCGCCGACCGCGAGATCGGGGAGTCGCATCCGGTCGGCTACCGCACCCTGACCACGCGCCAGATCCTCGAGCAGTCCTCCAACGTGGGCGCGATCATGATCGGCCAGCGGCTCGGCGCCGAGCGCTTCGACCGCTGGGTGCGCCGTTTCGGGTTCGGCAGCCCGACGGGCATCGACCTGCCGGGCGAGGAGCGCGGCATCCCGCTCGCGCCCGAGGACTACTCAGGCTCGTCGATGGGCAACCTGCCGATCGGCCAGGGCATGGCGGTGACGCTGATGCAGATGGCTGCGGGCTACGCCGCGATCGCCAACGGCGGCACGCTGCGCGCCCCCCACATCGTCGAGCGGGTGGGAGCGCGCAGCGCCCGCAAGCCGGAGGGCCGCCGCGTGATCTCCGAGACGACCGCCGCCTCCGTCCGCCGCATGCTCGAGGGCGTGCTGGGCCCGGGCGGCACCGCGTCCGGCGCGGGCATCGACGGCTACGTGATGGCCGGCAAGACCGGCACGGCCGAGAAGCCGGACGAGTTCGGCGGCTACTCGAAGACCAAGTTCGTGTCCTCGTTCGTCGGCTTCGCCCCCGCCAAGCGCCCGAAGCTCCTCGTCGCTGTCATGGTCGACGAGCCGCAGGGCGACATCTACGGCGGCACGGTCGCCGCTCCGGCGTTCCGGGAGATCACGAGCTTCGCGCTGAACTATCTCCGCATCGCGCCGGGTTAGGTCCCGGCGAACGTCAACGGCGGCATTGAGGGGAGGTCCCTGCGCCGCAATGGGACACGCCAGCCGGTCAGGAACTGGTCGTGTGCAGAAACATGCCGCTACGGCACACAACTGGCCACGGCCCTGGATCCGGATTCTGGGTTTGTGCAGAAACGTGCCGCCACGGCACCTCGGTGGACAAGGACCGCGATCGGGTGCCGCCCGTGGCCGGTTGTGCGCGCGCAGCACGACCCCAACCCGCACTCACTCCTCATTGCCGGCGTCCGTCTACCACGGCGTCATGAATCGTGATTCACTTCTATAGCGATGCCGTACCGTCCGACTGACCGCACGCGCGCCCGCCTGGCCGCCGTCCGCGAGCGGATCGTCGACGCCGCGCTCGACCAGCTGGCCGAGGGCGGGTACGCGTCCGCCTCGATGGCCGCCGTCGCCCGCCGGGCCGGGATCGCGACCGGCACGGTCTACCGCCACTTTCCGTCCAAGGTCGACCTGTTCGCCGAGGTCTTCCGCAAGGCGTCGCAGCGCGAGGTCGACGCCCTGCGCGCCACCACCGCGCGCGGCGAGCCGGCGGCGACGCGCCTCGCCGCCTGGGTCGAGACCTTCGTCCGCCGCGCCCTGGCCGAGCCGGTGCGCGCGTACGCGCTGATCGCCGAGCCCGTCGACCCGGCCGTCGAGGCGGAGCGGCTCACGTTCCGCCGCGCCTATGCCGACCTCTTCGCCCGTGCGCTGGCCGACGGCGTCGACACCGGCGAGCTCCCGCCGCTCGACGCCGACCTCACCGCGGCCGCGATCGTCGGCGCGCTCGCGGAAGCCCTCCTCGGCCCGCTCCAGCACCGCGACGCGGGCGCGGACGCGCTCGTCGACGCGCTCCAGACGTTCGTCCTTCGCTCCGTCGGAACCGCCAATGCTCACGCATGACGTCGACAACCAGTCCGTCCCGTTCGAGGACGTCGACCTGCTCGAGGGCGACCTCGCGCTGCGAGAGGCCCTCGAGCGCGAGGGAGCCGGCTGGGCGGTCGACCGCGTCCGCGACGCGGGCGCGGTAGCGGGCTCGGCCGAGGCTCAGGCTCACGGGCGCCGCGCCGAGCGCAACGAGCCGCGGCTGCTCACCCACGACCGCTTCGGCCACCGGCTCGACGAGGTGGAGCTCGACCCCAGCTGGCACTGGCTCCTGCGTGGCGCGGTCGAGCGCGAGATCCACTCGCTCCCGTGGCGAGACCCGCGGCCGGGCGCGCACGTCGCGCGCGCGGCGCTCGAGCTGCTGTGGACGCACGCGAATGCGGGCGTGATGTGTCCCGTCTCGATGACCTACTCGGCGATCCCCGCCCTCCGCCACGACCCGGCGCTGGCCACCGAGTGGGAGCCGCGCTTGACGCTCCCCGACTACGACCGCGGCGCGCTGTGCGGCATGGCCATGACCGAGAAGCAGGGCGGCTCGGACGTGCGCGCCAACACCACTCGCGCCGAGCCGGCCGGCGACGGCTGGTGGGAGCTCACCGGCCACAAGTGGTTCTGCTCGTACCCGCCGTGCGCGATCTTCCTCGTGCTCGCTCAGGCGCCCGCCGGCGTCTCCTGCTTCGTGCTCGAGCGCGGGCCGGGCATGGAGTTCCAGCGGCTCAAGGACAAGCTCGGCACGCGATCGTTGCCGTCGAGCGAGGTCGAGTTCCGCGCCGCCCCGGCGCGGCTGCTGGGGGAGGACGGCCGTGGCGTCGCGACGATCATCGAGATGGTCACCCACACGCGGCTCGACTGCGTGATCGGCAGCGCGGCCGGGATGCGGCGCGGCGTGGCGGAGGCCGTCTGGCACGCCCGCCATCGCCGCGCGTTCGGCCGCCGCCTGGTCGAGCAGCCCGCGATGGTCAACGTGCTCGCCGACCTCGCGATCGAGTCAGAGGCCGCCACCGCCACCGCGCTGCGGCTTGCGCGCGCGTACGACGAGAACGACACCGCCCTCCGGCGGTTCGCGACCGCGGTGCTCAAGTACTGGATCTGCAAGCGCGCGACGCCGCACGCCGCCGAGGCGCTCGAGTGCCTGGGCGGGAACGGCTATGTGGAGGAGTCGCCGATGCCGCGGCTCCTGCGCGACGCGCCGCTGAACGGGATCTGGGAGGGCTCGGGCAACGTGATGGCCCTCGACGTGCTGCGCGCCGCGGCCCGCGAACCCGACGGCCTGCCGGCCTTTCTGGCCGAGTGCGAGCTCGGCCGGGGCGCCGACCGCCGGCTCGACGCCCACCTCGACGCGCTGTCGGCGCCCGAGGGCGAGTGGGTCGCCCGCCGGACCGTCGAAGACCTCGCGCTCGCCTTCCAGGCCTCGCTGCTCGTCCGCCATGCCCCGCACGAGGTGGCCGATGCGTTCTGCGCGGGTCGCCTCGGCGACGCCCGCGGCCGCGTGTTCGGCACGCTGCCGTCCTGCGTCGACGGCGACGCCGTCGTCGAGCGCGCGCTCGCGGTCTAGATCTGGACGACCAGCAGCGACTTGACCACCCTGAAGCCCAGCGCCTCATAGAGGCGTCGCGCCGGGTTCCCCTCGGTCACCATCAGGCCCAAGGCCGGCCCGTCGGTCAGCGCGAGGGCCCGTTCCACGAGGGCACGGCCGACGCCCCGGTGGTCCGGGTGCCGGAAGACCTCCATCAGCCACGGGCCGTTGAGCGGCGGGTCGCCCGGCAGGACGCCGAGGATGATCGCGCCGACGACCCTGCCGTCGGCCGCGACGGCGAGGCCGCTGCCACGCAGCAGCGGTCCGAACGTACGGCCGGAGAGATGGCCTTCGAGCTCCTCGAGCGCCCGTGTCGGTGTCTCGTCGCGGTGGTCGACGTGGCCGGGCGGGAACGCCGCCCGAAAGGCGTCCACCAGGTCGACGGCGGCCCGGTCGACGTCCGTAAGCCGGTATCCGGCCGGCTCGTGCCAATGCGGCCGCTGGGCCAGGTCGTGCGACATCAGGTGGCCGTGACGTCGCGGCATGCCGCCGGCGGCGATCAGCGCGCGGCCGAG
>DATAFH010000132.1:0-6460 GCA_036257565.1 Solirubrobacteraceae bacterium | reverse complement strand
GCGGTCGGCACGCGGAAGCTGCGGGCCACGCGGGCCCCGCGGCCGATGACGCTCGTCTCGATGCGGGCGCCGACGTGCAGGAGCTGGGCGTCGTCGAGCACGATCGAGTGCTCGATCTGCGAGCCGTCGAGCACGACGTTCGCGCCGAGCGCGGTGTACGGCCCGACGTAGGCGTGCGAGAGGCGCGCGCCCGGACCGATGACGGCGGGCCCGCGGACGAGCGTGTGGTCGAGCTGGGCGCTCGGGTCCACCTCGACCGGGCCCTGGAACTCGCAGGTCGGGTACGCCTCGGGATCGACGGAACGCGGGAGGTCCTCGAGCATCCGCCGGTTGCCCTCGAGCAGGGCGTCCTGACCGCCGTGGCAGGGCAGGCAGCCGTCGAGCTCGCGCACGATCACGTGCCCGCCGTGCCGGCGGACCCCGGCCAGCGGGTCGCCGGCCAGGCGCGGGCGCGCAAGCAGCAGCGACAGCGCGCGCTCGCTCAGCATGTAGCCGCCGAGCACCGGCTGGCCGGTGGAGTCGTGCGGGGCGCCGGTGAGCTTGAGCGCCATCGCGTCCAGGCGCTCGTCGGCGAACGCCGCCACGTGCGGATGGATCTGCTCGCGGTGCAGGGCGTCGCCGTGCCCCACGAGCACGGGCTCGTCACCGAGGAAGTCGCGCGCCGCGACCAGCGCGCCGCTGACGCCGCTCTCCGGCCTCCAGCGCACGTAGCGGACGGCGAGGTTCCACCTCGAGCCGTCGCCCACGGCCTCGATGATCGGCTCGGCGATCGCGGGCTCGACCGCGATCGCGGCCTCGAGCATGCCCGCGCGCCGGAGCGACTCGAGGTTGTGGAAGAGGATCGGCCGGTTGGCGACCGGCACGAGGTGCTTGGGCCCGTACCGGATGCTCGGCCACGGGCGATCGTGAGCCGTGAGGCCGGCGAGCACCAGTGCCTTCGCGATCTCCACGACAAACAACGTGCGGAGGGGCGCGGTTCAACCGCGCCCCTCCGTTAAGACCGGATTTCGCAGCGATCAGGCGGCCGCCCGCTCGGTCGACGCGATCAACGAGATCGGATCCCCGTTGAGGCCCAGCGAGGTCTCTGCGGCCTCGATCACGGACACGACGTCGAGCCCGAGCCGCGCGTGCGAGCGCGGCCGCGCGCCTGTGCGGATCGCGTGCGCGAAGTCCGCCAGCTCGAGGCTGAGCGGCTCCGCGGCCTCGACCCGGGGGACGATGATGTCGCCGCTGCGATAGCTCAGCTGGTGCTCGCCGAAGTTGGCGGGCTCCTTGAACTCCATCCCGCGGTCGAAGATGCGCACCGACTCGTCGGCGGCCGTGTCGTCGTACTGCACCATCCGCTTGCTGCCGACGATCACCATCTCGCGAACCTTGCGGGGCGCCAGCCAGGAGATCTGCACGTTGGCCGTGACGCCGGAGGCGAACGTGCAGGTGAAGAACGCCACCTCCGGGTTGTGCTCGCGGAAGATGCTCCGCGCCGACGCGCTCACCTGGGTGACCGGCTCGTCGAGCAGGTAGAGCAGGATCGACACGTCGTGCGGGGCGAGGTCGCAGATCACGCCGTCGGGCTGGTACTTGCCGAGGTTCATGCGCGACGAGGTCACGAAGTACACCTCGCCGAGCGCGCCCTCGTGGATCAGCTCGCGGACCTTGTTCACCGGCGGGCTGTACAGGAACGTGTGCCCCGGCATGAGCACGAGCCGGCGGTTCTCGGCGCTCGCCACGAGGTCGGCCGCCTCGGCGGCGGTCCGGGCCAGCGGCTTCTCGACCAGCACGTGCTTGCCCGCCTCCAGCGCGGCACCCGCCAGAGCGTGATGGGTGCGCGGCGGCGTCGCGACGAGCACGGCGTCGATCGAGGGGTCGGCGAGCACGTCGTCGATGTCGGAGAACACCGGGACGTCGCGCACGCGTTGCTTGAACGCCGCCGCACGCGCCTCGTCGCGCTCGCACAGCGCCGCCAGCTCGAGCTCGGGCCTGTCGATCACGTTGCGGACGAGGTTCGGGCCCCAGTAGCCGTAGCCGATGACCGCCATCCGCAGGCGCGAGGCCTGATCGGTCGCGACCCGGGAAAAGCGGCGTCCGGGCCGCTGCTCTCCGAGACTCATGATCCCTCCATGTCGAAGTCCTGCACGGCGCTGGTGACGCGGGCGATCTCATCGTCGGTCATCAGCGGGAACAGCGGCAGGGTGCAGATCTGCTCCGCAAGCCGCTCGGCCACCGGCAGGCTTCCTGCGCCGAGGCCAAGATCCGCGTACGCCCCGGTCCGGTGGATCGGGATCGGGTAGTGCACGGCGGTCGCGATCCCGCGCTCGCCGAGGAAGGCGCGCAGCGCCTCGCGGCGGCCGCTGCGGGCCACGAACAGGTGGTACACGTGGTCGCCCTCGGGCGAGGCCGCGGACGGCAGCTCGAGGCTCGTGCCGACCAGGCCGGCGCGGAGCTTGGAGCCGACGCGCCGCCGGCCCTCGTTCCAGCCCTCGAGCCGGCGCAGCTTCACGCGCAGCAGGGCCGCCTGCAGGGCGTCGAGCCTCGCCGTGGTCCCCACCATGCTGTGGTGGTAGCGCGGGCCCTCGCCGTGCGAGCGCAGGAGCTTGACGGTCGTGGCGAGCTCCGGGTCGGAGGCCACGACCGCGCCCCCGTCGCCCCAGCCGCCGAGGTTCTTCGTCGGGTAGAACGAGAAGCACCCGAGGTCGCCGAACGTGCCGACCCGCTGGCCCTCGTAGCGAGCGCCGTGGGCCTGGGCGCAGTCCTCGATCACGGCCAGGCCGGCGGCCCGGGCCACGTCGAGGAGCGGCGTCATGTCGACCGTCGAGCCCATCAGGTGCACGGGGATCACGCAGCGCGTGCGGGCGCCGATAGCCTCCTGCACCGCCTCCGGGGTGATCAGGTGCGTCAGCGGGTCGACGTCGACCAGCCGCGGCGTGGCGCCGGCGAGGCTGACACCCTCGGCCGTCGCGATGAACGAGTTGGCGGGGACGATGACCTCGTCACCCGGCCCGATGCCGAGCGCGCGCAGGGCGAGCACGATCGCCTCCGTGCCCGACGACACGCCGATCGCGTGGTCGGTCTCGCAGTAGGCGGCGTACTCCTCCTCGAACGCCTCGAGCTCGGTGCCCATCGTGAAGGCGCCGGTGGACGCCACCCGCGCGACGACCTCGAGCAGCTCCTCGAGCAGCTCAGGGTCGGCGGGGTCGAGCTTGAGCAGCGGCAGGTTCGCCGCCGGTGCGGTGAAGGCGGCCATCTACGCCGCCACCTTGTGACGCACGGCCGGCGCGCAGTCGCGCTCGACCAGCGTGCTGCGGAGCGCGCCGCGGCCGCGGTGATGGAGGCCGTGCACGGACGGCTCGGACTTGTTCATGCGGCCGGCGATCTCGCCCGGGCTGAGCCCGACGAGGTGCCGGAGCACGACCACCTCGCGCTGGTCGACGGGCAGCTCCTCGAGTGCCTCGCGCAGCGACAGCGAGGTCTGCTGGGAGTCGCCGCGGTCGTCGCGCGTCGGCTCGAGCTCGCGCACCTCCTCGCATGGGATGGCGCGGCGCTGGCGCATGTGGTCGAGGGCGACGTTGCGCGCCACGCGCAGGATCCACGCGGCGAACGGGACGTCGCGCGCCTCGTACTTGGGCAGCGCCGTCATCAGCTTCGCGAAGACGTGCTGGGTGACGTCCTCGGCCTCGTGGTGGTCGCGAACGATGCTGCGGACGTAGCCGTAGACGTTGTCCGCGTACCGGATGTAGAGGAAGCGGATCGCCTCGTGGTCGCCGGCCTTCGCCCGGGCGACCGCCTGCGCGACGACGCGGCGCTCCCGGGCCGGTCCGTCTTCGAGGCTGGAGTGGCTGCGGAAGCGTCCCGTCGGCCGGGTGGTCCCCAGCTGGTCGGCGCGCGCCCTGAATGCGTCGATCATGCGTTCTTGGCCTTCCGTGTGCTTGCGGTTCATCCGTGTCGGATCAGGCAGCGACGGGCATCGGCGTGCCGGTGCCGTCGGGGTTGGTGTTGGAGGGCTCGAGGAGCCCGTGGAGGAATGCGAAGTGGCTCGCCTGCGTGCGGTTCGCCACGCCGAGCTTGCGGTAGATGTTCGAGAGGTGGAACTTGACCGTCTGCTCGGTCACCCACAGCGTGCGGGCGATGTGGCTGTTGGCCGCGCCCTGGGCGACGAGCGAGAGGATCTCCAGCTCGCGCGGGGTGAGCGTGCTCGCCATCTCCGGCGCGCCCGAGCGGGCGGGGGCCGGGGCGAACGAGTGGAAGACGTTGCCGCAGGCGACCTCGCGCAGCAGGAGCCCGAGGCTCGCATGCGAGACCGTCTTGGCCAGCGCCGCGTCGATGCCTGCGCCCGACGCCTCGGCCAGCCAGGCGGCGTCCATGTTCGTGGTGAGCAGGACGATCTTGGCCGAGCGGGCGGCCGCCCGGACGGTGCGGATGTGGGCCAGCGTGGCCTCGCCGCGGCCGTCGTCGACCACGATCACGTCGGGCCGCTGGCGGGCGACGGTCGTCGGGTCGATCTCGCGCCCGCCGACGAAGCCGATGATCTCGCAGCTGCTGTGGCGGAGCTCCCGCCGGATGACCTCGGCAGCCATGATGCCGCCGGCCACGATCAGTACGCGCATCGCCTAGCTCCTCACGCCGCCAGCAGCGGATCGATGTTGTGAACGGCTGGCGGCCGAGCCGCCGAGAGCACCTCGTCGAGGACGAGCTCGAGCGTCCGGGCGTCGGCCACCGCGGGGAGCACGGCGTCGGCGCCGGCCCGTAGCGCCTCGCCCAGCCAGCCCGCCTCGGGCCGCGCGGCACGCACGACGATTGCGGCGGCGGGCGCCGCCTGGCGTGCCCGCACCACGGCCTCCAGGCACGCGGTCGGGCACGACATCTCGTCGATGAAGATCAGATCGGGCTCGAGGCGCTCGATCAGCTCGACGGGCGGGCGCCCGCTCAGATGCCGGACGATCTCGACGCCCCTGAGGCGGTAGAAGGTCCGGGTCAGGACCTCCAGCGTCGGACCGCCGTCGGCGACGACGATGACTCGGGTCATCCTTGACCTCCTCCTTGAACGGTCTCGGCCGCGACCGGCGACACCTCGTCGAGGTGCTGCCGCAGGCAGGCGAGCAGGATGTGGAACGACTGACGCTCGGTCTCAGCGAGCGTGCGGAAGGCGGCGGCGCACTGGGCGTGGCCCTCGCTGCCGGCCTCGTACTCGAAGACCTTGAGCCGGGAGCACGCGTCGATCTTCGCGCTCAGCGCGCTCAGCAGGTTCTGCAGCGTCGCTCCGGCGGCGTGGGCGGTCCGCAGGTCGCTGAGGCGAATCGCGGTGTCGAATCCGTCTGACTGCACGCCCTCCACTCTGTGCCGAGGCCACCCATCCGAACAGGGGAAGTTCGGGCGCCGCCTGAGGGCAATCTCAGCCCGTGTGGGTGACGCCTCCTAGACGAACGTCCAGGGGAGGAACCTCACCCTCGTGGGGTGGTTGGGGGAGGGAGCCTCGGTGCTGAACGGACCGCGGTCCCTCATGGACGGAATTCGGACAGCCGATACCTAGTCAGGCGGGCGGGTTCGGAATATGCTCCATCGTTCCGTATCGGATGGATACGGGAAGAACTCATGGATGACGAATGAACAGATCGGATGACATGGAAGCCCTCCGAGTGATCGTCGCGGACGACGATCCGCTGGCGCGCCGCATGATCCGGAGCTCACTGCAGGATGCAGGCTTCGTGGTCGTGGCCGAGGCGCGCAACGGCCGCGAGGCGGTCGAGCTCACGCTCTACTACGGGCCCGACGCCGTGCTCATGGACGTGGTGATGCCCGAGCTCGACGGGATCAGCGCCACGCGCCGGATCATCGAGGACCGGCCGGACCAGCTGATCATCCTCCTGACCGGCGCCGACGAGGAGATCGGGCTCGCCGGGCTGCAGGCGGGCGCCTCCGGCTACCTGAACAAGGACGTCGACATCGAGGCGCTGCCGCGTGCGCTCAAGGGCGCCGCGGCGGGCGAGGCCGCGATCTCGCGCGCGATGGGCACGCTGCTGATCGAGCAGCTGCGCCGGCCACCGACGCGCACGCCGAACGGCATGCGCCCGGTGCGCAGCACCCTCACCGCCCGCGAGTGGGAGGTCCTCGACCTCCTCTGCGACGGCAACGCCACCGACGAGATCGCCCACGACCTCTTCCTCTCGACCGAGACCGTCCGGTCGCACGTCAAGAGCATCTACCGCAAGCTCGGCGTCAACTCGCGCGAGCAGGCGGTCGACGAGGCCGAGCGCCTCCGCGCGGCCGGCTGATCGCCGGCCGCTAGGCGGGGAGCGTGAAGTAGAAGCGGTTGCCGCCGCCGGCGGCCGGGACGACGCCGATGTGGCCGCCGTGGCGCTCGACGATGCGGCGGCAGATCGTGAGGCCGAGACCGGCGCCGCGGATGCGACGCTCGCCCTGGACGCGCTGGTAGGGCTCGAAGATGCGGGTGCGGTCCTCGGGCGGG
>DATAFH010000131.1:0-1970 GCA_036257565.1 Solirubrobacteraceae bacterium | reverse complement strand
TCGCGCAGGTCGTCCATGCGGTCGCTCCACGCCGCGGCCGCCTCGTCGCCGCCGGCGGCGGCAGCCTGCAGCGCCGCCGCCACCGGCAGGATCTCCGGGACGTACGCGAACCACGTCCGCAGCAGCTGCTCGAACCCTTCGGCGGGTGGCAGCGCGCGGGTTTCGGCCACGCGCTCGCGGAAGCCGCTCTCCTCGTCGTGGTGGCGGGCCATCGCCACGAGGAGCCCGGCGCGGTCACCGAAATGGATGTAGATGAGCTGTCGCGACACCCCGACTGATGCCGCCACGTCCTGCATCGTCACGCCCGCCGCGCCACCGGCTCGCACGAGCTCCCACGCCGCCGCGAGGATCCTCGCCCGCGTGTCCGTCGCGTCGACCGCCACGCCGAGCATCTTGACACGTGTCAAATGGTGGCGTACTTTACACGTGTCAAAAGGTGATCTGGACGAGCCCTTACGACGCGGTGGAGGTGGGCGGCACCACGCTCCCCCAGATGGTCCTCGAGACGGCCCGCCGGGCGGGTGACCGGCCGGCACTCGTGGAGGGCGAGTCGGGCGCCGCCGTGAGCTACGCGGAGCTCGCCGGCCGGATCGAGGCGCTTGCCGCCGGCTGTGCCGCGCGGGGCTTCCGCGAGGGCGACGTGCTTGCGCTGTGGGCACCCAACCTCCCCGGCTGGGCGGAGGTCGCCCTCGGAGCGATGGCCGCCGGGGGCTCCGTGACGGGCGTGTCCCCCGGCGCCGGAGAGCGCGAGCTCAAAGCGCAGCTGCGCGACTCGGGCGCCTCGCTGCTGGTGACGATGCCGCCGCTCGTCGAGCCGGCTCGGCGCGCCGCCGAGACGTCCGGGGTACGCGAGCAGATCGCGCTCGGACCGGCGCGGGACGCCACGCCGCTGCAAGCACTCCTCGCCTCGGGCGCCGCCCCGCCGGCCGGCGACGACGCGCTCACCGCGCTGCTGCCCTACTCGAGCGGCACCACCGGAATACCAAAGCGCGTCGTGCTCACGCATCGGAACCTCGTGACCGCCGTGCGGCCAGCTGGGCGGCTGCCTGAGGCTCTCGAGCCGCGACACGCTGCTGGCGGCGGTCCCGTTCTGCCACGTGATGGGGTTCGTGATCAAGCTGGCGGCCGGGCTGAGCGCGGGCACGACCGTCGTGACGATGTCTCGCTTCGAGTTCCCTCGCTTCCTCGAGCTGCTCGAGGAGCAGCGCGTGACCGTCGTCGTGGGAGCGCCGCCGATAGCGGCCGGGCTGGCGCGCCACCCACTCGTCGAGCGCCACGACCTGTCGTCGCTCGAGCTGATCGTGTCCGGCGGCGCACCGCTCGGTGCCGACGTGCAGGCACGGCTGGCGGCGCGCTTCCCGCACGCGGCCGTGGGCCAGGGTTGGGGAATGACCGAGACGACCGTAGGCGCCACCGGGCCCGACCGCGACCGCGGCACCGTGGCAGGGTCCGTGGGACGGGTCCTCCCGAACACCGAGTTGCGCGTCGTCGACACGGAGACCAGCGCCGACCTCGGCCCCGGGGAGCACGGCGAACTGTGGGTCCGCGGGCCGCAGGTGATGGAGGGCTACCTGAACCGCCCGCGGGCCACGTCGGAGATGCTCGACGGCGACGGCTGGCTGCGAACGGGCGACCTCGGTACGGTCGACACCGCCGGCAACGTGTTCGTCGTCGACCGCCTCAAGGAGCTGATCAAGGTGAGCGGCCTCCAGGTCGCCCCGGCCGAGCTCGAGGCGCTGCTCGCCACCCATCCGAGGGTGGCCGACGCCGCGGTCGTCGGCCGGCCGGACGAGCGCCGCGGCGAGGCGCCGGTCGCGACGGTGGTCCCCGCGGGGAGGTCGATGCCCCCGAACTGATCGCCTGGGTCGCGGAGCGCGTCTCGCCCTACAAGCGGATCGCCGCGGTGCGCTTCGCAGACTCGATTCCGCGCACGCCGTCGGGCAAGGTGCTGAGGCGGTTGCTGATGCCGA
>DATAFH010000130.1:0-3785 GCA_036257565.1 Solirubrobacteraceae bacterium | reverse complement strand
GACGATCGTCGACGGCAGGCTCGCCGTCCTCCGCGACCGCCGGCCGGTCGTCGCGCTCTCGAAGCTGGCGGCGCAGGCCGACGTCGCCGCGGCCGCGGTCGCCGTGCGGGCGAGCGGTGCCGCCGATCGGTGGCGGGCGGCTGAGGGGCGCCTGCGGATCGTGCCGGGCTCGCTCGCGGCTTCCGCCACGCTGCAGGTGAAGGGGCTGCAGGCGCGGGGCCTGCTCGAGGCGATGGGGACGGACGGCGCGCTCGCCGTGCACCCGGGCGCGGTCGATGCGCGCCTCGAGGCTGAGACGGATGGATACGGTGCCGGGCGCGCGACGATCAGCGCCTCCTCGCCGCAGCTGGTCGTGGCGCGTGGCCCGCGGCGGCTCGAGCTGGGGGCGGCGCGCGTCGCGGCGGACGTGACCCGGGACCCGAAGACGCTGACGGTGTCGCTCCGCCGGCTCGAGCTGGGCGATCTCCTGCCGGGCGCGACGGGCACCCTGCGCGCGCGCGCGGACGGCACCGCGCCGGCGCTCGAGCTCGCGGTGGCCACGCTCGACCTGGCGCGGCTGCGCGCGGGCGCTCTCGTGCTGGGCGACGACGCCGAGGGCGTGCGCGCCGTGGCCGCGATCGTGCGTGCCGGCACGCTGCGATCCCTGAGGATCGCGGGGGCGGGGGGCACGTTCGCGGCGCTCACCGAGTCTCGAACGATCCGTGCCGAAGGCGGGCTCGACGGGGGCGCGGTCGACTTGCCGGACCTCGGCATCGCGGTGCGGGACGGACGGGGCCCGCTTGTGTTCGCCAACGGCGCGCTGCGCGGCAGCGAGCTCTCCGGGAAGATCGGCACCTCGTCGTTCCGAGACGGCGCGCTGGCGCTCGAGCTGGTGCCGGCGGTCTCGCTGCAAAGCATGCGCGCAACGGTCGACGCGGACCTCACCGAAGCACTCGCGATTGCACGGCGCTCGCTCGACCCTGCTGGCGCGGCCGCGCTCGCCGACATCGAAGCACTACAGGGTCGCGGCGCCGGGAGCATCGCATTCGAGCGTCGGGGCCGTCAGCCAAGTTATGGCGTAGAGCTCACGAGCGTCCGCGCCACCGGCCGCTATCGAGGAGTGCCGTTTCCGCTCGCAGTGAGCTCCGGGGAGGTGCGCTATGCGCCCGATGCGCTCCACGTCCGGGGGCTCTCGGCCACGGTCGGACGCTCGCGACTGACCGACGCGGCCGCCGATCTCGCCCGCGATGCGCAGGGCACGGTGGGCGCCGCCAGCGGCGAGGCCGTCCTCGAACTCGACGAGCTCTACCCGTGGCTCGCCTCGCTCCATCGCCTGCGACCGGTCTTGAAGGACGTGAGCGGCGTGACCGGCACGGCGGCCCTGCGCCTTGCGCGAGCGTCGGGGCCGCTCGCGCGCCCGGCGGCGCTCGACTTCGAGGCGACGGTGCGGCCGCACGAGGTGCGCGCCGTCCTGCCCGCGCTGCCGGCGCCGCTGACGCTCGCGGGGGGCGAGGCGCGTGTCACGCCCAGCGCCCTGCGGCTCGACCGGGTCGGGGCGACGTTGCTCGATGCGCGCGTCACCGTGTCGGGCAGTGTGGAGGACTACGCGTCCCCGGACCGCCGACTTGCCCTCACGCTTGCCGCCGGCGAGGCCGGCGCGGAGGCGTTCGACTGGCTGCGCAAGCGCTGGCAGATCGACCCGGCGGCGCTCCCCCGGCCCCCGGTCGCGCTCGACGCCGGCCGGCTGCATTGGTCCGCCGCCGAGTCCAGCGAGTGTTCGGCGCAGGGCACGTTCCGCCTCTCCGGCGATGCGCGCGCGGAGATCGATCTCACCTGGGGGCCGGAAACCTTCCACCTGCGGCGGTTCGCGCTGAAGGACGCCGACAGCGATGCCACCGGGTCTCTCCGGTGGGCACAATCCCGCGCGTTTCTCGAGTTCGCCGGTCGCATCGAGCACCGCTCGCTCGTCCGGGTCATGGCACGACCGCCGGAAGCGCCGACCAGGCTGCAAGGGAACCTCCGCGCCCAGATCGATCTCGCCGAGCCGCGGCACTCGATGGCCGCGGGAACGCTGGCCGGCGAGGGTCTCGACGTCCTGGACCGTTGGGGGATGCCCGTCTCGATCGAGCGGGTGCGGGTCGATGCCAGCGGCGACGCGATGACCATCCGCGATGGAATCGTGAAACTCGCGGGCCAGCGGGCCGCGGTCGGCGGTCGCATCGCCATGCGTCCGGAGACCTTCGCGGTGGATCTCCGCCTGACGGCGGACAGAATCGACGCCGACCAACTGCTCCGCGCGCTCCCGCGCCGGACGTCGAAGGGCGGCGGTTGGAGCCTCCCGATGGAGGGACGGGTGGCGGTCACCGCGAAGTCGATCGCCTTCGCCGAGCGCATCGTCGAATCGATCGCCGGCACCGTGCGCCTCGCGCCGAATCGGGCCGTCGTCGAGCTCAGCGAGGCAAATCTCTGCGGCGTCGCCGTCCCGTTCACCGCCACCTTCACGCCGGACGCGGCGACGATCTCCGGACGGGTCGTGGCGCGCGGCGCGCCGCTCGACACGGTCCTGCCCTGCTTCCTCCGGAGCCGAGATTTGGTCATGACGGGGCGGCTCGACGTCGACGCAGAGTTTTCCGCCGTTGGCTTGCCCGCAGAGCTCGCCCAGCGGCTGAGCGGCGCCTTCCGCGGAAGGGCACGAGCCGGGAACATTCAGCACGAAAGACTCGCGCCGCGGATTCTCGCGCTCGAGGACGTCGCCGCGCGGGTGGAGGCCGATCAGGCCGCGCGGGCGGCAGCCCGGGGCTTCGACTACAGCGAGATCGCCGTCGTCGGGACGCTCGACGCACGCGGCGCCCGGCTCGAGCGCTTCACGTTGGATGCGCGGATGCTCGGCCTCGGCGTGACCGGCGAGGTCGACCTCGCCGACGGGCAGCTTGCGCTCCGCGGCGTCGTCGCGCCGTTCGGCCGCGCGACGGCCGCGTTGCGACGCGTTCCCGTTCTCGGCCGGTTGTTCGGGGCGCGCATCGTCGGCGTCCCGTTCAGCGTGCACGGCGACTGGCACGACCCGCGCGTGATCCCGCTCCGGCCGGAGGCGATCGCCGGCACCTTCCTCGACCTGCTGAGCCGGGCGCTCCACGCGCCGATCGAGCTCCTCAACCCGCTCCGTCCCTTCCGGGAGCGCACGCCGTGAGTGGCGTGAGGCGCTCAGGACGGGTCGAGCGCGCCGGTTGCACCCTCCCGGTCCGCAGCATCACCGGGCGGCCAAGGGCGCCCTCCAGCATCGGGGCCTTGTCGGTGCCTTGACGTCGCCGTCCGGTTCCGGCCCGCGACGTACGATGCCGTGCATCTCTCGGATCTTCGCGTCGTTCCTGGCGAGCAACCCTTCCAGTGTTTTGAGCGGGCCCGTTCTGGACTCGGCTGCCAGCGCGTTCCGACGCCAGCAGATTCCGATCTGGTATCCCTTGAACGCGACAGCGACAGACCAGCCCCGTTCCAGATCGCAAATCTGGGGTCCTGGGCCAGACTGGTGGCTGTCTGGGACGTTAAAGCGCGCCTGGTCTCAGTCCGACGCCACTCGAAGAACCGAGAAAATGGTCGCCCCGCCGTACGCTCCGAAGGTCGGGCGGCGGCTCGCACCGCGTGCCGCCAACGCTACCGCGCGCGCTGGATCTTGAGTTTCTTCATCCGCGAGTACAGCGTGCTCGCGTTGAGCCCCAGTCGCTCGGCGGCGTTCCCCGGCCCCCGGACCCGCCACGCGCACTCCTCCAGGACACGCCGAATGTGGTCCCGCTCCACGCGCTCGAGCGTCC
>DATAFH010000129.1:0-15907 GCA_036257565.1 Solirubrobacteraceae bacterium | reverse complement strand
ATGAGCTCGAGGCCGAGTGCTGGCTCGCCCTGGGCACGGCCCTAGTCCACTCGGCCCGCGGTCGCGACGAGGAGGGAGCGGATGCGCTGCTGCGTGCCAGCGCGCTCGCCGAGGAGCTCGGCCTGGGCGATGTCGCCGCCGGCGCCTATCGCGAGCTTGGATACGTCGACATCCTGCAGGCGCGCTACGCCCGCTGCGCTCAGCGCCTGGAACGAGCGGCGACGCTGGCCGAATCGGACGAAGAGCGAGCCGGCGTCGAGGCGATGCTCGGCCTCACCGCCGCCGACACGGGCGCCCACGAACGGGCGCTCGCACACCTCCGGCGTTCCGTCGAGCTGGCGGAGCGGACCGGCAGCCACCAGCAGGCGGCGTTCTCGCTCTCGTTCGTCGGTCGCTCCCACTTCCTGCGCGAGGAGGTCGACGAGGCGCGAGCGGCACACGAGCGCTCGCTCGCCATTGCCCGCGAGACCAGATGGGTCGCCTTCGAGCCGTGGCCGGAATCGTGGCTCGCCGAGGCCGACCTCGCCGCCGGCCATCTGCCCGAGGGGCGCGAGCGCTTCGAGCACGCCTGGGCCCTCGCCTCGGAGCTCGGCGATCCCTGCTGGGAGGGAGCCGCCGGCCAGGGCCTAGGCCGGGTGGCGTGCAAGGAAGGGCGGGTGTCCACCGGCCTACGCCTGCTCGAGGAGGCGCGACGGCGCGCGGCGAGCTTCCCCGACGCCTACGTCTGGGTGGAGGCATACGCGCTCGCGGAGCTCGCGATCGCAGCGGTCGAGGCGGGACACCGTCGCGCGCGCCAGTGGGTCGAGGATCTCACATCGCTGACGGCACGGACCGGCATGCGCGAGCTCGCCGTCCGGGCCTACCTGCTGCGCGCCGACCTCGGCGACGCGAGCGCCCTAGGTTCCGCGGAGATCCTCGCCGCCGAGGTCGAGAACCCAGCGCTCCAGCGTCGCATCCGGGACCTCCTCGACGCCGTCGCCGTCTGATTCACGCCCGTGCACCGGCCCGTCTCACGCAACCGGTCGAGGTGGTCGACGGCGAGCATGAGTGCTCATGCGCCCTGCTTCGCTCGCCGGCAGCTCGAGCCTTCGATCAGATTTCGCCGGTCCAACGCGTCGACGACTGCGGCCCCCGAGCAGGGGACGCGCGCGTAGACTCGGTTCGTGGATCCTCCGGTTACCGGATCCCGGGTTCGGTTGTCTGAGCTGGTTGCCTCGCTGTCGCTGGCGACGGACCTCGGGCTGGGGCAGCCGATGGAGCATGTGCTGCGGTCGTGCGTGCTGGGCCTCCGCATCGCCGATGACCTCGAGCTGGGCGAGTCCGAGCGGGTGGTCGTCTATTACGTCGGGCTGCTCGCGTGGTTGGGTTGCCACGCGGACTCGCATGAGCAGTCCGCCCGGTTCGGCGACGACATCCAGTTGCGGGCGGACCGCCACTTGGCCGACTCACTCGGCCCGCGCTTCGTCCTCGGCCACGTCGGTCGCGGCGAGCCGGCCCTGCGTCGCGCGGCTCGTGTCGGATCGCTGCTGGTCTCGGGGCGCGAGGCGCTGGCCGCGATGGAGACTACGCACTGCATGGTCGCGGGGCTGTTCGCGACGCGTCTCGGTCTGGGAAGCGAAGTGCGCGACTCGCTCCAGCACGTGTTCGAGCGCTGGGATGGCAAGGGCACGCCGGCCGGGATTGCCGGCGAGGAGATCGCGCTGGCTGCCCGGATCGTCATAATCGCCGACATCGTCGAGAGCTTCCGCCGGATCGGAGGCGTACCCGCGGCGGTCGACGCTGCGCGCCGCCGATCGGGGGGACAGTTCGACCCGCGGTTGGCCGCGCACGTCTGCGACAACGCGGACGCGCTGCTGGGTGCGCTCGACGAGGCGACGGGATGGGACGCCGCGATCGCGGCCGAGCCCGTGCTCGCGGAGCGGATGTCGGGGGTCAAGCTGGACGACGCGCTCGCGGCGATCGCAGACTTCGCAGACCTCAAGTCGCCCTATACGACCGGGCACTCGCGCGGGGTCGCCGAGCGCGCCGCCTCCGCCGCGCTGCGGGCGGGGCTGGGAGAGCCGGCCGCCGCCGAGCTCAGGCGTGCCGGCCTGCTGCACGACGTTGGCCGGCTCGGCGTGTCGAACACGATCTGGGACAAGCCCAGCGTGCTGTCGGACGCCGACATGGAGCGCGTGCGCATGCATCCCTACCTGACGCAGCGAACGTTCTCACGCTCGCCGCGACTTGCGGCCCTCGCAGAGCTGGCGGCCACCCACCACGAGCGGCTCGACGGGTCGGGGTATCCGCGCGCACTCAGCGGCGGTGCGCTGTCGCCGGAGGCCAGGATCCTCGCCGCCGCCGACGCCTACCAGGCGATGAGCGAGCCGCGGCCGCACCGCCCCGCGCGACCGCCCGACGACGCCGCGCGGGAGCTGCGTGAGGACGTAAGGAGGGGCCGGCTCGACACCGGCGCGGTCGACGCCGTTCTCGGCGCGGCCGGTCATCGCGTCCCGCGCCGGCGCGAGGGTCCGGCCGGGCTGACCCGGCGCGAGGTCGAGGTCCTCGTCCTGCTCGCACGCGGGCTCTCGAACAAGACGATCGCCGAGCAGCTCGTCGTGTCGCCCAAGACGGTGGGCGCCCACATCGAGCACATCTACCGCAAGATCGACTGCTCGACACGCGCTGCAGCAAGCCTGTTCGCGATGCAGCACGGGCTCCTTCCCGAGCTCGAGTAGTCGCTCGAAGATCAGGCGAATGCCCGATGATCGAGCGAGCCGCCGACCGTACCGTCGCTCGCATGCCAACCGCATCCGAGACCACGCTGGGCCGCCTGGGCGCGTGGGCGGCGGATCACCGCCGCTTCATCGTCATCGTCTGGAGCGTGGCCGTGCTCGCCCTCGGGGCGCTCGCGCCGTTCGCGGACAGGGTGCTCTCGGGCGCCGGGTGGGAAGCTCCAGCGTCGGAGTCCGGGGAGGCGCGCCGCGCGATCGAGTCGTCCTTCCCCGGCCAGGGAACGTATGCGCTCTCGGTGGTCGTGGCCGGCGAGCGCGCCGAGATGCGCGCCACGCTCGCCGAAGTGGAGCGCGTGCTTCGCAGCGACCGGGCCGTGACGGGAGTGCTCGCACCCCAGAAGGACGTCTCCGTCTCGGGTGACGGGCGCACCGCGATCGTCACCGGGCTGGCGGGCGCGGCGCCGGCGGAGATGGTCGAGGCGGCCGGACGTCTGAAGGACCGCCTCGCGCGCCTGTCCGGCTCCGGGATCACCGTGCGCCTCACCGGCCCGGCCGCCATGTGGTCCGACTTCAACCACGCCAACAAGGCCGCGATGATGAAGTCCGAAGCGCTGTCGTGGCCCCTCACGCTCACGCTGCTCGTGCTCGCGTTCGGCACCCTGGTCGCGGCCGGCCTGCCGCTCCTGCTCACGATGGCCGGGCTCATCGGCGCCGGCGGGCTGCTCTACATCTCCGGGCTGCTCCTCGACGTGTCGATCTGGGCGAGCAACTTCGCGATGATGTTCTCGATCGCGCTCGGGATCGACTACGCGCTGTTCATCGTGGTCCGGTTCCGCGGCGCGCTCGCCCAGGGCCTGTCGCCGCGCGACGCCACGGTGCACACGATGGCCACGGCCGGCAAGGCCGTGTTGGCGAGCGGGCTCACCGTGATCGCCGCACTGCTGGCGGTCATGCTCGTGCCGGTTCCGACCTTCCGCTCGGTGCCGCTCGGGATCGTCCTGGCCGTGCTGTCGGTCCTTGCCGCGACGCTGACGCTGCTCCCGGCCGCGCTGTCCGCGCTCGGCCACCGGATCAACGGCGGCCGGATACGCCTGCGCCGCGCGGCCGATCATCGCAGCGAGCGCTTCGCCGCCTGGGGCCGCCGCCTGTGGGCGCGACCGCTGCCCTACGGCGCCGCCGCGGTGGTGATCCTGCTGCTGCTGGCCGCTCCCGCGCTCGGACTGCGAACCGGGATGCCGACCGTAGCCGTCGTGCCGCACGATGCCGACTCCCGCGAGGGCCACGCGCTCGTGGAGCGGGCCTTCGGGGTCGGTGCGCCGAGCCGCCTCCAGGTCGTCGTTGACGGGCATGACGTGGCGCGTGCCACGGCCGTCCTGGAGCGCGCCCCCGGGATCGCGGCTGTGAGGCCCGCGCAGCGCGCCGGCGGCCATGCCCTCCTTACCGCCGTGCCCGCGGCCGGTGAGGGCAGCCGCAAGCTGCGATCGACGATCGACGCCGTGCGGGCCGAGCTCCCCGCCACTGCGCTCGTGGGCGGCCCGGCCGCCGAGAACCGAGACCTCGAGCACGCACTTCTCTCGCGGCTCCCGCTCGTGGTCGGCGTGATCATGGGCCTGGGATTCCTGCTGCTGACCGTGCTGCTGCGAGCCCCGCTCGCGGCAGCGGCCGCCGTCGCCCTCAACCTGCTCGCGACCGTGGCGGCGTTCGGCATCGCGAGGCTCGTGTTCCAGAACGGCGCGCTCGAGCAGTTGCTCGGCTTCGAGTCGCAGGGATTCGTCGACGCGTGGGCGCCGATCTTCTTCTTCGCCCTCGCATTCGCGCTGGCGATGGACTACACGGTCTTCCTCCTCGCAACCATCAAGGAGCTGCACGAGCGCACCGGAGACGCCCGCCAGGCCGTCGTCGAGGGTCTCGCCGGGACCGGGCGTGTGATCAACGCGGCCGCCGCGGTCATGGTCGTGGTCTTCATGACGTTCGCGCTCGCCGGCCCGCTCCCACCCAAGGAGATGGGCTTCATCCTCGCCGTCGCCGTGCTGCTCGACGCCACGCTCGTCCGGCTGCTGCTCCAGCCGGTCGTCCTGCGCCTGCTCGGCCCGCGCGCCTGGTGGATGCCTGCGTGGCTCGATCGCCTGCTGCCAGAGGTCGCGCTCTCTCACGACATCCCAGAAGCCGCCGGGGCGAGGGCGTGAGCTTCGAGGCGCTGAAGGCGCGGCATCGCGAAGCGTGGGGGTCGGCGCCGTGGGAACCGATGGCAGCGAGACTCGCCCCCATCCACGACCACCTCGTCGCCCGCCTCGCTCCTCGCCGAGGTGAGCGGTGGCTCGACATCGGCACGGGCACCGGCGCCGTCGCGCTGCGCGCGGCGTACGCGCGAGCAGACGTGACGGGGGTCGATCTGTCGCCGGTGATGGTCGACACGGCGCGGCGGCTCGCGGGCGAGCAGGGCATCGGGATCCGATTCGAGGTCGGGGACGCGGAGCGCCTCGGCTACGAGCATGCGAGCTTCGATGTCGTCGCTTCCGCGCTCGGGGTCTTCCTCGCTCCCGACCACGCCGCTGCCGTCCGCGAGCTTGCGCGCGTCTGCCGTCCGGGCGGCCGGCTCGGCGTGGTCGCCTGGCGGGCCGATCCGGAGGCCGAGCGCATGCATGCGCTCTTCTGGCCGGCACGCGAGCCCGGCGCCGGCGATCACCGGGACTGGGGCGGCTGATCGTGATGCCGGGCAACGTCCGGCACCGGCCGCGAACGAGACCAGGCGTCGTCGAAGTCGTCGTAGTGGGCGCCGGCGGCCAGCTCGGCGGTCTCGACGTCGGTGATGTCCGCGCCCTGCCACCGTCGCTGCACGCCGTCGCGGGTGCACCAGGCATCGGCGCTGTCGTCGCCCGCGGCGGCTGCGCCTTCGGGGTCCAGGGCGCGGACCGCTGCCCAGTATGCATCCAGCAGCGGCATGCCGCCGCGGAAGTCCCACACGCACGCCGCCACGACGGCGCCCGGCGCGGCGACGCGCCGCATCTCGCGCGCCGCCTCCGGCGCGTCGTCGAGCGCCTGGATCACGAGCTGCGCGGGCACGGCATCGAAGCCGCCGTCGTCGAACGGCAGCGCCTCTGCGGAGCCGACGCGGATCGCGGCGCCGGGCACCCGCTCCTGGCAGGCCTGCGCGTATGCCTGTCACGGATCGACGGCGAGCACCCGGTCACCGCCGACGATCTGCGCAAGCCGCGCGGTCAGCGCGCCGGTGCCGCAGCCGACGTCGAGCACGCGCATCCCCGGCCTCGACGCCGGCGAAGCGCACGAACGCCGCCGCCAGCTCGCGCCCGTAGCGCCCGGTGTGCCGGTCGTAGGCTTCGGCTCGCGCGGCTGCGCTCAAGCCGGCACCTCCTCCTCGACGGCGACCGCGGCGAGCGCGGCCGCGGCGGCGTCGATCTCGGCCGCGGTCGTGTCATAGCCGAGGCTGAGCCGCACCGCGCCGCGAGCGCGGTTGGCGTCGAGGCCCATCGCGATCAGGACGGGGGACGGCTCGGTGCGCCCCGCGTGGCAGGCGGAGCCGGTGGATGCGGCGATCGTGGGTGCGCGGACGAGCAGGCGAGCGCCGTCGATGCCGGGGAAGCTGACGCTCAGCGTGTTCGGCAAGCGGTCGCGCGGATGACCGTTGAGCTCCAGGCCGGAGACCGCGGACCGCAGCGCGGCGTGAAGACGGTCGCGCAGTCGCTGCATCTGAAGGTGGTCGCCCCGTCGCAGCCGGTTGCCGGCCAGCTTGGCGGCGGCGCCGAGACCCGCGATGTAGGGAACATTCTCGGTCCCGGCGCGCAGGCCGTGCTCGTGCCCGCCGCCGTGGATGAGGGGATCGAGCGGCGTGCCCGGGCGCACGTACAGCGCGCCGATGCCCTTCGGGGCGTAGAGCTTGTGGCCGGCGACCGTCAGCAGATCGACGCCGAGCGCCTCGACGTCGAGCGGCAGCTTGCCCACCGACTGCGCGGCATCGGTGTGGACGAGCACGCCACGCTCGCGTGCCGCGGCCACGATCTCGGCGATCGGCTGAACCGTGCCGATCTCGTTGTTGGCGTGCATCACGCTGACGAGCGCCGTCCCGGGCTCGATCGCCCGGCGCACGTCGTTCGGATCGACGACGCCGTGCGCATCGACGGGCACGATGGTCAGCCGGAAGCCGAGCCGGCACTGCAGGTAGCGGCACGTGGCGAGCACCGCCGGATGCTCGACGGCCGAGGTCACGATGTGGTCGCGCTCGCCCCCGCGTGCGAGCGCGACCCCGGTGATCGCCAGGTTGTCGGCCTCGCTCCCGCTCGCCGTGAAGACGACGCCGCCAGGCTCGCCGCCCAACAGTGCGGCGACCTCGGCCCGCGCCCGCTCGACCGCGGCGTGTGCGACGGCGCCGTCTCGGTGGGCGCTCGACGGGTTACCGAACGCGTGCTCCAGATACGGACGCATCGCGTTGAGGACCTCGGTCGTGATCGGTGTCGTGGCGTTGTGATCGAGATAGATCCTCTCCGACCCGATTGATGTGGCGCCGTGCGTCACCGCGCAGCAGCCGGCCGGCCCGAGGTGCGCCTCATGGTTGGGACCGCGAGGGGGTGACGTAATGGCACTCGATGCCCAGCATGCCGTCTCCTTTGTCGGTCAGCGGCGCCGGGCGAGCAGTGAGATGCTCGTGACGCCGTACTTGCGGGTGGCGTTGTCGGCGCGCGTGGACACGAAGCGGTATGCGGCGTTCTCGCGCCACGCCTCGATCTCGAAGCCGGCGTTCTCGATCGCCGCCCGGTAGTGGTCGCGTTGCATCGCGCCGCCGATGCACGCCGCCCAGAGCGCGGCGTCGCAGGTGACGCCCTCGGGTAGCTGCTGCGCGGTGACGATGTCGGCGAGCGCGAGCCGGCCGCCGGTCCGCAGCGCCGCGGCGGCGGCGGCGAAGACGGCCGGCTTGTCGGGGGAGAGGTTGATCACGCCGTTGGACACGATGCAGTCACAGCTGCCAGGGTCTACGGGCGGTTGCTCGATGTAACCCTTGCGGAACTCCACACCGGTGAAACCGTGCTGGTCCGCGAGGCGGCGCGCCTTGGCGAGTTGCGCGTCGGTCATGTCGACCCCGATCACCCGGCTGTCCCCGCCCGCGGCACGTGCGGCGAGGAAGCTGTCGGTGCCCGAGCCGCTGCCGAGGTCGAGCACGGTTTCGCCGGCCCCGATGGCCGCGAGGTCGAGGAAGTAGCCGACGCCGGCGAAGGAGTCGATCGCGGACGCCGGGATGCGGTCGAGCCGGTCGGCGGGGTAGCCGAGTCGCTCGGCCAGTGCGCGTCCGGTCTCGAAGTGGAACTCGTTCTCGGGCTCGAGTGCGACCTCCTCGTACATCGTTTTGACGCGCTGCTCGAGCTCGGTCGTGTCGAGCCGAGATGTCGTTGTCGGGGTGCTCATGCTGCGGTCTCCTCCGTGATGTGGGTGTTGCGGTCGAGTTTCCATTCCGGCCAGCCGTCCGCTAAGCGGCGAGCGCTGCGGCCGCTGGCTCGCAGGTGCCGCACCGCCTCGTGGGCATATGCGCAGAACGGGCCGCGGCAGTAGGCCACGACCTCGGCGTCTGGCGGCAGCTCGGCGAGCCGGCGGTCGAGCTCGGCGAGCGGGATCGAGCGCGCGCCCTCGATGTGCCCGGCGTCGTACTCGACCTCGGGGCGGACGTCGACGAGCACGACATTGCCACGCGCGAGCCGCTCGAGCAGGGCCTCGCGGTCGATGGTGTCGACGTCCTGCCCCAGATAGTCCCGGGCGGCGCGCTCGACCTCGGCCAGGCGCGCGGCCGACGCGTCGCGCAACGCCAGCCACAGCCGCAGCGCCTCGTCGCCCGCGAGCTCGTAGCGCACGCGCGTGCCCTCGCGCGCGCGCGTGACCATGCCCGCAGCGCGCAACGCCTGCAGATGCTGCGACGCGTTCGCCTTCGACTGCCCGCTCGCGCGCGCCAGCTCGTCGACGCTGCGGGGCGCCTGGGCGAGGAGGTCGAGCAGCTCGAGCCGCACCGGGCTGGCGAACGCCTTGCCCATCAGCGCGATCGCCTCGAACAGCGCGTCCTTCGTTACCCGGGAGCTCACCATTGCTAGTCAAGCGATCAATTGATAGCTTGTCAAGTCGTTCTGACTCTCACGAAGCGAGGTAGGCGTGTTCTTCCGGCAACTGCTCAACGACGACACGGCGTGCGCCTCCTACGTGCTCGGCTGTCCGACGCACGGGCGGTTCGCCGTCGTCGACCCGCACGTCGACCTCGTCGACGACTACCTCGCGCTCGCCAGGGCGCAGGGCGTGCCGATCGTCGCGGTGCTCGAGACGCACGTGCAAGCCGACCACGTCTCCGGGCTGCCGGCGCTCGTCGAGCGCACCGGAGCGACCGCGTACCTCCCGGCGGCCGCGGGCGTCGACTTCGACCATCACCCGCTCGCCGACGGCGACGCCGTCGAGCTCGGCAACACGGAGATGCAGGCGCTCGCGACGCCCGGCCACGCGCTCGCGCACCACGCCTACGTGATCACCGATCACCGCCGCACGCCCGAGCCGTGGCTGGTGTTGACAGGCGACGCGCTGCTGGTCGGCGACGCGGGACGGCCCGACCTGCATGCCCGCGCCGACCACAGTGTGGAAGAGCTGGCGCGCACGCTCTACCGCTCGCTCACCGAGCGGCTGCTGACGCTGCCCGATCACCTCGCGCTGTTCCCCGCCCACTACTCGGGCTCGGTCTGCGGGCGCGGGCTGTCGGCCACCCCGCTCTCCACGATCGGCTTTGAGCGCCTCCACAACCGCGCGCTGCGGTTGGACTCCGAGGATGCCTTCGTCGAGGCGCTGCTGCAGGACTTGCCGCCGGCGCCGGCCGACCAGGCGGCGATCGTCGCGGCCAACCGCTCCGGACGCCCGCTCGTGCCGAGCGCGTGACCGAGCGGGTTCAGCTCGGGCTGCGCGAGAACCTGGCGCAGTTCTCCCTGCTGGTCGCGGTCAACGCCTTTGTCGGCGCCATGGTCGGGCTCGAGCGCTCGACCCTGCCGCTGGTCGGCCGCGAGGACTTCGCCCTCACCTCGAGTGCCGCCGTCCTCGCGTTCATCGTCGCCTTCGGCCTCGCCAAGGCGTTCACCAACCTCGGCGCCGGCGCCCTCGCCGAGCGCGCGGGCCGGCGGCGACTGTTGATCGCCGGCTGGGCGCTCGCCCTCCCGGTCCCGGTCCTGATCGCCGTGGCGCCCAGCTGGGGCTGGATCGTGGCCGCGAACATCCTGCTCGGCGTCAACCAGGGCCTTACATGGTCCATGACCGTCGTCATGAAGATCGACCTCGTCGGCCCCCGCCGGCGCGGCCTGGCCCTCGGCCTCAACGAAGCAGCCGGCTACGGCGGCCTCGCCCTCACGGCCGGACTGACCGGCTGGCTCGCCGCCGAGTTCGCGGCCCGCGACGTGCTCGTCATCCTCGGCGCGGTCATCGCCCTCGCCGCCTTCCTGCTCTCGGTCCTGTTCGTGCGAGACACCGCCGCCCACGTAGCCCTCGAGCAGGCGAGCCATCAGGACGACGAGCCGCCGCCGACGTTGCGCGAGGCGTTCGCTCGCGCCACATACCGCGTTCCCGCGCTGCGCGCCAGCTCGCAGGCCGGCCTAGTCAACAACCTCAACGACGGCCTCGCCTGGGGACTCGTGCCGCTCTTCCTGGCCGCCCACGGCGCGGGAGCCGCCGAGATCGGCCTCGTCGCCGCCGTCTACCCGGGCGTCTGGAGCGTCGGCCAGATCGCCACCGGCCACTGGTCCGACAGCGTCGGGCGCAAGCCGCTCATCGTCGCCGGCATGCTCCTGCAGGCCGTTGCGCTCGCGCTGCTCGCAGTCAGCGACGGCGACGTCGCACTCGCGGCGGGCACGGCCGCGCTGCTCGGCGTCGGCACTGCGCTGGTGTATCCGACGCTGATCGCCGCCATCTCCGACGCAGTGTCTCCCGTCGCCCGCGCGCCCGTGGTCGGCGTCTACCGCTTCTGGCGCGACATCGGCTACGCGCTCGGCGCCGTAATCGCCGGCGCGACCGCCGATGCGCTCAGCTACGGCGGCGCGATCGGCCTCGTCGCCGCGCTCACCGCCGCCTCAGGCGTCTGGGTCCTCGTCGACATGCCCGGCGAGCGCAGTCGGGCTGGCCGGGATGATGGCGTAGCTCCAGCGCCCGATCCTGCTGCAGCATCTGACGCTCGAGCTCGCGCAGCGCCGGCGCGGGACTGAGCCCGAACTCAGTCCTCGCCCTCTTCCCCGAGGAGGCTATCCGCGATCACCACGCCGTGTCGATGGTGCCCGTCAGCAGCGCGAACATCACGGCGTCGTGCGGGCGAGCGGCTCGTCGCCGTCGCGACCGAGCGCCACCGCCGTGACCGCGACGCTGCTATTCGCGACGACGAAGTGGTCGCCGAGCTTCGCGGCAACACCCGCCAGTACCGCACGGCGGCGCGTTGACCACCGGGGCACACCACCCCGAGCGCGCCACCTCCGGCGCGACAGCCAAGCGCGACGAAACGGCCGACGCGTGCCACCGTCGGCCGTAACGCTGGGAAAACGGGCGCAAAGTCCGGGGAAATCCGGACGCGCGAGACATCCTCAGAGCGAGAAGAATTCCCTGCAAATCGGGCTGATTCAGACTCGAAGACCGCACGACGAAAATCGTGGTGTCCCCGGTTCGAGTCCCGGTCTCGCCACCACGGAATCCCGCATGGGTACGGGATTCTCTTACTTCCGGTGTACGAGCTGGACCATGCCGTAGCGAGACCTCCCGAGTGTTGATCCCGAGAGTCCGCGACACCCGTCGGCCTAGCAGCGCCTAGGGCCGCCCGATCACGCAAACCGCGGGAACCGGACGCAGGTCCTTGACCAGCACTTGGTTCACGGAGAACTCGGCCAGCCGGATCTTCTCGCTCAGCCGGTCGGCCAGGTCGCGAGCTCGGCCGGGCTGCGTGTGGCGAGCGTCCCAGAAGAGATAGACCGCTCCGTCGGGGTCGAGATGCCGCCGGACGATCCCCAGCGCCTCCCTCGGCTGAAGCCAGAAGGGCGCGACGTTGAAGGCGAAGACCTTGTCGAATCGCTCGTTCCCGAAGTCCGCCTTCTCGAGCGCGGCCGTCTTTAGCACCGCCCTGCCTCCCGCGATGTGCTCGCGATTCCTACGCGTGGCCATCTCAATCATCTTCTTCGAGCGATCGATCGCGGTGATCCGTCCACTGGTCAGCCGCTCGCAGACCAGCGATACGGCCACGCCGTGTCCGCAGCCGACCTCCAGCACGCGATCGGCTGGGTCGGGCGCCAGGGTGTCCACCGCCCACACGAACCGTTCCGAGGGCTTGCTCGCCATGTCCTAGGACTCGCGCTGCTCAGGGTCGACCGTGATGTGTCCTGCGACGATGACCATGGGCCGAGCAAGCTGATCGTACGGGCCCGCCTCGTCCGCGCAGCGCCACTGCTCGGATGACAAGCGGACTCTCCACCAGACCGAGCTCACACTCGCTCTGGGCCGACGAGCGAGCGTCTCGCCCGGCGCGCCAGACGCCCGCTCGGGACGAATCCAGGCGTCGACCGATGTGGCGGTCGCGGCTCGCGGAGCTCGTACCGAACCTGGCATCTCGCATACGAGGACTCTCAACGCAGGCGCGGCGACGTTCGCCGGCGGCTGAGACCGCAGGGCCACCGCCGGTCTGGAGGCTACGCGGGGCTATGGCGCGGCTCGCCGTGCCAGGTCGGCAAAAACGCCTGTTCGCAGGAACTTCTCATGCCGGAGAGGGACTCGAACGCCCGACACGCGGATTAGTGATTCCGCTGCTCTCTGGCTCTACAGAGCCAAGAATTGGTAACGGTCGTCTCCGCCACGGCGCCCCCGGGCGCCCGCAAGGACGAGAGCGAGCACCTCCCTTCGCGCGCCTCGGACGCGCGCTCCGGACGAGCTCGAGGCGTCAGCCCTGGTAGCCGCCGCGCGCGTGCATCGATCTGGGGTTGCGGTCGTCCACGCACGGCCCCGCGCCGCGCTCGCGGGCCGTCCATCTCGAGAGTCTGGGTATCGACCATCGAGACGCTCGTTCACGCGGCATTCCGGTGATCCCCCGCGGCGACGCCGGCCGATCTCTGCGCGCGCCCTCGTACCGAGTCCTGCGGTCGGTCGGCGCTGTTGCTGGAGGAGGTGAGGCTCTCGGTAGGACCCCTAAGCCGCTATGTCAGCGGCTTCGCGTGGGCCGTGAGGTGTCCACCGAAACGGGTCAGCTCCAGCCTTCGCCGGTCAACGGCGAGTGGACAGCACCGAGTGAGGGCGCCGGAGGGCAGGCGGCGCGTTGAGTCGCTCGGCGTGCTGATGGTAGACCGGGAGGCTTCTCACGGTGTCCACTGCCCTCGGACGAGCACCGGCTGGATCTGGTCGAGGTGAATCAGGTGCCCGGTGGCCGGGACGTTCGTGGGCAGGTGGCGACTAGCCATCGGCCGGCGTTGGTCGACTGCTTACCTTCTTCGCGGCGGTCCAGACCAGCGGCGTGACCGCCGTCGTCAGTTTGCCGCGCGTGTGGCTGGGTCTTGGTGTGATCGCGGGTCAAATCGGGCAGCGTGGGTCGTGGAGCTCGCGTGATCCCTTTGAGCCGTCTCAGCTCGCTTGGTCGCCCGCTCGCGACGGACCGGGGGTGCACTGCCGGCCTCCGGCGAGCGGCGGTGGTGGTGGCGCTACGTCGATCTGAGGCGCCGGTTCCGTGTCCGACGGGGATCGGATCACTGGCTGCGCGTGAATCGGCGGGTTGGGGGGTGTGACGGTGCGTGGGCAGCTGAGCGAGCGCGAGCTGGTGTTGGCGGCGAAGGAGTGCCGGGGCGAGGCGCGCGGTGCGTTGCTCGAGGCGTTCACGCCGCTGATCGGGAACGTCGCACGCGGCTACCGTGGGGCGCCCGGGGTCGGGCGGGCGGAGTTGATGCAGGAGGGCGTGGTGGGGCTGCTGCGGGCGCTCGAGCGCTATGACCCGGAGCTGGAAACGCCGTTCTGGGCGTATGCGTCGTGGTGGGTTCGCCAGGCGATGCAGCAGTTGGTGTCCGAGCTGAGCCGACCGGTCGTCGTGCCGGATCGTGCCGCGCGCCAGCTTGCGTGCGTACGGAACACGCGCCGCGTCCACGTCCGGGTGCACGGCCGTGAGCCGTCCTGCGGGGAGCTCGCGCGTGAGACGGGGATCGAGCGCGCGCAGGTGGAGAGCCTGATCGCGGTCGAGCGGGTGCCGTGCTCGCTCGACGAGCCGAGCAGCGGCGATGAGGGTGCCTTCGGCGACACGGTCGGTGAGCGGCTGCGGGACCCAGTGGCCGAGGAGGCGTACGAGCGTGCGGCCGGCCGGCTGGCGCTCACGAGCCTTCTCCCGCGGATCGCGAGCCTGTCGCGCCGCGAGCAGACCATCCTGCGCGGGCGCTATGGCCTCGACGGGCCTGTGCAAACGCTGCGCCGCCTCGGCGCCGACCTCGGCATCAGTGCCGAACGCGTGCGCCAGATCGAGAAACAGGCGCTCGACACGCTCCACGCCGCCACGCAGGCCCCGACCTCAAGCTAGTGCGGCGGCCCGCCGAACAGCGGCGCGGGCGCGTGGCCCTCATGGCTCGTCGATGAGTCCGTAGCGGAGGGCGAAGAGAACGGCTTGGAGCTGCGTGTGGACGCCGAGCTTGTTGAGGATGCGGGCGACGTGGTTGCGCTCGGTGCGGATGCTTATCCCGAGCCTCTCCGCAATCGTCTGGCCGTCGAGACCCGCGGCGAGGGCTTTGAGCACCTCACGTTCGCGGGGCGTCAGGCCGGCGATCGCCTGACGGTCCTCGCGTTCCTGCGCGCGGCGGTCGCTCGCGAACCGGAGCAGCTCGACGATCTCGTGGCTGGCCAGCAGGGCTTGGCCCGCGCGTAGGTGCCGGATGGCATCAACGACCTGGTCGAGGTCGGCGGTCTTGTCGAGCGCGCCGGCGGCGCCGGCGTCGATCGCGCGGGCGGTTCGCGCGCGGTCCAGGCTGGCGCTCAGCACGAGGACTTGAGCCCCCGGGCTGGCCGCCCGAAGCTCCGGGATCAGCGCGATCCCGTCGCCGTCCGGCAGTGCGAGATCGAGCACCGCGACATCGACGCCGTGCAGCAGCTCGCGGGCATCGGCCAGCGACTCGGCCTGGCCGACGACGGTCAAGTCGGACTCGCGCTCGAACATGCCCGCGATCGCTTCCCGCACGGCGGTGTGGTCCTCCACGAGCAGGACGCGCATCTGCTCGGCTGCGCGCTCATCAGCCGGCCGGAGCGGCACCTCCAAGCGGACCGTGGTGCCGGTCGTCGGCTCGCCGACGATGTCCAGACGTCCGTGGAGGAGCGCCGCCCGCTCGCGCATTCCCGCGATCCCATGCCCGGCGACGCGCGCCGGCCGCTCGGCGGGATCGAATCCGCGCCCGTCGTCGGAGACCTCGGCGTAGAGCTTGCCGTCCAAACTCCACACGCTGACGCGGACGCGCCGAGCACGCGCGTGGCGCCGGGCGTTCGTCAGCGCCTCGCCAAGGATGCGCAGCGTTTCGGTGCCGATTGCCCCGAGCGCACCGGCGGGCATCCCGTCGCGCAGGTCCAGCTCGATCTCCGGGTCGACCGCGATCGCGCGGTGCACGGCGACGAGCGACTCCAACAGTTGAGCGAACGGTGTGCGCTGCTCGCCGCCCAGGCGCAGGTCGTAGATCGCCGCGCGCAGCTGCTCGCCCACGGACTTGAGCGCCGCCGACAGCTCGTCCGGAGGCGCACCGACGCTGCCGGCGCTGCGGGCACGCCCGGCGAGCGCCAGCGCGTACGTCAGGTTCTGGAGCGCCTCGTCGTGCAGGTCGCGCGCGATCCGGCCCCGCTCCGCCTCCAGCACCTCGAGCAGCCGATCGTGCGCACGACCGCGCTCGACCGCGCTCGCCAGCACGTTGGCGACAGCCTGCATGAAGCCGACCTCCGGCGGCGAGAACGATCGCCGGCGCGTGGACAGCGCCTCCAGCACGCCGAACGGCTCGTCCGGGCTCTCGATCATCACCGTCAGGGCGCTCACCGCACCGTGCTCGTCCGCAAGGGCACTGCGCTTGAACCGCGGATCGTTTGCCTGGTCCTCGGCGATCACCGGCTCGCCGCGGAGCAGCGTGTACCCGACCTGCGAGTCGCGGCCGCGCTCGAAGCGCCGCCCGATGTAGCCCTCCCGCCATCCCACCCCGGCG
>DATAFH010000128.1:0-38389 GCA_036257565.1 Solirubrobacteraceae bacterium | reverse complement strand
CATCGAGGAGTAGTCCGTGATGAGCACGTCGGCGGCCAGCATCAGCTCCGTGCCGTCCGGGTAGCTCGAGACATCGCGCACGAAGCCGTCGGCCGTGACCGGTACGGAGTCGACGACGTAGTGGTGCTTGCGGAAGAGGATCACGGTGTCCTCCCCCACCGCCTGGCGCAGGCGTTCCACGTCGAGCTGGAGGTCGAGCCGGTAGCGGCCGCGGCGGTCGACCACGTGGTCGCGGTAAGTTGGCGCGTAGAGCACCGTCCGCACGCCCTCGGGGATGCCCAGGCGGCGCCGGAGCTCGGCGCCGCGCGCTTCACGATCGGCGCCGGCGAGCACGTCGACCCGCGGGTAGCCGGTCTCGAGCATCTCTCCCTCGATCGCGTAGGCTCGCCGGAGGATCGGCGTCGAGAAGCGGTTCGGCGAGAGCACGTACTGCCAGTTGTCGAGCTGGCGCTCCCAGCCGCGCTGGAAGCGCCGCACGGTCTTGCGCATGTCGGAGACGTCGAAGCCGAGGCGCTTGAGCGGTGTCCCGTGCCACGTCTGCAGGCACACCTGATCCGGCCGCCGGCGGAACCAGTCGGGGAAGTGATCGTTGGCGATCACGAAGCGAGCGGTGGCGAGCGCCTCGTGGTACTCGCGGCTGCCCTCGCGCAGGACCTTGGTGCTGTCGGGCACCCGGCAGCGGCCGTCGCGCACGACCCACAGGTGCTCGAGCGGCGTCTCGCGGCGCAGGAACTCCTCGTGGATCGCGCGCGGGCTGTCGGAGTACTGGCGACCGAGGAAGCTCGTGTACACGACGGCGTCGCGCAGCGGCTCGCTGCGCGACGGCGAGTAGGCGCTGTCGCGCAGCCGAAGCTGGTTGAACTGCCCCCGCTCGTCGGGCCGCAGGTCGCGCTGCACGTGGAGCAGCGCGTCGCCGTCGGACGACAACCCGAACGAGAACGGCTTGTTGTCGACGACGGTCTCCAGCGGCAGCCGTCCGTCGAGCTCGCTGGAGAGCGCCACGGGCACTCCGCCCGCGCGCAGCCGCCAGCGTCCCTCGGTGAGCGGCAGAGCGCCGGCCAGCGACCGGATCGTGGCGACCGGCAGGCGGGCGGAGAAGCTCCCCTCGCCCGCGCGCTCGAGCGGGAAGCGATGGGCCTCGCCGCGGTCCTCGACGAACGCGATGGTCTTCCAGTCGGCTTCCGGGGGCACGTCGCCCTCGAGCTCCAGCGTGCCGTCCGCCGCCCACCGCGCGTGCCGCACGACCGCGGCCGCCTCGCGCTCCACCAACGCGGCGCCGCGGCCGCGCTCGGTCAGCTCGAGCCGACGACCGTCGGTGGTCCACGACGCCTCGGGGACGTCCGCGAGCGCGACCGGCACGTCGCCGGCCCACAGCTCCCACACGCTGGGCCCCTCGCCGCGCAGCTTGGCGAGCGGCGCCCGTGCCGTGCCATCGCGCACCGGGACGCGCACACGGCGCCCGTCGCTCGTGCGCCGCAGCTCGAGCACCGGCTTGGGCCCCCCGGCCGGACCAAGATCGGCCTTGAGCTCGAGCGCCCCGTCGGCCAGCTGGGACTCGCGCAGCTTTGCCGCGCCGCGGCGCACCTCGACGGCGAGCTCGGCGTCGGGCGTCACGCCCGCGGTCACGACCCCGTCGCCGCGCTCGATCTCGACCGGGCGCAGCGGGCGCCCGCCGTCGAGCGTGAAGCGCGAGCGGCGCCGTTTGAGGCCGCCGGCGCGGAGCGTGACGTACAGGTCCCAGGTGCCCTCCCTCCAGCGGCCGGCGCGGCGCAGCACGCGGGGGTCGAGCGTCGCCTCGAAGCCCGACCACGAGAGGTCCGAGAGCGCCTGGCGCGAGTTGCCGGTCACGTCCGGACGCTCGACCCTGCGCGCCCGCAGCCGGACGGCTGACGTGAGCAGGCGGACGCGCACGAGCGGCCCGCGGCGCAGGAGCGCCGCGCTGACGCGCTGGGCGTCCGGCGCACCGGCGCCGACGCCGTGGATGTACGCGTAGCCGCGCACGCGCAGCTCGTCGCCCACGCGGTCGAGCCGCTCGATCGACGCGCGCATGTAGAACTCGGGCTCCACGCGGTAGACCGAGCGCGGGATCCGCAGCCGGCGGTCGTTGCGGAAGGGGTAGTCGCCGTACCACCGGCCGCGCTCGCGCACGGGCGGAGTCCGCCCCAGCTGCTCCCGCTGGAAGCGCAGCACTTCGAGCAGCTCAGGCACCAGGCGGCGGCGCACGAGGTGCCACTTCAGGCGCTCGATCGCCGGCAGCGGCCGGAAGATCTTCGGGCTCGCCTTGTCGAGGAACGCGTTGACGCGGTCGAGGAACAGCTCGCGGTAGTCGTCGGCGGCGGCCTCGAGCCCGTTCACGTAGTACCGCAGGTCGTCGGCCACGACGCTCTCGTCGTACCAGCGCTTGGCTCCGCGCGGCCCCTTGCGGGCGAGGTGGTCGGAGACCTCCTCGATGGCCAGCATGCGATCCGTGAGCCCGCGGGGCTCGAGCTTGCGCTGGGTGATCGAGTCCGCGCCCTCGCGGATGCGCCACAGGTAGACGGGGTCGGAGATCACGTCGACAGAGCGGGCGAGGAAGTGCGCGGGGATCGTGACCGGCGTGTCCTCGTACGTGCGGCCCTCGGGGAAGCGGAACCCGTTCGCGTCCCAGAACGAGCGCCGCCACAGCTTGTTCCACGCCGGCCGGTCGGCGAGCAGCGGGCGAAACTTCGTGACGTGCGTCTTGAGCCGCGTCTCGGTGAACGTCTTGGCCAGGAACGGCGACTGGAACGTGGCGAAGCGCGTGAGGCGATGCACGTTGCCGGTGGCGAAGTCCGAGCCCGTCTTGTCGAGCGCCTCGACGAGCAGCCGGTAGGCGTTGGGCGGCACCGCGTCGTCGCTGTCGAGGAAGACGAGGAACTCGCCCTGGGCCGCGTCCGCCCCGGTGTTGCGCGCCTTGCTCAGGCCGCCGTTCTCCTGGGCGACGATCCGGAAGCGGCTGTCCTTGTCCTCGTAGCGCTGGGCGATCTCGGCGCTGCGGTCGGTCGAGCCGTCGTCGACCAGGATCGCCTCGAAGTCCTCGAAGGTCTGGGCCAGCAACGAGTCCAGGCAGGTCGCGAGGAACTCCTCGACGTTGTAGACCGGCACCACGACGCTGACCCTGGGCACGGCGAATGATCCTAGGAGCGCAGCTTGCGGACGGCCCGCTGCAGCCGGCGCCGGTAGGGCGCGGGGACGCGGCGGGCGAGCCGCACGGGGAGCGACGGCGGCGGCGCGGGAGACTTCTTGCGCGGGCGGGCGGCCATCACCGAGCACTGCGCGATCGCCTCCGCCTCGCCGTAGAGCGCGCGGTAGGCGACGCGGTCGGCGTCGAGCGCGGCGTGGGCGGCCGGCGTGTCGCCTGACGGCGCGGCCAGCGCCTCGAGCCGCCCCCACACGGCCTCGGCGAGGTCGCACACGTGCGCCGGGACGTCGAGGTCCTCCCAGCTCGAGCGGCTGCGATGCAGGCCCGGGTCGACGAAGGCGTCCACCTCCGGGCGCCTGACGGTGCCCGCCAGCGCCGGCACGTCGAGCAGCGCGCCGAGCCGACGGATCTCCGGCGGCCAGTCGGCGAGCAGGTCCTCGTAGCGCACGAACGCCCGCGACGCCTCGCGTGTGACGTTCTCGGTCTGCAGGATCACGTTGATCCACGCCGCGGCGCGGCCCGCCTCCGTCAGGCCGGGGCCGTAGGAGCGGCGGGCGCTGGTGACGATCTCGGCCGGGTGCCGAAGCATCGTCACGAACGACGTGCGGGCGCCCAGCTCGTCGGCGCAGCGCATCCACAGCGGCAGGAACCAGACCGTGCGCGGATCCTTCACGAGCACCGCGCCCGGCTCGCCCAGCTCTGCCTCGAGCCAGCGGCGCAGCTCGTCGCGCACGGCGGGCTCCTCACCGGCGGCGGTCGTCGCCTCCCACGCGGCCGGACGGGCGTCGTTGACCGTCACGCGCCGCTGGCGCAGCAGGCGCGTGTGGAAGTCCACCACCCAGCGGGGCTCGCCGAACCCGCGCGGGTTGGTGTCGTCGGCCTTGACCTCCGGCTGCGGGATCCGGAACCCGAGCTGGCCGAGCATGCCGGACAGGAGGCTCGTGCCGCTGCGGCCGACGCCGACGACGAGCAGGAGGTGCCGCTCGCTCATCGCGCGGGGGACGGCACGGGCGGCGGGGCCGGCTCACGCTCGCCGAGCCACACGCGGCGGACGACGCGCTCGGCTGCGCGGCCGTCGTCGAGCGCTGCGAAGCGGGCGCGGAACGCGGCACGGGCCTGGTCGGCCTCGGGATCGCTCACCGCGCCGGACGCGAACAGGTCGACGAGCTCGTCCTCGGTCCGGGCGACGGCGCCGGGCGGCTCGGCCAGGAGGTCGAAGTACGTGCCGCGCAGCTCCCGGTACACGTCCCAGTCGGGGGCGTGGATGACGATCGGGCGGTCGAGCACGGCGTAGTCGAACATGATCGACGAGTAGTCGGTGAGCAGCACGTCGGACGCGATGCACAGCTCCTCGACCGACGGATGGGAGGCGACGTCGAGCAGCCTCCCGGCGCGATGCAGGTCGCGCACGAGCGGGTCGGCATCATAGAAGTAGTGCTGGCGGGCGAGCACGACGTGGTCGTCGCCCAGCGCGGCCGCCAGCCGGCCGAGGTCGAGCGTCGGCGCGTAGCCCGAGCGGTACTCGCGGTGGGTCGGCGCGTAGAGCACGGCGGTCTGGCCCGAAGCGATGCCGAGCTGCTCGCGGAGCCGCTGCGCGTCCTCGTCGGTGGCCGTCGCGAGCGCGTCGTTGCGCGGGTAGCCCACCTCGAGCGTCTCGAACGGCACCGGGTATACGCGCTCCCAGACCAGCGACGAGTGCCGGTTCGAGGAGACGCTGAAATCCCACCGCCGGCAGCGCTCGAGCAGCGTGTCGAAGTCCATCCTGCGGCCGGCGTGGTGGGCGTACCGCAGGTCGAGTCCCATGCGCTTGAGCGGCGTGCCGTGGTGCGTCATCACGTGCACGCTGCCCTCGCGCTTGACGAGGTGGTTGGGGAAGTTCACGTTGTTGACGAGATAGCCCGCGCGCGCGATCGCGTCGAAGTACTCCGGGCTGTTCGCAACGACGTGCTCGACGCCCTCCGGGACAGTGGCGCCCTGCTTGACCACCCACACGCCGCGCACATGCGGGACCAGCTCCGCCGCCCGCTCGTAGATCGCCCGCGGGTTGCACGAGTAGCCACGGAACCAGTACGCGCCGTAGACGGCGAGCTCGGGGTCGAGCGGGCGGCGCAGCGCCGCGCGGTACTGGTGTTCGAGGCTCGCCTTGCGCACCCGGGCGCGCGCCTCGCGGATCCCACCCACCGCGGCGAGGCCGGGCGCTCGCCGGCGGGCCTCGAGGCCGCGGCCCAGCGCGCGGTACGCCGCGTAGGCGTCGCGCTCGAGCAGCTCAAGGCGCAGGCGGTCGACGCGACCGGGCGGCCGCGGCTCGTCGCCCATGCGGGCGCGCGCGAAGATCTCGGAGGCCTGGCGGAAGAAGTCCCGCCGGTCGCGCGCCGGCACCCGGTCGAGGAGCGCGAGCAGGTGCCGCGCCATGGCGGGCGCGACGACTCGGCGCGTGCGCTCATCCGCGCCCGACAGCAGCTCCTCGTAGGGCTCGAACGGCGCGCCGGGCACTTGGGTGGCGTTCTCCAGCTCGCGCCGGACGTAGCTCGCGCCGGCGAGCGCCGCGATCCGGCGAGCGCGGAGGAGAGCCGGCCACGTCACGGTCAGCTCGCCGTGCCGGCCGGGCGCGAAGCGGCCGAGGCCCACGCGCCATAGGACCTTGTCCCACGCGCGCGGCGCGGCGGCTGCGAGGGCGGGCTCCTCGTCGAGCGTGACCACGCCGGTCAGGCGCCGGACGAGCGCCGCGTGCGGGCCACGCCGGGAGAGGCCCAGCGCATCCTCGATCCGGTCGCCCACCAGCAGCACATCGGGCTCGACCTCCGCCAGCCGATCGAGCACCCGGCCGGGCGCCCCAGGAGCGAGCACGTCGCTCGCGTTGACGAACCACACGTACTCGCCGCGCGCGAGCTCCAGCGCCAGGTTGCGCGCCTCCCCCAGCCCGGCGCGCTCGGTCAAGTGGTGGATCCGCACGCGGTCGTCGCGCACGGCCAGCGCGTCGAGCAGCTCGGGCCCGTGGTCGGGAGACGCGTCGTCGATCACGACGAGCTCGACGTCCCCGTGCAGCGCCGAGGACGCGAGCTCCTCGAGATGGGCCTGCTCGCCATGGGCGACGAGCACGACGCTGAGCCGCGGCATGGCTGCCAAGCTACTCGACGGCTCCTTGAAGGTCTTCGGCGACACCCCGGTCCTGTGCGGCCATCGCGGCAGCGGTCGCGGTCACGAGGAGAACACGCTGCCGTCGTTCGAGGCCGCGGTCGCGGCCGGCCTGCGGTGGGTGGAGGTCGATGCGCGGATGACCGCCGACGGCGTGCTCGTCGCCCGCCACGACCCCGAGCTCGAGGACGGGCGCGCCGTCGCCGCGCTCACGGCCGCGGAGACCGGGCTGATGCGCGTCGAGGACCTGTTCGAGGTCCTGCCCGCCGAGGTCGCGATCAATGTCGAGGTCAAGTCCGCGCTCGAGGACGCGCTGCGCCCGCGCGCCGAGACCACCGCCGCGCTGGTGGCCGAGCTGACGGCGCGCCACGACCGCCAAGTGCTCGTCACGAGCTTCGACCCGGCGGCGCTGCTGATCGTGCGCGAGCGGCGCCCGTCGGCGGCCGTGGGCCTGCTGACGTGGATCCGCTTCCCGCTGCGCAAGGCGATCCCGGCGGCGAGGCATCTCGGAGTCGACGTGGTCGCCGCCAACGTCGAGTCGTTCCCCGCCGAGGCCGCGACGCCCGTCCGCGTGGCGCACGAAGCGGGCCTCGAAGTCGCGTCCTGGTGCCCGGCTCCGGAGGAGCGGCCGGCACTGCTCGAGGCCGGCGTCGACTGCCTGGTCATCGACGACGTCACCGCGAGCGCAGCCGCCGGCGAGCCCGTCCGGCAGCGATCTGCGTGATCTGCTCCAGTGCCGGCTGCATGCCCGCGCGGTCCTCGGGCCCCTTGGTCGCGGCGGCCTCCTCGAACAGCGTCTCCCAGCGCCGGGCGATCTTCGCGACGTCATAGCGCGCGGCGCCCTCGACCGCGGCCGCGCCGTACGCCTTCCGCCGCTCGGCGTCGGCCATCAGCGAGCCCATGGCGGCAGCCAGCGCACCGGCGTCGCCGTCCGGCACGACGTGGCCGTCGACGCCCTCGCGGATGATGTCCCGCGGCCCGGTCGGGCAGTCGAAGCTCACCACCGGCAGGCCGACGGCCATCGCCTCCAGCAGGACCATCGGAAAGCCCTCCTTGCGGGAGCTCATCACGTAGAGCGACGCGTTGGCCATCTCCTCGTGGAGGTTCGGCGTGAAGCCCATCATCTGCGCGCTGTCCTCGATGCCCAGCTTGCGGATCTGGCGCCGCAGCGGCTTCATCGCGTGGCCGCTGCCGAAGATCTTGAGCTGCCAGCCGGGATGCTCGTCTGCCACCTGGGCCCAGGCGGGGAGCAGCCGGTCGAAGCCCTTCTGCGGCCCGAGCCGACCGGCGGCGACCACGACCTTGGCGTCGAGCCCCGCCCGGTTGCCGCCGACGTCCGGCACCCCGTTGGGCATGCACTCGACCCGCGTCCGGCCCTGCAGGCGGCGGCGGTAATGGTCGGCGTCGCCCTCCGTGAGCGTCGACACGAGGTCCAGCCGTGGGTAGATCGAGCTGATCTGGCCCTTCAGCGCGTCGTTGTAGGTCGAGAGGTTCATGTGGTCCTGCCCCACCCGGACGACCGAGGGAGCGGCGAGCAGCGCGACCGCGAGGTTGATCGACGGCCGCGTCCCGATCAGCACTCCGTCGCGGGCCGCGAGGATGTAGCGCAGCATCCGCACGTCGGTGAGCAGGTTGAAGTTCGGGTGCCGGAAGTCGTTCGTCGACATCAGGCGCGTCGGCTGCTCCGCCAGCCAGCGCTGCAGCCGCGGCAGGTCCGCCACCTCGTCCTTGCGCAGGTCGGCGAGGAACGAGAGCTTGACCCCCTTCGGCACCGGCAGCGCGGTGTCGGCCCGCCGGCGGTACACGCTCATGATCTCCACGTCGTGGCGCTGGGCGAGCTGCTCGGCCGTCGTGAACGTCGTCCGGATCGTGCCGCCGACGGCAAAGGCGTTCATGAGGAGGAAGCGGATCTTCATCGGCGCGCCGGGCACCCTAGCGAGCGCCTGTGTGGCCCCGGTCGGCCTCTAGACTCGCCCGCGCACATGGGCGGCCCCATCTTCATCGTCGGGACCATGGGCTCGGGCTCCACGCTGCTCCGGCTCATGCTCGACAGCCACGAGGGGATCTCGATCCCGCAGGAGACGGGCTTCATGCGAGCCTACAACGCGCATCAGTTCGTGCCGCTGAAATGGTCCGGGCGCAATTGGGCGCGGCGGATGGGATGGAGCCGCGAGGAGCTCGACGCCGAGCTCGCGCGCTTCTACGAGCGCATCTTCGCGCGGCACATGGAGCAGCAGGGCAAGCAGCGGTGGGGGGACAAGACGCCGCTGCACACGTGGCACGTCGACGGGCTGGCGCGCCTGTTCCCGGACGCGGTGTTCATCGGCATCGCTCGCCACCCTGGAGGCGCGGTCGGGTCGAACATGGGACGGTTCGGGCACTCGTACCGCCGGGCCTCGATCCACGTCGACCGCTACGCGCGCGAGGTCGCCCGCCAGGCCGCCGAGCACAAGGACCGCTTCGTGCTCGTCCGCTACGAGGAGCTCGTGCTCCGCCCTGAGGCGGTGCTGCGCGAGCTGCTCGACTGGCTCGGAGTGCAGTGGTCGGACCGCGTGCTCGACCACCACACCGTGCAGGTCGGCCGCGGCGGGCGCGTCATCGTGGAGGGCGGCAACCGGATCGACGACCCGATCGACGTCTCGCGCGTCGACAAGTGGCACCGGCGCATGAGCGACCGCCACAAGCGCCTGCTGGCGGAGCGCTTCACGCGCCTCGCCGAGTTCTACGGCTACGCGATCGACGACCCCGCGGTGCTCATGCCGATCGGCGCCAACGGGTCGCGGCTGATCGCGGGCGCGCAAGTGGACGAGCGCATCGAGCAGTTCGGAGAGCTCGACCTGCGCATCCAGCCCGAGATCCCGCTCGCCGAGCGCTTCTACCACCCCGGGCGCATGCAGCTGCACGAGGTGCCGAAGACGCCGCCGCCCAAGCCGCCGCCCCCGCCCGAGCCGCCGCTGCGCGTACGCGTCTGGCACGTGCTGCCGCGGCGCGTGCGCGGCCGCGTCGCCCCGCTGCGGCAGCGCCTGGCCCGCGGCCGCTAGATGGCCCGCGTGTCGCTCCGCCGCCGGCTGCTCGGGCCACCGGCCGTGGCCGTGCACCGGGCCGCCGTGGGCGCGCTCGCGGCGCTCCCGCGCAAGAGCGCGCCACCGGGTCCCGGTCCCGTGCGCTTCGTGCTCCAGCACGCCTGGGGCATGGGCGGCACGATCCGCACGACGCTGACGATGGCCGAGCACCTCGGCGAGCGCCGCGACGTCGAGGTGGTGAGCGTGATCCGCCGCCGGGCCGAGCCGTTCTTCCCGTTTCCCGACGGCGTGCGGGTGGCCGCGCTCGAGCGTCGGGGCCGGATCCTGTCGCGCCTCCCCAGCCTGCTCGTGCACCCGGAGGACTACGCGTACCCGGCCTGCAGCCTGCAGACCGACCTCGCCCTCGTGCGATGGCTGCGCTCGCTCGAGGGCGGCGCCGTGGTGACGACCCGGCCGGCCTTGAACCTGCTCGCCGCGCGGCTCGCGCCGGAGGGCGTGGTCACGGTCGGCCAGGAGCACCAGCACATGGCGATCCACCGCCCGCGGCTGGCCGCCGACATCCGCCGCCACTACCCCCGGCTCGCCGCCCTCACCACGCTCACCACGCAGGACGAGGCCGACTACGGGCGGCTGCTGGCCGGGTCGCGCACCAAGGTGCGGGCCATCCCCAACCCCGTCCCGCCGTCGGACGCGCCGGCGGCCGACCCCGACGCCAAGGTCGTGATCGCCGCCGGCCGCCTCAACCTCCAGAAGGGCTTCGACCTCCTGATCCCGGCGTTCGCCGAGGTCGCGCGCCGCCACCCCGACTGGCGCCTGCGCATCTACGGCAGCGGCCCCGAGCGCGGCCGGCTGCAGGCGCAGATCGACGCGCTGGGCGCAAGTGACCGGATCGCGCTCCTCGGGCGGTCCGAGCGGCTCGGCGAGGCGATGGCCGAGGCCTCGATCTTCGCGCTCAGCTCGCGCTGGGAGGGCTTCCCGATGGTGCTGCTCGAGGCCCTGGGCTCCGGGCTCGCGGTCGTGAGCTTCGACTGCCCCACCGGCCCGCGGGACATCGTGCGCGACGGCCGTGAGGGCGTCCTGGTCCCCCCCGAGGACGCCGGCGCGCTCGCCGCGGCACTCGATGCGCTGATCGCCGATCCCGCGAAGCGGCGCGCGTTCTCCGAGGCCGCCCGGCGCCGCGCGGGCGACTTCGACGTCTCCGCCGTGGGCGAGCGCTTCGAGGCTCTGCTCGCGCAATTGGGCGCCCAGGAGCGGAGCGGGCGCCCGCTAGTCTCCGACGGCCTTGACGAGCGGGTTGAGCGATAGCGGGGCGGCGGTCATGAGCGCGCCCACACGGCCCGCCGCGACGAGCGCGGCGCCCGTCGACGTCGCCGTCGTCGTCGCCACCGCCCCGGCCGGCGACGTACCAGCCGCGCTCGCCCGCCTCGACGACGGCGCCGTGCTCGCCCGCCTCGTCGGCCAGCTGACCCGTCTCGGCGTGCGGCGCGCGATCGTCTTCACCCGCCCGGAGTGGGAGCGCGACGTCCAGGCTGCACTCGGCAGCGCCGCGGAAATCCGGACGCCCGGCTCTCCCGTCGACGAGCTGCGGGCGATCGCCGAGCTCGCGCGCACGACCGCCGGCCCGATGCTGTTCACGTACGCGGACATCGTCACGCACGAGAGCGCGCTCGAAGGGCTGATCACCGACCCGAAGGCGAACACCGGCATCCTCGCCGGCGGGCGGCGGCGGCACGTCGCGTTCCGGGTGCAGGCCCGGCGCGGCCGGGTGATCGCAGCCGCGACGCCGTACCACACAGTGCGCCGCCACAACGCGACGTTCCTCGGCGTGCTGCGCGTCGCACCCACCGAGCTGCCGATGCTGGCCGACGCCGCCGACCGGCTCGCCAAGCTCGTCGCGGACGTCCCGGCGGCCTGGCAGGATGAGCTCACCCGCAAGGGCACGCGCTGGCGGCTGCTGATGGGACGCGGCGGCCCGTTCGACGGCGACGCCGAGGGCGACGACTTCGCCGCTCCCGATGACTCCGAGGACCCCGAGAACACCGGCGGCAGCGCCGGGGCGCTCTCGCCCGAGCACGAGGAGCTGCTGGCCAACCGGCTGGCCGCCGCGCCGCTCGACACGGTCGCGTTGCTGCTGCTCGGCCTCGTGCGCGCCAACGCGCCGATCCAGCCCGTCTACCTGCGGCGCCTGTTCTGGTCGCGCCCCCTGTCGCCCGCGGCGGCCGCGCGCACGCAGAGCCGCATCGCGGCACTCGACGAGGACCGCCTGCTGCTCGACTCCGCGGTCAAGAGCAGCGACGGCTTCTTCACGACCTTCTTCGTCAGCCCGTACTCCCGCTATCTCGCGCGCTGGGCCGCCCGCCGCGGCCTGACGCCCAACCAGATCACGCTCGCGTCGCTGGTCATCGGCATCCTCGCCGCGGCCGCGTTCGCGGTCGGCGAGCGCTGGGGGCTCGTCGTCGGCGCCGTGCTGCTCCAGGTGGCGTTCACGACCGACTGCGTCGACGGGCAGCTCGCCCGCTACACCCGGCAGTTCTCGAAGTTCGGCGCGTGGCTGGACTCGATCCTCGACCGGGCGAAGGAGTACCTCGTCTTCGCCGGCTTGGCGATCGGGGCCGATCGGGTCGGCGACCCCGTCTGGCTGCTGGCGTGCAGCGCGCTCGTGCTGCAGGTCGTCCGCCACACGTCCGACTTCTCGCACGCGTTCGTGCAGCGCTCCGGCACCGGCATGGTGCGCCAGCCGCCGCTCGAGCAGCCGCTCGACCATCTGGGCGCGGCCTCCGGGGAACGCCGGGTGGCGCTCGACCCGCGGCGGCGCTCGCTCGCCGCGCGAATCCTGAAGCTCTGGTCACGGCTCGACGACGTGCGGATCGTACGCTGGCTCAAGCGCATGGCGGCGTTCCCGATCGGCGAGCGGTTCGCGGTCATCTCGATCACCGCCGCCCTGTTCACGCCGCGCGTCACGTTCATCACGCTGCTCGCCTGGGGCGGCTTCGCCGTCGCCTACACGCAGAGCGGCCGGATCCTCCGGGCCCTGCGATGAGCGCCGCCGCCGACGACCTCCCGCGCGGGTTCCGCGAGGACGGGCCGCCCGCCCGCGCCCTCGCCCGCCTGCTGGGGCCGCGCATCCCGCTCCCCGGACCGGCGCTGGCGCTGGTCGGCGCCCTGCCGCTGCTCGCGGTCGCCGCCGTCGGCGGCGCCGACGTGTCGCTCCCCGTGGTCGCCGCGGTGCTCGCTTGGGCGGTGGTCGCCGAGAGCGCCGCGGGCGGCCGGCCCGATCGCAAGGGCGTGTGGATCGAGCCGCCGCTCGTGCGCCTGACGGAGTACGTCGCCTACGTCTGGCTGGCGGCGCTCGAGGGCTCGCACGCCCTGCCGTCGGCCTTCGCGCTGATCGCCGCGCTCGCCTTCCACAACTACGACATGGCCTACCGGCTGCGCCACCAGGGCGCGATGCCACCCGCGTGGCTCAGCATGCCCGGCTGGGAGGGCCGCGTGGCCATCGCGTTCGTGCTGCTCGCGGCCGGCGCCCTGCCCGCCGGCTTCTACGTCGCCGCGGGCGTGCTCGGCGTCGTCTTCGTGGTCGAGGCGACGAGGAGCTGGATCGTCGCCGGCCGCGGCGCCGAGGCGGACCCGCACGCCGACGAGCAGGAGGTCGACGAGCCGTGATCGGGATGGTGCTCGCCGCCGGCGCCGGCAAGCGCCTGGGGCACGAGACGGCCGACCTGCCGAAGACGCTGCTCCCCGTCGACGGCGACCGCACGATCCTCGACGTCGCGCTCGGCAACTTCGCCAGCGTCGGACTCGAGCGCGCGGTGATCGTCACCGGCTACGCCCACGAGCGCCTGGCGGAGCGCGTCGGCGAGCTCCAGGGCCGACACGGGCTCGAGCTCGAGCTCGTCTTCAACCCCAAGGCGCTCGAGTGGAACAACGCCTACTCGCTGTGGTGCGCGCGCGCCGCGTTCGCCGAGGGCGTGCTGCTGGCCAACGGGGACACCGTGCACCCCGCCTCCGTCGAGGAGTCGCTGCTCGCGGCCCGCGGGCCGGAGCTGCTGATCGCGGTCGACGACGTCAAGCCGCTCGGCGAGGAGGAGATGAAGGTCCACATCACGGCCGAGGGCCTGCTGGACCGCATCAACAAGGCGCTCGACCCGGCCACCGCCCAGGGCGAGTACATCGGCGTGACGCTGATCGAGCCGGCCGCCGCCACCGCGCTGGCCGATTCCCTCGAGGCGACATGGCGCCGCGACCCCCAGCTTTACTACGAGGACGGCTTCCAGGAGCTCGCCGACCGCGGCGGGCGCGTCGTCACCGCGCCGATCGGCGACGTCGAGTGGGTCGAGGTCGACGACGCGCGCGACCTCACCCGGGCGCGGGAGGTCGCGTGCCGCTGCTGACCCGCATGGTCGGCACGCCGCTCGAGGTCGACATCGGGGCCGGAGCGGTGAAGGACCTCGCGCCGCTGCTCGCCGACCGCCGGATCTCGAGCGGCGGCCACGTCGCCGTGGTGGTCGGGCCCGGGCTCGGCGAGGAGATCGCCGCCACGCTGCGTCCGCGGCTGACCAACGGGGAGATCTGGGACGTCGCGGGCGGCTCCGTGCAGGCGGGCGCCGAGCTGGCGGCGCGCCTGCGGCGGGGCTTCTACGACGCGGTCGTCGGCATCGGCGGCGGCCGGACGCTCGACGTCGCCAAGTACGCGGCGAGCCTCTCGGGCCTGCCGGTGGTCGCGGTGGCCACGAACCTCGCCCACGACGGGATCGCCTCGCCGGTCGCGTCGCTGGAGGACGAGGGCGCGGGCCACAAGGCCTCCTACGGCGTCCAGATGCCGATCGCGGTGATCGTCGACCTCGACTACGTGCGGCGCAGCGAGCCCGCCATGCGGCGCTCTGGCATCGGGGATGCGATCAGCAACCTGTCGGCGATCGCGGACTGGCGGCTGGCCGAACGCGAGCGCGGCGAGGCGGTGGACGGCGTGGCCATGACCTTCGCGCGCGTCGCCGCGACGTCGATCGTCCACCGGGAGGACGGCATCGAGGACGACGGGTTCCTGATCGCGCTCGCGGAGGCGCTCGTGCTCTCGGGGCTGGCCATGGCCACGGCGGGCAGCAGCCGCCCCTGCAGCGGCGGCGACCACGAGATCCTGCACGCGATCGATGTGCTGTATCCGGGCACCGCGCACCACGGCGAGCTGGCGGGCGCCGCGAGCCTCTTCACCTCGTTCCTGCGCGGGGACGAGGGCCTCGCGCGCGGGATCGACACCTGCCTGAGGCGCCACGGCCTGCCGCGCACGCCGGCCGACCTCGGGCTGACCGAGGAGCAGTTCGCCGAGGCGGTGACACGCGCACCCCAGACGCGGCCGGACCGGTTCACGATCCTCGAGCACCTCGCGCTGGACGAGGCGGAGGTCAGGCGGCGCGTGGCCGCCTTCCGCGAGGCCTACTCGGGCTGAGCCGTGCCCGGCCCCACGATCGCCGAGCTGCGCGCGGCCACCCAGCCGGCTTCGATCTTCGCCCGCAGCAGCGGCGAGCACTGGGCCGGGCGGCTCTACGTGCGCCGCCTGTCGCCCTACCTGACGCGGCTGCTGCTGCGCACCCGCATCACCCCCGACGGCGTCACGTGGCTGATGATCGCCACCGGCCTGGCCGCCGCGGCCGTGCTCTCGCTGCCCGGCCTCGCCGCCGCCGTGGGCGCCGCCCTGCTCATCCAGCTGCAGATCCTGCTCGACTGCTCCGACGGTGAGCTCGCCCGCTGGCGCGGCGCCACCGGGTCGCCGGTCGGCGTCTACCTCGACCGCATCGGCCACTGGGTGACCGAGGCGGCGCTCCCCGTCGCGCTCGGTGTGCGGGCGGACGGCGGCTGGGACCAGCTCGGCGGCTACACGACGCTTGGGCTCGTCGTGGCGGTGCTCGTCCTGCTCGTGCAGGGCGAGTCGGCGCTCGTCACGGTCGCTCGCGCGGAGTCCGGGCGCCCGCCCGCCGCCGACACCGAGGCGGTCGCCGCGCCGCGCGCCGGCGGCCTGCGGCGGGTGCGCCGCGCACTGCGGCACGTCCCGTTCTACCGCGCGTTCGTCGCCGTCGAGGCGACGCTGCTCGCGCTCGCCGCGGCGGTCGTGGACGCCCTCGCGGGGGACCTCGTGGGCTCGCGCGCGCTCGTCGTCGCGCTCGTCGTCGTGGGCGCGCTCACCGCCGTCGGCCACCTGCTCGCCGTGCTCGCGTCCGATCGGCTCCGATAGCGCCGTGCGCGCCGCTAGCCTCTTCCTGCTTTGAGCAGCGCCCCCGTCACCGATCGCTCCGCCGAGCCGCGTCGCACGAACGAGTTCGACGCGGTCACGCATGTCTACGAGCCGCACCGCGTTGGGCTGCCGCCGATCGGCCCATACATCCGCGAGCTGTGGCGCCGGCGCGAGTTCGCGTTCGAGCTGTCGCGCACGAGCCTGCGCGCGCAGCACTTCGACACGGTGATGGGCCAGGTCTGGCTGCTGCTCAACCCGCTGATGCTCTCGTGCGTGTACTTCGTGCTCGTCGACATCATCCGCCAGAAGACCGGCGGGATCGTGTTCTTCGCGCACCTGATGGCGTGCCTGTTCGCCTACCACTTCGTGACCGACTCGCTGCGCCAGGCCGTCAAGTCCGTCACGGGCGGCGGGCGGCTGATCCTCAACACCGCCTTCCCTCGCATCCTGCTCCCGGCCTCGTCGGTGCTGGTGGCGATCAGGAAGTTCCTGCCGACGGTGTTCGTCTTCATCCCCGTCGCCTTCCTCGCGTCGCTCCCGTTCGGCCCTCAGCTGCTGTGGGTGCTGCCGATCATGTTCCTCCTGGTCGTGCTCGCGGCGGGGCTGTCGATGATCGTCGCGGCGGCCCAGGTCTACTTCCGCGACCTCAAGACGTTCCTCACCTACGGCCTGCGCGTCTGGCTTTACGGCTCACCGATCCTCTACTACGCGTCCGAGGTCCCGGACCGGTACGGCTTCCTGCTCGTGCTCAACCCGCTCGCGCCACTCCTCACCGCCTGGAGCGACGTGCTCGACCGCGGGGTGGCGCCCGACCCGGCCGATCTGGCCTTCGGCGCCGCGTGGGCGTTCAGCCTCTTCATCGCCGGCGCTCTGTTCTTCATCTCGCGGGAGCGTGAGTTCGCTGTCCGTCTCTGACGGCACGCCGCGGATCCGGGTCGAGAACGTCTCGGTGACATACCGGACGTCGCTCGAGCGCGCGCCGACCCTCAAGAGCACGCTGATGCGGCTCGGGCGCCGCCAGCGCATGATCCGCGAGATCCAGGCGCTCAAGGAAGTGTCGTTCACGGTGCCGCACGGCAAGGTCCTCGGGGTCGTGGGGGCCAACGGCGCCGGCAAGTCGACGCTCATGCGGACGGTGGCCGGCATCCTCCCGCCCAGCGCCGGCCGGGTGGAGGTCAACGGGCGGGTGAGCACGCTGCTGTCGCTCGGCGTCGGCTTCAACCGCCGCCTGACGGGGCGCGAGAATGTCGTGCTCGGCGGCCTCGCCGCCGGTCTCACACGGACCGAGCTGCGGGAGAAGTACGACGAGATCGTCGAGTTCGCCGAGCTCGACGAGTTCATGGACATGCCGATGCGGACCTACTCGTCCGGCATGTACGGCCGCCTGGCCTTCGCGGTCGCCGTGACCATGCACCCCGACATCCTGATCATCGATGAGGCGCTGTCGGTCGGCGACGCGCGCTTCCGCCGCAAGTCGTTCGACCGCATGCGCGAGCTGTGCGGCGAGGACCGCACGATCCTCCTCGTCAGCCATGCGCTGGCCAGCATCGAGAAGCTCTGCGACGACGCGATCTGGCTCCACAAGGGCCGGATGCAGATGTGGGACGAGCCGGCCGCCGTGGTCGAGGCCTACACGGAGTTCCTCGGCGTCGCCGACGCGGAGCACGAACCCGACCCGGTGACGATGGAGGACGTCTGAGAACGCTCGCCGCCGCCGGCCCCCTCGAGGGTGCCGCGGTGCTCGCCGCGGCCCTGGCGGCGGGCCTGGCGCTCGTTCTCGAAGACCGGCGCCGTCGCATGGCGGCGATGCTCGCCTCGCCCGTGTGCGCGGCGCTGGCGCTCGCGACGCTGTCGGCAGCCCTCCCCTCGGCCCGCGCGGCGCTCGCGATCGGGGCGGCGGCGGGGATCGTCGTGGTGCTTGGGCTCGCCTGGCTCGTGTACCGGCGTCCGGCGGCGCTGGCGCTGCTGGCGGTCGGCGCGCTGCCGTTCCGCGTGCCGGTCTCGATCGGTGACTCCGCGGCCAACCTCCTCCTCCCCCTGTACGCGGTGATCGCCGCCGGCGTGATCGCCTACGCGTGGCGGACGCTGCGCGGGTCCGGCGAGGAGGAGGAGCTCGAGGAGCCGCCGCGCGAGAAGACGCTCACGTGGCTGTGCCGCGCGTTCGCGGTCGTGCTCGTGCTCTACGGGCTCCAGTCGCTCTACTCGACCGACGTCGAGCAGGCGATCAAGAACCTCTGCCTGTTCTACGTGCCGTTCGCGCTGCTCTTCCTGCTCCTGCTCGAGGTGCGCTGGACGCGGCGGCTGTTGCGCCTCTCGCTGTGGGTGACGGTCGGGCTGGCGTTGGCCTTCGCGGGCATCGGATGCGTCGAGTTCGCGGCCGGCCACCTGCTGATCACCAACGAGAAGGTCGTCGAGGCCAACGACCTGCTGCCGTATTTCCGGGTCAACTCGCTGTTCTTCGACCCGAACATCTACGGCCGCTACCTGGCGCTGACGATGATCCTGCTCGCCGCCGTGCTGCTGTGGACGCGGCGGCGCAACGAGGCGCTGGTGATCGCCGGCTGCCTCGCCGTGCTGTGGGTGGGGCTCGTGTTCTCGCTCTCGCAGTCGAGCTTCGCGGCCCTGCTGCTCGGGCTGGCGGTGCTGGCGGCGCTGCGCTGGAAGCCGTGGCCGGTCCTCGCGGTGGCAGGAGCCGCGGGCGCGGTGGCGCTCGCGCTCGTGCTCTTCGCGCCGGGCACGCTCAACCTGGACACGAGCAGCCGGGCGACGCTCGACCGGGCTACGAGCGGGCGCGCCGACCTCGTGGGCGGCGGGCTCTCGATGGTGCGCGACCGTCCGTTGCTGGGATTCGGCGCGGGCGCCTTCGCGGAGCGCTTCCGCGAGCGCGAGGACGTCAGCTCCGAGAAGGTCGCCGCCGCGTCGCACACGATCCCGCTGACCGTCACGGCCGAGCAGGGCATCGTCGGCTTCGCGGCCTACCTCGCGCTCGTCGCCGCGTCGCTCGCGCTGCTTTTCGGCCGCCTCTGGCCGACGCTGCAGGCCGCGCCGTGGCCGGGAGTGGCGGCCGTCGCACGAGCCGGGCTGGCGGCGGCCTTCTGCGCGCTGCTCCTGCACACGCTCGTCTACGCGGCCTACCTCGAGGACCCACTCTCGTGGGTCCTGCTGGCGATCGCCGCGGGCCTGCGCCTGCCGCGCAACCCGGACGACGTCGCGGCGGCGGCCGCCGGGGGCGACACCGGTCGGGGCCGGACGCCGCTCGCGGCGCAGGCGTAGCCCGCGTCGGCCGGCTCCCTGACCATGGGTGCCGGCCGGTCCATCGCGAGCGTCTCGCCGGCCGTCCGTCCATGCCTCCGTCCGTGGGCTCCGACGACCGACGTCGTAGTCGGCTCAGTACCCCGACCGACGCGCTCGAAGCGTCACTGGACGAAAAAATCGAGCGCTGGAGAACGTCCAGTCGGAATCCGAACTGACTAGAGGAACGCAACCGCGCGGCAAAACGCCGCCTCCCCGCCTTGAAAGCGCCAGGGGAAGCAGCCGAACGTGATGCGGCGGTCGAGCACCTCGTCGATCGCGCCGCCGAGGTTCTCGATGTGGATCACGTCGTGCGGGAACAGCAGCGTGTGCATGATCTGGTAGTCGGCCCTTGGGAAGACATCGTCGAGCGAGCGGCCGAGCTTGGCCTCCGCGTCCTCGGCCTCGTCGGGCCGCATGCGCCGGATGACGGTGTTCATCGGGTGGTCGGCGCTGCCGGCGTCGACCGCCAGCCAGCGAACCTTGCGCTCGAGCACCCATTCGGCGAAGGCGCGCGTCGGCCCCGGGTGGCGGATGAAGTACTTCGTCTCGTCGACCGCACTGAGGTCGGCCCAGTTCTCCGGGTAGTGGCGGTGGTAGCCGGTGTGGATGATGAGGATGTCGCCGGGCTCGATCGCGATCCCGGTGTCCTGCTCCCAGCGCTCGAAGTGCTCGGGGCCGTAGAGGTCGAAGTCGCCGAGGCCCATCCGCTCGAGGTCGACGACGCACGCGGGGCCGACCAGCCACTCGAGCGGAAGATCGCCGATGAACTTGCCGCCCGAGTAGAAGTGCGCGGGGGCGTCGAGGTGCGTGCCGACGTGGAGCGTGGACGTCAGCTCCTGCCCGCCGGCCTTGTCGAACGCCAGCCGCTTGACCCACTTGACGGACGGGCCGTCGTAGCTGGCGAACGCCGGCGTGTGGACGGAGAAGTCCTGCGAGAGATCGAGCACGTTCATGGCGGCGCAGACTATTCGGCGGCGAGGGCGGCAGCGGCACCGAGCGCGTACGCGCGGCCGGTCGAGTGGCCCAGGCGCAGGAGGCGGGCGAGCGCGGCCGGATCGCCGGCAAGCAGCGCCTGCAGCGGCTCGGGGCCCATGCCCACGGTGGACAGCTCGAGCAGCGTCGCGGAGAGGGTGGTCGTGCGGCGCCGGAGGTCCGTCCCGACGAGCGCGGCGGCGCGCCCGCCGTGACCCGCCGCCGCGAGCACCGCCGCCGCGCCGGCGACGAGGTCGTCGCCCTCCGGCGTCAGCCCCGGGCCGCGGCCCACGAGGCCCTTGCCGTCCGCCGACCGGATCGCCCGGACGAGCGACTCGGGCGGGTGTCCGACCGCCGCCGAGATCCGCGCGTCGAGTGCGGCGGGATCGGCCGCCGGTTCCAGCGCCGGATCCCACTCGTCACCGCCGTCGACGACGATCTCCTCACCCGCGCGCGGCAGCCGGGCGACCTGGACGCCGTTCGGCAGCGCCGGCCGGGCGACGGTGAGCACAGCGACGAAGCCGCCGTCCTCGACGTAGGCGGCGTCGCGCCCGGCGCCGGCGACCTTCACGCGGCGCCCGGCGAGGCGCTCGAGCACGGGCCGGGCCGCGATCACTGCCCGGCCAACGCGCGCACGGCCTTCGCGAAGGCCTCCATCGGCGGCTCGACGAGGCCGGCGCCGATCTGCCCGACGCCCGGCTCGCGATGGGCGATGCCGGTATTGACGAACGGCAGCACGCGCGTCGCGACGACCTCGCGCGCGTCGATGCCGACCGGCGTGCCGCGGAAGCCGAGCGCGGGGATCTGGTAGCTACGGCTCTCGCTCCAGGCGATGTCGTACATCGCCCGGGTGGCCTCGAGCGCGTCTTCCGCCCCACCGCCCACGAAGCGAACGATCGCCGGCGCCGCGGCCATCGCGAACCCGCCGAGCCCCACGGTCTCGGTGATGGAGCTGTCGCCGATGTCCGGGTTGGCGTCCTCGGGGCCGAAACCCGGCAGGTACAGGCCGTCGATCATCCCGCTCGGCCCGGTGAACCAGCGGTCGCCGGTGCCGCTCAGCCGCACGCCGAACTCGGTGCCGTTGCGGGCCATGGCGACCACGATCGACGAGCCGTCGATGCCGGCGGCGGCGTCGGCGGCCGCCTTGGCGGCAGGCATCGTGAGGTTGAGGTAGAAGTGGTCGTTGCCGGCGATGAAGCGCGCGACGGCGGCGACGTCGGCGGACGGGTCGTCGAGCTCGATCAGCGCCGGGAGCAGCGAACGCAGCAGCAGCGAGGTGCCGGCGCGGTTGCGATTGTGCCCCTCGTCACCCATCTGCAGGGCCTGGGCGGTCATCGCGCGCAGGTCGATCGGCTCGCCGAGCCGGTCGAGGGCCCGGGCGAACACGCGCGCCAGGACGTCACGGATCCAGCCGAGCCGCTCGAGCACCTCGTCGTCGTTCGCGCCGTAGCGCAGCACCTTCCCGAGGCCTTCGTTGAACGTGCAGCACGCGCGGTTGCCGTGCGCCGGGTTCTCGACGACGACCATCGGCATCGAGGCGCTGACCACGCCCGCCATCGGTCCAACCGCCCCGCGCTCGTGGCAGGGAGCGAACTCAAGCTCGCCGCGGGCCGCCAGCCGCTCCGCGGCCTCACGGCTCTCCGCCAAGCCCTCGTGGACGGCGGCGCCGATGACTGCGCCGCGCAGCGGGCCCGACATCTCGGCCCAGTCGATCGGCGGGCCGGCGTGCAGGATCGCGCGCTCGTGCATGTCCGGCAGGAGGTCGCGCGCCGTGCCGACGCCGGCGAGCATCGGCTGGGCGGCCTGCAGCCGCTCGACCGCCTCGTCGTTGGCGTGCGCGATGGCGGCAGCCTCGAGGGCGAGCCGCTGCAGCGCTTCCTCGGTCCCCGGCTCGGGCGGCCGCCACTCGACCCGCTCGACCGGCACGCCCTGCCGCTCGAGCTCGTCCGCGAACAGGTCGACGCCCGCGTTCGCCACCGCCAGCGGGCGCCCGAGCAGGTCAGCCACCGGCGGCCTCCCGGGCGAGGCGGGCGGCGTGGGCGTTGCTGCGCGTCACCACGGCGCCGGCCGCCTCGAGCTGCGCGCGCTGGCCGTCGAGCCCCTGCGGGTCGCCTGCCGCGCCGCACAGCGCGGCGATCACGTGCCGGTCGACGTCGGCGATCACCGGGGCGAGCTCGCCGGCCGGATCGGGATGGGCGCCGAAGCCGAGCACGACGTCGAGCAGCAGCACGGACACCTCCGGATCCCGGGCCGCGGCGGCGAGCCGGTCGAGCCGCAGCGACGGGTCGATCATCGGGTGAGCCCGCCCGCGTGTGAACTCGTCGGCCCCGAAGTCCGTGAACTCGCCCTCCCCCACGATCGCCGCCGCCTCCGCGCACAGCGTCCCGCCGCTGTAGAGACCGACGACGCGGCCCGGCGACGGCGGGCGCCGAAGCCGCTCCTCGAAGGCCGGGAGGGCGCCGCCGACCAGCCCCGCGGCCCGCGCCGCGGTCTCCTCCAGCGTGAGCCCGAAGCCGAGCACCACCGCCTTGCCCGCGGCGCCGGCGGCCGCCTCGATCGCGTCGGCCACCTGCGGATCCGGAGGCTTGGAGATCGCGACGATCGCGCGCGTGGCATCGTCGGCGGCGAGCAGCTCGAGGCCGCGTCGCATCATCAGCCCCCCGACCTCGGCGCTGAGATCCCGGCCGCCGACGCCGATCGCGTGCGAGATCCCGATCCCGGCGGTGTCGAGCAGGCAGCTGACCTCCTGGATGCCCGTGCCGGATGCGCCGACGATGCCGACCGGCCCGCGCTCGACCGCGTTCGCGAAGCCGAGCGCGACGCCGTCGAGGATCGCCGTGCCGCAGTCGGCGCCCATGAACAGCAGGTCCTTCTCGACCGCCCGCCGCTTCAGGGCCGCCTCCACCGCCAGACTCATGCCGTCCGAGAAGCAGAACACGTGCAGGCCGGCCTCCAGCGCGGTCGCCGCCTCGTGGGCCACGTGCTCGCCGGGGATGGACAGGAACGCGAGGCTGGAGTCGCGCGCAGACCGCAGCGAGCGGGCGCTGGGCCGGCCCGCCGCGGCCGCCGGCGCGCCGCCCTTGGCGGCCAGCTCGCGATCGACCGCCGCCACGGCGGCGTCGGCGGCTGCCTCGTCGCGCGCCCGCACGGCGATCACGAGGTCGTTCGGGCCGGCGTCCTCGACGGCGAAGCCCTGGTCGGCGATCAGCTCGAGGTTGAGTGGCGTCGCCATGCCCACGGCCACGTCCTCCGCGCCTTCCTCCCGCCCCGCGGCGCTCGACACCAGCATCAGCGTCACGGAGTCGTGGTAGGCGCCACGGCGGACGATGACGCGCTCCGTCATGCAGGCACCCGGGTTCCCACCGCGCCCTCGACGCCCTCGCGCAGCCGGTCGAGCGACGTGATGACCGACCGGCCGCCGGCGTCGGCGAACGCGATCGCCGCCTCGACCTTCGGCGCCATGCTCCCACCCGTGAACTCGCCGAGCGCCAGCAGCTCGCGCAGGCGCTCCGCGTCCACCGCGCCCAGCCACTCCTGATGCTCGGTCCCGAAGCCCACCGCGGCGGCCTCGACGTCGGTGGCGATCACGAGGCACGCGGCGCCGACCGTCCGCGCCAGCAGGGCGCCGGTGAGGTCCTTGTCGAGCACCGCCTCCACTCCGCGCAGCCGACCGCCCTCGCGCATCATCGGGATCCCGCCGCCCCCGCATGCCACCACGATCGCGCCGTCCGCGATCAGCGCCTCGATCGTGCCGCGGTCCAGGATCTCGAGCGGCTGCGGAGACGGGACGACGCGCCGCCACCCGCGCTCGCCGCGTTCCTGCCACGCCTCACCGGCCGCGATCCGCTCGCGCGCGTCCTGCTCGTCCACGTAGCGTCCGATCGGCTTGCTCGGCTCCGCGAACGCCGGGTCATCGGCTGCCACGAGCACGCGCGTCACGACCGTGCTCACCAGCCGGTCATCGCCGCGCCGGGCCAGCGCCGCCTCGAGCGCGGTGACGATCAGGAAGCCGAGCGTGGCCTGGGTCTGCGCGACGCACCAGTCGAGCGGCACGGGCGGGACGATGTCGCGCGCGAGGTCGTTCTTGAGCAGCAGGTTGCCCACCTGCGGCCCGTTCCCGTGCGTGATCACGACCTCGTGGCCGTGGGCGACGAGCTCGGCGATCTGCTCGCACGCCGCCTCGACCGCGAGCCGCTGGGACTCGGGATCGGCGCCACGCTCGCCGGCGATCGCGTTGCCGCCGAGCGCCACGACCACGCGTTGTCCGGCCACGGCCCGCAGGCTAGTGGAGGCGACCCGCCTAGCGCGGGCGCCAGACCTCGATGATGTCGCGCATCGAGATGATGCCCTTCACGTCGCCCTCCTGGACGACGACGAGATGGCGGAAGCCGCCGCGCGCCATCGCGTCGGCCGCGTCCTGCAGCTCCCAGTCGGCGTCGGCGAACGTGGCGCGCGACGTGAGGTGGGCGGCGACCGTCTCGCTGTCGGGATCCTCGCCGGCGCCCAGCGAGCGCACGACGTCGCGCTCGGTGACGATGCCGGGGCCGGGCTGCTCGGGATCCATGATCACCGCGGCACCCACGTTGTGCTCCGTCATGAACCGCGCGGCCTCGCGCAGCGTGCGACCCGGAGTGATGGTCAGCACGTGTTCCGTCATGGCGTCTCGGACCTTCATGGCGGCCTCCTTGTGCGGTTTGCCGCGAAGATACTCACTCGTGAGGTAACTCGTCCTCTTCCTCGAGCAGGTGGAGCACGTCGCCGTCCGCCGTCGCCTCCAGAACCTTGAGCACCCCCCAGCCCTCGGAGTGCGCGGCGGAGGCGGCGAAGCGCTCGGCGAGCGGCACGCCGGCGGCCCGCAGGGCGTCCGCGAGCAGGCGCACGCTCTCCACGATCGCCTCCGACGGCGTCCATTCGCCGGCTTGCTCCACCTCGTCCGCGGTCTCCGCGTAGACCGCGGCCAGCGCCTCGCCGGCCTCCTGCACGCCCGGATCCTCGGCGACCCGCTCCGTGCGCTCCAGCTCGTCGTCGACGTTCGGCCACTCGAGCGGGTACCAGGCGTCGTCCGTGGGCACCTCCTGCGCCTCCACCTCGCCGAGCGCGTGGACCGTGAAGTAGAGCGGGTCGGCCGCCTCGAACCAGCGCAGGACGATGCGCACGAGGTCGCCGCCCGGCGGTTGCGCGTGCACGTCGTCGGCGATCGCGCGGGCCAGCTCGGCGGCGAAGCGCTCCTCCTCGGCGATCATGGCGTCCCCTCCGGGTGCAGGATCTCGAACAGCTGCAGCGGGGAGAGCGGCATGCGGTCGACCGGCCGGCCCAGCGCGTGGCTGACCGCGTTGGCGATCGCGGCCGGGACGGCGATCGTGCCCGCCTCCCCGACGCCCTTGACGCCCAGCGCGTTGCTGGGCGATGGCGTTTCCATGTGGATGAGCTCGGGCACGGGGACCTCGGTCGCGTACGGGATGAGGAAGTCCATGAAGCTGGCGTTCTGCAGCTGGCCGTTCTCGTCGTAGGCGAGCCGCTCGAAGAACGCGCCGCCGATGCCCTGCGCGAACCCGCCGAGCATCTGGCCCTCGACCACCATCGGGTTGATCACCCGACCGCAGTCGTGGACCATCACGTAGCGGCGGATCAGCAGGTTGCACGTGTCGGGGTCGATCTCCACCACGGCCGCGTGCATGCCGAAGCCGAAGACGCCGGCCCGCGGGCTGAAGTACTCGACGGCGTTGAGGCCGGGGCTCGCGCCCTCGCGCAGCGGCGCCTCGCCCGACGCGTAGGCCTTGCGGGCGAACATCGCGGCCTCGGTGGCGTCGTGGCCGAACGCGTACCGCAGCGGGTTGGCGACGACGGCGAGCTGGCCGAGCCGGATCGCGCTCCCCGGCGCGCCGCGCACGCGCGCCTCGCCGTCGACGAGCTCGACATCGTCGGCATCGGCCTCGAGCAGCCGGGCCGCCAGCTCCTGGGCCTGACGGCGCACGCTGACGGCCGCCATCTGCACCGCGTTGCCCGACACGACGGCCGACCGGCTGGCGAACGTGCCGACGCCGTAGCCGATCCGGCGGGTGTCGCCGGTGGTCACCGCCACGGACTCGAGCGGCACGCCGAGCTCGTCCGCGACCACCTGGGCGAACACCGTCTCGTGGGCCTGGCCCTGCGTCCCCAGCCCGGTGGCCACGGTCACCGTGCCGTTGGCCAGCACGTTGACCGCCGCGCCCTCGTACGGCCCGATGCCCGTCCCTTCCACGTAGCCCGCCAGCCCGAGGCCGAGCCGGCGTCCCTCGGCGGCGGCGCGCTCGCGCTCGTCCTCGAAGCCGCGGTAGTCGACGGCGTCGAGCAGGAGCTCCAGGCCGCGCGGGTAGTCGCCCGAGTCGTAGACCGTGAGGCCGCCGTCCTGGAACGTGACGCCGACGTTGTACGGGAACTCGCCCGGACCGATCAGGTTGCGGCGGCGGACCTCGGCGCGGTCGAGTCCGAGCTCGCCGGCGATCCGGTCGAGCGTGCGCTCGATCACGAACGCCGCCTGCGGCCGGCCGGCGCCGCGATAGGGCGAGACCGGCAGTGTGTTGGTGAACAGCGCCCGGAACGCGTAGCGGTAGTTCGGCAGCTTGTAGGGACCGGGGAGCTGGGCGGCCGTGATGACGGGGACCATGATCCCGTAGGGGCAGTAGGCGCCGGCGTCGTGCACGAACTTGGTCTCGAGCGCGAGGATCCGCCCGTCGTCGTCGACCCCCACGCGCACGTCGTGGATCTGCCCGCGCTCGTGGTTCGAGCCGACGAAGTGCTCCCGCCGGTCCTCCGTCCACTTGACCGGGCGCCCCAGCCGCCGCGCGGCCCACGGGATCAGCACCTCCTCGGGATAGAACTGCATCACCTTGACCCCGAAGCCGCCGCCGACGTCGGGGGCGACGACGTGGACCTGCTCGAGGTCGAGCCGGAAGAGCGACGCCAGCCCGCCGCGGATGCCGGTCGGCGCCTGCGTGGAGTCGTGCACGAGCAGCCGTTCCTCATGGATGTCCCAGCGGGCGACCACGGCGCGCGCCTCCATCGGCATCGACGCGCTGCGCTCGATCGCGAACCGCCACGTGAACACGTGCAGCGCGTCCGCCAGCGCGGCGTCGACGTCGCCGACCTCCTCCGAGAAGCGGCCCGCCACCTCGTCGGCCGTGGCGAGGTCGGCCTGCACGGGGAGCGGCTCGTACGCGACGCGGATCCGCTCGGCGGCGTCCTCGGCCACGTAGCGGTCGACGGCCACGACCATGGCGACGATCTCTCCGGCGTAGCGGACTTCGTTGCGGGCCAGCGCGTGCTGGGTGCGCGGGGCGACGATGCCCTCGTGCGGCGTGAGCAGCGGCAGCGGCTCGCCGAAGCCGCCCTCGAGATCCTCGTGGGTGTAGACGCCGAGCACGCCGTCGACGTCGAGCGCGCCGCTCACGTCGACGTCCACGAGGCGGGCGTGCGCGTGATCGGAGCGCACGAACGCCACCTCGGCGGCGCCGTGCTCGAAGTCGTCGGTGAAGCGGCCGCGGCCGGCCAGGAGCCGCGCGTCCTCCCGCCGCTCGACCCGCTCGCCGAACAGCCGCGTGGTCACGGCACGCTCTCCCCCGCTGCGCGGACGGCGGCCACGATCCCCGCGTAGCCCGTGCAGCGGCAGAGCTGGCCGCCGAGCGCCTCGCGCAGCTCGGCGTCGCTCATCCGCGGCGCCTCCTCGTAGACGGCCAGGGCGGTCATGAGGAAGCCCGGCGTGCAGAAGCCGCACTGCAGCCCGTGGTGGCGGCGGAAGGCGTCCTGCAGCGGGTGCAGCTCGCCGTCGGGCCCGGCCAGGCCCTCGACGGTGCGGATCTCGGCGCCGTCGGCGGTCACCGCGAGCATCAGGCACGAGCGGGCGGGGTGGCCGTCGACCATCACCGTGCAGCAGCCGCACACGCCGTGCTCGCAGCCCACGTGCGTGCCGGTGAGCTCGAGCTCGTGGCGCAGGACGTCGGACAGCAGGCGCCGCGGCTCGACGTCGACGCGGTGCGCCGTGCCGTTCACGCGCAGCGTGACCTCCATCAAGCCGCCCCCAGGGCGCGCCTGGCCGCTCGGGCGCCGAGCCGCTCGGCGAGGAAGCGTCGGTAGCGGGCGGTCGCGTGCAGGTCGTCCTCGGGCACGAGGCGGCCGACCGCGTCCTCCACCCCGCCCTGGAGCCGCAGCGGCACGGGTCCCATCCCCACGAACGAGAGCGCGAGCCGGCCGTCGGTGGCGAGCGCGGCGACGCCGCACAGCGCGTAGTCGCCCTGGCGGCGGGCGAACTCCTCGAACGCCGCGCCCCGGCCGCCCTGCTCGGGCAGCCGGACCTCCTCGATCCACTCGCCGGGCTCGAGCGTCGTCTCCAGGTGCCCGGCGAACAGCTCGCCGGCCGGCACCGTGCGCCGGGCGCCGCGGCGGCGCACGCGTGCCTCGCCCTCGAGCAGCGCCATCACGGCGGGCAGCTCCGCCGCCGGATCGGCGTGGGCGATGCTCCCCACGACCGTCCCGCGCGAGCGGATCGCCGGGTGGGCGACGTGGTGGAGCACCTCGGCCAGCAGCGGCAGCCGGTCGGCGACGAGCGGCGACCGCTCCGCCGCGCGCAGGCGCACCAGCGGGCCGAAGGCGAGCGCACCGCCGTCGACGACCGGCTCGTCCGGCTCGTCGCGGAGGAAGTTGAGGTCGACGAGGTGCGCCGGGGCCGCGAGCCGCATGTTGAGGATCGGGATCAGGCTCTGTCCGCCGGCCAGCACCTTCGCCTCGGCGCCGAGCTCGGCCAGCAGCTCGTCGACCTCGTCGCGGGTGACGGGGCGGTGGTAGGCGAACGGCGGCGGCTTCACGTTCCCGGAGCGGCTCGCGATCGCGGGTCCGGCGCGGCGGCCAGCGGCTCCACGAGCGAGTCGCCGATCGCCGTGTCCGGCTCCGGGAGCTCAGGCTGGAAGAGCCGCAGCACCTGGTAGATGACGACGGCGGCGAACGTGCCGAGGGCGATGCCGCCGAACGAGTAGTCGCCCCAGTTGAGCGTGTAGTCGGCGGTGCCCACGATCAGCGCCACCGCCGCCGTGACGAGGTTCACGGGATCGCGGAAGTTGACCCGCGCCTCGACCCAGATGCGCGCGCCGAGGACGGCGATCATCCCGAACAGCACGGTCACGGCGCCGCCCAGCACGCCGATGGGGATCGCGCTGATGATCGCCCCGAACTTCGGAAGCAGGCCGAGGCCGATCGCCACGGCGCCCGCGATCAGGTACGCGAGCGTCGAGTACACCCGCGTATAGCCCATGACGCCGATGTTCTCGGCGTAGGTCGTCGTGCCCGAGCCGCCGAACAGGCCGGACAGCGTGGTGGCCAGGCCGTCGCCCATGAATGAGCGGCCGAGCAGCGGGTCGAGGTTCTGCTCGGTCATGGTCGCCACCGCCTTCACGTGGCCGGCGTTCTCCGCCAGCAGCACGAGGATCACTGCGGGCACGATGAGCACGATCGCCTTGCCGTTGAACTCGGGCGTCATGAAGTCCGGGAATCCGACCCACGCGGCGTCGTGCACGGCGGTCCAGTCGACGTCGCCGAGCAGAGCGGCGAACACGTACCCGACCACCACGCCGAGGAACACCGACAGGCGCGAGAGGAAGTTCTTGACCGCGACGCCGATGATGAGGATCGAAACCAGCGTCACCAGCGCGATCCCGGCCTGCTGCGTGAACTGGTCCTTGGCCACCGGCGCGAGGTTGAGGCCGATCAGCGCGACGATGGCGCCGGTGACGATCGGCGGCAGCAGGGCCTGGATCCAGCGGTAGCCGAGGCGGTCGACGAGCAGGCCGACGACGAACAGCGCGACGCCGGCGCAGACGATGCCGCCCAGCGCCGCCTCGACGCCGCCCTCGGCCTTGGCGGCGAGGACGGGGGCGATGAACGCGAAGCTCGACCCCGTGTAGGACGGCACCCGGTTGCGCGTGATGAGGTTGAAGAGGATCGTGCCGACGCCGGAGAAGAAGATCGTCGTGGTGACCGGGAAGCCGGTCAGCACCGGCACGAGGGCGGTGGCGCCGAACATGGCGACGATGTGCTGGCCGCCGAGCCCGAGCATGTACGGCATCCGCAGCCGCTCGTTCGTGCGCACGACGTCGCCCGGCGCGACGGTCCGCCCGTCGCCGTGCACCTTCCACACCCTGTCGATTCCCGAGCCCATCGACCCTCCACTCACCTTCGCGCCGTCCACCGGCCGACCACGACGCCGAGCAGCGCCACGGCGGCGCCCGCGAGCGCGCTCGCCCCGATCACCCGCGCGTCCACGGAAGGCCGCGGCGGCGGCCGTTCGGCGAGGGCGGCCTGCGCCGCCGCCTCCTCGGCCGGCGGTGCGCCGATCCGCTCGTCGAGCGCGCGCAGGAACTGCTCGGTCGTGCGGCGCGCGGCGGCGCCCATCAACCGCTGCCCGACGCCGGCCAGCGGACCGGTGACGCCGGCGTCGGCCTCGTAGGCAAGCACCGCGCCGCCGTCGCCGTCGATCAGCCGCATCTGGGCGACGGTCGTCACCGTGCCCGGCCGACCGCTGGCCGTCGCGCGCACCGTGCACGTCTCGACCGGCACCTTGTCGGTGATCGCGAACGACCCGTCGTACGTGCCGCGCACCGATCCCACGCCGACGTCGACCGTGATCTCGTACTCGTCGGGGCCCGCGGGCGTCAGGCGGCGTGCGCCGGGCAGCGTGGCGGCCAGCATCCGCGGGTCGAGCAGCGCATCCCAGACCTCGGCCCGCGGGTGGCCGAACCGGTATTCGCCCGAGACCTTCACGAGCCCAGCCTCGCCTTCTGCACCTTGCCCATCGCGTTGCGCGGCAACTCGTCGACGAAGCGCACGACGCGCGGGCGCTTGTGCGGCGTGAGCAGCGAGGCGACGTGGCCGGCGAGGTCGTCGCCCGACGGTGACTCGCCCTCCGCGCGCACGACCCACGCGACGATCCGCTCGCCGAGGTCGTCGTCCGGCTCGCCGGTCACGGCCGCCTCGCTCACGCCCGGGTGCTCGAGCAGCGCGCCCTCGATCTCGCCGGCGCCGATCTTGAAGCCGCCGCTCTTGATGAGGTCGGTCGCGCGGCGGCCGACGATGCGCAGCGAGCCGTCGGCCGCGCGCGTGGCCAGATCGCCGGTGCGGAACCAGCCGTCACGCAGCGCCTCCTCCGTCGCGTCCGGGCGGTTGAGGTACTCGAGGAAGAGGTTGGGGCCCCGCACGTGGACCTCGCCGATCGTCTCGTCGTCGGCCACCTCGAGCACGCTGCCCGCGTCGTCGACGAGCCGGATGTCGACGCCGTCGAGCGGCGGTCCGACGCTCCCGGGGCGTCGCTCGCCGCCGGCCCGGACGGCGGTGTTCATCAGCGTCTCGGTCATGCCGTAGCGCTCGACGATCTGCTGGCCCGTCAGCTGCTCGATCCGCTCGTGCGCGACGGCGGGGAGCGCCGCCGAGCCGGAGACGAGCAGCCGGGCGCCGGCAAGCGCACGCGCGACGTCGGGGTGCTCGGCGGCCTCGACGGTGAGGCGGTGGTACATGGTCGGAACCGCGAAAAGCATCGTCGCGCCGCCCTTGAGCGCGGCGGCCGCGGCGGCACCGGAGAAGCGGCCAAGGTGATGCGCCGTCCCGCCTCGCCGCAGCGGGCCGAGCGTGCCGAGCACGAGCCCGTGCACGTGGAAGAGCGGCAGCCCGTGGGCGACGACGTCCTGCTCCGTCCACTCCCAGGCGGTCGCCAGCGCGTCGAGATTGGAGGCGACCGCGCGCCGCGGCAGCACGGCGCCCTTGGGCGGCCCGGTGGTGCCCGACGTGTAGACGACGAGCGCGGGCGCGTCGTCCGGCGGCTCCGGCGGGAGCTCGCCGCCGCGGGCGTCGAGGTCGACGTCGAAGCGGGCGCGGGCCGCCGCCGCGGCGGGCAGGTCGACGCCCGGCGGCGCAAGCAGCAGGTCCGGGTCGGAGTCGTCGAGGATGTGGACGAGCTCGCGTGCGCCGGCCTTGGGGTTCACGGGCGCGACCGGCACGCCGGCGAGCAGCGCCCCGACCGCGGCGACGGCGACCTCCGGCTCGTTCACCGCCCAGACCGCGACACGCCGCGACCCCGCCACGCGATCGGCCACGGCGGCGGCGGCATCGCGCAGCTCGCGGTAGCTGAAGGCCCGATCGCCGAACCGTAGGGCGACCTGGCCGCTCGGGTCCGTCAGCGACTGGAAGAGCAGCTATCCACCCATCCTCACGCGTGTCTGTGCCAGGCAGTCCAGCGTGCCGTCCTTGGCCGAGGTGGAGACCGCCTCGAGCGTGCCCGTCTGGCGCTCGACGCGCGGGTAGCGGAAGCTCACGCTCCAGCGCCGGTCGAACGCGGTCGCCCCCCGCAGCTTGTGGATCCGGCCGTCACGGCGGCGCAGCACGACCGCGAACGAGTGCTCGAACAGGTCGCGCTCCCGTCCCGAGGCCGCCACCCGGCGCCGCTCGACCGTGTGGTCGCCCAGCGTCAGGCAGCCTCCACGCCCGCGCGTGATCTCCGCCGCCTCGCTCGGCGGCCGGGCCTTGTAGAGGTCGATCACGAGGCGCTCCGGCGAGCGCAGCGCGAAGTAGCCGACGTACTTGAACCGGCGGTCGGCCGCCGAGAGCCGGATCGTGATCCGGCCGCTGCCCTGGGCGATGCGGGCGAAGACGCCCTGATCACGGACGGGCTCGGCGGTCGTCTTGACGCCGGGGCGCGTCAGCGGAAGGCGCACGAAGCCGTCCCGGAACGGGCTGGGGTCGGTCGCCACGATCTCGCCCGCGTTGACCCGTCCGCCCGTGAACTCGACCACCACGCGGATGAATCCGGCGTGGGGCCCGACCCGGATCTCGGTCGCCGTCAGCGGTGCCGGGCCGGCCTGGGCGACCGGGACGGCGGCCAGCGCGACGAGGACCACGGCTGCGGCGATCTGGCGCATGGGCCCGAGAATACGGATGGAGCGCGCGGGGGTATAGCGTGGTAGGGAGAAGGGCGACGCATGCCCTACGGACGAATGGAGAACCGGCCGGGATGGCCATGACGCGTATCGACATACCGGTCCCACCGTCTGGGCCCGATCATCCCGTGCCGAGCATCGGAGGTCGAAGGATCAAGTACGCCCTCGACCGGGTCGTCGCCGCCGTGGCGCTGCTGTTCACGGCGCCGATCCTCGCCCTCCTCGCGTTCTCCCTGTGGGCGTCGCGGACCCGTCCGGTGCTCAGAGCCGAGCGCCGACTGGCGGAGGGCGGCCGCACGATCGTCCTGTACTCGTTCGCGATCGGCGCCGAGCACCTGCGCAAGCGTCGCTGGCGGGTCGTGATGGCGAGTGGCGCCGCCGTCCTCCCCCAGCTCTGGAGCGTGCTGCGCGGTGATCTCAGCCTCGTCGGCCCTCGGCCTCGGGAGCTGGGGCTCGAGCCGCCGCCCACGCGACCCGGACTCACCGGGCCGGCACAGATCCAGCAACTCGACGGCTGGGTCACGCTGGCCGATCAGCTCCAGCTCGACGACGACTACGCGCGGGCGTGGTCGCTCCGGCTCGACCTGGGCATCGTCTGGCGCACGATCGTGCGCACGCTGCGCTAGCTAGACGCCCATCCAAGAACCCCGCCACGGATCTTCCTGGACGGATCCCTAGCAGTTGCGGCGGCCGACGACCATCGTGACCGTCACGCCCGAGGCGTGGCCGGCCGGCGTGCCACCGCGAGTGCCGACTCCGCCTTCGGCGTAGCTGCGGGACAGGACAATCGCGCGGTGGCCCGGGCTGCGCAGCCACGCCCTGACGGTGGCCGCGGCGGTGCTCCGGCGCGCGGTGCCCCACGCGAGGACCTCGCCGAGGCGCCAGGAGCAGCCGTTCCGCGCGTAACCGGTGCGGCGCGCCCGGTCCTCGGGGCTGCTGCCGCTCGGACTGACGTGGGAGAAGTAGTCGCGGCGCACCATGTCACGGGAGTGGCGCCTCGCCGCGAGCTCGAGGCGGCGGTTGTCGCGCAACCGGCGCAGCCCTTCGCGCATGCGGACGCGATCGAGCTCGCAGGCGATCGCCGCGCGGACCCGCGCCGGCGCCTTCTGGTAGGCGAGGCCGCGGTTGGCGCAGGTTCCCGGCCGGGCGTGTGCCACGCCGGGCGTCGCGGGCAGCGTGACGGCCACGGCGGCCAAGCCGACGGTGGCGTGGCGGCGGCCCGTGCGCGCGAGCCGCCGGGCGGCCTCGTGATCGTCGGCCCGCGAGGCGGCGCGGCACACCCCCAGGATCGCGATCACGATCAGGAGCCACAGCGCCAAGCCCGCCATGAGGACCAACATGACGCCGTGTTACTACCCCGATGTTCGTGGCATCGAACCCAATAGCCGCGTTTTCTGACTGTTGTGGCGGCTACTCGATGGGGACCGCGGCACCCGTGACGTCGATCTCGGGCCGGTCCGCGTGGATGTCCACCAGCAGGCGGCCGGGCCGGCCGAGGTCCTCGCCCTGGAGGATCGTGACGGTCGCCGGCGGCTCGACCAGGCCCAGCTCCCGGAGGTAGGCGCCGAACGCGGCCGCGGAGGCGCCGGTGGCGGGATCCTCCACGACGCCGCCCGGCGGGAACGGGTTGCGCGAGTGGAAGCGTGTCGCGTCCTCACGCCAGACCAGCTGTACGGTCGTCCAGTCGCGCGCGGCCATCAGCGCGGCCAGGCGGTCGAAGTCGTAGTCGAGGTCGGCGAGCCGCTCCCGCGTGGCCGCGGCGAGCACCGGGTGGTGCGCGCCCGCGAAGCCGACGCGCGGCGGGAACTCGGGATCGAGCTCCTCGCGCGTCCAGCCCAGTGCGGCGAGCAGCTCGTCGAGGTCGGCGTCCGCCAAGTCCTCGACCCGCGGCGGCACGCTGGTGAGCGTGGCGGTGATGCGGCCCTGGTCGTCACGCCGGCTGCTCACGGGGACCGGACCGTTGACCGTGCGGAACACCACGTCGCCTGGCTCCTCACGCTCGGCGATCGCGACCGCGGTGGCGACGGTGGCGTGGCCGCAGAACGGCACCTCGGCGAGCGGGCTGAAGTAGCGGATGTCGCGCTCGGCCCCGTTCCCGCCGGTGAGGAAGGCGGTCTCGCTGTAGCCGAGCTCCGCGGCGATCTCGAGCATCCGCCGGTCGCTCAGCGCGGCGGCGTCGAGCACGACGCCGGCGGGATTGCCGCCCGTCGAGCGGTCGGTGAAGGCGGCGTAGCGCAGGAGGTCGGTCATGCGCGACATCATCGCTGACCGTGACCGCCTACATCTGCGTGACCTGCGCGACCCAGTACGCGCCCTCCGAGTCGCCGCCCGAGCGCTGCGCGATCTGCGAGGACCAGCGCCAGTACGTTCCCGAGAGCGGCCAGCGGTGGACCACCGCCGAGGAGCTCCGCGGCACCCACCACAACGACATCCGCGGCGACGCGGGATTCGATGGCGTCGGCGTCGACCCGCCGCTGGCCATCGGTCAGCGGGCCCTGCTCGTGCCGTTCGACGGGGGGACGCTGATGTGGGACTGCGTCCCGTTCCTGGACGACCATGCCGCCGCCGAGATCGTGCACCACGGCGGCCTGGCCGGGATCGCGATCTCGCATCCGCACTACTACTCCGGCATGGTCGAATGGGCGCACCGCTTCGACTGCCCGATCCACCTGCACGCCGACGACGCCGACTGGATCATGCGCCCCGACCCGGCGGTGCAGCTGTGGTCGGGCGAGACGCTGTCGCTCGGCGGCGGGCTGACGCTCGTCCGCTGCGGAGGCCACTTCGCGGGCGGCACCGTGCTGCACGTCGCCGAACGCCGCGCGCTGCTCTCCGGCGACATCGTGCAAGTGATCCCCGACCGCGAGTTCGTCAGCTTCATGTACAGCTATCCGAACCTCATCCCGTTGCACGAGGCGGGGATCCGGCGGATCGTCGACGCCCTGGAGCCGTACGAGTTCGACACGATCCACGGGGCCTGGTGGGGGACCCTGGTGCGGTCGGACGGGAAGGGTGTGGTGGCGCGGTCGGCCGAGCGGTACGTGTCCGCTTTGCGCGGGGAGTTTCCTGCGTGACCAGCGAACGTCAAAGACGGCTGAATAGGGAGAGTGGGAAGCCGGCCGCCAAGGCGGGATTAGGCGTATCTCGAGAAGGGGTCGAGCATCGAAATACACCTTTGTGCTCGAGACGCGCACAAAGGTGTATTTGGGCGGTGGGGCGATCACCCATATACACGAAACCCCGGCTTGACCCTCCACCCTCCCTTCCCAGCCGCTGTTGACGCTCGCCGGGGGGCCCCTTAGAAGGCGCTGGTCAACGCGAGCGGATACACCGCCCCCGACCCCCGTCGCCGCAGCTGCCCCGCGACCATCGCCAGCGTCCACCCGCTGAACCGCACGTCGTCCACCAGCAGGCACGCGCCCCGGGGCACGTCGCCGGCCACCGCAAACCGCCCCCGCACGTTCGCGACCTGCTGCGCCGCGTTGGCCATCTCGCGCTGCGGCGGCCCGTCGCGCGCCACCGACACGACGCCGCAGAACGGCAGCCCGAGCGCGGCAGCCAGCCGCGACCCGAAATCCGGCACCAGCTCGCCTGATCGCACAGACGGCACCGCCGCGACCCACGAAACCGGCGCGCCCCACGCGCGCACGACCTCGGCCGCCGCGTCCACGAGCTCGTCGTCGAACCGCCCGCCCGCCCGCCCCGCCTGGACGGCCGGGTCCCAGCCGCCGTCGCCGAGCCGCGCCAGCGCTCGCCCCTCCTCGGCGCGGGCGTCCTCGGGGATCTTGCGCATCGCGCCGTCCTCGCCAGGGGCCATCTTCTTCGCTTCGAGCGCGATCGGCCGTGAGCGCAGGAGCAGCGCCGCCTCGCGCACGACCGCCGGATCGAGCGGCCCGTCCCAGCGCGGGGCTGCGCACACCGCGCAGCGGCCGCAGTCCTCCGGCGCCGGGTCGTCGAGCTCCTGCTGCAGCGCGCGCATGAGGCAGCGCCCGTCGGCGCCGAAGGCGGCCATCGCCTCCTGCTCGCGGCGCCGCAGCGCGGTCACGTTCGCGTACCGCTCGCCGTCGTAGCTCCAGCCGCTGCCGTCCACCAGCACCCAGCGGCTCCCGGACCGCCGCACGGCGCCCTCGACGTCGAGCACCTTGAGCAGCGCGTCCACGCGCGTCTTGCCGAGGTTGACGTGGGCCATCACCTCACGAGCCGTGGCGCCCGCCTCACCCGCCGCCGACAGCACCTCGAGCACCCGCTCCACGAGCTCGCACGGCGGAAACGCCTGCTGGATGAAGAAGTCCTGGATCCGGCGGTCCTCGGCGCCGCGCAGGAGCACGACCTCCGCCCGGTCGACCGCGCGCCCCGCTCGGCCGACCTGCTGGTAGTAGGAGATGACCGAGCCGGGCGCCTGGTAATGGACGACGAAGCCGAGGTCAGGCTTGTCGTAGCCCATGCCGAGCGCGCTCGTGGCCACCACCGCCTTGAGCTCGTTGGCCAGCAGCCGCTCCTCCACGGCGATCCGGCGCTCGCTCTCCACCTCGCCGCTGTATGCCTGCGCCGGGATGCCGTGGCCCGACAGCCAGTCGGCCACCAGGTCCGCATCGCGCTTGGTGAGCGTGTAGACGATGCCCGAGCCCGGAAGCTGCGGGAGGCAGGTGGCGAGCCAGGCGAGCCGGTCGGCACGGCCGGGCAGCTCGACGACCTCGAGCCGCAGGCTCGACCGGCCCAACGGCCCGCGGTAGGTCCGCAGACCCGACGCGCCGGGTCGCAGCTGCTCCTCGATGTCGGCCACCACGCGGTCGTTGGCCGTCGCGGTCGTCGCCAGCACGGCCACGCCCTCAGGCAGGCGGCCGAGCATCTCCTCCAGCCGCCGGTAGTCAGGCCGGAAGTCATGCCCCCAATCGCTGATGCAGTGCGCCTCGTCGATCACCAGCAGGCCGACGCGCTCGGCGAACAGCGGCAGCATCCGCTCGCGGAACCGGGGGTTGTCGAGCCGCTCGGGGCTGATGAGCAGGAGATCGACCTCGTCGCCCTCCAGCAGCGAGGCCACCTCGTCCCACGTCTCCCGGTTGGTCGAGTTGACCGTGTAGGCGCGGATGCCGAGCCGCTCGGCCGCCGCGATCTGGTTGCGCATGAGCGCCAGCAGCGGTGAGACGATCAGCGCCGGGCCGGCGCCGCGCTCGCGCAGCAGCGCGGCCGCCAGGAAGTAGACCGCCGACTTGCCCCAGCCCGTGCGCTGCACGCACAGCACGCGGGCGCGGTCCTCCACGAGGTCGCGCACGGCCTCGAGCTGGTGCTCGCGAAACGCCGCTCCGGACCCGGCGAGGGCCCGGAGCAGCTCCGCGGCGCGCGTGTCGACGGTCTGGAGCATCTCCAAAGACGGTAGGGCACCGCCCGGAGATCTCGCCCCCTACGCGGCCGTGTTGACCGTGATCTTGGCGACCCCGATCACGAGGGCCCTCCTTCAGCGCGTCGACGCCGAAGGTCTTGTTCAGCAGCTCGGCCGCCTCGGCCTTGAGCTTGACCGTCGTGCCCTCGAGCACGGCGGTGCCGTTGCCCTCGTTGACCTCAAGCGGGTTCAGCGTGCGGCCGTCGAGGAAGAACAGCGGCGCGTCCTGGGCGGCGAACCTCGCCG
>DATAFH010000127.1:0-24880 GCA_036257565.1 Solirubrobacteraceae bacterium | reverse complement strand
CGTCGGCGCCTCGTCGTTCGCCGACGGGCTGCGCATGGGGGCCGAGATCTTCCATGCGCTCAAGAAGACGCTCAAGGCGCGCGGCCTCAACACCTCGGTCGGCGACGAGGGCGGCTTCGCGCCCGACCTCGAGTCCAACGAGGCGGCGCTGCAGGCGCTGATCGAGGGGATCGAGGCCGCCGGCTACACGCCGGGCGAGGACGTGGCGATTGCGCTCGACCCCGCGACCAGCGAGATCTACGCGGACGGCGCATACGAGCTCGAGCACGAGGGCCGCACCCTGTCCTCCGAGGAGATGGCGAGCTACTGGGCCGATCTCGCGAGCCGCTACCCGATCGTCTCGATCGAAGACGGCATGGACGAGGAGGACTGGGAGGGCTGGAGCGCGCTCACCGGCAAGATCGGCGACGGCGTGCAGCTCGTGGGCGACGACCTGTTCGTGACCAATACCGAGCGCCTCAAGCGCGGCATCGACACCGGCGTCGCGAACTCGATCCTGATCAAGGTCAACCAGATCGGCACGCTGACCGAGACGCTGGCCGCGATCGACATGGCGCGCGACGCCGGCTATTCCGCGGTCATGTCCCACCGCTCGGGCGAGACCGAGGACACGACGATCGCCGACCTCGCCGTGGCCACCGGCTGCGGGCAGATCAAGACCGGAGCGCCGTCGCGCTCGGACCGGGTCGCCAAGTACAACCAGCTGCTGCGCATCGAGGAGGCGCTGGGCGACAAGGCCGAGTATCCAGGGCGCTCCGCCTTCCGCAGCTGATCAAGGCGCTCCCGCGAGCTTGCGAGTGGGAGTAGGCCGCATGCGATTTCCGTTTCAAAGGAAGGTGGTGCGGCGCGTCGAACGAAGGCGTGTCGGATGCCGCGCCAGACCCGGATCCGTTGGGACCGCCTGGGCCGCTGGGCCCTTATCTCCGTCCTCGGCTTCGTCCTCTACCTCTACATCGGCCCGCTCGCCACCTGGGTCTCGACCTACAAGGAGGCCGGGCGCAAACGCGCCGAGGTCGCGGCGCTGAAGGAGGAGAACCGCCGGCTGCAGGAGCGCCGCGCCGAGCTGCGCGACCCGTCCGCGCTCGAGCGCGAGGCCCGGCGCCTCGGCATGGTGAAGGCCGGCGAGAAGTCATACGTAATCGAGGGCCTGGAGCGTCGCTAACCTCGGGCGGGTGCCGTTCGAGAACGCGCTCGCGCAATGGCAGGACGGGATGCGGCGCCTCGCCGAGGCGCCGCCCGATGAGCGCCGCGCGCTCGAGCGCGTGACGCGCGCGATCGAGGCCGAGCTGCGGCGCCGGCTGGGCGGGGCGTTCACCTCCGACGAGCTGGCCGCGCTGTACGACGAGGGCACCGGCTGGACGACCGACGTCGCCGTGTCCGTGGCGCCCGACGAGCCATACGCGTGGGACGTGCGCACCGTCGCCGATGCCGCATTCGGCCGCTACCTGCGCGCGGCGACCGACTTCGCCGGCGGCCGCCGCGTGTCGCTCGAGTAGCTAGTCCCTAGTCCTCGTCGTCCTCGTCGCCGCCGCCCACGCGCCGGATCACGATCTGGTCCTCCTCGATCGTGACCTCGACGGGGCGATGGCCGGCCCAGTGCTCGGCGTACGTCGCGTCGTCCTGCACGGCGGGGTCGAGCCACAGGCCGTAGCCCTCGTCGCCGTGGTCGAAGGTGCCCTCGAGCGGGCGCGAGGCGGTGCGGCGCCGGCTGCGGCCGCCGCGCGAGCGGCGCGCGCGCTTGGGCTTCGCGTCGTCCTCCTCGTCGCCCTCGGCCTCGGCGGCGCGCCGGGCGGCCTCCTCGGCCTCGCGAGCCTCCTCCTCGGCCTTGCGGGCGGCCTCGGCGGCCGCCTCCTCCTCGCGGCGCTTGGCCTCGGCCTCGAGCTCGGCGGCGATCGCCGCGTCGTCCTCCGCCCGGAGATCGACCTCCTCGGTGGCCGGATCTCCGCCGTCCGCCTCCAGGTCCTGCTCGCGCTTGAACGCCTGGATCTGCTGCACCGTCGCCTCGAGCTGGTGGGCGATCCACGCGTCGGTGCGACCCTGTCGCACCCACGTTCGAATCTGATTAAGCTGAGGGCGCAGGGACCGGCGACTCACGGGCCGGTAGGCTAGCGCAAGAGGGGTCAGGGGCTTCGGGTGCAGGCCCCATACGACAGACGCCGAATGAGCACTAATCTCGCCCGAGCCTCAGCAACCGCCAGGGAGGCGGCATCATGCTGGTACTGACACGCAAGTCCAATCAGTCGATCATGATCGGCGACGACATCGAGGTGTCCGTGCTCTCCATCATGGGAGAGAAGGTGCGCATCGGCATCCAGGCCCCGAGGGACATTCCCGTGTTCCGCAAGGAGGTCTACCTCGAGATCCAGCAGGAGAACGCCGCCGCCGGGGCGTCGGCTCGTGCTGAGGTCGACAGCGCGCTGAAGCGGCTGTCGAGCCGCTAGCCCATCACGTAGTACAGCGTCTGGAACATCGCGATCGTGACGATGACCGCGGTGGCGATGAGGGTGAGCAGGACGAGGGCGAAGCGCAGCGAGCCCTGACGGTGCGTCTTCTCGGCGCGCCTCCGTGCCTCGCGCTGCTGCGCGTGGCGCCGGAGGCGCTCACGCCGCTCCCGGTCCTCCTCGATCTCCTCGACGAACGCCTCTTCGATCTCGGCGATGCTCTGCCGCATCCGCATGGGTCACCTCGACGATAGCGCCCCCGCCTCGGCGTCGTCGTAGACCTGGATGAAGCGCAGATAGTTGTCCGCGATCTGCTCCGCGGCCTTGCCTCGGTCGAGGTCGCCGGCCAGGAACCCCTTCAGCGCGTCCCACCAGATCGAGCGCCCGATCGCGAAGCCGACCATGCCCTCGACGGGCGCGGCCTGGCGCAGCCAGTGGTCGACCTTCTCGTCGCTCGCGCCGCGCCCCAGGAGCACCGACACCACGCCCTCGCGACCCTGGCCGGTGCGGGTCTGCCGCACGAGCATCTCGGCGTCCTCCTGGCGGTCGACGCCCTCGATCTTCCACACGTCGACTTCGGCGCCGGCGTCCTGGATCTGCTCGATCGCGCGGCGCATCAGCTCGGGCCGCAGCTCGGCGTCGTAGCGGTCGGTGTCGCCGCCGACGGACTCGAGCTGCTCGGGCGTGGCGGGGACCAGCAGCTCGAAGAGGAACATACGGTCGTGCTCGTGCAGCCAGTCGGCGAGCCGCTTGAGCCGCCCCAGCTGGCGCTCGTTCATCTCGGCGTCGCCCTCCGGGTTCAGGCGCACGAGCACCTTGGAGAACCTCGGGTCGAACTGCTCGATGTGCTCGCCGAACTCGTCGCCGTACTCGAAGTCGAACTCCTCCTGGCCGGACTTCTCGACCGGCATGGCCAGCGTCAGCCCGTGCTCGTGGGCGAGCTTCGGGATGTCGCCGCCGAACTGCTCGTCGACGAGCACGCCCGCCGCCTCGGCGTCGACGCCGCGCTCGACCGCCTGCTCCATGCCCTCGTAGACCAGCCGCTTGGCGTCGCGGATCGTGTCCGTCTCCTCGGGCGTGGGATCCCCCTCGATCCCGAACATCTTCTTCTGGAACGACCCCCGATGATCGAAGGCCAGGATGTAGAGCTTCCCGTCGTAGCCGAGCGTCATGGATCTGCCAACCCCCGTGTCGAAAGTCGTTTCCCGTGCTCGGCCCCTACTCTACGCGGCCGATGGAGCCGAAGTTCACCGGCCCCAGCTTCACGATTGGGATCGAGGAGGAGCTGATGATCCTCGACGCCAGGTCGCTGGCGCTGGCGAACGCGATCGAGGACGTGCTCGAAGAGCACGGCGAGGACGGCGAGCACGTCAAGCCCGAGTTGCTCGAGCCCGTGCTCGAGATCGCGACCGACCCGCATCCCGACACCCGGGCGGCCGGTGAGCAGCTGCGCGCGCTGCGGCGCTCGGTGGCCGAGGCGGCGGGCCGGCGGGACCTGCTGATCGCCTCGGCGGGCACCCACCCCTCCGCCCTGTGGGAGGACCAGCGCGTGTCCTCGCGGCCGCGCTACCGCGAGCTGATCTCGGCCCTGCGCTTCGTGGCGCGGCAGGAGATCATCTTCGGGCTGCACGTGCACGTCGGCATCGACGATCCCGACAAGGCGATCCACATCGCCAACGGCATGCGCGTGCACGTCCCGATCCTCTTCGCGCTCGCCGCCAACTCGCCGTTCTGGCGCGGCGACGCGACAGGTTTCGCCTCCACGCGGATGCCGATCTTCCGCGCGTTCCCGCGCGTCGGCATCCCGCCCTACTACGAGGACTGGGCCGACTACGAGCGGCGCATCGGCTTCATGGTCCAGTCGGGCGTGATCGAGGACTACACGTTCCTCTGGTACGACGTGCGGCCGCACCCGAACTTCGGCACCGTCGAGATCCGGGCGATGGACGCGCAGACCCGGGTCGAGCACACGCTCGCGCTCGCCGCCCTCACCCAGGCGATGGTCAAGGAGCTGGCCGAGCACTACGACGCCGGGAGCGAGCTCGGCCGCTACCCGTACGAGATGCTCGACGAGAACAAGTGGCTCGCCGCCCGCCACGGGATGGAGGGCGAGCTCGTCGATCTGCCCTCGCGCGAGCTCGTCACCGCCAAGGCGCTCGCCCGGCGGCTGTACGACCGGCTGATGGAGCACGCGCAGGACCTCGGGTCGGCCCGGGAGCTCGAGGCGCTCGAGGACATCCTCCAGCACGGCAACGGCGCGCACCGCCAGCGGGTGGTGTACGAGGCGAACCACGACCTCCGTGAGGTAGTGCGGGAAATCCAAGAGGCGACCGTTCCCTAACCCCTAGAATCGAAGGTCCATGGCGAGCGGCCCGGACCTCTTCGTCGTCTGCAAGAAGTGCGGCTCGGAGGTGTCCCCGTACATCACCGAATGTCCGTACTGCGGCACACGGCTGCGCAAGCGCGCGCCGAAGCTCGAGCGCGGGGGCGTGGCGAAGGAGCCGAAGGCGCCTCGGCGCCGGCGGCCTTCGCTCGGCCGCCTCAAGCCCGGCGAGATCCCCGGCATCCGGGCCGAGCGCCGGCCGTACGCCACGATCCTGCTCGTCCTCGCCTCGCTGATCGCGACGCTCGGCTGGCGCGCCGGCCTGTGGTCGAACGCCGAGCTCGTGCTCGGACAGGGGTTCACCGACGACCCGTGGCGCCCGTTCACCACGCTCTTCTTCTACGGGTCGACGGGGTACGAGGTGGTCTGCCTCGGCGCCATCTTCCTGTTCGGGTGGCTGCTCGAGCGCCGGCACGGCTGGTGGGCGCCGCTGCTCGTGTTCTTCGCGGGCGGTGCGGGCGGCATGTTCCTCGCCATCGCCGGCGACGACATCGGGATCCTCACCACAGGTGGCAACGGCGCCGCGCTCGCCATGGTGGGGGCCTGGGCGATGCGCGACGTGCTCGGCCGGCGCCGCGGCCGTGAGGACGAGTCGGACCTGCTCGGCGTGCTCGCCATCGCCGCCGTGCTGATCCTGCTGCCGCTGGCCACCGACGAGGCGAGCGCGCTCGCCGGTCTCGGCGGCGGCGTCATCGGCGTCGTGCTCGGCGCCCTCCTCGCGCGGCTGCCCGAGCGCTAGGCGACTGCGAGGGAGGTCAGGGGCACGGACATCGGCTCCTATGATGGCCGTCCGTGCCCGAGCGCCACTCCGACGCCGAGATCGACGCCGCGATCGACGCGCTGAGCGACCCGCAGCGCCTCGAGGAGGCCCAGCGGCTCGTTGCCGCCAAGGCCCCGCAGCTGCAGCGCATCCTCGACCAGGCGCTCGATGCGGCCGACTGGTACGGCTCCGCGCATCAGGCGGAGGTGCTGAGGGCCGCCGGGCGCCCGGATCCCGACGAGCGCATCGCCGCCGTGCGCACGCTGGTGGCGGAGGAGACGCGGGTGAGCATGCTGATCGGCGTCGCCATCGGGTACGAGCTGGCGCAGATCCTGACGAGAGGAGAAACCTGATGGCCGTGGACGTCCGATACCTGGGTCACTCGTGCTTCGAGCTGAGCGACGGCGGCACGACGGTGCTGGTCGACCCGTTCCTGAGCGACAACCCCAAGGCCGCGGCGTCCGCCGACGAGGTTCAGCCCGACGTGATCCTGCTCACGCACGGCCACTTCGATCACATCGGAGACACGGTCGACATCGCCAAGCGCACGAACGCGCCGGTCGTGGCGATCGCCGAGGTGGCGAACGAGATCGGCGGCCAGGGCGTCGAGGTGTTCGATCCGAACCTGGGCGGCACCGTGAGGTTCGACTGGGGCTGGGTCAAGCTCGTCCCCGCCTGGCACACCGCGGTGACGCCGAGCGGCACTCCGCACACGCCCGCCGGGCTGCTCATCCACATCGGCGACCGGCTCGTCTACCACCTGGGCGACACGTGCCTGTTCAGCGACCTGCAGCTGATCGCGCGGCGCGGCGACAAGGTTGACCTCGCGCTCGTGCCGATCGGCGGCCACTACACGATGGACCGCTACGACGCCGTCACTGCGGTGGGCTTCATCGAGCCCCAGCAGGTGATCCCCTGCCACTACAACACGTTCCCGCCGATCGAGACCGACGCGGAGGCCTTCAAGTCCGACGTCCAGAACGCCGGCTTCTCCGAGGTCCTCCTGGTCGAGCCGGGCGGCACCCACAAGGTCAAGTGACCCACGCGATCGTCCTCATCGAGGCCGAGCGCTCCGCGATCGAGCGGCTCGGCGGCGAGCTGGCCGACGTCGAGGGCGTCGCCGAGGCCTACTCGGTCACCGGCGAGTGGGACTTCGTGGCGATGCTGCGGGTGCGCGAGCCGCCGGAGGTGGCCGAGGTGGTCACCCATCGCTTCGCGCGGCTCGACGGCATCAAGCGCACACACACGATGGTCGCGTTCGAGGTCTTCTCGCAGCACGACCTCGAGGCGCTGTTCTCGATCGGCACGTAGGGCCTGTGCAGGAATTCCTGATGCGGCTGGTGCTCGCGGTCGTGGTCGTCGCGCTGTTCGGGTGCGGCTCGGACGGCGACGACGCGGCACCGACCGCGACACCGTCGCCGGTCGCCGCCGAGGCGACGCCGACCGCGACGCCTACGCCGGATCCCACGCCGACCCGCACGCCGACGCCCACGGCCACGCGCACCGCGTCGCCCGAGGACCAGCCGGGCGGCGCCGGCGACGAGGAGGAGGCGCGGGTGCCGGTGCGCTACCGGGTCACGCCGAAGGGCGTCATGCCGCCGCAAGTCTCGGTTCCGGCGTTCCTGGCGCTCGAGCTGATCGTCGACAGCTATCTCGCGGAGTCGTTCGTCGTGCGGCTCGAGGGCGCGCCGCCGCTGGAAGTCAGCGCGGGCCGGACCGCGCGGATGGACCTCGAGGGCCGCCGCCCCGGGCGCTACCGGATCCAGTTCGGCGACTCGGGCCAGGCGCTGCTCGTCACGGGCGCGGAGCCCGGTCCGTAGCCATCCGGCGTACATCACGACGTCGACGAGCCCGCGCTTCGACCGGAGGACGCCCTTGCGCGTGTATCCGGCGGCTTCGGCGACACGCTGCGAGGCGGCGTTCTCGGTGTTGGGCGTGAGCTGCAGACGGGCGAGGCCGAGGTGCGTGAACGACCAGTCCGAGAGCACACGGACGGCGCGCACCGCCACGCCGCGGCGGCGGGTATGCGGCGCGGTCCAATACCCGATCTCCGCCCGCTCGTCGTCCCACTCGATGCTCACGAGGGCGACGGCACCGAGCACCTCGTCCGCGTTCGCGGCATCGACCACGGCCAGCTCCAGCGCCTCGCCCGCGTCGCGAGACGCGTCGGCACGCGCGACGAACGACCTCGCGTCCTCCTCGGTGTAGTCGTCGGGCACCATCGTCCAGCGCTGGATGTCCGCGTCCTGGCCGGCGGCGGTGATCGCGGCGATGTCCGACGCGCGCCAAGGGCGCAGCGCCACGACGCCATCGCTGGGAGCCGGCTGTAGCGAAGGGATGCGCCCCGCGACACCTAGTGGATCCGGGCGCCCAGCGGGACGTCGACGTCAGGCGCAAGAAGGATGATGCGCCCCTCCTCGTCGGACGCGCCGAGGCAGAGAACCTCGCTCTGCATCGGTCCGATCTGGCGCGGCGGGAAGTTGACGACGGCTACGACGAGGCGGCCCTCGAGCTCCTCGCGCGCATAGTTCGTGATCTGGGCGGAGGAGCGCTTGATCCCGACCTCGTGGCCGAAGTCGATCGTCAGCTTCCAGGCCGGCTTGTGGGCCTCGGGGAACTCCTCGACGGCGAGTACCCGCCCGACGCGCATGTCCACTTTGAGGAAGTCGTCGAACTCGATCATCGACGCGGAAGACTACGGAATAAAGCCTTGGGCGGAACGGTCACATGCCGTTCGCGGCGGCGGCGCTACCGCTGCTCGGGCGGCGTCGGGCTCGGGTCCGGCGTGGGCTCGGGCGTCGGCGTCGGCGTGGGAACCGGCGTCGGCTCGGGCGTCGGAGTAGGCGTCGGCGTCGGAGCAGGCGTCGGCGTCGGGGAGGGCTGCGTCGTCGCCGTGGGGGGCGGCGGCGCGTAGGGCCCGGACGGATCGCCCGGCGCGATCGCACCCTCGGACGGAGCGGCGACGCCGGTCGTGCTCGGGAGCGTCGTGGTCGCGCTCTCGTGCTCCTCCGTGAGGACGGCCGGCTCCTCCGCCGCCGGGGCCTTCGCCGCCGGCTTGTCGGCCGTGGCGGCGTCGTCCGTCACCTTCGCCTTGACCGCGGTGCGGCGCTTGGGGGCGGTCGCGGGGCGCTTGCGCTCGACGCGCGCGGGCGTCGTCACGGGCGCCGGGTCGGGCGCGAGAGTCGACGGTGTGGCCGGCGCCGCGGCCGCCGGGGTGGCTGCGGCGGCCACCGCGACCTCCGCCTTCGCACGCGGCTTGCGCGTGACGTGTTGGACCTCGACGGCCCCCGCAGTGACGATCGCGGCGGCGGCGAGGCCGGCCACGGTCTTGGTGGCCAGCGTGCCGATCCCCGCCTGCGCGGCGGCGCCGGCTGCGGCGGCGGCGCCGCCCGAGGCGGCGGCCGCCGTCCCGCTGCTCGCCGCGGCGCTCGTGCCGAGGTGGGCGAGCAGGGTCTTCTTGAGCAGGAACAGCGGGCCGACCGGGAAGAGGGCGGCGAGCGCGCGGTTGGTCGCCCGCAGGTGCTTGCGGAACGCGCTGCACGGCTCGCAGGTGCGGAGGTGGCGGCGGAGCGGAGGCGTCGTGCGCGACAGGCCCTCGGCGACGCGGCCGAGCTCCTCGCGCACCTCCTCGCAGGTGAGCAGCCGCGCCTCGGCCGCCTCGGCGAGCGCCACACGCGCCCGGACGAGCAGCGACTTCACAGAGGGGACGGTGGTCTCCATCGCCTCGGCGATCTGCTCGTAGGACAGCGCGTCGATCTCGCGCAGCAGCAGCGCTGTCTTCTGCGTCTCCGGCAGCTCCTGCACGTCCGCCACGAGTAGGCGGAACTCCTCGCGCCGGTGCACCTTGTCGGCGGTCGTGAGGCCGTGCTCGGAGAAGTGCACGTCCATCGAGTCGACCCCCACCGCCTGAGCACGGCGCAGGTGGTTGAGCGACCGGTTGCGCGCGATCCGGTACAGCCAGGGCCGGACGTTGATCTCGCGCTGGTCGGCGAGGATCGCGTTGAAGGCGGCGGCAAAGACCTCCTGCAGCACGTCCTCGGCGTCCTCCTTCGAGGACAGCATGTGCCTGCAGAACGCCAGCAGCCGCGACTGGTAGCGGGCCACGAGGGCCTCGAACGCGTGCAGGTTCCCTCGCCGGACGAGCGCGATCAGCCGCTCGTCGGACTGCAGGCGCAGCAGCGGCGAACGCCCGTGCATACCGGCGAGGCCGGCGGTGTGTTGGAGAGCGGATGCTTCCACGACGAAGGGTCCCGCCCGCGCAAACTCCAGCGCGTCGGGAAAGTTGCGAGGGATCGCAGGGTAGCGTCCGGGTCCATGGCTGCAACGGTCCGCCCGGCCCGCCCGGACGACGCACCCGCCCTCGCGCAGATCTACAACGACGGCATCGCCGGCCGCGAGGCGACGTTCGAGACACGCCCGCGAACGGCCTCCGAAGTCGCGGCTTGGCTCGAGGACTCCTTGCCGCTGCTCGTGGCCGAGCAAACAAGCTGACCGCGAAGCTGTTCGTGTCGAACGAGGCGAGCCTCGCTCTCGCGCGGCGCTGCGGGTTCCGGGACGTGGGCATCCATCAGCCGCACGGGCGGCTCGATGGTGAGTGGCGGGATGTGCTCGTTGTGGAGAGGCTGCTCGGGGACGCCGCGGTGGATGACGTTCGCTGACCACGGCTACGATCCGCAGCAAGCCCGGGTGGCGTAACTGGCAGCCGCGATCGGCTTAAACCCGATTGTCCGTGAGGGCGTGTGGGTTCGAGTCCCACCCCGGGCATCCCGCAAGTTTCCTGACGCGCCGTCGTTGGGGCGGACGTGCGGGGCACAGCAACACTCGCGCGCGTCGTGGCGCTCGTCGCCGTCGCGCTCGCCGCCGCGCTGGCCGCGGCGATGCTGCTGAGCAGCGCCCGTAGCTACACGGTCAAGGCGCGGTTCCAGAACGCCTCGCAGATCGTGAGGGGGAACCTCGTGCAGGTCTCCGGCATCCGCGCCGGGACGGTCGAGGACATCCGCCTGACGCGCGATGGCCAGGCCGAGCTGACCCTGAGCATCGACGAGAAGTACGCGCCGCTGCGGCGCGGCACGCACGCGACGGTCCGTCAGGCGTCGCTGTCCGGCGTCGCCAATCGCTACATCGACCTGCGGTTCGCGCCCGCCGAGGCCCCGAAGATCCCCGACGGCGGGACGATCGCCCAGGACGCCACGACCACGGCGGTCGACCTCGACGAGATCTTCAACACCTTCGACGAGCCGACGCGCCGCGACCTCCAGAAGGTCATCAAGGGCTCCGCCGCGCAGCACGAGAACCGCGGCGAGCAGATGAACGCGGGCCTGCTGTACCTCAACCCGTCGCTGTCGGCCTCGTCGCGCCTGTTCCGCGAGCTCAATGCCGACTCGAAGCTGCTCGAGCGCTTCGTCGTCGCCTCCTCGGAGCTCGTCACCGACCTCGCCGACCGCCGCGACGACCTCGCCGGGCTCGTCGACAGCCTCGCCACCACGACCGACGCGATCGGCGACGAGCAGGCCGCGCTCGCCGAGTCGATCGGCCGGCTGCCGGACGTCATGCGCCGCGCCAACACCACGTTCCTCAACCTGCGCGCCGCGCTGGACGATCTCGAGCCGCTGGTGGACGACTCCAAGCCGGTGGCCAGGAAGCTGCGGCCGTTCCTGGCCGAGCTGCGGCCGCTCGCGCGGGACGCCCGGCCGACGTTCGCCGACCTCAGCCGGCTCATCAGGGCGCCCGGCAAGGGTGACGACCTGATCGAGCTCACGAACGCCCAGCCCGCGCTGCGCGACGTGACCGTCCGCGACTTGGAGGAGAACGGCAAGGAGCGCCCGGGCGCGTTCCCCAGCTCGACCAAGGCACTCGAGCAGGTGGCGCCGAAGCTCGCGAACTTCCGGCCCTACATGCCCGACCTGCTCGGCTGGTTCGACGACTTCAGCCACTCGGGTACGTACGACGCGCTCGGCGCGGCCTCGCGCGTCGGCATCCACGCTAGCGCGTTCGCGCTCGCCGACGGCGCGCTCTCCCCGGTGCCGATCGAACTCCGCGACGAGGCGTTCCAGGCGACCGCCGAGACCGACCAGCGCAACCGCTGCCCGGGCGGCGGCGACCACGCCTCGAAGGACGGCTCGCGGCCCTACCGGCCGGCGTCGGGCTTCAACTGCGACCCGTCCCAGACGCTCCCGGACGGCTGACGTGCGCCGCCTCGTCGTTCTCGCCGTCCTGCTGGCCGCCGGCGCCGCCGCGGTCGCCACCGCCTCGGCCGGCTCCGAGGATCCCAAGGCACCGCGCTACACGGTCGAGCTCGACAACGCGTTCGGCATCGTCCACGGGGCCGACGTCAAGGTCGCCGGCGTGCGCGCCGGCCACGTGACCGGCATGCGCGTCGACCGCGAGTCCAAGCGCGCGCTGATCGACTTCACGATCGACAAGGCCGGCTTCGGCTCCCTGCGCACGGACACCTTCTGCGAGACCCGCCCGCAGTCGCTGATCGGCGAGTACTTCGTCGACTGCCGGCCCGGCACGGCTGCCGAGCGACTGCGCACCGGGGCGACGATCCCCGTCGAGCAGACCGCGTCGACGATCCCCGTCGACCTCATCAACAACATCATGCGCCGGCCCTACCGCGAGCGCCTCGGGATCATCCTCGACGAGCTCGGCGCCGGCGTCGGCGGCCGCGCCGCGGACATCCAGGCCACGCTGCGTCGCGCGGTTCCCGCGCTGCGCGAGACCGACCGCGTGCTGGCCATCCTCGCCGAGCAGAACGACGTGCTCGCCGACCTCACGCGCGACGCCGACACCGTGATCGGCGACCTGTCGGCCAACCGCAAGGACGTCGGCCGCTGGGTGACCGAGACGAAGGAGACGGCCGCGGCTTCGGCCGAGCGGCGCGTCGAGATCGCCGCCAGCCTGCGCCGCCTGCCCGGCTTCCTGCGGGAGCTCCAGCCGACGATGGCCAAGCTCGGCCAGGCCGCGGACGCCCAGGCGCCCGCGCTCGAGGACCTCAACGCCTCAGCCGGCCAGCTCGGCCGGCTGCTCGAGAACCTGCCCGACTTCAGCGACGCCACGCGCACGAGCCTGACCTCGCTCGCCGAGCTCGGCCGCAAGGGTCGCCCCGCGCTGCGCGCCGCCCGGCCCACGATCGCCGAGCTGAGCCGGTTCTCGACGAAGACGCCGGAGCTCGCCAACAACCTCGACTACGTCCTGCGCGACCTCGACGACCGCGAGCGGGCGGTGGAGCCCGATCCGCGCTCGCCGGGCGGCAAGGGCTACACGGGCCTCGAGGCGCTCCTCCAGTACGTCTTCGACCAGACGATGGCCATCAACACGTTCGACTCGAACGGCTACATGCTGAAGGTCAACCTCTTCCTCTCCGAGTGCTCGGAGTACCAGAACCGGCACTCGCTGAAGGAGAAGCTCAAGCAGGATCCCGGCTTCTACGCCCGCTGCGCCGCCATCCTCGGCCCGCACCAGCCCGGCATCACGCAGGCCGATCCCACGTACACGGGCGCGCAGGACCAGGCCGGCGGGCACCCGCCGACCCCGACGGCCGGCAAGCGCTCGCAGCCGCAGCCCAAGCGCCCGGCCGCAGCCCCGCCGAAGTCGACGCCGCGCGCCAAGGACCCCAAGCCCAAGCCGGACGACGTCAGGCGGCAGGCCGACAAGATCGCCAAGCAGCTGGAGAAGACGCTCGGGATCGACCTCCCGGACCTCCCCGCCACGCCCGCGCTCCCCAACCTGCCTCAGGCGCCGGCGGTCCCGCCGGCCCAGGCGCAGGAGCTCCTCGACTACCTGCTGGCGCCATGAGACGCGCGTCCGCCGCCGCCAACCCCGTCCTCATCGGCGCCGTCACGGTGCTCGTCACGACCGTGGCGGTGTTCCTCGCCTACAACGCGAACCAGGGACTCCCGTTCGTGCCGACCACGACGATCAAGGCGCGCGTGGCCAACGGGGCGAACCTGGTGGTCGGCAACGAGGTGCGCTCGGGCGGGTCGCGGATCGGCGTGGTCAGCGACATGCGCCCGGTCCGGCTCGAGGACGGGCGAGGCGAAGCCGGTGACGAGCGAAGCAAGGCAGTGGGCGCCGAGCTGACCCTGGAGCTCGGCAAGCAGCACGGCAACGTGCCGCGCGACTCGACGCTGCGGATCCGGCCCCGCTCGGCGCTCGGCCTCAAGTACGTCGAGCTGACCAAGGGCCGGAGCCGGGAGAACTTCCGCAACGGCGACGTCGTGCCCGCCTCGCAGGCGTCGTTCTCGGCAGAGCTCGACGACGTCTACCGGATGTTCGACGAGCCCACGCGCCGCGCCGCCCAGGGCAACCTGCGCGGCTTCGGCGACGCCTTCACGAGCCGCGGCAGCGCCGTCGGCCGCACGCTCGAGGAGCTGCCCGGCCTCTTCGGCTCGCTCCAGCCGGTGATGGCGACGCTCGCCGACCCGGACACCGACCTCGACGGCTTCGTGCGCGAGCTGGCCGACGCCGCGCGCATCGTCGCGCCCGTCTCGCAGCAGCAGGCGGCGCTCTTCACCTCGATGGCCGACACGTTCGAGGCGCTCGGCCGCGACGAGGGGGCGCTCAAGGACCTGATCGCCAAGTCGCCGTCGACGATGGACGCGGGCGTCGCCTCGTTCCGCGTCCAGCAGCCGTTCCTCGACGACCTGACCGCGTTCTCGCGCGACTTCTCGGGTGCGACGGAGGAGCTGCGCGCCGCGCTGCCGCCGCTCAACGGCGCCCTCGAGGTCGGCACGCCCGTGCTGAAGCGCGCGGTCAAGCTCAACGACGAGCTGGCCAAGACGCTCGACACCGTGCGCGACCTCGCCGAGGCGCCCGGCACCAACGCCGCCCTGCGCGGCCTCACGGCGACGGTCACCTCGCTCAACCCGCAGATGCGCTTCTACGGCCCGTACGTGACGGTCTGCAACTCCTGGAACTCCTTCTTCACGTACCTGGCCGAGCACTTCTCCGAGCCCGACACCACCGGCTCCGCCCAGCGCGCGCTGGTGAACACGACCGGCAAGCAGAACGACGGCCTCGGCTCGATGGGCGCCGACGCGCCGGCCAACGGCGAGGACGTCAAGGAGGGCAACGCGCAGTTCGCGCAGGACCAGCCGTACGGCGCGGCGGTCGCCTCCGACGGGCGCGCCGACTGCGAGGCCGGCCAGCGCGGCTACGTCGAGCGCCAGGCGCGCTTCTTCCCCGAAAAGTTCAAGATCGCGCGCGACCCCCGCTCGCCGGGCCTGCAGGGTCCGACCTTCACCGGCCGCGCCCGGGTGCCCAGGGGCCAGACGTTCACCGCCGAGCCGCAGACCGGCCCGTACAACGCGCTCCCGAGGTCCGAGCACCCATGAGGGGCTCGAACGCCGTCATCGGGCTCGTCGCCCTGGCCGTGATCGCCGTCGTCCTCTTCTTCGGGTGGACGAAGTCGATCCCGCTGCGCTCGCACTACGAGGTCAAGGCCGCGTTCACGTCCTCGAACAACCTGCGCTCGGGTTCGCCCGTGCGGATCGCCGGCGTCGAGGTCGGCAAGGTCACCCGGGTCGAGAAGGCGCGCGGCGAGGGCGCCGTCGTCACGATGCGGATCGCGGACGAGGGGCGTCCCGTCCACACCGACGCCACAGCCAAGATCCGGCCGCGCATCTTCCTCGAGGGCAACTTCTTCGTCGACCTGACGGCCGGCTCGCCGTCGGCCCCCGAGCTGAAGGACGGGGCCACGATGCCCGTCCAGCAGACCGCCACACCGGTCCAGCTCGACGAGGTGCTCACCGCCCTGCAGTCCGACACCCGCGAGGACCTCAAGGTCCTGTTGCGTGAGTACGGCAAGGGCCTCCAGGGAGCCGGCGCGCGCGGGTTCAACCGCTCGATCCCCTACTGGGAGCCCGCCTACCGCGACTCGGCGATCGTCGCCGACGCGATGCGCGGGGCGACGGGCAGCGACCTGTCCGGCTACGTCAAGCACGCGGGCGCGACCGCCGCCGCGCTCGACCGCAACGGCGAGCAGCTCAAGGCGCTGATCACCGACTTCCACACGACCGCCGCCGCGTTCGCGCGGCAGGACGGCAACCTGCGCGCCGCGGTCGCCGAGCTGCCGCGCACGCTGCGGGCCGCGATGCCCGCGCTCGCCGCGCTCAACGCGTCGTTCCCGCCGCTGCGGGCGCTCGCCGTCGAGCTCCGGCCGGGCGTGCAGAATTCCGAGGCGACGCTCGACGCCGCGACGCCGTTCGTGCGCGAGCTGCGCGGCCTCGTCTCCGAGGACGAGCTGCGCGGCCTGGCCGCCGACCTCGGCGTGACCGTCCCCGATCTCGCCGCCCTCGTCGAGCGCAGCGTGCCGCTCTACCGCCAGGTCCGCCGGGCCTCGAACTGCCAGACCGAGGTGCTCGAGCCGTGGGCGCAGGACACGGTCCCCGACGAGCACTTCCCCGCGCAGGGCAAGGTGTACGAGGAGGCGCCCAAGCCGTTGCCTGGCCTGGCCGGGGAGAGCCGCTCGGGCGACGCGAACGGCCAGTGGTTCCGCGTGCTCGCGGCCGGCGGCAAGAACCTCGTGACCTTCAAGCCCGGCATCTTCGGTACCACGCCGGAGCCGCTGCTGGGCGCCAACCCGCCCAAGCCACAGCGCCGCCCGCCGCTCGACGCCCGCGTGCCGTGCGAGACGCAGGAGCCGCCGGACCTGCGGTCGGTCCCAGCCAGGCCGCCCGAGCAGCGCACCGTGGACACGAGCACCCCGGCGTTCCAGGCCCGCTTCGCCGAGGCGCGCGAGCGGGCGATCGACTGGCTCGAGGGCCAGCTCAAGGCCGAGGGTCTGCAGGACACGATCCGCGTTTCGCGCACGGACGCCACCAAGGAGCTCATCGGCAAGCTGAGGGCCGGTCGGTGACCGCCATCCGCAAGCACGCCAAGGAGGTGCTGGCCGTGCTCGGCCTGATGGTGGTGGCCGCCGGCGTGTCGGTCTACCTGCTCGACCAGCAGCGGCTGCGCTTCCCGTGGGAGGAGGCGCCCCTGCGCCTGAAGGCGGAGTTCTCCACTGCCCAGGCCGTGACCGCCGGCCGGGGGCAGACCGTGCGCGTGTCGGGCGTCCGCATCGGCGACATCGGCCAGGTCGAGCTGCGCGACGGCCGCGCGCTCGTCGAGCTGGTCATCGACCCCGAGTACGAGGGCATGGTGCGCACCGACGCCCACGCGCTGCTGCGGCCAAAGACCGGCCTCAAGGACATGTTCATCGACCTCGAGCCCGGGTCGGACGCCGCGGCCGCCGCCACGGCCGGCTTCACGATCCCCATCTCGGCCACGGCGCCGGACGTGAACCCCGACGAGATCCTCGCCGAGCTCGACGCCGAGACGCGCGACTACCTCAAGCTGCTGATCGGCGACGCCGGGCGCGGGCTGGACGGTCGCGGGCTCGACCTGCGCGCGCTGCTGCGGCGCTTCGAGCCCACCCATCGCGATCTCGCGCGGGTCAACCGCGAGGTCGCCGAGCGGCGGGGGAACCTGCGGCGCCTCGTCACCTCGCTCGACCGCCTCAACGGCGAGCTGGCCACGCGCGGCGACGATCTCACCGAGCTCGTCGGCTCGTCCTCCGCGGTGATGCGCCAGTTCGCCGCCGAGGAGGCGAACGTGTCCGACGCGGTCGGCGAGCTGCCCGGCACGCTGAAGGAGACCACGGGGACGATGGCCCAGCTGGAGCGCTACGGGCGCCTGCTGGGGCCGACGGCCGAGCGGCTGCGCCCGGCCGCCCGGGCGCTGGCGCCCGCCAACGACGCGGTCCGCCCGCTGGCCGAGGCGACGACCCCGCTGCTGCGCGACGACATCCGCCCGTTCGTGCGCGAGGCGCGCCCGGTGGTCCGCGACCTGCGGCCTGCGGCCGACAACCTCGCGAAGGCCACGCCCGACCTCACGAACGTCTTCGGGCGCGCGAACCGCTTCCTCAACATGCTGGCCTTCAACCCTGGCGGCCGCGAGGCGCCCGACAAGGCGTCGCGCCAGGAGGGCTACCTGTTCTGGCTCGCGTGGGCCCAGCACATGGCCACGCAGCTCTTCTCCAGCTCCGACGCCCATGGCGTCTTCCGGCCCGTGACGATCGCCGCCCCCTGTGCCACGCTCGAGCAGCTCGCCACGGAGGAGCCGCAGCTCGAGTACCTGTCCCTGCTCACGCCGATCCTGGCCGACTCGGCGGCCTGCGGGGGGTAGGGGTGCAGACCTCTGTGCCGTCGCTCGCGCGCGTCCTCACGATGGCCGCCTTCGCCCTGTCGTGCTTCGGGCTGCTGCTCTTCCTGTGGCTCTCGTTCGGCGGCCCGGTCCCGCTTAAGCCGCAGGGCTACCGCGTCCAGGTGGCGTTCCCGGAGGCGACGACGCTCGCCACGGAGGCCGACGTCCGGATCGCGGGCGTATCGGTCGGCAAGGTGCGCAAGCTCGAGCCCGACGACGGGCGCAACCGCACGCTGGCGACGATCGAGCTCGAGCGCGAGTTCGCGCCGCTGCAGCAGGAGACACGCGCGATGCTGCGCCAGAAGACGCTGCTGGGCGAGACCTACGTGGAGCTCGCCCCCGGCCCCGGCGGGCGCTCCCTGCCCGAGGGCGGCAGGCTGGCCGACGGCCGGGTAGCGGACACCGTGCAGCTCGACGAGATCTTCGACTCGCTCGACCCCGCGACGCGCCAGGCGTTCCGCACTTGGCAGCAGGACCTCGCGAAGGGGATCGCCGGCCGCGGGCGGGACTTCAACGACGCGCTCGGCACGCTGCCCGGCTTCGCGGCGGACGGCAACGACGTCCTCACCGTGCTCGGGTCCCAGTCGGGTGCCCTCCAGCGCCTGGTCAAGAACACGGGTGTGACCTTCGACGCGCTGACCGAGAACGAACAGCAGCTGCGCACGCTGATCACGGCGTCGAAGCGCGTGTTCGTCGCCACGGCCTCGCGCAACGACGCGCTGGCCGAGTCGATCCGCATCTTCCCGACGTTCCTGGACGAGTCGAAGGCCACGTTCGCGCGGCTGCAGCGCTTCTCGACCGACACGCGGCCGCTTGTGCAGGACCTGCGGCCCGTGGCGCGCGACCTGAAGCCGACGCTGGCCGACGTCCGGGCGCTGGCGCCGGACCTGGAGCGCTTCTTCCGCGACCTCGATCCGCTGATCACCGCCTCGAAGACCGGCCTGCCGGCCGCGCGCGAGGTGCTCGAGGGCGCGGAACCGCTGCTGGCCCGGCTGCACCCGTTCCTCGGTCAGCTCAACCCGATGCTGCAGTACCTGGAGTTCTCCCAGCTGCAGGTGTCGGACTTCATCTCCTACGGCGCGGCGGCGCTCGCCGACACCACCGCATCGCCCGGCGGCGTCGGCCACTACCTGCGCCAGTTCGGACCCACGGGCCCCGAGAGCGCCGCGGTCTACCGCAAGCGCCTGAAGACCAACCGCGGGTCGACCTACGTGGGCGCGGGGCAGCTCGTCGGCCCGGAGCTCGAGACCTACCTGATGACGGCGTCGTCGGATTGCGAGAACGCCGGTGGCCGAGGCGAAGCCGGTGACGAGCGAAGCGAGGCAGTGCGGCCCTCCGAGGGTACGCCGGGCTGCTGGACCGCGCCGCGGCAGCGCTTCGGGGGCCGTCTGCAGGGCGCCTTCCCCCACGTCGAGGCGACCGACTACGGCGGCGGCGACTAGGCGGCGACGCGGCTCGCGGTGGCGGCGGCCGTGAAGCCGGCCAGCACCGCGTCGGCCAGCGCGCGGTTGCCGCTGAACCCGAGCGCGGCCGGCGAGCCGTCTGGCCCGAGCGCCTGCACCCACGCGTCCGGCGGGCCGGTGACCGTGGCGGCCACGCCGTCGTCGGACGGCGCCTCGGAGATCTCGACCCGGCCGCGCGAGGCGGTGATGCGGTAGCGCCGCTCCGGCACCTCGCTGCCGTCGCCCTCGACGACGAGCTCGACGGTGCCCTCGACGCCAGGGGGAGGCTCCATGAGGCCGGGGGCGAGGCGGAAGATCGCGCCGACATTGATGTCCTCACCCGGGCGCGGGGCGCTCCATGTCCAGTCGTAGCCCCAGCGCGCGAGGGCGCCGACGACGGGCATCAGCTCACGCGAGCGCTCGGTCAGCTCGTAGTCGACCCGCGGCGGCACCTCGCGGTAGCGCTGGCGGGTGAGCAGCCCGTCGGCCACCATCCGGTTCAGCCGCGAGCGCAGCTGCTCGGTCGAGATGCCCGGCAGCACGCGCTGGAGCTCCACGAACCGTCTCGGCCCGGCCGCGAGGTCGCGGATGATGAGCAGCGTCCACTTGTCTCCGACGAGGTCGAGGGCGCGAGCATCGGGGGACCACTGGTCGTAGGGGTGGCGCTTGGGAGGGGGGGCGGTAGGCATGAGCGCCTCGGAACAATACGCGGCCGACTGGTTTCGAGAGCATATCTCGCCCACCGGTCGGCTGGGTTTCATCCGCTGGACATTTGACCCACGCTGCGCGCTCCGGTGGGACGTCCGTTGAGACCGCAAGTTTCCTCCGAAGCGGTCGTTCATACGGATGCAGGGCCACGGTGGTCCTGCAATTACGGACATTTCCGGCGGATCGAAGGACGGCCAGGCAATGGGTGAGGTCATCAGGCTCGCGGACCGCAGAGAAGCGCGTCGGGCCAAGCCGCGGCAGCGGCGGATCCGGGTCGAGTTCCTGTTCGACCTCGCGTGCCCCTTCACGTACCTCGCCGCCGAGCGCGTCGTGCGGGCGTTCCACGACGTGTCGTGGCGGCCGGCCTCGAGCACGGCGCTTCACGCGGGCTCGCTGGGGTCGGACGGGGTGGCGCTCGCCGGCGTCCGCTCAGCGGCCGAGCAGCGCGCCCGCGAGCTGCGGCTGCCGCTCGTGTGGCCCGAGAGCTGGCCGGCCGACGTCCCTGCGGCGATGCGCGTCGCCGCCTATGCGGCCGAGAGCGGCCGCGGCGCCGAGTTCGTCCTCGCCGCCGGCCGGCTCGCCTTCTGCGGCGGCTTCGACCTCGACGACCCGGAGATCCTCGCCGAGGCCGCGGCCGCCGCGGGCCTGGGCCTCGAGGGGTGCCTGCGCGCGGCCGGCGAGCGGCGGCGGGATGTGACGATCGAGAACGACGGGCGGCGCCTGCTCGCGGTGGGCGCCGACCGGCTGCCGGCCCTGCGCGTCGGCCGCTCGCTGTACTGGGGCGAGGGCCAGGTGGCCGAGGCCGCCTTCGCGGCGCGGGTCCAGGCCGTCGTCAGTAGGGCGTGACGAGCCCGGCGAGGATCTGCTCGTCGATCTCTTCGCGCGGCTCTTGACGCTCGGCGGGCGGCCGCCGGGCGACGAGGAACGGCTCGTCGCGGTCGGACTCGGCGAGCAGCAGCTCGAGGTCCGCGTCGCGGATCTGATCTTCGTGCTCCATGGCCGGCGACCCTAGTCGCGCACGGGCGGCGGCGGGACCCCCATGCGGCGTCCAACCCCCCGGCCGGGGGGTAGATTGCGGCGCCATGACCGTCGAGGAGACGACGACGCTGCACGGCGGCCGCCTCGTCGCCCGCCGGCTCAAGGCCTACGGCGTGAGCAAGCTGTTCACGCTCTCCGGTGGCCACCTGTTCTCGATCTACGACGGCTGCCGCGCCGAGGGGATCGACATCGTCGACGTCCGTCACGAGTCAGCCGCGACCTTCGCGGCCGAGGGGTGGGCGAAGGTCACGCGCGAGCCCGGCGTGGCGGCGCTGACCGCCGGGCCAGGCGTCACCAACGGCATGAGCGCGCTCGCCTCCGCGCAGCAGAACCACTCCCCGATGCTTGTGCTCGGCGGCCGCGCGCCTGCGATGCGGTGGGGGCAGGGGTCGCTGCAGGAGATCGATCACGTCCCGTTCGTGCGGCCGCTGGTCAAGCTCGCCGCCACTGCTGGGTCGACGGCGGAGATCCCGGGGTTGATCGACGACGCGTGGGCGGTCATGCGGCGCGACCATCCCGGGCCGGCGTTCCTCGACTTCCCGCTCGACGTGGTGTTCATGGAGGCCGAGGAGGCGCCTTTGCCTGAGGGTCGCCCGGCCGCTCGCATGCACGCCGACGCCGCGCAGGTCGATCGCGCCGTGGCGCTCCTGCAGGAGGCCGACCGCCCGGTCGCCATGGCGGGCACGAACCTGTACTGGGGCCACGGCGAGCACGCCCTGCGCGCGCTGGCGGAGGCGCTCGACGCCCCGGTCTTCCTCAACGGGCTGGCCCGCGGCTGCCTGCCGGCCGACCACCAGCACCACTTCTCCCGCGCGCGCAGCGCGGCGCTTAAGGAGGCCGACGTGGCGATCGTCGCCGGCGTGCCGATGGACTTCCGGCTCGGCTTCGGCGAGGCGTTCGGGGCCGAGACCGAGATCATCGCCGTCGACCTCGCCGAGCCCGAGCGCGACCACCCCCGCCCGGTGGCGGCCGAGTGCTACGGCGACCTCGCCGAGACGCTGGGCGCGCTCGCCGCCGGGACGGGGCCGGACCGCGGCGGATGGCTCGAGCACCTGCGCGGCGTCGAAGCGGCCAGGCGCGGGGCCGAGGCGGAGCAGCTGGCCGACGACCGTGCGCCGCTGCATCCGATGCGCGTCTACGGCGAGCTCGCCCGGCTGCTCGACCGCGACGCGATCGTCGTGTGCGACGGCGGCGACTTCGTCTCCTACGCGGGGCGCGTCGTGGACTCCTACGCGCCGGGCTGCTGGCTGGACCCGGGGCCGTACGGCTGCCTGGGCACCGGCCCCGGGTACGCGCTGGCGGCCAAGCTCGCCCATCCGGAGCGCCAGGTCGTGCTCCTGCTCGGCGACGGGGCGTTCGGCTTCTCCGGGATGGAGTTCGACACGCTCGCCCGCCACGGGGTCGGCGTGCTCGGCGTGATGGGCAACAACGGCATCTGGGGCCTCGAGAAGCACCCGATGGAGTTCCTGTACGGCTACTCGGTGGCCGCCGACCTGCGGCCGGAGACGCGCTACGACGAGGTCGTGCGGGCGCTCGGCGGCCACGGCGAGCTCGTGCGCACCCCGGCCGAGCTGCGGCCGGCGCTCGAACGGGCGCTGGCGGCGGGCGGACCGGCGCTCGTCAACGTGCTCACCGATCCGTCGGTCGCCTATCCGCGCTCGGCGAACCTCGCTTAAGTGAAGCCGCCCGCGGCGGGGGCGGGCGGCTTCAAAATGGCCCCGTCAGGACGGGCAGGGGTACGTGCCTTAGGGGGCCTATTGGGTGGCCGGGACGGCGGGAGGCGCCGATGATGCGGCATCGCCCCGGCCTATGCGTCAGAGCGGACGGCGGCGATAGGCACGACCGCCCTTTCCGACGCATTGGAGTATCTCGGAGGCGAAAACAAGTTCGCAATCGAACAAGTGTCCAGGAAAACGCCGCGATTCTCAGGTGATTTTCAGGTGGTGTCCAGGGCGACGCCCCAGAGGATGTCCCGGTCGGACACCTCGACGCCGTCGAGCCCGAACGCGCCGACGACCTCGAGCAGGATCGTCACGCCCGCCACGATCGTCGGCGCGCGGGCCGGGTCGAGCCCGGTGATCTCGCGCCGCTCCGCGAGCGGGACGGCGGCGAGCCGGTCGCGCAGCGCCTCCAGCGTCTCCCGCGGAAGGCGGTGGCCCTCGATCCTGCGGCGGTCGTAAGGGGCGAGCTCGAGGTCGACAGCGGCGAGCTGGGTCGCCGTGCCGGCCACCGCGACGGCCGCCTGGACGCGCGCCCGCACATCGGCGGGGACCGCGGCCTCGATCGTTTTCCGGGCGGCGTTCGCGAGCTCCTGCAGCTCCCCGGGCCGCGGCGGGTCGCTGTCCAGGAAGCGCTCGGTGTGGCGCACGACGCCGACCTGGGTGGAGACGTGGAACTCGACGTCGCCGTGGACGCCCTCGACGAGCTCGGTGGACCCGCCGCCGATGTCGATCACGAGCAGCGGCGCGTCGCCCCGGCGCGACGAGGTGGCGCCCAGGAAGCTGAGCCGGGCCTCGTCGTCGCCGGACAGCGTCCGGCCCTCGAGCCCGTAGCGCCCGCGCACGGCGTCGGCGAACTCGGCGCCGTTGGCCGCGTCGCGCACCGCCGACGTCATGACCACGGTCCGCACCTCGGCGTTCTCGGCGTCCATGATCCGGCGGTACTCGTCGAGCACGCGGAACACGCGCGCCTGCGGCTCCTCGGCGAGCCGGCCGGTGGCGTCGACGCCCTCGCCGAGCCGCGTGACGATCGACTCGCGCGCGAGCTCGCGCAGGCCGCCGTCGGCATCGGGCTCGGCCACGAGCAGGCGCGTCGAGTTCGTCCCGATGTCGACGACCGCGACCCGTGTCATGCGACCGCGTGCGGCATCGGGCGACCGTCGAGCGCGGCCAGCAGGTTCTCGACCGCCATCTCCGCCATCCTCGCACGCGTCCGCCGCGTCGCCGAGCCCAGGTGCGGCACGACGAGCAGGTTCGGCGCGTCGAGCAGCGGATCGTCGCCGGGCAGCGGCTCGGGCTCGGTGACGTCGAGCGCGGCGCCGGAGATGCGTCCCTCGATCAGCGCCGCGCGCAGCGCGTCCTGGTCGACGATGCCGCCGCGCGCGGTGTTGACCAGCAGCGCGGTCGGCTTCATGCGCGCCAGCGCCTCGGCGCCGATCAGGTGGCGCGTGTCGGGGGTGAGCGGCGTGTGGAGGGAGACGACGTCGGCGCGCCCGAGCAGCTCGTCCAACCGGAGGCCCGAGGAACGCGAGCTGTGGACGAGCTCCATGTCGAACCCGGCCGCGCGACGCGCGACCGCTTCGCCGATCCGCCCGCGGCCGACGATGCCGAGCGTGGCGCCGGCCAGGTCGACGCCGAGGTCGCCCGCCGGCTCCCAGGTGCGCCACTCGCCGGCGCGGACGGTCTCGGCGCCGGGCACGATCCGGCGGGCGAGCGCAAGGATGAGCGCGAATGCGAGGTCGGCCGTGGCGTCCGTCAGCACGTCGGGCGTGTTGCCGACCGGGATGTTCCTCGCGCCGGCTGCCGCAGCGTCGATGTTGTCGGTGCCGACGGCGAGGTTGGCGATCGCCTTGAGGTTAGGTGCGGCGTCGAGCAATTCCTCGTCGACGCGGTCGGTGACCATGGTCAGCAGCGCGTCGGCCTCGCGCGCGTGAGCGCGAAGGTCGTCCGGCGGCGGCGGCAGCTCGCCCGGCCAGATGTCCACCTCATGCTCGGCGCTCAACCGGTCCAGCGCGGGGAAGGGCAGCTCGCGTGTGACGAAGACCCGTGCGATGTGGGCATTCTGCTGGCATGGGCGTCGTCCGCGTCGGCTGCTCGGGGTGGAACTACGCCGACTGGCGGGAGCGCGTGTACCCGAAGGGCGTCCCCGCGCGGCACTGGCTCGGGCACTACGCGACGCTGTTCGACACCGTCGAGGTCAACTC
>DATAFH010000126.1:0-6344 GCA_036257565.1 Solirubrobacteraceae bacterium | reverse complement strand
CCGCGGCCGAAGTCCGGCAGCGGCACGATGGCGAGGTCGTCCCCGAAGGCCTTGCGGTAGGCGGGATACAGCCAGTGGCCGACCCACGAGATCGGGCTGCGCCCCTGGACGAACGCGGCGTCGTCGGCGTCAGGGTCGACGAGCCCGTCGCGAAGCCAGCGCTGGATGATCGTGAGCGCCTCGACCGCCTCGGGTCCGTTCATGACCCCGTCGACATCGCGGTAATCGCGACGGTCGATGAGGTCGCCGCCCGCCGACCACACTGCGGGCGAGAAGCCATACGCCGGCCATTCGGGCGTGGAGGCGATGTAGTTGAGCTTGAGGTCCAGCGGCCGGCGGTAGCCGGCGCGCCGGAGTCGGTGCAGGGTGTCGGTGAGCTCGGCGGCGGTCCAGGCGTCGTCCGGGCCGGTGGGGATACGGGCTCCGATCTCGCGCAGGATCGACGGGCGGACGTAGAGCCCGAGGCCGGAGTCGAAGGTCCCCAGACCCCAGAGCCGGCCGGCGTAGGTCCCCTGCTGGCGGATCGACGGCAACAGGTCGTCCAGCAGCCGCCGGGGGACGCAGGAGTCGAGCGGCTTCAGCTTGCCCGACCAAGCGTAGTTGTAGAGGAACGGGCCGTCGAGGTCGAGAACGTCGGGGAGATCGCCGCTGGCCGCCGCGGTGCGGACCTGCCGGTTGTACTCGCCCCGCGGGAGGGTGACGAGCCGCACGCGCACCTCCGCTTGGGAGCGATTGAACGCCGCCACCTGCTTCTCCACCGTCGCGCGCTCCGCGGCCGAGGGATCGTCCGGATCGGAGGCGACGTGGAACCAGGCGGTGATGTAGGTCGGGCCGTCGATCCTCCCATCGCACGTCGTGTCGGAAGCCCGGCGTTGCGTCCCGCTGCCGTCGCCACCGCACGCGACCACCCCGGCGACCAAGGTGGCGATCAAGGGCATCCGAGCAAGGATCGGTGACGAACGCGTGAAGGCGATGCTACCGCCGCCCGCCGCGCAGCGGTAGGTCACGACGTCGCACCGCCGACCGAGAGCTCTACCCTGCCCGAAGCGGCCGCGACGAGAGCCGGCGCATCGTCGAGGCCACCGAGCGCGAAGGGATCGACCAGCCGCGAGGCCTACCCGGAGCCGATGGCCACCCAGTGCGTCGCACTGTCCGGCTGCCCCTACGCAAACAGGTGGCGGCCTGACACCAGGACTCCAGCCAGCCCCATGGAAACGATCGGCAGCCAGCGGCAGTATTGAGCCATGAGCCGGACCGACGTCCCCAGCATCCAAGCCGTCGCGCACAGCGTGCACAGGAGCGGCAACGGCCGTCGCGCGGCCGAGGACTTCGCGGTGACCGTCACCACCACACCCCGCATGCCCGTCGCGACCGCTCACGTCTACACCCTCGCCACGGTGCGTGAGATCCCTCCGGTGCCGCGGCCCGGCACCTTCGACTCGACCTGGTGACCTAACCGCGGGCCGGCAGGCGCGCGGGCGGTCGAGCCCCTCGACGACGATCGCTTCCGATCAACGCCCGCGCGGCCCCGGCCACGCGGGCGCGTCGTCGTTCAAGCACATCCGCCGATCAAACCCTTGGACGCTCGTGCGGGGCATTCGGCCACCGACCGGCCCGAACCCGCCGAGCGGGATCGCGGCGTCGACCAGCGTCCCTCCATCAGCCGGGATCTCGATGCGCAGACGGCGTCGCGCGTCGCGAGCCGGTCGCGGAGGCCGACCGGCGTCGCTCCCGTCGAGCCGGGCGCCGCCCACACCGTCGTAACCGCCCTGGAGAGCGACGTGTCGTGCTTCACGCGCGGCCTCGACAGGCGTGGCCGGCGGTCGACACGCGGCGCGACGGCTCGTCCTGCGGCGCGCGCGTCAGCTCGGCTCCGCGAACCGGCCGAACATGGCCTCGGGGCTGATGGTTCGCCATGGCGATCTTGGGATGCCGAAAGGGCTGGTCTAGACGGCGAGGCGTTGACGATGGAGTCGTTCGAGATCCCTGGCCGCCATCTCCTCGAGCGCGAGCTCGACGAGGTAGGCGCGATGGGCGTCGGCGCGGCCGGCATGAGGTGCCGCGCTCCAGGCGCGCAGCGCGGCGGAGCAGCGCTGCTGTGCGTTGAACCACGCGGAATAGGCGTCGTCGGCGAGCGATGGCCGCGGCGCCGACCGTGGCAATGGGATGGCGTACATGGTGGTTCGAGTGTCCCGGCGGGCCGCGCCGGCGACCATGCCCGCTGTCCGGAAACCGCGTTCGGGCCCGCCGGAAACCGCAGGTCGGGCAGACCATACGGGCGACGCCGGGGAGGGTATGTGCTCAGTAGCCGCCCGCAGTGATGACCTGGATCTTGTTGGTGATCCCGCCCACGCGGGCAAGTCCGGAGACCGCCTCGAACGCCGCGTTGCTCTCGGATTGGTGCTTGACCTGCCCGCTCAGCGTGAGCCAGCCGTCGGCGACGCGAACGTCGATCATGTCGGCAGGCACGTCGGGCCTCGATATCAGCGCCTGGAAGGCAGCGCCCCGGATCTCGTCGTCGTCCCAGCGATCGCGTGGGTCGACGATCAGCTCGTCCTGGACGGCGCGGACGCCGCGCACGGACTTGGCGACGTCGACCGCCACGCGACGCTGATGGAGGCTGCGGACGGTGCCTCGAAGCGTCACCGTGCCCGCCCGCTCCGATACCGCGACCTGGGCGGGGTGGGGGATGCGGGGGTCGCGTTCGTACCTGGATCGAATGACGTCGACGACCTGGGTGTCGGGCATGGAAAGGGCTCCTCGCGTCGGCGGAGAGTGGGCAGATCGCCAGCATGAGGGCGATCGAGGTGAGCCGTCGTCACGCGAATTGCGTGATCGAGGCGCGTTTGTCGCCGCATCACAACTGCGGGCCGCAGCTTCGGCCGCCGGGCACTTCTGACCGCGGGCCGACCAGGCGTACGTTGCGATTGACATGAGGACCCCGACCGTCACCGAGACATCCATCGCCCTCGAGCCCGTCGGGCGCGACGACTTCGCCGACTCGCTGCCGAGCGCGCGTGAGCTCGAGCGGCCGACCCAGCGCGACCTGGTCATCCTCTCGCTCCTGCGCTGCCCGATGCTCGTCGCTGAGCGTCGCCGCTCGTGACGGCGCCGCTCAGGCGCCGACCGACTCCGGCGCCTTGATGTCGCGCTTGAGGATCTTGCCGGTCGGCCCCTTCGGGAGCTCGTCTACGAACCACACGTGGCGCGGGTACTTGTAGGCGGCGACCCGCTCCTTGACGAACTCGCGCAGCTCGGCGGGCGTGGTCTCGGGACCGGGCTTGAGCGCGATGGCCGCGCCGACCTCCTCGCCGAGCGTCTCGTGCGGGATGCCGATCACGGCCGCCTCACGGACGGCCGGGTGCTCGTAGATCACCTCTTCGATCTCGCGCGGGTAGACGTTGAAGCCGCCGCGGATCACGAGATCCTTCTTGCGGTCGACGATGTAGAAGTAGCCCTCCTCGTCCATGCGCCCGACGTCGCCGGTGCGGAACCAGCCTTCGTCGTCGATGGCCGCCGCGGTCGCCTCCCGGTGCTCCCAGTAGCCCTTCATGACGTTGTGGCCGCGGATCGTGAGTTCGCCGACCTCGCCCTGCGGCAGCGGCCGGCCCGCGTCGTCGACGATCCGGATCTCGACGCCGTCCACGGGCAGCCCGATCGAACCGGGCTTGCGCTCGCCGTCGCGGCGGTTGAACGAGGCGACCGGCGAGGTCTCCGACAGCCCGTAGCCCTCGAGGACCTGGCAGCCGAACCGCTTCTCGAACCCCCGCATGAGCTCTACGGGCATCGCCGCGCCGCCGGAGACGCACAGCTCGAGCGCGGACACGTCGGCCTCGGCCGCCCGAGGATCGTTCAGCATCGCCGCGTACATCGTCGGCACGCCCTCGAACACCGTCACGCGATCGCGCTCGATGATCTCCAGCGCCCGGGCCGCGTCGAAGCGCGGCAGCAGGGTGAGCACCCCGCCGGCGGCGATCGTCGCGTTGAGCGCGCAGGTCTGACCGAAGGAGTGGAACAACGGCAGCGCACCGAGCATGACGGCGCGCGCGTCGATCCCGAGGAGGTCGATGACGACCTCGACGTTGCGCAGCAGGTTCTCGTGCGTGAGCTCGGCGCCCTTCGGTGTGCCGGTGGTCCCCGACGTGTAGAGGATCACCGCCGTGTCGGCGGCCGCTCGCTCGACCGTTTCGTCCACGGGATCGCACCGCCGCAGGAGCGTCTCGAAGTCCCCCGGCTCCACGAGCACGCACTCGGCGCCGGCGTGCTCCGCGCCAAGGTGCGCGGCGTCGGCGAACTCGTGCCACGCGAGCAGCAGCGTGGCGCCGGAGTGCGCCAGGTGGTAGCCGACCTCGCGCTCCTTGAGCAGGACGTTCATCGGGACGACCGCCGCGCCGACCCGAAGCGCGCCGTAGTAGCAGGCCGCGAAGTAGGGGACGTTCGGCAGCATGATCCCCACGCGGTCGCCGGGCTCCACGCCCTTGGCCCGCAGGAGGCCGGCGACGCGTGCGGCGGCCGCCTCGAGCTCGGAGTAGGACAGAACCCGGTCGTCGATCTTGATCGCCGCACGCTCTGCGTGCGCGGCGGCGCTCCGGCTGAGGAGAAGGGCAAGGTTGGGCATGAACCACAACGTATGGGCGGGTTGCGGGCACATGTAGGGGCGCAGGACCCAAGAGCGACGCGCGATCTTGTGAGTTGATTACAATCACCGACATGGCGACCGCTGTAGCGACGGATCGCATCGCCGATGTCCTGACGGCGCGCCGCCACGAGCTGCTGGCCGCGGCGGTCGAGGCCTTCCTGGCGCGCATTCCTGACGCGGAGCCGGCGCTTGTCGAGGACGCCCGCCGGTACACCGCGCAGCACCACGATCTGCTGTGCGACGTGCTGCGCCGCGGTCGCGCGGTCCAGCCAGAGGAGCTCGGCTTCCTCGAGCGGCATGCCGCGACGCGCGCGCGGCGTGGGATGTCGCTCACCGAGTTCCTCGAGGCCCTCCAGGCCTATCGCACCGTCGTGGGAGACGCCGTGCTGGAGGCCTCGGCCGGCAGCGCCGCGGCGGCCGACCCGGCGCTCGCCGCCACCCGGACGGTTCTCGCCTTCGTCGATCTCGCCACGACGCGGGCCGGAGCCGCATATCTCGACGCGCAGCAGCGGCTGGTGGCGGACAGCGAGCGCGTGCGTCGCGATCTGCTCGAGGATCTGCTCGAAGCCGGGGAGCCGCAGACGGCCGCAGGCGCGGGAGCCGCGCGGGCGGCCGGACTCGAGGGGTACGCGACGTTCCTGCTCGTCGCCGCCGTGACCACCGGCGCGCCCGACGACGACGGCGCGCTGTCCCGCGCCGCCACGGCGCTGGCAGCGGCCATCCGCGGCGCGGGCGAGCCGCTGGCCGTGACGCGCCAGCGGGAGATCGTGCTCGTCCGCCCGTGCGTGCACGACGAGCGCCCAGAGCTGCGGTCCGGTCTCGTGGAAGCCTGCGAGCGCCTGGCGTCGGAGGGCCTCGTCCTTGCGGTCGGGGTGAGCAGCATCCACTGCGGTCTGGAGGCGGTCGCCGCGGCGTACCGGGAGGCGTCGCACGCCGCGCGCCGCGCGGCCGGCAAGGGCGGCGTGCTGTCGTTGCCGGAGCTGAGCGCCTTCGACTACCTCACCGCGGGCGACGACGAGACCGCGCGGCGGCTCATCCCGGCGCGGATCACCCGCTTCGTGAGCGAGGATCGTGCGCACGGCGGGCATCTCGTCAGGACACTGCTCGCCTATGCCGACGCGGACATGAACGCCAAGGCCGCCGCCGAGCGCCTGCTCATCCACGTCAATACCGCGCATCACCGGCTCGGCCGGATCGCCGAGAAGACCGGCTGTGACCTCAGGCGCCTGGCGGACGTGATCGACCTGCTCATCGCCGTCCGAATGGTCGACCGATGAACGACCCCTTCTTCGTCCGGGCCGCGGGGTTACGCCTGCGCGTCGCCCGGCAGGGCGCCGGCCGTCCGCTCCTGCTCATCACCGGCATCGGGGCGAACCTCGACATGTGGGGGCCGTTCGCCCGCCGCGTGTCTGACCGCGAGCTCATCGCCTTCGACCCCCCCGGCGCCGGGCTCTCGCAGCGGCCGCGGCGACCCCTGCGGATGAGCGCGCTCGCTGAGATCGTCCGCGCGCTGATGGACGAGCTTGCGCTCGAGCGCGCCGACGTGCTCGGCTACTCCTTCGGCGGCGGCCTCGTGCAGGAGCTCGCGCGCCGCGCGCCGGACCGCGTGCGGCGGCTCGTCCTGTGCGCGACGGGACCCGGCCTGGGGGGCATTCCACCGCGCCCGGTGGCCGCGCTCATGCTGGCCACGCCCGCCCGCTACTAC
>DATAFH010000125.1:0-5237 GCA_036257565.1 Solirubrobacteraceae bacterium | reverse complement strand
AACATCACAGCAGCAGATCAACCAACGCGAAGTGGGGCCACTTCAGGCCGTCGCGCTGGGGCCACTGCAAGCCGTCGCGCCGAGGCAGGTGGCAACGGCGAACCCAGGCGCTTCGAGCCGCTCGCTCGGCCACTTGACCAGCGCTCCGCGCGGCGCAATGCTCGGATGGCACCTTCGCGAGGGAGGAGGCGAGCGATGTTCGCACGTATCATCACGTATCGGGGCGAGACTGAGCGGCTACTCGATGGATTCCGCCGCACGACGGAGCCACTCACGCAGCTCGAGGGGGTTCGAGCGCGCGTACTTCCTGACCGACTCCGCGGCAGGTCGGGCGGTGACCGTCACGCTGTGGGACTCGCCGGCCGCGCTGGCGGCGAGCGCGGACGGGGTGCGAGCAAGGCGCGGGAGCACGCCGCGCACGAGTCCGGCGCGGCTGTCGAGTCGGTCCGCAGCTACGAGGTCGCGCACACCGCTGAGAAGCCGGCGCTGCGATGAAGTTCAACGCCACGATCGTCTTCGAGTTCAACGCCCACGACATCGCCGAGGCAGGGGAGCGCGTGAATGCGCTGCTCGAGCAGGCCAGGGACGCGAACCTGGAGGCGAAATCACTCGAACTCACCACCCCACCGGGCACGCCGGTGACGCTGCCGCAGGTCGTCCCCAGCGCGTGGGGTTGATCGGCCGCGGGGACGGCGGTCCCTGGTTGCGGTCTCGCCGATCCCGCGGTCGCCGAGGTCAGCGCCAGCTAGAGCCCGTGGCGGCTTCGGGCTCTTCGGCGGCCTCGTCGCGCTCGGCCACCATCCCGTGACGAGCGATCTGGCGATAGCGCGCGAACAGTCGCCGGATTTCCTCCAGCGCCTGCTCGTCGTCGCTTCGAGTGTCCCGATCCGGCTCGCGTCCGTCGCACATGGCGTACCACCTCCTTCGAGCGGGATCTGACTGAACCCTACGCCCCGGCGGAGCCGGGGTCGAGTGACGGGCCGGTCCCGGCGGCCGGCGGTAGCTCGGTCATGGCTCGATCGACCGCGCTGGTGCGTCCCCGCCGCGGCGGGATGGTCGCCGGCGTATGTGCGGCGCTCGCGCGTCGACATGAAGCCGTGGCACGTCCGGTTGCTCTTCGTGCTCTCTGCCTGCTGCCCGGCCCGCATGTCCTGCTCTACGTCCCGCTATGGATCATTCTGCCGGCCGAGTGGGCGCCGAGACGGAGCGGCGCGTGGCCATCGCGCGCCGCTCCGTCACAGATGCTCAGTGATGCGCCGGCTGGAGGACCTTCTCGGCCGCGCGACTGACCATGACCGCCCCTGAAGGCCTCGAGGCGCTCGATCTGGAATGGCCCACCCTCGCCGCACGCCGACCCCGGGACGTCAGCGGGCAATCGTGATCGGCGAGCCGAGGATCCGTCCAGCTCGACTTCGCGTGACGCAAGAGATACAGCCGCTGTCCGGTCACCGCACGACCAGTGTCCCCCACCTGGCCGCCGACGGACACGCGCGGCTCGCCACGACCGCGCGCGCCCGGTACGAACGTCTGGGTCCTGCGACGTCCTTCGAACCTCGATCCGCGGCCCGCAGCGTGGTGCACGCTTGAGGCGCGCGCCGCAGTGGGAGTAGGGTCGTGTTATCGCCCCGCCTCCAGGGAGACCGCCAATGTCGCCCGCGGCCAAGGTACTCGTGGTCACGAACCGCACCGCTGACTCCGACGAGGTACACGCCGCACTGGTAGGGCGCGCGCACGACGGACCGATCGACGTCACGCTGGTGGCGCCGGCCGCCTGGGAGGTGGTCGACCCGCACGGCGGCAGGCAGTCGGCGTGGCGGCGCCTGAACGCCGCTCTGACGCGTCTCGCCGCCGCTGGGATCACGGCCAGGGGCGTCGTCGGTGACGCCGATCCCGTCGCCGCCGTCCAGGACATCTGGGATGCGGAGCGCTTCGACGAGGTGATCGTCGCCACGCTGCCGCATCACCTGTCGCGGTGGCTCGGCCTCGACCTGCCGCATCGCGTCGAACAGCTGACCGGCCTTCCCACGCGCCACGTGATCGCGAGCGAGCGGTCCACAGTCGCCCGCTGAGGCGCGGCCGCCGAGGTTCGCATAGCGGCGGTCCTTCGCTTCCCGCTCGCGCCGAATGCACCGCGCTTGCCGCCGGAGTTGTCACGATCGAACGTGAAGCACTCCAACGCTCCGCACACCCGCGCCTACTCGACCTGCTGGGCCGCGGCGACCCCCGAACCGGCGAGGATCGCCGCCACCAACACGACGCGAACGTCACCGAGACGCGTTGCCCGAGCGCCGACGCTCCGATTTCGGGTGACTGGCCGGCGCCGGCGTGCCGGGGAGGTGGATCAGGTTCTCGACCTCGCGAACCCCCTCGATCTGCCGTGTCGCGACCTCGATGCGGTCGATGTCCTCTTGTCGGTCCATGACCCCGCGCAGGAACACGAACCCGTCCTCTGTGTTGATGCTGATGTGCCCCTTCGGCACGCGCGCACGGCGATAGAGCTCACTCTCGACCTTGCGAGCGAGCGTGACGTCGTCCAACGGCTCGCGGTGACGGGGCCGGGCGGCGTTGAGAGTCCGTCGGGCGATCCCGACCGCATGCGACTCCGCCCGCCGGGCGCGTGCCGCGGCGCGTCGCTCGCCGCGCCGCACGCGGGACATCGCACGATCCCGAGCGCTGTGGCGACGACGACGGCCCGCCTTCGGATCGAGGAAGTACGCAAGCAGCGCCCCCAACGTCATCCCGCAGGCGGCAGCGGCCGCGGCGATCGCGAGCGGCCTGACGTCCGTGGAGCGTCCGCGCCTCCGCCCAAAGCGCGTGGGCGTCGGCGGGGCGCTCAGACGGACGCGTGGAGCCGTGAGGAGCATCGGAACCTCCTTTCTGAAGTACCAGGAAGCTACGCCCTCCGTGGCCGTCGTCAACCGAAGTATGCGGCGAGCCGACCGTGGACCTGCGGCCGCCCCCTGACGTCGGCTGCAGAAGGTGATCTGCGCTCGATGCACGTCAACCCGGCTACGATCGCCATCGGGGAGCGTGGGACAGCTGGCGCGCCCACCGGCGGTCGGCTAGGGTCGCGGCAACCGGTCCACTATGCCTGAACCCGCCATCGGACTGCGGCTGGAGGTGGCGCTCGAGCCCGACGCGGACGCCGCCGAGCTCGAGCACGCGACCTCGCAGCTCCGCGAGGAGCTCCGCGAGCTGGACCTCGAGCGGGTCGACCGGCCGACCGAGCCGGCGCCGCCCGGGAGCCGCGGGCTCGACGTCGCAGCCCTCGGCACGCTGATCGTCGGCGCCGGCCGTGGTGCGATCGGCCCGGTCCTGACGAACGCCTCGCGTGAGGACCAGCGGCGGCTGGTCGAGTCGTTCGTGGCCCGGCACTCGCCGTGAGCGACGGCCGGCACGCGCTGGTCGTCGCCACCGCCCGCTACGGCGACCCCAAGCTGCAGCAGCTCCGCGCGCCGGCCGCCGACGCCGAGGAGCTGGCGAAGGTGCTCGGAGACCCGGAGAAGGGCGACTTCGACGTCGAGGTGGTGGTGGACGAGACGCACGCCCACCTCACGCGGGCGATCGCGCGCTTCTTCCGGGACCGCAGCCCGCAGGATCTGCTGCTCCTGCACTTCTCCTGCCACGGCGTCAAGGACGAGGACGGCGAGCTGTACTTGGCGGCGTCCGACACGGACCTCGAGCTGCTGAGCGCCACCGGCATCTCGGCGGCCTGGCTGAACGAGCGCATCAGCCGCACCCGGTCGCGGCGCACCGTCGTGCTGCTCGACTGCTGCTTCAGCGGCTCGTTCCCGTCCGGCCTGCGGGCGCGCGGCGACGACGTGGACGCCCCCCAGCAGCTCCAGGGCCGCGGCCGAGCGATCATCACGGCCTCCAACGCGATGGAGTACGCGTACGAGGGCGAGCAGCTGAAGGGGCGCGGCCGCCCGTCGGTGTTCACCGAGGCGGTCGTCGAGGGGCTGCGCACCGGCGAGGCCGACCTCGACCAGGACCAGCGCGTCTCGATCGACGACCTCTACCGATACGTGTACGACCGGGTGCGCGAGCGCACCCCGAGTCAGACGCCGAGCATCAAGAGCGACCTGGAGGGCCCGCTGTACCTCGCCCGCAGCACGTACCGGCGCCCGGTCGAGCCGGCGCAGCTCGACCCGGAGCTGCTCGCGCGGACGGAGGACCGCTACGCCGGGATCCGCGAGGGCGCCGTGCAGGAACTGGCGGCGCTGCTCGCCGCCGGGCCGTCGGTCGCGCTGGCGGCCCGCCATGCGCTGTTGCGCATGACCTCCGACGACAGCCGGCGGGTCTCGGCCCGGGCGCAGGCCGCGCTCGAGGCTGCGGAGGACGCCGAGCGGGCGGCCGGCGAGGCCGTGGAGGGGCCGTCGGCCGAGGGCGACGAGGCCGCGGAGGGGCCGTCGGCCGCGGGCGACGAGGCCGCGGAGCGGCCGCTCGCCGACGCCGCGAAGCGGCCGCCCGCGGACGCCGCCGAGCCCCCCATCGGCGCGCCGCCCCCGGCCGCGCCGCCCGAGGCCCGTCTCGTCGCGCCGCCCGCCCGCCGCGGACCCCGGCGCGTGATCGCCGCCGGCGCGGCGCTGGGGGTGATCGCCCTCGCCGTCGCCCTCGTGCTGATCGTCGGCGGGGGCGACGGCGGCGGGGGCGACGGCGGCGAGAGCCCCATTCCGGCGGGCAACCTCACGACGAACCCGTCCTTCGAGAGCGACACGGCGGGATGGGACGTCTCGACCGCAACCATCACTACCGAGCGCACCCCGGACGCGCCCGACGGCGAGCATGTCGTCCGCGTCCGTGCGCTGACCCCAGGCGGCGACTTCGCGATCGACGACTCGCCCGACACGATCCAGAGCTCCGTCGCGGGCCGCCGGTACACGGCGGCGGCGTGGGTGAAGGCGACGGAGTCGACGAACGGGGAGCTCATCTGCATCGGCCTCCGCGAGCGAGCGGGCAGCGATGGCGAGCCGGTGAGCGACTCCTACGCCGCCGGCATCGCGACGGTCGGCGAGTTCCGGGAGGTCGGTACCTTCCTCGTCGCCGAGGGCACCGGGAACCGGATCAGTGTCCACGTGTTCATGGACCGGGAGGAGGGCGGCGAAGGCGACGCGTTCCTGGCCGACGCGATCTCAATCGCCGAACGGCCTGGAGGGGGCACGTCCGGCGGCGGTTGCTGAGCCGCCCGCAAAGAAGGCGGCGTCGGGCTCCGGCGCTCGCTTTCGCTCAGATGCGAG
>DATAFH010000124.1:0-3379 GCA_036257565.1 Solirubrobacteraceae bacterium | reverse complement strand
CGAGAGGATCTCGCTCGGGTGGTTGACGTGCGACCACGAGAGCTCGGAGATGTGGATCAGGCCGTCGATGCCGTCGAGGTCGACGAACGCGCCGAAGTCGACGATGTTGGAGATCTGGCCCTCGATGATGAGGCCCGGCTGCAGCCGCTCGAGGATCGCCTGGCGCTGCTCCTTGCGCTCCTCCTCCAGCACCGCGCGGCGCGAGAGCACCACGTTGTTGCGCGAGCGGTTGAGCTCGATCACCTTGCACTGGATGTTCTGGCCCAGGTACTCGTCGAGGTTCGGCACGCGCCGGATGTCGACCAGCGAGGCGGGCAGGAAGCCGCGCACCCCGAGGTCGATGATCAGGCCGCCCTTGACGACCTCGATCACGGCGCCGATGACCGGCTCGCCGGAGTCGGCGGCAGCCTCGATGCGGCGCCAGGCGCGCTCGAACCGGGCGCGCTTCTTGGAGAGGATGAGGCGGCCGTCCTGGTCCTCCTTGGTGAGGACCAGAGCGTCGACCTCCTCGCCGATCTCGACCTCCTCGGAGGTGTCGACCGACTTGCGGATCGACAGCTCGCCGGAGGGGATCACGCCCTCGCTCTTGTAGCCGATGTCGACGAGGACCTCGTCCTTGTCGATGCGCACCACGCGGCCCGTGACGACGTCGCCCTCCTCGAAGGGAACGATCGTCGCGTCGTAGTTCGGAACGATGCGGCCGTCGATCTCGAGGAGCATCCCGTCGGAGCCCTCGACGACCTTCGCGTCGGTGGTGGTTGGAGGGGTTAAAGTTGCTTCCATTGGCGGCCAGATACTGTAGCGGCCCGACTCTATGCCCGTGCGAGCAACGAAACGCGGTGCTGAGCGGACTTCCTTCCCCTCCGGCGCCTCTTCGGACGTCCTCATCTGCGGCGCCTCGTTCGCCGGCCTGGCGGTGGCGCGGGAGCTGCGGGCGAGCGGCGCCCAGGTGCTAGTGCTGGACCGCTACGAGATCGGCGAGCGGCAGACCTCCGCGTGCGCTGCCCCCACCGAATGGCTGCTCAACCTGGGGCTCGAGGAGTCGATCCGGCAGACGTTCGCCTCGCTGCTCGTGCAGACGCCGCGAGTGACCCGGCGGTGGCCGCTCCCCTGGACGTTCTCGACGTTCGACTACCGGACGCTGTGCCGGCTCTTATGGGAGCAGTCCTCGGCGGAGTTCGAAACCGCGAAGGTCGACGGGCGGACGGGGAACGTGGTGCACACGGACCGCGGCGACGTGACCGCACCGCTGATCGTCGACGCGCTGGGGTGGCGGCGGGTGCTGGGCGCCGGCACCAACGTGCAGCCGCCTCGCGCAGCGCTGTCACGCGGGCTGGAGGTGCATCCCGACGGCCGCAGCGCCGACCTGGAGCTGTGGCTCGACCGGCGATACGTGGGACCCGGCTACGGGTGGTCGTTCCCGGCGGGCGACGAGCTGCGGATCGGCGTCGGCTCGTTCGACCCGCTGATCCACGTGAAGGAGCCGACCCTGTCCCTGGCGGCGGACGTCGACGCAGACGCCGTGCGTTTCCAGGGCAATTGGATCCCCCACCGGCTGCGGCCGGCGATCGAGGACGGCGTGTTCTTCGTCGGGGACTCCGCCGGCCACTGCCTGCCGATGACCGCAGAGGGCATCCGCACCGCCTTCTACTTCGGCGTGTACCTGGGGCGAGAGCTGGCGGCGGTCCTCGACGGGCGGCAGGACGCGGGCGCCGCGCTCGCCCGCTACGGCGACTTCTCCGCCGGCCACCGACTCACGTTCGACTGCATGTACGCGGCACAGCAGTCCGTCCGCCGGCTCCACGGGCCGGCCATGGACGGCCTGGTGCGCGCGTTCGGCCGCCGCGGGCTGTCGCACTGGGCGTTCCGCCACTACCTCGACATCGCTCCGCCTTCGGCGGCACTCCCGGCGCCGCCCGCGGGCCGAGCCGCGCTCTCGGCAGCCGCGTAAGCACTCGCGAACGTCAACTGCGGCCGGGTATGCTTCGCCCATGAAGGACGGCGACGAGCGTGTTCGTGAGCCGTCGAGCCCGCGTCGGCGCGAAGCGATCGCCTCGCCGGCGCCGCAACGGCTGGCGCCGGTCGCGCGGCTGTCGCGCCGCATCGGCAACCAGGCACTCGGTCACGCGCTCGCCCGCATGGCCGACGGCGAGGGGCGCCGCCGGCCGGGACGGTTTCTGCGCTCCGTACGCGGACTCGAGCGCCAGCCTCACGCTGCGACGGTACCCGAAGCGCGACCCGCCGACCAGACCCCGCGAGCATCAGCGGCGCCCGCCGCGGCGGCTACCAGTCCCCCGCACCCTCGGCGACGTCGCCGGCCCGCGCATACGGCGCATCTTCGCGCCGGATCAGGTCCGGGTTCATGCCGCGAGCCGCGGCCAGGCCCAGCGTGAGCCGCTGGAGCTGGACGGCGCCCCAGAGCAGCCGCGCCAGCATCGCGTCGAGCTCCACGTGGGGAGGCGGGCCGATCTGGGCCACCGGGATGCCGATCTCCCCCAGCGCAGCAGCGGCGAGGCCGGTGCGGCGCGCTACGCGCCTCGCGGCCGGGTCCGTCTGCACCAGTACCCCCGCGGTCTCGGAGTCCTCGCCGGCCAGGTGCCCGTGGAGCAGCGTCTCGAGCTGGTAGCCCGACGTCGGGATCCGCGCACCCTCGGCGATCTTCAGGGCCAGCTCGCGCGCGGTGATGAGGTCGACGCCCGCTCCCGCGACGATCATGCGCGCCGCGACCGGCAGCGAGACCTCGCCCGGCGCCTCGAGAAGAGCCGCAGCAGCCGCCCCGTCCACTCCCTCGATACGCAGTTCCCGCGCCAACGCCGCGCCCACGAGGATCGACGACACGTACGCAACCGTGTGACACCACGAGTCGTCGTGAACCGGCGTGGTCAGCACCCAATCGACCGGCGCGTCCTCGACCGACGTGACCAGCACCGTCGTCGCGCCACCCGCCGCGGCCGCCTCGAGGGCGAGCTGCGTCGCCCGCGTCCCGCCGTCATGCGAGATCCCGATGCAGACCCCGCCCTGCTGCGGGCGCTCGACGGCGTCCAGCGACTGCCGCGCGACGACCGCCGGCGGCCAGCCGCCGTCCAGCGCCCGGTCGAGCTGCGCGGCGGCGGCCATCGCTCCGTGCTCGGACGTCCCGCAGCCCACCACGGTCAACGGCCCGGAGGTGTCACGGACCGCAGCCGCCACCTCGGCCACAGCCGAGGGCGGCGAGTCGAGCAGCGACCGCGCCAGCGCGGGCTGCGCCGCGACCATCTCCTCCATGATCCAGGGCGGGGCGTCGCGCAGCTCGGGCACGTAGCTCACGACAACCGGTCCAGTCCCGCGTGGAACGCGTCGGCGATCTCCTCGAAGTGCTCGCGCTCGACGACCAGCGGCG
>DATAFH010000123.1:0-2894 GCA_036257565.1 Solirubrobacteraceae bacterium | reverse complement strand
GGCGGATGCGACCTGGTCGTGCATACGAGCGCGACGTCCGCCGGGCTCCAGCGGTCGCTCGACCTGCTCGCGCCCGAGGGCACGGTGCTCGACCTCAGCTGGTACGGCGACGCCGAGGTGCGGCTCTCGCTGGGCGGCGCGTTCCACGCAGGCCGCCTTGGGCTGCGCGCCAGCCAGGTGGGGACCGTGTCACCGGCCCGGAGCGCCCGCCGGACGACGGCGGACCGCCTGGCCCTCGCGCTCGACCTGCTGCACGACCCCGCGTTCGATGTGATCGTGACCGGCGAGTCGCGCTTCGACGAGCTGCCCGGCGTCATGGCGCGCCTGGCAGAAGGGAGCCTGCCGGCGCTCTGCCACACCATCACCTACGACGGGCGTGGCGCATGTTCAGCGTGACGGTCCGCGACCACATGATGATCGCCCACAGCCTGCGCGGCGAGGTGTTCGGGCCCGCTCAAGGCCTGCACGGCGCGACGTACGTCGTCGACGCCAGCTTCCGGCGCGCGACCCTCGACGCGGACGGCATCGTGATCGATATCGGCCGCGCAGCCGAGGTGCTGCGCGCCGTCGTGGGCGAGCTCGGCTACCGCAACCTCGACGACGAGGCGGAGTTCGCGGGCATGAACACCACCACCGAGGCGCTCGCCCGGGTCATCGCGGACCGACTCGCCGAGGCGCTCGGCGAGGCTGCGCAGGATCTCGATGGTCTCGTCGTCACGCTGCACGAGTCGCACGTGGCGTGGGCGAGCTATGAGCGGCAGCTGTGACCGAGGTGCACGTCATCGTCCCGGAGGGCATCGACGACGCGGCGCGGCCGAGCGGCGGCAACACGTACGACCGCCGCGTCTGCGACGGGCTGGCCGCGCTGGGCTGGACCGTGCGGGAGCACGCCGTGCGCGACGCCGCCGTCCTCGCGCACGCCGTCCGGGGGATTCCGGATGGCGCCGTGGTGTTGCTCGATGGGCTGATCGCCTCCACCGCCCCCGAGGCGCTCGTGCCGCAGGCGCGCCGGCTCAAGCAGGTCGTGCTCGTGCACATGCCGCTCGGCCACCGCCCGCCGGACAACGAGGCCGGCGCGGTGCGAGCGCGCGAGCGCGAGGTCCTCGCGGCGGCCGCCGCGGTCGTCACGACCAGCGAATGGGCTCGGCGCCGCCTGGGCGAGCTGTACGCGCTGCCGGCCAACCGGGTGCACGTGACCGAGCCGGGAGTCGACGCCGCCTCCCTCGCGCCGGGAACCGCGGCCGGCGGCTCGCTGCTCTGCGTCGCGGCTTTGACGCCCGACAAGGGGCACGACGTGCTGCTCGACGGGCTCGCGATGGTGACTGACCTGTCCTGGCGCTGTGAGTGCGTGGGCAGCCTGGTCCGCGACCCGGCGTTCGCCGACGACGCGCGCCGGCGCGCGCGGGAGCTCGGGTTGGGCGACCGGGTGCGCTTCCCGGGAGCGTTGACCGGCCGGGAGCTGGACTGCGCGTACGCGACCGCGGACCTGCTCGTGCTCGCCTCACACGCCGAGACCTACGGCATGGTCGTGACAGAGGCCCTGTCGCGCGGTGTGCCGGTCCTCGCCACCGAGGTCGGTGGAGTGAACGAGGCCCTCGGGCATGGGCAGGACAGGACACGGCCGGGGCTGCTCGTCCCACCCGGCGATCCGGCGGCCCTCGGCGAGGCGCTGCGCGCCTGGCTCGAGGATGCCGAGCTGCGCGACCGGCTACGCCTCGCGGCGCGTGCGCGGCGCGCGAATCTGCGCCCATGGGCCGCCACCGCGTCCGCCGTCGCCGACGTCCTCGCGGGGGTTGGGGTGAGCGCGGAGGGCGTGGCCGGTCTCGCGGGAGTGTCGCGATGATCGCGGAGGCCGTCCGGGTCAGCCCGGAATGGCTCTCGCTGCGCGAGCCGGCCGACGCGGCGGCGCGCTCGGCCGAGCTCGCCGAGCGCCTCGGGCCGCACCTCGCCACGGCAGGCCGCCTCGTTATCCACGACCTCGGCGGCGGCAGCGGCGCTATGGGCCGCTGGCTCGCGCCTCGGCTGCCCGGGCCGCAGCACTGGGTGGTGCACGACCTTGACGCAGGCCTGCTGAAGCTTGCAGTCGCCGACGCTCCGCACCCGGTGACCGTCGAGGGCAGGCGCTCGGACATCACGCGCCTGACACGGGGCGAGCTCGCCGGCGCGAGCCTCGTCACCGCCTCGGCGCTGCTCGACCTGCTGACCCCGGACGCGCTGGCGCAGATGCTCCTCGCCTGCGCCGGGTGTCCGATGCTGCTCGCGCTGACCGTCGTCGGTCGCGTGACCATGACCCCGGAGGAGCCGCTGGACGCTCTGATGGGCGCGGCGTTCAATGCGCACCAGCGCCGTGGCGACCTGCTCGGTCCGGACGCCGCCGCGGCCGCCGTCGGTCACCTGCGCGGCACGGGCGCCGAGGTCCTCGTCCGGCCGAGCCCCTGGCGACTCGATGCGGCCCGCCCGGACCTGGCGGCCGAGTGGTTCGAGGGGTGGGTCGCCGCCGCCTGCGAGCAGGAGCCCGCGCTGGCGGCCGAGGCCGGCGCCTACCGGGACCGGCGCCTCGCGCAGGCGGGCGCCGGGGAGCTCGACGTCATCGTCGACCACGCCGACCTCCTGGTGCTGCCGTGACGAGGCGGTGGGTCCCCCTCGCCGCCGCCGCCGCGACCCTCTCTTTTCTGATCTGGCGCCTGGGAACCGGCCCGTTCCTCGACGGCCTGGGCACGGTCGACGGCGAGGCGCTGGCGGCGGCATCCGGCCTGGCCGTGCTGACCACCATCTGCTGCGCCTGGCGCTGGAGGATCGTGGCCCGCGGCCTCGGCGTCGACCTGCCGCTGGGCACGGCGGTGTCCGCGTATTACCGCTCGCTCTTCCTCAACGTCACCCTGCCCGGCGGGGTG
>DATAFH010000122.1:0-2309 GCA_036257565.1 Solirubrobacteraceae bacterium | reverse complement strand
CGGTCGGCCTGGCCGCGCTCGGATCGATCGCGACGGCCGTGGCCGGGGGCTCGCTCAGCAATAGCGACGACCTCGTTTCGGGCATGCGGGCGGCAATGCTCGTCGCGGGCGCGCTCGTGCTGGCGGCCAGCCTGTTGACGTTGGTCGGGCAGCCCCGCGCCGCCCGGCCGGCGGCAGGCTGAACGCGCGACAGCGGCGGTGTTGGCCGGAAACGCCGGGTGTATGGTTGCCGCGGCTCACCGGAGACGCTCGGTGCGGGCACTCGCGTTCGAACATCTGCGTCCCAATCCGATCGGCGTCTACGGCGATGTGCTCGACGGGCGCGGGATCGCGGTCGACCGGATCATGCTCGACGAGGGCGAGGCGATCCCGGACTGGCGCGCGTACGACTTCCTCGTCGTCATGGGCGCCGGCGCGAACGTGTGGGACCACGACGAGTATCCGTGGATCGCGCCCGAGCAGGAGACGATTCGCGAGGCGGTGCTGGCCGGCGTCCCGTATTTTGGTGTGTGCTTCGGCGCGCAGCTGCTCGCGGCGGCCTTCGGCGCGCACAGCTACCGCGGGATGGAGGCCGAGCTCGGGATCAACCAGGTGTTCCTCACCGCGGCAGCCCGTCGAGACCCGGTGTTCCGCGGCTTCCCGCCCGACCTCGATGTGTGCGAGTGGCATTCCAACCACTTCGAGTTGCCGATGGGCGCGATCCGTCTTGCACGCTCGCCTCGCTATGAGAACCAGGCCATCCGGTTCGGCCGAGTCGCGTACGGCATCCAGTGCCACCTCGAGACATCGCGCGAGGACCTCGAGGCCTGGCTCGAATTGTTCCCCGACACCGTGGGCCTGTTCGAGTCGCGGCACGGCGCCGGATCCCTGCCGGGCTTCCTCGACGACTACGGCGCGTTCGTGCCGCGACTGCGTGAGACCGGGCGGCAGCTGTTCGGACGTTGGCTGGAGAACGCGCTGGCGCTCGGCAACCTGGCGGGCACGGTACGGGCATTGCGGACGGTAAAGCCACGAGGGGCCGAGCCGGCGCGGACCCTGGTCGGGCGTGACCGCGAGCTGGGACGGATCGAGAACGCGCTGACCGCGGCGCGCCAGGGCGGCAGCGCGGTGATCGTGGTCCGCGGCGAGGCGGGATCGGGAAAGACCGCGCTGCTCGACGAAGCCGTGGCCCGAGCCCGCGGTCTCATGGTCCTCCGCACGGGCGGCGCCGATCGCGACGCCGAGCAGCGGTTCGTAGGGCTCGCCGAACTGTGCGAGCCGCTACGTGACCGGCTCGAGCACCTGCCCGGCGCGCGGGCGGCGGCACTTGCTTCCGCGGTCCACCCAGGCGCGGCGCCGCGCGTGCTCGATCGCTACGCGGTTTACGCCGGCCTGCTCGACCTTCTCACTGCGGCGGCGGAAGAGACTCCGATCGTGGTCGTCGTCGACGACGCGCATTTGCTCGACGCGGCGTCGGCCGAGGCGCTCCCGTTCGTCGCGCGGCGCCTGCGGATCGACGGGATCGCGCTCATCATCGCCACCGAGTCCGACGACGGCCTGTCTGAGGCCGAGGAACTCCGGCTCGGGCCGCTCGACCCGGCGTACGCCCGAGCGCTGCTTTCGATCAGGTTCGGGGCCGAGCTGGCGCCTTCAGTGGTGGAGCGCATTGCCCGGACCGGGCAAGGCAACCCGCTCGCTCTGCTGGAGATCGCAGGCGACCTCACGCCCGAACAGCGCCGCGCGGAGGCCCATCTTGACGGCACGCTGCCGCCGTCGGCGGAGTGGGCGTACCTGCGCCGGATCGAGGCGCTGCCCTCCGACACGCGCCGGGCGCTGCTACTTGCCGCGCTCGCCGGCGACGGCAGGCGCGAGACCGTCACTCGGGCATGCATGACCATCGGGCTCCACCCGGCGGCGCTCGACGCCGCGGCGCGGGCGGGGCTCGTGGAGCAGGACGCGACTCAGGTGAGGTTCTGCCACGAGCTGGCGCGCACCGCCGTCTCCTACTCGGCTCTGGCTGCCGAACGCCGCCTCGCACACAGCGCGCTGGCGGAGGCGGTAGACGGTGAGGACCGCCTGTGGCACCAGGCACACGCTGCCACCGGCCCCGACGACGCCGTCGCCGATGGACTCGAGCGATTGGCGATGCGCGGCCGCGACCAGGGCGCCTACGCTGCTGCAGCCTCCGCTCTCGAGCGGGCCGCGCGGCTCACGTCCGAGCCCGACCGGCGCGCGGAGCGGCTGCTCGGTGCCGCGCAGTGCGCTCACCTGGCGGGTCACGTGCACGCGGCGCTCGACCAGCTTGGTGAGGCGCTGGAGTGGGTGTCTTC
>DATAFH010000121.1:0-2820 GCA_036257565.1 Solirubrobacteraceae bacterium | reverse complement strand
CCGGCGATCTGGGAGCGGTCGACGAGGACGGCTACATCGCGCTCGCCGGCCGCGCCAAGGACCTCATCATCCGCGGCGGGCACAACATCGATCCCGCCACGATCGAGGACGCGCTGCTCGGGCATACGGCGGTCGAGGCCGCCGCTGCGGTCGGGCGTCCGGACGTCCACGCAGGCGAGGTGCCGGTGGCGTTCGTCGTGCTGGCCGCGGGAGCCGACGTCGCCGCGGTCGAGCTGGCGGCGTGGGCCGCCGAGCACGTCCCCGAGCGTGCCGCGGCGCCGCGCCACGTCGAGATCGTCGACGAGATCCCGCACACCGCGGTCGGCAAGCCGTTCAAGCCCGAGCTGCGCCGCCGGGCGGCCGAGCACGCCGCCCGGGAGGCGCTCGCGGACACGGTGGTCCGTGACCGCGTGGAGGCGCGGCTTGTCGACGGGACGGTCGAGATCCTCGTCCCCGCGTCCGCCGACGACGACGCCGTGCGCGCGGCGCTGTCCGCCTACGCGTGGAGTTGGCGGTTCGTCTGAGCCGGATTCAGGCGGCGGGCTGGGTCACGCCCCAGCGCTCGACGATCGTGCCGTCGGACAGCCGGAAGATCTCGGCGCCGACCATGCCGCGGGCTAACCAGTGCGCGAGCACGAGCTCTCCCGACGCGAGCATCCGATGGACCTCGACGTCGACCGGGCCCAGGTCGCGCAGACGCCGCTTGGCCGCGGTCAGGCCGCTCGGGGTCTGCGGGTCGTGGGGATGGAAGTCGTCGGCGATGACCTCGCCGAGCGCGTCGGCGTCGCCGGCGCGCTCGATCGCGTAGAGGCGCTCCACCACCGCCTTGTTCGCCGCCAGCTGCGCGGGAGACACCACGGCGTCGGGATCGCCGCCCCCGTCGAACATCATCGCGGTGCCGGCCGGCGTGGCTGCCGCGGCCTGGACGACGTCCCAGTGCTCGACGACCTTGCCGTCACGATCGAAGCGGTTGATGTCGATCACCGCGGCGTCCGGATGCTCGAGGCGCCCGTGCACGGCGACGAAGTCGCCCTCGGCGATCACGCGCACGACCTCGGGCCGGACGCCGCGCACCGTCGTGTAGGAACCCTTCGCTTCGAGCAGCTGCTGCCGGGTGGGCTGGGTGCGTGCCGTGTCGACCATCATGCCGCGGCGCTGGCCTGGGCGGCCGGGGTGATCGGCACGTTCTGATTGAAGACGTTGTCAGGGTCGTAGACGGCCTTCAGCGCCCGGAGCCGGTCGAGCGTCGCTCCGGGGAAGGCGTCGTCGAGGCGCTCGGCCCGCGTGTCGGTGTCGCCGCTGAGGTAGCGGCCCTGCATGAGCGGCTGGACGTCGGCATCCCACCGGCGGTTCAGGCCGGGCAGGCTGAGGCCGACGGCCCCGAGGCAGAAGTTCTGCGTCCGGTGCGCGTAGGCGGTCGCCATCGGGTCGAGGTCGTTGATGGCGCCGCCCACCTGGCGGATCTGGATCAGCGGCGCCTCGCCCGACGCCGCCAGCGCCGCCGTGGCGGCCGCGACCTCGGGGGTGAGGTGGTCGACGAGGCCGGACCGGAAGGCCGGCTCCTCGGCGGCACCCTTGTGCACCGCGCCGTGCGACGGGAGGACGGCCGCGTACGGGACGAGCTGGGCCTGCTGGTCGAGCAGCGGGCCGGCGTCGAGCAGCGGCGTGAGGCAGGTCGTCGCGAAGTCGAGGTCATCGGTCGCGACCACGGTCTGCAGCTGCGCGACGCCCTGCCGCGGCGCGAGGCTGAGGAAGCTCGTGAGCTCGCGCGGCGCGGCCTCCACGGTCGCGCCCCACCGTTCGAGCAGTGCCGCGGTGTCGGCGGCGTCGAAGGTCATGACGCTCAGCACGACGTCACCGACCGCGTAGGCGTCGAGCTCGAACGAGGTCACGATCCCGAAGTTCCCGCCCGCCCCGCGGACCGCCCACAGCAGGTCGGGGTCGGTGTCCGCGTCGGCGCGGACCTTCCGGCCGTCGGCGAGCACGATCTCGACGGCGGTCACGTGGTCGATCGTCAGGCCGTGCAGGTGGGCGAGCAGGCCGATGCCGCCGGCCGTGGCGAGGCCGCCGACGCCGACGTCGCCGTGGTCGCCCGAGCTCATGCCGAGGCCGTGCGGCTGAAGGACGCGGGCGACCTCGGCCCAACGCGCGCCGGGCCCGACGCGGATCCTGCCGGTCTCCGCGTCGAGGATCTCGACGTTGTCGAGCCTGCCGACGTCGAGCACGATCCCGCCGTTGTTGGTCGAGCGCCCGCTGACGCCGTGGCCGCCGCTGCGGATGGCGAGCGGCACGTCCTGCGTCCGCGCGTAGGCGAGCGCCTCGACGACCTGGTCGGGCGTCTGCGGTCGCAGGACGAGGCCCGGGGAGCCGTGCCGCAGGTACGTCGAGCGGACCCGGGAGTAGGCGCCGTCGCCCGGCTCGATCGCCTCCAGCCCCTCCGGAACGGCGTCATAGTCGATCCTGTCGACGCGCTGGGCCAGCGCCTTCGCGCTGCGGACCGGGCCCGTCGGCGTGCCCGCGCTGCGGCGCTCGCGCTCGACGGCGGCGCGCAGCGCCGGCGCGACCTCCTCGCCGTACGTGCGGATCGTGCGCGCGTCGTCGGACCCGAGGATGAGCGTGGCGAAGCCGTGCTCGACCACGAACGGCAGGAGCTGCTCCACCCACTCGTCGACGGCGGGGGCCTCCACGTTGACGTTGAGCAGTCGCCGGATCTCGCGCGGGTCGCGGCCGGCGGCGGTCGCCGCTTCGTCGATCGTCTCGTTCGAGCGCGCGATGCCGAGCCCGCCGCGAGCGTCGATGTACGGAAGGCTCGGCAGCCAG
>DATAFH010000120.1:0-14648 GCA_036257565.1 Solirubrobacteraceae bacterium | reverse complement strand
CCGTGCGCGCGGCCGCCGACCTGCGCTACGCGGGCCAGTCGTTCGAGCTGCTCGTGCCGTTCGAGGACCCGGCCGAGCTCGAGGACGCGTTCCACGCCGAGCACGAGCGCCGCTACGGCCACGCCGACCGCGACCGCGCGGTCGAGCTCGTCACGCTGCGCGCGGCCGCCGTCGCGCCGGGCGCCGAGGTGACGGTCACCGCGACCGGCGACGTCCGCAGCGCGACTCGCACCATCCGCTGGGAGGGCGAGGCTCTCGAGGCAGAGGTGCTGACCGGCACCGGCCTGCCGCCCGGGACGGCCGTCACCGGCCCGGCGATCGTCGAGTTCCCCGAGACGACCTGCCTCGTGCCGCCCGGCTGGGCCGGCGAAGCCGACGAGCACGGCATCCTGAGGCTGGAGTCGTGAACGCCGCGGAGCTCCAGGTCGCCGTCGGCTCGCTGCGCGGGATCGCCGAGGAGATGGGGACCGCGCTCATCCACAGCGCGCTGTCGCCGAACATCAAGGAGCGCCGCGACTGCTCGACCGCGCTCTTCGACCCGGACGGCCGGCTCGTCATCCAGGCCGAGCACATCCCCGTGCATCTCGGCGCGCTCCCCGCCTCCGTCGCCGCCGTACGGGAACGCGACGTCGCCCCCGGCGAGGTCTGGGTGCTCAACGACCCGTTCCTCGGCGGCTCGCACCTGCCGGACATCACGCTCGTATCGCCGATCCACGTGGACGGCGAGCTGGTCGGCTGGGCGGCCTCCCGTGCACACCATGCCGACGTCGGCGGCATGGCGGCCGCCTCGATGCCGGCCGACTCGACCGAGCTGCACCAGGAGGGCCTGATCCTCCCGCCGGCGCGCCTCGACGACGGCCTGATCGCGCTGATCGCCGCCAACTCGCGGGCGCCCGACGAGCGGCGCGGCGACCTGCGCGCCCAGCTCGCGGTCCACCGGCTCGCCGAGCGGCGCGTGGGGGAGCTGTGCGACCGCCGCGGGCGGGAGTCGTGGCATGTCGCCTGCCGCGCGGTGTGGGACTACGCGGAGCGCCGCACCCGCACTGCGATCGGCGCGATGCCCGATGGGCGCTACGAGGCGGTCGAGACCGTGGAGGCGGCCGAAGGCGACCTCGAGATCCGGGCGGTCGTCGAGATCGACGGGGAGGAGGTCCGCATTGACTTCGCCGGCACGGCAGGCGCCCACACCGGCAACCTCAACTGCCCGCTGGCGGTCACGGTCTCCGCCTGCTGCTTCGTGCTGCGAGTGATCGCCGACCCGGACGCGCCCGCCTCGGGCGGCGCATACGCGCCGCTCTCGGTCACCGCGCCCGAGGGCTCGCTGCTCAACGCCCAGCGGCCGGCAGCCGTGGTGGCGGGCAACGTCGAGACCTCGAGCCGGATCGCCGACTGCCTGCTCCGCGCCTTCGGCGAGGCGGTCGAGGCCCCCGCTCAGGGCCAGGGGACGATGAACAACGTCACGTTCGGCTCGCCGCGCTTCACCTACTACGAGACGATCGGCGGCGGCCAGGGCGGCTCGCCCGCCGGCCCCGGCCCGTCGGCGGTGCACGTCGCGATGTCGAACACCCTCAACACGCCGGTCGAGGCACTCGAGGCCGCTTATCCGCTGCGCGTCGAGCGCTATGCGCTGCGCGCGGGGAGCGGGGGAGCGGGCCGTCACCCCGGTGGCGACGGCGTGGTCCGGGCGATCACCGCGCTCGAGCCCTGCGAGGCGTCGATCCTGTCCGACCGCCGCCGCCACCCGCCGAACGGCGCCGCCGGCGGCAGCCCGGGCGCGCTGGGGACCAACCGCCTGAACCGGCGCCCGCTCGGCCCCAAGGCCCGGGTCGCGCTCGACGCGGGAGACACGATCACGATCCGCACGCCCGGCGGGGGCGGCTACGGTTCACCTTGATGCGGATTGCCATCGCCGCCGACGAGGACACGGGCGTCGCGGGCGCCGTGGTCGAGCAGCTGCGCTCGCGCGGCCACGAGCCGCTCCTGCACGGCGCGCTCGCGGCGGGTGAGCGCGACGACTGGGCCTGGGCCTCCGAGGCCGCCGCCCGCGACGTCGCGGAGGGCCGCGCCGACCAAGCCGTCGTCGCCTGCTGGACGGGCACGGGCGCCTCGATCGCCGCCAACAAGGTCGGCGGCATCCGCGCCGCCCTGTGCGTCGACGCCCAGACGGCCGAGGGCGCCCGCAAGTGGAACGACGCCAACGTCCTAGCCCTCTCGCTGCGCAGCACATCCGAGGCCGAGCTGTCCGAGATCCTCGACGCCTGGTTCGCCGCGCAGCCGTCGTCCGACGACGACGATCGCGCCAACGTGGCGCACCTCGACGAGATCTAGATCTCGAGCCGCTCTTCCTCCAGGTCGAGCTCGCGCTCGAGCCGGTGCATGACCTCGTTCGAGATGTCGCCGGCGTTGCGGAGCCGGACGAGCTCGACTCGCTGCGCCGCGAGCACGCTACGGACCATCTTCTGGTACTTGAGCGAGCGGTGCTCGATCCCGTCGCCCCCCTCGGTCTCGCCGGCTCGCGCGGCGAAGCGCCGGCTGCGGTACTCGTAGAGCTTGCGCATGCGCTCGGCGGTCTCGTCGTAGGTCCACTCCTCGGCGGCCAGCTCGTCAAGCCGCGCGAGCGCGACGTCGACCGCCGCCCGGCGGCCGAGCAGCTCCTCGGCGGCGTCGGCGCCGTCGTCGTGGATCCCGAGCGCCTGGATCAGGGCCGGCAGCGTCAGGCCCTGGAGCACCAGCGTGGCGAAGATCACCGCGAACGTGAGCAGCAGGATCAGGTCGCGCATCGGGAAGTCGGGCTCGAGCGCGAGGGCGGCGGCCAGCGACACCGAGCCGCGCATGCCCGTCCATCCCCCGATTGTGCGCATCTGCCATGTCGTCCGGCGCGGCACCAGCTCCGGGCGGCGATCGAGCGTCCGGACCGCGAAGACGAGCAGCTGAACCCACAGCAGCCGCACGACGATCACGACGAGGCTGATCGCGACGCACCACCACACCAGCTCGCCGGCCGGCTGCCCCTCCAGCCCGTCGAGGATCAGCGGCAGCTGGAGGCCGATCAGCACGAACAGCAACGCGTTGAGCAGGAAGGTCACGATCTCCCAGACCGCGTAGCCCTGGAGGCGCATCGACGCGGTCGAGATCTCCGGCGCCATCCACCCGAGCACGATGCCGGTCGTGACCGCGGCCAGGACACCGGAGGCGCCGACCGCCTCGGCCGGCACGTAGCCGGCGTACCCGCTCAGCAGGGAGATCGTGATCTCGACCGGGATGTCGTCGATCCGCCGCCGGATCTCGGCGATCAGCCAGCCCACCGCGAGGCCGATCGCGATGCCGCCGGCGGCGCTGAGCACGAACTCGAGCCCGGCCTCCCAGATCGAGAATGTCCCGCCCACGGCCGCCACCGCCGTGCGGTAGGCGACCAGCGCCGTCCCATCGTTGATCAGGCTCTCGCCCTCGACAACGGAGACCATCCGCCGCGGGACGGCCATCCGCCGCATGATCGTCGTGGCCGCGATGGGGTCGGTCGGGGCGACGATGGCGCCGAGCGTGAACGCGGCCGCCCACGGCATCTCGGGCACCAGCGCCTTGATCGCGAGCGCGACCGCACACATCGTCACCAGCACGAGCCCGACCGCGTTGAGCGTGATCGGCCGCAGGTTGCGCCGCAGGTCGTGCAGGTTGGCGAAGAACGCCGCCGAGTAGAGCAACGGCGGCAGGAAGATCACGAGCACCAGCTCGGGCTCGAGCTCGGCGTCGGGAAGACCGGGGATGAATCCCAGCGCGAGCCCGCCGACCACCAGCACGATCGGATAGGGGATGTTCACCGCCCGGGCCGCCGCGCCCAGGACGGCGACCGCCACCAGCAGGCTGACCAGTACGGCTTCGACCTCGTGCATCAGCTCGATTCGAAACGGATCACGCCGCCGACCTCGACCTCGCGGACCTCGCTGCGGTCGATCAGCAGGTCGACGTGGCCGACCACCTCGGACAGCGTCAGGTACGCCTGGGTGACGGCGACGTTGCCCCACAGCGCCTGGGCGATCTCGTAGGCGGTCTGCGGGCGCTCGGCGATCAGCCCGCCGATCTTCGCCGCCCGCCGCTCGTGCATGGCGAAGCGCTCGTCGATCAGCCCGACGTGGTCGGTGACCGGCTCGCCATGGCCGGCCAGCACGGCGTCGGCGGGCAGCTCGCGCGTCTCGCGCAGCGAGTCGATGTACATCATCAGTGCGCGCGGCCGCCCGCCCGGCTCGCCGGAGCGCCCGCCGAGCGGGCGCGAGATCAGCGGGTTGGAGGAGATGTGCTTGATCAGGTGATCGCCGCCGATCAGCGTCGCGCTCTCGCTGTCCCAGAACAGGGTGTCGGACGGCGAGTGCCCGGGCCGGTGCTGGACCTCCAGCGTCCGTCCGGCGAACTCGAGGCGGTCGCCGTCGGCCAGCCGCCGGTCCACCGCCGCGCTGCCCCCCCAGCCACGGAACGAGCGCGAGACCGAGCGCAGCGCCGTCACCACGTCACGCGGGATCCCGTTGCGGAGCATCAGCGCCTCGGCCAGCTCGTCGTCGCGCTCGGCGTGGGCCCCGAACTCCTCCAGCACGGGCGCCAGCAGGTCGAGCGCGCAGACTTCGGCGCCCGAGCGGTCGGCGAGGATGCCGACGAGCCCGAGGTGATCGAGATGCTGATGGGTGATGACGATCCGCTCGAGGTCCTCGATCCGCCGCCCGTGCTCGCCCAGCGCGCGCTCGAGGGCGTCGAGCGCCTTGCCGGAGTTCGGGCCGGTGTCGACGAGCGTGAGCGGGTCGTCCTCGATCAGGTAGCAGTTCACCCGCCCGATCGCGAACGGCGTGGGAATCGGCAGGCAGTGGATCCCGTCAGAGGTCATGCCCGGATGAGCTCGAGCACCTCGTCGCGCCGGCGCTCCATGTCCTCGCGGGAGACCAGGCTCTCGAGGTTCAGGCGCAGCAGCGGCTCCGTGTTCGAGGGCCGCACGTTGAAGTGCCAGTCGTCGAAGTCGACCGACAGCCCGTCCAGCTTCGAGATCCGCCCGCCGGCGTAGCGACGCTCGAGCTCGCGCAGGCGATCCTGGCGATCGTCGACCCCGGAGTTGATCTCGCCGGACACGAAGTAGTGAGTGCGCAGCGGCTCGAGCAGGGTCGAGAGGGTCGTCTCTCGGCGGGAGAGCAGCTCGAGGACGAGCAGGGCGGGGAGGGTGCCCGAGTCGGCGTTGTAGAAGTCGCGGAAGTAGTAGTGGCCCGAGACCTCGCCGCCGAACGCGGCGCCCTCGTCGCGCATGCGCCGCTTGAAGAACGCGTGGCCGACGCGGTTGACGAGCGCGCGCCCGCCGGCGCGTGCCACAACGTCGGGAACGGCGCGGGAGGCGCGGACGTCGTAGAGGATGTCGGCGCCGGGGTGGTGGGCGAGCACGGACTCGGCGAGCAGGGCGGTGAGGAAGTCGCCGTCAACGAAGCGGCCGGTGTCGTCGATGAAGAAGCAGCGGTCGGCGTCGCCGTCCCAGGCGATGCCGAGGTCGGCGCCCTCGGCGCGCACCTTCTCGACGATGAACCGGCGGTTCTCCTCCAGCAGCGGATTCGGCTCGTGGTCGGGGAACTCGCCGTCCGGCGCCCAGTACGTCGTGACGAGGTCAAGGCCGAGGCGCTCGAGCAGCGGACCCACCATCGGGCCCGCCATGCCGTTGCCGCCGTCCACCACGACCTTCAGCGGCTTGATGGCGGCGGGGTCGATGAACGCGAGCGCGGCAGCCTGGAAGGGGGCGTAGACGTCGAGCTCCTCGAACGAGCCGGTATGCCGCGGTGCGGGCAGGCCGTCCTCGACCAGCCGGCGGATCTCGCCGATGCCGCTGTCGGCGGAGAGCGCGAGCGCGCCACGCTCGACGAGCTTGGCGCCCGTGTACGCCTTCGGGTTGTGCGAGGCCGTGCACATCAGGCCGCCGTCGAGATCACGGCTGCCGACGAGCCAGTAGAGCACCTCCGTTCCCACCATCCCCGCGTCCAGGACGTGGGCGCCCTCGGCGACGAGGCCGGCGCGGTAGCGGGCGGCGAGCTCGGGCGCGGTGAGGCGCATGTCGCGTCCGAGGCCGACCCGCAGCTCGGTCGTCTGCTTGCCGGCACGGTCGGCGAGCACGCGCGCGAACGCCCGGCCGACCGCCTCGGCGACGTCGCCGTCGATCTGGTCGCCGTACAGGCCGCGGACGTCGTAGGCCTTGAAGATCGCTGCCGGGGCGGTCGTCGGCATGGGCGCGCAAGGATACGAGCCGATGAAGGTCGTGATCTTGTGCGGCGGGCGGGGCACGCGGCTCAACGGCGAGCGGCCGAAGCCGCTGATGGAGATCGGCGGTCGCCCGATCGTGTCGCACGTGATCGCGATCTATGCGGCGCAGGGGTTCCGGCACTTCTTGCTTCTCACCGGCTACGGCGGCGAGGCGGTCGCGGAGTGGGCGTCGGACGACCCGCGTGTGGAGTGCGTCGACACCGGGCTCGACACGCCGACGGGCGGGCGAGTGCGCGCGGTGCGCGAGCGGCTGGGGGAGCCGTTCTGCCTCACGTACGCGGATGGCGTGGCCGACATCGACCTGGGGGCGCTGCGCGGTCGCCATGCGCAGAGCGGGGCGCTGGCCACGATGACCGTCGTGCGGCCCGAGCTCCCGTTCGGCGTCGCCATGGTCCAGGACGGGCGCGTCGTCGGCTTCCGAGAGAAGCCGCGCGCCGAGCAGTGGGTCAACGGCGGCTTCTTCGTGATGGAGCCGGCCGCTCTGCGGTATCTCGGGCCGGATGCGGTGCTGGAGCGCGAGCCGCTCGAGCGGCTGGCCGCCGACGGCGCCCTGGCCGCCTACCGGCACACGGGCTTCTGGCGCTGCCTGGACACAGCCAAGGACGCCGTCGCGCTGGAGGAGGCGTGTGCGGGCGGGGCGCCGTGGTTGCGCGGACGAACTGCGGCTGGGTAGGGAGGTGGTCGGGTCGAGGCGGTCGCGGGGGTGCATTTTCGTCGACTTCGCGACGGTCCGCCTCGCGAGGTCGACGTTCGTCCCCTATAGCAAGCATTTCGTCGACTTCACGGGTCGCGAGCGCGTGAAGTCGACGAAATGCTGTCTGATCGCACACCGCACCCTCACCTTCCCTACCCAGCCGGGGTTGACGTTCGCTGGCACAACCACCCACGCCTAGAATCAACGCCCATGGCCGGACACTCCAAATGGGCGGGGATCAAGCACAAGAAGGCGATCGTCGACGCCCGGCGCGGCAAGCTCTTCACGAAGCTCGCGCGGGCGATCACCGTGGCGGCCAAGGACGGCGGCGGCGACGTCGACGGCAACCCGGCGCTGGCGCTCGCGGTCCAGAAGGCCAGGGACGCCTCGATGCCCAAGGACAACATCGAGCGGGCGATCGCCAAGGGCACGGGCGAGGGCGCCGACGCTGACGCGCTCGAGACCGTCGTCTACGAGGGGTACGCCCCGGGCGGCGTCGCCGTGCTGGTCGAGGCGCTGACCGACAACCGCAACCGCACCGGCTCGGAGATGCGGCACATCTTCTCCAAGCACGGCGGGAACCTCGGCGAGCCGGGCTCGGTCGCGTACCTGTTCGACAAGAAGGGCGTCGCGGTGGTCGACGGCGAGCGCTACTCGGAGGACGACCTGATGGTCGCCATCGACGCCGGCGCCGAGGACATCCAGATGGACGCCGACGTATACGAGATCCTCTGCGAGCCCGCCGACCTGGCGGCCGTTCGCGGCGCGCTGACCGACGCGGGCGTCGAGGTCGACGAGGCGCAGGTCGCCTACCGGCCGAAGACGCTCGTGCCCCTCGAGGAGGACGGCGCGGTGAAGGTCCTGCGGCTGATCGACGCGCTCGAGGACCAGGACGACGTCGACGCGGTGCACGCGAACTTCGACGTCGACGCCGAGGTCCTGGAACGGGTGGCCGGCTGAGCCGGGATCGGGGGATTCGGGCTGAGATCCTCCTGGTCGCCGGCCGCCTTGGCGCTCGTGGCGCTGATGGCGGTCGGGAGCGTCGTGATGTGGCTCGGCGTGCCGCTGGGACTCATCTATCTCGCCTCCAAGCTCGCCGACACTCCGAACCCGAGCATGGGGCCGTACCTGCTCGTCCTCATCGGGCTGCCGGTCGGGATGGCGCTCGTCGGCAAGGCGCTGGGCACCCTGAACCGCGCTCACGTGCGCCTCACCGGCGCCGAGACCGACGAGTACCGGCCGGGCTGGACGCGCTCGATGCGCGGTGAGCGTCGCGTCGAGCGCCGGGGCGGCGTGCTCGACAAGGTCATGATCGTCTCGGTGGCGGTCGCCGCGGTCGCCTTCGCGATCTGGTTCTTCGGCTTCGCAGGGAGTTCGTTACCCGGCGCATAAGGGCCTGTTCAAGAACCCCGACCGGCCCGAGGCGGCCGCGGGCTCTTCGCCGGATCGCCACCCGAACCCTCGGAATGCGTTCCTATTCCTTCGGGATTCGTGCGGCGCCCGGCTCGGCCCCACCGACCCCCTGGTCGGGCCGGATCTTCTTGAACAGACCCTGAAGGCGTCCGACGCCGCGCGCAGAATCCCCGGGGTGTACGTGATCGTCCTCGGGATCGACCCTGGCGTGGCCAACACGGGCTACGGCGTCGTCGCGCAGCAGCGCGGCCGCCTCGTGGCGCTCGACGGCGGGGTGATCGAGACCTCCGCCGGCGGGGACGCGGGGGCGCGGCTGCGCGTCGTGCACGAGCGGGTCTCCGCGCTCATGGACGCGTACCACCCCGACGCCGTGGCGCTCGAGGACGTGTACTTCGGGATCAACGCGCGGTCGGCGTTCGCGGTCGGCCAGGCTCGCGGCGTCGTGCTGCTGGCCGCCGGTCAGCGCGGCCTGCCCTGCGCCTCGTACACGCCGCAGCAGGTCAAGGGCGCGGTCTGCGGCTCCGGCCGCGCGGCCAAGGACCAGGTCCAGCGCATGGTCCAGACGCTGCTCGCCCTACCCGACCTCCCGCGACCAGACCACGCGGCCGACGCGCTGGCCGTGGCCATCTGCCACACGAACGGGGCGCCGCTTGCCGCGGCGCTCAGCGCATGATCGCTCTGCTGGAGGGGACGGTCGCGGTACGGCGGGCGGATCACGTGGTCGTGGCCTGCGCCGGCGTCGGCTACCGGCTGGCCGTGTCGGCCGAGACGCTGCGCCACGTACCGCGAGTCGGCCAGCCGGCCACGCTCTTCACGCACCTGATCGTGCGCGACGACGCGCTGTTGCTCTACGGCTTTGCGACCGAGGAGGAGCGGGACCTGTTCCTGCTGCTGATCGGCGTCCAGTCCGTAGGCCCGAAGATGGCGCTCGCCGTGCTCTCGGGCGGCCCGCCGCGGGAGCTGCTGAGCGCGGTGGCGGCCGGCGACACCGCGCGGCTGCAGGCCGCGCCCGGGATCGGCAAGCGCACCGCCGAACGGATCGTCGTCGAGCTCCGCGAGAAGGTCGGCGTGGAGGCCGAGGAGCCGATCGTCATCACGCGCGGCGACGACCCACGCGCCCTCGCCCGCGAGGGCCTCGTCGGGCTCGGCTTCTCGCCGCAGGAGGCCGACAAGCTGCTCGACGGGGCGGCCGGAGACTCGCCCGAGGACCTGATCGCCCATGCCCTGAAGGGGGCGCGGCGGTGATCCGGACCCCCGGCGTGGAGCGGCTGCAGACCCCGGAGGCCCGGCCGGAGGAGGAGTCCGACGCCTCGCTGCGCCCGCGCGCGCTCGACGATTTCATTGGCCAGGAGGCGGTCAAGAACCAGCTCGGGGTGTCGATCGCGGCGGCCGCTACGCGGGGCGAGGCGCTCGACCACGTGCTGCTCGCAGGCCCGCCCGGCCTCGGCAAGACGTCGCTCGCCCAGATCGTTGCGACGGAGCTCGGCGTGCCGTTCGTGCAGACGGCGGGCCCGGCCCTCGAGCGCAAGGCCGACATCGCGTCGTTCCTGACCGCGCTCGAGCCGCGCGCCGTGTTCTTCGTCGACGAGATCCACCGGCTGCCGCGGGCGATCGAGGAGACGTTCTATCCCGCGATGGAGGATCGCCAGCTCCCGATCATCGTCGGCGCCGGCGCGGGCGCGCGCGTCGTGACGCTCGACCTGCCGGCCTTCACGCTCGTGGGCGCCACCACGCGCGCGGGCCTGCTGAGCACCCCGCTGCGCGACCGCTTCGGCATCCAGCACCGCCTCGACCACTATGACGCGGCCGACCTCACGCGAATCGTCACCCGCTCGGCGCGCGCACTCGGCGTGACCATCGACGCAGCGGGTGCGCGCGCGATCGCCGAGCGCGCCCGTGGCACGCCGCGTGTCGCGAACCGCCTGCTGCGCCGCGTGCGCGACTTCGCCGAGGTCAACGGAAGCGAGACGGTGACCGCCACGCTGGCGGGGGCGGCGCTCGACCTGCTCGAGGTCGATCACGAGGGGCTCGACCGGCTGGATCGGGAGATCCTCACGGCCATCTGCGGGCACTTCTCCGGCGGCCCCGTGGGTCTTTCGACACTGGCGGTCGTCGTTGGGGAGGAACCCGACACGATCGAGGACGTCTACGAGCCGTATCTGCTCCAGCGCGGCTTCCTCCAGCGCACACCGCGCGGCCGGTGCGCGACCGTGCACGCGTTCCGGCACCTCGGTCTGGACGCACCGGCGGAAGACTCGACATTGTTCTGATCGAGCCTTTACGGCCGCCGCTCTAGGCTAGGAAGCGTGGCGCATCTGTTCATCTGCCCCAACTGCGGCCAGCGCACGAGCACGACGGACCGTCAGCAGGGGTTCCGCAACCAGCCGCGGGGCTGCGGCAAGTGCGGTTTCGGCTTCCTCTTCGAGCTGCTCGACGACTACTACCCGGCCCCGAACGCGGCGTTCTTCGTCTGCGACCAGGAGGGCCGCATCATCGGCTGCGGACGGGGCGCGCGCGAGCTCACGGGGCTTTCCGACGAGAAGGTGATGGGTCGCGAGGTGCGCGAGGTGCTCGGGCTCGACTTCGAGGGCGGCGCCGACCACGTCGGCACGGTGCTCGAGTGGGGCGTGCGGCAGCTGGGCAAGCCGGTGGTCGTCCACGCCGAGGGGGATCTGCCGGCAAAGGCCGTCGCCGATCTCTTTCCGGCGTACGATGACGACGGTGGCCTGCTGCTTGTCCTGACGCCGTCGAAGTAGCTCCTACTCTTCAGCAGCGCACTCCATGTCAGAACGCCGTCGCTCCCTCTTCGTCCTGCTGCTCGTCCTCGGGCTGATCGCCGGGTCGATCTTCGCCGTCACGAGCCGAGACACGAAGCTCGGCCTGGACCTCCAGGGCGGCGTCCAGCTGATCTACCGCGGCCAGCCGACCGCACAGCAGCCGACGGTCACCCAGGAGGCGCTCCAGCGGTCGCTCGACATCATGCGCGAGCGCGTCGACGCTTTCGGCGTCGCCGAGCCCGAGCTGCTGCTCGCCGGTGACGACCAGATCGAAGTCAACCTCCCGGGCGTCGAGGACGCCGAGCGGGCCGCCCAGCAGGTCGGCTCGACCGCGCAGCTGTTCTTCTACGACTGGGAAGCGAACATCCTCGACGAGAACTGCCGGACCGACCCGAACGAGAACTCGAACACCAGACGGGCGATCACCGGCGTCTACAACGCGGTCGAGACGGCGTCGAAATGCCCGCCGCAGGACGACGGCAACAACAACGCGGCCGACGGCCCGCGCTTCTATGCGTTCAACAAGACGAGCAAGCAGCCGCTGAACAACGGCCAGCCGTCGGACACCCGCGCGGCCGCGCTCGAGGACCTCAGCGACCAGGAGCGCGCAAACGCCGAGGTGCTGCGGGTCCCCGAGGGGATCCTCGTGGTGCGCGACCAGAAGCCCGAGGCCGACTCGCCGGACCCCGACCGCTTCTGGATCGTCGAGGACAACCCGGCACTCTCGGGCACGGACATCCGCAACCCCGAGCAGACCTTCAACCAGCAGGGCGGCAACGAGCCGATCGTCCAGTTCGACTTCACGGACACCGGCCGTGAGGCGTTCCAGCGGATCACGCGCGAGATCGCCCAGCGTGGCCAGGACAACGCGCTGCCGGGGAGCGACCCGACCCAGGCGTCCCAGCACTTCGCGATCGTGCTCGACAACGAGCTGGTCTCGGCGCCGTACATCAACTACCTCGAGTACCCGGACGGGATCGACGGCACGGGGGGAGCCGAGATCTCCGGCAGCTTCACGATCCAGTCGGCGCAGGACCTCGCGAAGATCCTCGAGATCGGCGCGCTGCCGATCCGCCTCGAGCTGATCTCGCGCTCGCAGGTCTCTGCCTCGCTCGGCGCCCAGGCGCTCAACCAGGGCCTGACGGCCGGCGCCGCGGGCTTCATCATCGTCGCGCTCTTCCTGATCGTCTTTTACCGCGTGCTCGGCGTGATCGCCGTGCTCGCCTTGGGCATCTACGGCCTCTACTTCTACGCGCTGGTCGAGCTGATCCCGATCGTGCTCACGCTCCCCGGCATCGCGGGTCTGATTCTGACGCTGGGCGTAGCGGCGGACGCGAACATCGTGATCTTCGAACGCGTGAAAGAGGAGCTGCGCGCGGGGCGCAGCGTCGGCCAGGCGATCTCCGCGGGCTACAAGAAGGGCCTGACGGCGATCGCGGACGCGAACGTCGTCACCTTCCTCGTCGCCTTCATCCTCTTCATCCTCGCGACGGCCGGCGTCAAGGGCTTCGCGCTCACGCTCGGCGTCGGCGTGATCCTGTCGCTGTTCACCGCGGTGCTGGCCACGCAGGCGATGCTCTATTCGATGCGCGGCACCAAGCTGCTGCGCTCGCGGGCGGCGCTGGGGGCGCGCGACTCCAAGCCGATCCGGTTCGACTTCATCGGCAAGTCGCGGTGGTTCTTCTCGATGTCCGGGGTGATCCTGCTGGTGTGCGCGCTCGCGCTGGCGATCCAGGGGCTGAACTTCGGGATCGACTTCGAGGGTGGCACGCGGATCACGGCGCCGCTGGAGCGCAACGCCTCCGTCGACGACGTTCGCAACGCCCTTGGCAGCGTCGGGCTCGCCGACGCGGAGATCCAGAGCTTGCAGAACGACGAGCTGGGCGACAACGTCGTGCAGATCAGCGCGGAGGAGCTCGCGCCCAACCGGGTCGACGAGGTCGAGAACGTGCTGCGCGACCAGTTCGGGCTGGCGGACAACCCCAGTACGGAGTCGATCGGCGCGAGCTTCGGCCAGTCCGTGGCCGACAACGCGATCAAGGCGATCATCGCCTCGCTGGTCATCATCTCGATCTACATCACGCTGCGGTTCCAGTGGAAGTTCGCGGTGCCGGTGCTGATCGCGCTGTGCCACGACCTGCTCATCACCGGCGGCGTGTACGCCCTGGTCGGCCGGGAGGTGACGGCGTCGACGGTCGCGGCGCTGCTGACCATCCTGGGCTTCTCGTTGTACGACACGATCGTGGTGTTCGACCGTGTGCGGGAGAACATCCCGCGGATGCCGAACGCGGCCTTCTCGCAGATCTACAACCGCTCGATGTCCGAGGTCATCGTCAGATCGCTGGCGACGAGCTTCTGCGCCGCCCTGCCGATTCTCGCCCTGATGCTGTTCGGCGGCGAGACGCTGCAGGACTTCGCGTTCGCTCTCCTCGTCGGCACGCTGTCGGGTACGTATTCGTCGGTGTTCATCGCCGGGCCGGTGCTCACGCATTGGAAGGAGCGCGAGCCGGTGTACAGGGCGCGCGAGACGCGGATCCGGGGGCAGTTCGGCGGCGAGGTGCCGCCCTACGCCGTCGCTGTCGCGGGCGCCCCGGTGGACGTGGCGCCGGCCGAGCCGCGCCGCGGCCGGTCGCGCCTCACGACGCCCCCCGATCCTTCTCAGGGCGTCTCGCGCGACGAGTTCGACGACATGGTCCGCGATCTGGGCGTGGAGGACTCGCCTCCGGCCGCGGACGAGCCGCAGCCGGCGGGCGCGCGGGCGGCCGGGAACCGCCCGGCCGGCGGCCGCCGCGCACGGTCACGGGCCGCCAAGTCCGGCGACTCCGGGGGCAGCCAGGGCTCGTCGTCCAATCCCCCCGACAAGCCGAAGAAGTCGCCGAACCGGCGCCACGGGAGGCCACGCTGATGGCCGGGCTCGTCTGGGTCATGATCGGCATCGCCCTGTGGCACTTCACGATCTTCCTACCCGATCACTTCTGGGCGGGGATCGTGGGCGCGTTCCTTGGCGCGGTGGTCGGCTCGTTCCTCTTCGGCTTCCTGATCCACGGGTTCACGGTCCCTGGACAGAGCGACACGAACCTGCTGAGCGCCATCGAGGCGATTCCGGGCGCCGTGCTCGGGATGGGCGTCGTGTACTGGGTCGGGCTGCGGCAGGAGCGGCTGCACCCGGCGGTCTAGCCGGCCGCGCGTCCAGTCTCGGCCGGGGGAGTTGCGCCAGCCGACGTCAACGGCGGCCGGGTAGGGAGGCGGCTCGGCTGGGCGGTCGCGCCGGCCAACGTCAACGGCGGCTGGGTAGGGAGGCGGCTCGGCTGGGCGGTCGCGAGGGTGCGTGCGCCCGATTCGCGGCGGTTCCGAGCGCGCATTTTCGCCTCACTCGCGGAGCTTCCCGAGCGCGAGTGGGGACTTTGTCGCGCATAGCGTGCGTTTCGCCCCACTCGCGCGTCCGGGGGCTGCGAATGGGGACTGATGCACGCTGGCAGGGTGCATTT
>DATAFH010000119.1:0-1938 GCA_036257565.1 Solirubrobacteraceae bacterium | reverse complement strand
GCGATTGTCCGGGTCTGCGCCCGCCACGCCACGCCGGTGATCCCGTTCGGCGCCGGCTCCTCGCTCGAGGGGCACGTGCTCGCCTCGCGCGGCGGCGTAAGCGTCGACACCCAGCTGATGGACGGCATCCGCCGCGTGAGCGTGGAGGACCTCGACGTGACGGTGCAGGCGGGCGTCCGACGCAAGGCGCTCGAGGAGCGGCTCGGCCGGGATGGGCTGTTCTTCAGCGTCGACCCGGGCGCGGACGCGTCGTTCGGCGGCATGGCCGCGACCGGCGCCTCGGGCACGAACACCGTCCGCTACGGGACGATGCGCGAGAACGTCCTCGACCTCGAGGTCGTGCTGGCCGACGGCCGGGTCATCCACACCGGCACGCGCGCGCGCAAGTCCTCGGCCGGCTTCGATTTGACGCACCTGTTCATCGGCTCCGAGGGCACGCTGGGCATGATCACGGAGCTCACCCTTCGCCTGCGCCCCATCCCCGAGGCGGTGTCGTCGGCCGTGTGCTCGCTGCCGAGCGTCGAGGCGGCGGTGGCGACGGCGATCGCCACGGTGCAAGCCGGGGTACCGATCGCGCGGTGTGAGCTGCTGGACGCCGCGATGATGCGCGCAGTCAACGAGCACGCCCAGCTCGATCATCCCGAGGCGCCCACGTTGTTTCTGGAGTTCCAGGGCACGCCGGCCGGCGTAGAGGAGGATGCCCGCTACGTCGCCGAGCTCGCCCGCGAGCACGGCGGAGGCGACTTCGCGTGGGCTTCGCGCACCGAGGACCGCAACCGCCTCTGGCGGGCGCGCCACAATGCCTACTTCGCCGCGCTGGCGCTGCGCCCGGGCTGCCGGGCGATCACCACCGACGTGTGTGTCCCCGTGTCACAGCTCGCGTCATGCATCGACCAGACGATCGCCGACGTCGCCGGGCTGCCGTTTCCCGCGCCGCTGCTCGGCCACGTGGCCGACGGGAACTTCCACCTGCTGCTGCTGATCGATCCCGACGATCCCGGCGAGCGCCGCACCGCCGAGGCGGTCTACGACCGGCTGGTGGCGCGCGCGCTCGCGGCCGGTGGCACCTGCACCGGGGAGCACGGGGTCGGGCTCGGCAAGCGCCGCAGCCTCGCCGACGAGGCCGGGCCCGCGATCGAGGTGATGCAGCGCCTCAAGCGCGCCCTCGATCCCGCGGGACTGTTCAATCCCGACAAGGTCCTGCCGGCGGGTTAGCCAGGCGCCCGCCGACGTACTGGACGAGCCCCTGAGCCCGTCGGCGCATGTCCACGAACCCGCGCTCGGCGAGCGCGCCGGTCAGCTCGTCGGCGTCGAACATGTGCACGCCAAGTCCCGCCTCGAGCGCCGCGTCGGCGATGCGGAGCGGCGGCACGCGCGTGCGGCGGCTTGTCAGCACGGCGATCCGTCCGCAGGGAGCCAGCACACGCGCCATCTCGTCGAGCGCCGTCCACGGGTCGGCGAACAGATGCAGGGCGGCGAAGCAGCAGACGGCGTCGAAGGCCGCCGGACGGAACGGCAGGCGCTCAGCGTCCCCGCGCACGTAGGCGACGTGGGGCTGCGAGGTGTCGCCGACGGCGCGCGCGAGCATGCTAGGCGAGCCGTCCAGCCCGACCACCAGTCCGTCCGGTCCGACGGCGGCGGCAAAGTCGCGAGTGAACGCGCCCGTTCCGCAGGCGATGTCGAGCACCCCCGCCCCCGGCTGGAGTTCCAGCAGGAGCCGCGCCATCCGGCGCTCGTCTCCCATCCCGCCGCCGAGCGGGCCCTTGGCGAGTCGTCCGATCGTGGGGCGCCACCAGCGCTCGTATACGCGCGGCAGCGTCCCGGTCAGCATCAGCCGCTGCGCCCGGCCGGGGGGCGCCGGGCCGTCCGGGCCGAGCAGGTCGAGGTAGCCGTCCACGACCGGGGCGGCGGCCGCGGCGCGCGGCGGCGGCTCGAGCA
>DATAFH010000118.1:0-36134 GCA_036257565.1 Solirubrobacteraceae bacterium | reverse complement strand
CTCGACGAGCAGCGCACGAAGGAGGCGCGGCCGGTTCCGCGCAGCCGCGGCGAACTCCTGAAGGAAGCCAAGCGGCGCATCGATGAAGGGCTAGTACGTGATCACTGTGCAGGACGCGACGCGTCCCGCCGCCGGAAGGTGGCCGAGGGGCGCGTCGAGCATCAACAAGTGCCTGAGCACGCTGAGCGCGATCCACGAGGAGGCGCTCGAGCACGGACACGTCGAGCGCAACGTCGCGACGGGCAAGCGGCGGCGCCTGCCGTCCGTGAAGCCACTGTGGACCTACCTCGATCGCGCCGACCGCATCGCCGCGCTGCTGGACGCCGGGGGGTGCTCGACCGCGAGCGCGGCGGTCGCGCGCGAGCATCCTCGCGGCGCTCGGCTGGGACCCCCGAGTGATGCGCACCAGAGAGGCCGAGAGGGCGGCGTGCCGTCGGAGCGGACGGCCGCCTCAGGAGGCAAAAAGCGCACGTTGCAGCACTTCCGCCGGACGCGCCCGGCAGGATTCGAACCTGCGGCCTCTCGCTCCGGAGGCGAGCGCTCTATCCACTGAGCTACGGGCGCCTGGCTGTGGGAGCTTAGCGTCGTGAACCTCGCCATCATCAGCGATACGCACATGCCTCGCCGGGGGCGGACGCTGCCGAGGGAGTGCGTTCGGCGGCTCCGTGCCGCCGACCTGATCCTCCACGCCGGCGACCTGATGGAGCCGTCCGTGCTCGCCGAGCTGCAGGCGCTCGGGCCGCCCGTTCATGCCGTGCGCGGGAACGTCGACTCGATGGAGCTGCAGGCGCGGCTGCCGCTCACCCGCATCGTCGAGGCGGCGGGGGCGCGGATCGCGATGCTCCACGACGCCGGGCCGTCGGAGGGGCGCCTGGCACGCCTCAAGCGACGCTTCCCCGACGCGCAGGCCGTCGTGTTCGGCCACTCCCACATCCCGCTGCTCGAGAGTGACGACGACGGCTTCACGATCTTCAATCCCGGATCGCCGACCGAACGCCGCCGGTCGCCCCACCACACGATGGGCATCGCGGCGGCGAACGACGGCCTGATCGCGTTCGAGCTCGTCGTGCTGGCCGACTGAGCCCGAATCCGGGCTAACCTCGAACACCCATGGACGTCTCGCTGTTCTTCGCCGGCACGGCCGGCTCGGTGCCCACGGCGCGGCGCGGGTTGCCCGCGCTGCTGCTTCGCGCCGGCGGCGAGCGGATCCTGATCGACTGCGGGGAGGGGACGCAGCAGCAGCTGCTGCGCTCGGTCGGCCTGCCCGAGCTCGACGCGATCTTCGTCACCCACCTGCACCTCGACCACTGGCTCGGGCTGCTGGGGATGGTGAAGACGTTCGACCTGCGTTCGCGCGAGAAGCCGCTGGCGATCCACGGGCCGCCGGGGCTCGCGCGCGTCTGGGAGGCGCTGCGGCCGATCGTGATCGGGCGCACGGGCTACCCGCTGCGCATCGTCGAGCTCGAGCCGCACGAGGAGGTCCGCTTCGGCTCGTTCCTGATCTCGCCGTTCGCGGTCAAGCACCGGACCGAGGCCTACGGCTACGCGTTCGTCGAGGACGAGCGGCCCGGGCGCTTCGACGTCGAGGCCGCCCGCGCGCTCGGCGTGCCGGAGGGGCCGGCCTGGGGCCGCCTCCAGCGCGGCGAGACCGTCGAGGGCGTGCGGCCCGATCAGGTGATGGGCGAGACCCGCCACGGGCGGCGGATCGTGATCTCGGGCGACACCGCGCCCTGCGAGGCGGTAGAGGTCTACGCCCACCACGCGGACCTGCTTGTGCACGAGGCGACGTTCCTGGACGACGAGCGCGCGCGTGCGCGCGAGACCGGCCACTCGACCGCCCGCCAGGCCGCCGAGGTCGCGCGCGACGCCGAGGTCCGCCTGCTCGCGCTCACCCATCTCTCGACGCGCTACTTCCCGCGCGACATCCGCGACGAGGCGCGCGCCGTCTTCCCCAACAGCGTCGTACCGCGCGACTTCGACGAGATCGCCGTGCCGTTCCCCGAGCGCGGGGAGCCGGCGCTCGTGAAGCCCGAGCGCGAGCCCGAGCCGGCGGGGGCGTCGTGAACGGGCGCGGGCGTGGATGGTTCCCGCTCGACGACGAGTGCGCGCCCGTGCAGGGCCGCTTCCTGATGGCGCTGCGCCGCCACGCGCTCGACTGGCCGCCGGGGATCGACCCGCTGCACTCCGGCGCCTTCGTGGTCGATGGCGTGCTGGCCACCTACGTCGACGTGGTCGCTGATGACGGCGACGTCGTCTCCCTGCGCGTGGACTACGACGGCTCGCTGCTCTCCGCCGACGAGTCGGTCGGCGGCCTGGGGGTCTCCGGGACACCCGACGCCTGCGCCGCCGAGGGCTCGCGCTGGTTCCTCGAACGGCTGCGGGCCGTCCGCTGACGCTGCTACCTTCCGGCACGTCCCTTTAACCCGGTCCCGTGAGGCCAGGAAGGAACGTGCGGATGAACCATGCGAAGGTCGTCCTGGACGAGGACGACATCCGGCGGACGCTCGTGCGCATCGCGCACGAGATCGTGGAGAAGAACGCCGGGCAGCCTGTTGCGCTCGTCGGCGTCCACCGCCGCGGCGCCCACCTCGCCACGCGGCTCCACCAGCTCGTGTGCGATCTGCTGGAGCAGGACGTCCCGCTCGGCGACATCGACATCGCCTTCTACCGCGACGACGTGGCGCAGCGGCCGGTCGACCCGGCCGTGCACGCGTCGCACCTCCCGTTCCGGCTCGAGGAGTACACCGTCGTCCTCGTCGACGACGTGCTCTACACGGGCCGCACGGTGCGGGCCGGGATCGAGGCGCTGTTCGACTACGGCCGCCCCGCGCGCGTTCAGCTGGCCGTGCTGGCCGACCGCGGGCACCGCGAGCTGCCGATCCGGCCCGACTACGTCGGCAAGAACCTGCCCACGGCCCGCGGGGAGCGGGTCAACGTTCGCGTGACCGAGCTCGACGGGGTCGACGAGGTCGCCATCACCGAGCTCGAGGAGGCGCTGGCATGAGGCACCTGCTGTCGATCGAGGACCTCGACCGCGCCGCGATCGAGCACATCCTCGACCGTGCCAAGTCGTTCACCGAGGTCTCCGAGCGCGAGATCAAGAAGGTCCCCGCGCTGCGCGGCCGCCGCGTGCTCAACCTCTTCTACGAGGCCTCCACGCGCACGCGCTCGAGCTTCGAGCTCGCGGCTAAGGCGCTCAGCGCCGACGTCGTGAACTTCGCCGCCGGCGGCTCGGCGGTGGAGAAGGGCGAGTCGCTCAAGGACACCGTGCAGACGCTCTCCGCGTACCGGCCGGACCTGATCGTGATCCGCACGCCGCACGTCGGCGCCGCTCACCTGGTCGCCCGTTGGACGGACGCCGGGGTCGTCAACGCCGGCGACGGCAAGCACGAGCACCCCACGCAGGCGCTGCTCGACGTCTACGCGCTGCGCGACCGGATCGGCTCGCTCGACGGGGCGAGCATCTGGATCGTCGGAGATGTGCTCCACTCGCGCGTCGCCCGCTCCTGCATCCACGCCTACCTGAAGATGGGCGCGCGCGTGACCGTCTGCGGCCCGCCGACGCTGATCCCGCGCGACATGGAGGCGCTCGGCTGCGACGTCGAGTACACGCTCGACCGCCTCCACGAGGCCGACGTCGTGTACGCCCTGCGGATGCAGAACGAGCGGATGAGCGACTCGTTCGTGCCCTCGCTGCGCGAGTACGCCGCCCGCTACCAGATCGACGGGAGCCGGCTCGCCCCGGGGCAGGTGCTGATGCACCCCGGGCCGGTGAACCGCGGGGTGGAGCTGGCCGCCGAGGTGATCGACTCGCCGCAGGCGATCATCGGCCAGCAGGTCGCGGCCGGCGTCGTCGTTCGCATGGCGGTCCTCTACGAGCTGCTCGCCGGCCGCGGCGCGGCGCAGCCCGCCGCCCCGTCGATCGCCGCGGTGCCGGCATGACCCTCGACGCGCGGCCCGCCGCGCCCGCCAATCTGCTGATCCGCGGCGCCTATGTGCTCGACCCACGCGCCGGGATCGACGCGGTCCTCGACGTGCTCGTCCGCGGCGGCGAGATCGCGGAGCTGGGCAGCGACCTGACCGCGCCCGACGACGTCGAGGTCGTCGACGGCGAAGGCCGGCATCTGTTCCCTGGCTTCGTCGATCCCCACGTGCACCTGCGCACGCCCGGCCAGGAGCACAAGGAGACGCTCGAGTCCGGAACCCGGGCGGCCGCCGCCGGCGGCTACGTCACCGTCGTCGCGATGCCAAATACCGAGCCGGTGGTCGACTCCGCCTCCGTGCTGCTCTCCTTGCGCGAGCAGGCGCGCCGCGAGGCGCGCGTGCCCGTCGGCTTCGTCGCCGCCGTCACCCGCGGGCTGGGCGGCGAGGCGCTGACCGAGATGGCGGAGCTGCGCGACGCCGGAGCGCTCGGCTTCACCGACGACGGCAAGCCGGTGCATCGCGCCGGCATCCTGCGCAAGGCGCTCCAGTACCAGCGCCTGGCCGGCGGCGTGCTGTGCCTGCACGAGGAGGACCCCACGCTCTCCGGCCGCGGCGTCATGCACGAGGGCGCGGTTTCGGCGCGCCTGGGGCTGGCCGGCATCCCGTCGGTCTCCGAGTCGACGCTGATCGCCCGCGACGCGGCGCTGGCCGGCTACGAGGACGGGCGCATCCACATCCAGCACTTGAGCGCACGCGAGTCCGTCGAGGCGGTGGCGGCCGCCAAGGCGCGCGGCGTCCGCATCACCGCCGAGGCATCCCCGCACCACCTCACGCTCACCGACCAGGCGCTGCTCGAGCAGCTCGACACGCGGCTGAAGATGAATCCGCCGCTGCGCGCCGAGGAGGACCGCGATGCGCTCGTCACCGGCCTCCGCGAGGGCACGATCGACTGCATCGCCACCGACCACGCGCCGCACGCGCGCGAGGAGAAGGAGGTGCCGTTCGAGGAGGCGCCGATGGGCACGACCGGGCTCGAGACGGCGTTCGCGGCGCTGTACACCGAGCTCGTCCTGCCGGGCGTACTGCCGCTGGCGCTCGTCGTCGACAAGCTGTCGGCCGGCGCGACGCTGCTCGACCTCCCGGTGCCGGCGATCGAGCGGGGGCGCCCGGCCGATCTCTGCCTCGTCGACCTCGACGCGGAGTGGGAGGCAGGCGAGCACGGTTACGAGAGCCGGGCCGACAACTGCTGCTTCGCGGGCCGCACGCTGCGCGGGCGCGTGGTCGCCACCGTGGCGGCGGGCGCGGTCGCGTACCGGGAGCGCGTGCTCGCGTGAGCGCGTACGTCCTGCTCGAGGATGGTGAGCGCTTCGACGGCGAGGCCGTCGGAGCGCGGCGACCGGTCACCGGCGAGGTGGTGTTCACGACCGGCATGTCGGGCTACCAGGAGTCGATGACCGACCCGAGCTTCGCGCGCCAGCTGATCACGTTCACGACCGCGCACGTCGGCAACTACGGGGTGAGCGCCGCCGCCTGGGAGTCCGACCGCGTCCACGCGGCCGGAGCGATCATGCGGGAGGCCGTCAACACCGTCGACGCCCCCGCCGCCGAGCAGGGCTGGCTCGACTGGCTGGCCGCCGAGGACGTGCCGGGCATCGCGGGCGTCGACACGCGCTCGCTCGTGCGGCACATTCGCTCGGCGGGCGCCATGCGCGGCGGCATCTTCCCCGGCGAGATACCGGCCGCCGACGCCATGGACCTCGTCAAGGCCGAGCCGTCGATGGTGGGCCGCGACCTGGCCCGCGAGGTCGGCGTCGACGAGCCGCAGGCGTACGGCGACGAGGGCGGCCTGCGGATCGTCGCGCTCGACACCGGGATCAAGCGCGCGATCATCCGCAACTTCGTGGACCGCGGCGTCCGGCTCGAGCTCTATCCGGGCACGACGCCGGCCGCCGAGCTGCTCGCGCGCGACTCCGACGGGTTCTTCCTCGTGCCCGGTCCGGGCGACCCGGCGGCGCTCGACTATCTCGTCGACACGATCCGCGAGCTGCTGGTGCGCAAGCCGGTGTTCGGCATCTGCCTCGGCCACCAGCTCCTCTCCCGCGCGGCCGGCCTCGACACCTTCAAGCTGCCGTTCGGGCACCGCGGCGCCAACCACCCGGTGAAGGACCTGGCGACCGGGCGCATCGCCATCACGTCGCAGAACCACGGCTTCGCGGTCGCCGGAACGCCTGGCGCCCGCATCGAATCCGATCTGGGGGCTGCCGAGCTCACACATGTGAACCTCTACGACGGCACCGTCGAGGGCTTCCGCCTGCTCGACGTGCCGGCCGCCTGCGTCCAGTACCACCCGGAGGCGGGCCCGGGGCCGAACGACTCGCTCGGGCTCTTCGACCGCTTCATCGGCGAGTTCGAGCATGCCGCGTAGAGACGACCTGCAGAAGATCCTCGTGCTCGGCTCGGGGCCGATCGTCATCGGTCAGGCGGCCGAGTTCGACTACTCCGGCGCCCAGGCGTGCAAGGTCCTGCTCGAGGAGGGCTACGAGGTCGTCCTCGTCAACTCGAACCCGGCGACGATCATGACCGATCCGGAGTTCGCGACCGCGACCTACGTCGAGCCGCTGCTGCCCGGCCCGGTCGCCCAGGTGATCGAGCGTGAGCGGCCGGAGGCTCTGTTGCCGACGCTCGGCGGCCAGACCGCGCTCAACCTGGCCAAGGCCCTGTACGAGGACGGGACGCTCGAGCGCTTCGACGTCGAGCTCATCGGTGCGACGTATGACGCGATCTGCCGGGCGGAGGACCGCGAGCTGTTCGACGCCACGATGCGGGAGGCGGGGCTGCGGACGGCGCGCAACACGATCGCCACCGACGTCGGGCAGGCGCGCGCCGCGCTCGACGCCTTCGGGCTGCCCCTGATCGTCCGCCCGGCCTTCACGCTCGGCGGGCGGGGCGGCGGGATCGCCCGCACGGGGGCGGACTTCGAGCGCATTGTCGCCGGCGGCCTGGCCGCGTCCCCGATCGGGCAGGTGCTGATCGACGAGTCCGTGCTCGGCTGGGGCGAGTTCGAGCTCGAGGTGATGCGCGACAGCGCGGACAATGTGGTGGTCGTCTGCTCGATCGAGAACGTCGACCCGATGGGCGTCCACACGGGCGACTCGGTGACCGTCGCTCCCCAGCAGACGCTGACCGACCGCCAGTACCAGGTGCTGCGCGACCAGGCGATCGCGGTGATTCGCGCTGTGGGTGTGGAGACCGGCGGCTCGAACGTGCAGTTCGCGGTCAACCCGGCCACCGACGAGGTGGTGGTGATCGAGATGAACCCGCGCGTGTCGCGCTCGAGCGCGCTCGCTTCCAAGGCCACCGGCTTCCCGATCGCCAAGATCGCCGCCCGCCTCGCGGTCGGCTACCGGCTCGACGAGATCCCCAACGACATCACGCGCCGGACGCCGGCCTCGTTCGAGCCGGTGCTCGACTACGCGGTCGTCAAGTGGCCGCGGTTCGCGTTCGAGAAGTTCCCGGGCGTCGACGACGGGCTCTCCACGCATATGAAGTCGGTGGGCGAGGTGATGGCGATCGGGCGCACCTTCCGCCAGGCCTTCGCCAAGGCCATGCGCTCGCGCGAGCTCGACGCGCCCGTGGACCTGTCGGGCGACCTGCTGGCGCGCCTCGAGCGGCCGTCGGCGGACCGCTACGACGTGGTTCTCGAGCTGCTGCGGCGCGGGGTGGCCGAGGAGGAGATCCGCGCCCGGACCGGCATCGACCTGTGGTTCCTGCGCCAGCTGCGCGGTCTCCACGAGGCGTTCGCGGGCGAGCGCACGTACCGCGCGGTCGACACCTGCGCGGCCGAGTTCGAGGCCGAGACGCCGTACTTCTACTCGGCCTGGGAGCGCCCGCCGGTGCGCGCCGAGATCGTGCGCGGCGACCGGCCGAGCGTCGTGATCCTCGGGTCAGGGCCGAACCGCATCGGCCAGGGCATCGAGTTCGACTACTGCTGCGTGCATGCCGCCATGACCGTCCGCGAGTCCGGACGGGACGCGGTGATGGTCAACTGCAACCCGGAGACCGTCTCGACCGACTACGACACCTCCGACCGCCTGTACTTCGAGCCGCTGACGCTCGAGGACGTGCTCGCGATCGTCGAGGTCGAGCGGCCGGACGGCGTGATCGTGCAGTTCGGCGGCCAGACGCCGCTGAAGCTCGCTGCCGGGCTCGAGGCGGCCGGGGTGCCGCTGCTCGGCACCCAGCCGGAGGCGATCGACTTGGCCGAGGACCGCGGGCGCTTCTCGCGGCTGCTCGGGGAGCTCGGCCTGCGGGTGCCGCCCTACGCCACGGCCCACTCGGCCGGGGAGGCGCTGGCTGCCGCGCCGGGCATCGGCTGGCCGCTGCTCGTGCGCCCGAGCTACGTGCTCGGCGGCCGCGCGATGGAGATCGTCTATGACCTCGACGGGCTCGCCGAGTATCTGCGGCGGGTGAACGGCAGCGGCCGCGAGATCTTCCTCGACCGCTTCCTCGAGAACGCGATCGAGGTCGACGTCGATGCGATCTGCGACGGCGAGGACGTGTGGATCGGCGGAGTCATGCAGCACGTGGAGGAGGCAGGCATCCACTCCGGCGACTCCGCGTGCGTGCTCCCGCCGCACTCGCTGGGCTCGGAGATGCTCGGCGAGATCCGCGACGCGACGCGCCGGATCGCGCTCTCGCTCGGCACCGTGGGGCTGATCAACGTGCAGTACGGGGTGCTCGGGGACGACCTGTACGTGATCGAGGCCAACCCGCGGGCGTCGCGGACGGTCCCGTTCGTGTCCAAGGCCACGGGGCTCCCGCTCGCCAAGCTCGCCTGCCGGGTGATGCTCGGCGAGCGCCTGGCCGCGCTCGAGCTGCCCGACGATCCGTGCGGCGACCATGTCTCGGTCAAGGAGGCGGTGCTGCCGTTCGACCGCTTCGCCGGCGTCGACGCCCTGCTCGGCCCGGAAATGCGCTCGACCGGCGAGGTGATGGGCGTGGCCGCCGACTTCCCGGCCGCGTTCGCCAAGGCCCAGGCCGCGGCCGGAGCGGGCCTGCCGTCCTCCGGCGCGGTCTTCCTCACCGTCACCGACACCGACAAGTCGGCGGTCATCGGCATCGCCGCCCAGCTCCACGACCTCGGCTTCCGGATCGTCGCCACGCGAGGGACGGCCGCGGCGATCTCGCGCATGGGGATTCCGGTCGAGCGCCTGAACAAGATCGGCGAGGGCTCGCCCCACGTGCTCGACTGGATCGACAGCGGCGACGTCACGCTCGTGATCAACACGCCGACCGGCACCGCGGCCCGCACCGACGGCTACGAGATCCGCCGCGCGGCCGTCGCCCGCGGCATCCCGTGCATCACGACGATCGCCGGCGGGATGGCGGCCACCCGGGCGATCGCCGCGGGGCGGCTTGGGGAGCCCGCCGTGGTCTCGCTGCAGGACCTCCACTCACGGGGAGTCGCGGCAGGATGAACACCAGCATTGAGGGAGGCTCGGAGGTGGCTGGGGCTGCTGAGTACCGCATACCGGTACTCAGCAGCCCCACACGGACGCTCGCGCCATTCGGCCGCCGCCTTACCCAGCTGAAGTTGCGCCGGGAGTATGGGCCGTACCGAGTCATCACGGTCGATGACCCGGACGGGCCGCGGCCCGACCCCGGCCAGTTCTACATGCTCACCGCGGCGGAGCGGTGGGGCGGGGGAGAGGACGAGCGGCCGTTCCTGCCGCGGGCCTTCAGCGTCCTGCGCGCGCACGACGACGGCACGCTGGACTTCCTGCTCGAGGACGTCGGCCCCGGCACGAACCGCCTGTGCGAGCTCGAGCCCGGCGACGGGCTGCACCTGCTCGGTCCGCTCGGCCAGGGCTTCACGCCCCCGCGCGAGAACCGGCGGCCGATCCTCGTCGGCGGCGGGGTCGGCATCGCGCCGCTCGCGATCTGGGCCGACCGGATCGGCGCCGCGGCGCTCACGCTACTCGGCTTCCGCGACGCCGTCCACGCCGAGGGCGCGGCCCTGATCCCGGGCGCCCGGATCGCCACCGACGACGGCAGCCAGGGCTACCGCGGCCTCGTGACCGACCTCCTCAATGCCGAACTCGGATGTGACCCCCGCGCCGAGATCTACGCCTGCGGCCCGGGGCCCATGCTCGAAGCGGTAGCCACGATCGCCAACGAGCTCGGCATCCCGGCCCAGCTCGCGATGGAGTCCGGCATGGCCTGCGGCTACGGCGCCTGCTTCGGCTGCGTCGTCGAGACCCGCGACGGCTACGTCCGGCTCTGCGTCGACGGCCCGGTGATCGAGGCGGCGGCCCTGTGATCGAGTTCTGCGGCATCCGGCTCGACCACCGGATCGTCAACGCCTCCGGCACGTTCGACGCGATCGCAGCCCGCCGCGCGTTCGGCGACGCGCTGTTCGACGACTTCCCGTTCGCCGCCTTCGTCTCCAAGACCGTCACGCTCGCGCCCCGCCAGGGCAACCCGCCGCCACGCCTGTGGGAGCTGCCCGGCGGCATGATCAACTCGATCGGGCTGCCCAACAAGGGCCTCGCGGGCTACCTGCGCGAGGACCTGCCACGGCTGGGCGAGCTCCCGGTCCCGCTGATCGTCAACGTCATGGGATCGCGCCGGGAGGACGTCGTCCGGCTCGTCGCCGCGTTCTCCGAGCGCGACGAGGTCTCGGCCCTCGAGCTCAACGTCTCCTGCCCCAACGTCAAGACTGGCCTGATCATGGGCGCCGACCCGCGCGAGCTGGCCGCGCTGCTCGACGTGGTCGTCCCGCACGCCGGCAAGCCGCTGATCGTGAAGATGACGCCGAACTGCGCCTCGCCGGCCGACGTCGCCGCCGCCGCCGAGCAGCACGGCGCCGACGCCGTCTCGCTCATCAACACGCTGCGAGGCATGGCGATGGACCCGCACCGCCCCGGGGAGCCGTGGCTCGGCGGGGGCACGGGCGGCGTGTCCGGACCGGCCGTGCGGGCGATCGCCCTCAGCCAGATTCGCGAGGTCCGCGAGCGGGTGGACCTCCCCGTAGTCGGCATGGGAGGAGTCCAGACCGGGGGGCATGCCCATGACCTCCGCGAGCTGGGCGCAGATCTGGTCGCCGTGGGCACGGAGTCGTTCCGCGATCCGCTCGCCGGGCGCCGGATCGCCGACGAGCTGGCCGCCCTCGAGCACGCTTTCCCTGCAAACGCGGCACCCCAGGTGGAGGCAGTGCCGCAATGGCACTAAACCGGGCCAAAAAGTCCCTGCAAAGTACCCGGTTACCGTCAACTCCCCTGCACGCGGCTTCACCTCAAGTTGAGGTCGAGGCGAATTCGTGCCCCAGCGCTTGTTCAACGCGGAATCGAATGTAGACTCGCCGCCCATGCCGCCCGCGACCAAGACCCCCGTGAAGCCCATCGTGGCTGCCCCGGAACGCTCGCTCGTCCAGCGCATGGAGGCCCTCCAGCGGGCGAACCAGATCCGGACTCGTCGGGCACAGCTCAAGCGGGATCTCAAGGGCGGGCGGGTCACCATCCACGACCTGCTCCTGGAGCCGCCGGAGTACGTCGAGACGGCCAAGGTGTTCGACATGCTGCTCGCCGTCCCGAAGTACGGCCGCGTGAAGGTCAACAAGGTCCTGCAGCAGTGCCGGATCTCGCCGTCGAAGACGATCGGCGGTCTCTCGCAGCGCCAGCGCACCGAGCTCGTTTCGATGCTGCGCCGTTAAGTGAGGCCAGAGGCCGAGCGAGGTCCTCAGAACGCGGGGGCGGATGCCCCGCGGAGCTACTACCCCCGCGTCTTCGTCATCACCGGTCCCTCGGGGGTCGGCAAGGGCACGCTGATCCGCACGCTGATCGGCCGCGTCCCGGAGCTCGAGCTCTCGGTGTCGGCCACCACGCGCCGGCCCCGGCTGGGCGAGACGCACGGCGTCGATTACCACTTCCTCGACGACGACGAGTTCCAGCGGCGCGTGGAGGAGGGCGACTTCCTCGAGCATGCGAGCTACTCGGGCCGGCGATACGGCACCCTGCGATCGGACCTCGAGCAGCGGCTCGCGCGCGGCGCGCCCGTCGTGCTCGAGATCGAGCTGCAGGGCGCCCGCCAGGTCGCCGAGTCGATGCCCGAGGCGGAGCGGATCTTCATCGCCCCGCCGTCGGAGGACGCGCTGCGCGAGCGGCTCATCGGGCGCGGCACGGACTCCGCCGAGGACGTCGAGAAGCGCCTCGCCACGGCTCGCGAAGAGCTGCGCGCGCAGGGAGAGTTCCCGCACGTCGTGAGAAACGACCGGCTCGAGGACGCGGTGGCGTCGCTCGAAGAGCTCGTCCGGTCGGCGCTAGCATCTGAGGCCTCGAAACCGACGAAGGGCCCCTCTTGATCTCACCCCGCGTGGACCGACTGCTGGAGAACGTGGACTCGCCGTACGCCAGCGTCATCGTGGCCGCCAAGCGCGCCCGCCAGATCAACTCCTACTACCACAACCTCGGCGAGGGAACGTTCGAGGAGTTCCCGCCCCCGATGGTCGACACGGGCTCGAAGAACTACCTGACCATCGCCCTCGAAGAGGTCGCGGGCGGCAAGGTCAAGTACCGCTACCGCTAGGCCCCACATGGCCCGTCTCCTGCTCGGTGTCACCGGCGGGATCGCCGCGTACAAGGCGCTCGAGCTGGCGCGCGTGGCCATCAAGGCGGGCCACGCGGTCCGCGTGATCCAGACCGACGCGTCCATGCGCTTCGTGGGGACCGCCTCGTTCGCCGGCATCACCGGGGCGCCGGTGCTGCGCAGCGAATGGGAGCCGGATCCGCTGCGCGGCGCGTTCCCCGGCGACCCGCTGCCCGAGCACGCCCCGCTCTCGCACCTGGAGCTGGTCGAGCGCGCGGATGCGTTCCTGATTGCGCCCGCGTCGGCGAACACGATCGCCAAGCTCGCCGGCGGGCATGCCGACAACCTGCTGACCGCCGCCGCGCTCGCCTGCCGGCGCCCGTTGATCATCGCCCCGGCCATGAACGGGGCGATGTACGAGCATCCGGCCACCCAGGCCAACCTCGCACGCCTGCGCGTGCGCGGCGCCCGCGTGCTCGAGCCCGGCACCGGCTCGCTGGCCTCGCTCGGGGAGTGGGGAACGGGCCGGCTGCCGGAGCCGACCGAGCTGCTCGCCGCCTTCGTGCAGGCCCTGCAGAGCAGCCACGAGCTCGATGGGCTCAAGGTCCTGGTCACGGCCGGCGGCACGCGCGAGCCGATCGACGCCGTCCGCTACGTCGGCAACCGCTCCTCCGGGCGCATGGGCTTCGCGCTCGCCGAGGAGGCCGCGCGCCGCGGCGCCGACGTCACCGTCGTGGCCGCCAACGTCGCGCTCGAACGCCCCGCCGGCCCCACGTACGTCGACGTTCACACGGCCGCCGAGCTCGCGCAGGCCTGCGAGCGCCACTTCGAGGACGCCGACGTCCTGCTCATGGCCGCCGCCGTCGCCGACTACGCTCCGGCCGATCCGCGCCAGGACAAGCTCAAGAAGGACGAGGCGGGAACGGAACTCGAGCTGCGTCTCGTACGTACACCGGACGTGCTCACCGCGCTCTCCGAACGCCGCCGCCCCGGCCAGCTGCTCGTGGGCTTTGCCGCCGAGCACGGCGACGGGGCCGTCGAGCGCGCCCGCGAGAAACTCGCGCGCAAGCGCCTGGACGCCATCGTGGTCAACGACATCGGCGCGCCCGGAATCGGCTTCGACACGCCGGAGAACGAGGTCACGATCGTCACGGCCGAGGGCGACCGCCACGTCCCACAGGCGACGAAGGCGGTCGTCGCCGGTGCCATCCTGGACGTGGTCTTGAGCCGCCGTTCATCTACCGACATGAAGGTGCCCCGCTGATGGAACCCTTGGAGCCCACTCCCGAAGCGGAGCGGACCGTCGCGCCCGAGCAGGTGGACGCGGCGGTCTCCGTGGCCCGCCGCATCGCCGACAACATCCGCCGGGCGGTGAAGGCAGACGACGAGGTGCTCGAACAGGTGATCGTGGCCCTGCTCGCCGAGGGACACATCCTCGTCGAGGATTACCCGGGCGTCGGCAAGACCGCGCTCGCCCGCGCGCTCTCGCGCTCGATCGACTGCGCGTTCGCCCGCGTCCAGTGCACGGCCGACCTGCTGCCCGCCGACATCGTGGGCACCAACGTCTACAACCAGCGCGAGGCGCGCTTCGAGTTCCGGCCCGGCCCGATCTTCGCCAACGTCGTGATCGTCGACGAGATCAACCGGGCCTCGCCCAAGACCCAGTCCGGCATGCTCGAATGCATGCAGGAGCGCCAGGTGACGGTCGACGCCACGTCGCACGAGCTGGCGCGCCCGTTCCTCGTCTTCGCCACGCAGAACCCCGTCGAGTACGAGGGCACGTACCCGCTCCCCGAGGCGCAGGTCGACCGCTTCATGATCCGCATCACGCTCGGCTACCCGTCGGCCATCGACGAGGCGAGCATGCTGGCCGGCCACGAGGCGCACGACCGCGTGCTCGACCTCGAGGCGGTGACCGACCGCGCCGAGGTCGTCGACGCCGTCGAGGCGGCCCACGGCGTGCACGCCTCGCGTGCCCTGCGCGACTACATCGTCGCCCTGCTCCGGCACACCCGCGGCGACTCCCGCGTGGAGCTCGGCGCCTCGCCGCGCGCCGGGCTGATGCTGCTGCGGGCCGCCAAGGCGCGCGCGCTCGTACAGGGCCGCGACCACGCGTTGCCCGACGACGTGCAGGCGCTGGCGGAGACCGTCATCGCGCACCGGCTGATGCTCGTCCCCGAGGCCGCCGGCGTCCAGCGGTCCACGATCGTGGCCGACGCGATAGCGGCCACCCCAGCCCTCTAGGGGAGAGTGCATGCGGTCGGCGCTCGGATGCGCGGCCCTGGGGGTCCTGCTGCTCATCGTCGCCGGGACGTTCGACGCCGAGCCGCTGTACGTCACCGGCTCCGCCCTCACGCTGCTCGGCGCCGGCGCCGCGGCCTGGATCCGGGCCGGAGCATGGGGCGCCGAGATCCACCGTGAGCTGACCGCTCGCAGCGTGCTCGAGGAGCAGCCGCTGGGCGTGAAGATCTCCGTCTCCTCGGGGCGGCTGCCGCTGCCGCCCGGCTGGATCGACGAGCCGCTGCTGCCGGAGCCCGTGCGCTTCCAGGCGGGCCGCAGGCAGGCGCGGGTGCGCGTCGAGGTCACGTTCGGCCGCCGCGGCCGCCGCCGGCTCGCCCCGCCCGCGCTCGTGCTGCGCGACCCGTTCGGCCTCGCCCAGCAGGTGGTGAGCGGAACGGGGACCGACGAGGTGCTCGTGCTCCCCCGCCTGTACCCCGTGAACGCCGCGGCCGGCGGCGGCGACTCGACGCCCGCGCACGCCCGGGCCGCCCTGATCGCTGCGGCCGAGACAGAGCTCGACGGGCTGCGCGAGCACCGCGTCGGCTCGCCCGCCTCCCGCATCCACTGGCCGGCCCTCGCCCGCGGCCATGGCCTGATGGAGCGCAAGCTGATCTCCGAGGCCGACTCGCGCCCACTCGTCCTGCTCGACCCGCGGGCGCCGTCGTCGCAGGACGCGCTCGACGGAGCCGTACGCGCGGCGGCGTCGCTGTGCGTGCACTTCGCCCGCCGTAGCGGCTGCTCGCTGCTGCTGCCCGGGGACCGCCGCGCGCACGTGATCGAGAAGGACCTGCTCGCCTGGCCGGCCGCGCACGTGCGGCTGGCGCTGATCGACGACTCCACCGGCCCGTCGCTCGTCGCCGCCCAGAACCGGCGCGGCCTTGTCGTGCTCGTCGCCGCCCGGCCGCTCGACCGCCCGCCGCGCGGGCTCGGGCGGACGCCCGGCGGCTGCATCCTCGTCATCCCGGGCGCGCTGCCGAACCGCCGGCCCGTGCTCGAGGTCGCCGGCTGCCAGGGCTTCCTGACCACCCGCAGCGGCGCCGCCGCGGCGATGGAGGCGGTCGCGGGGTGAGCAACGCCGCGGCCCGCATGCTGCCGCAGGAGCCCACGCTGTCGGTGCCGGTGGCGCGCGGGATCACCTTCATCGGGCTGGCCGGCTTCGGCGTCCTGCACTGGATGGTGCTGCTCGAGCCGTCGGCGCCCGACCGCGCGTTGTACGGGCTCGGGGCCGCCGTGGTAGCGATGGCCGGGCTGCTGGCGGTCGCGCGCGTGAGCCGGCCCCGCGTCCGCCGCGCCGCCGCGGGCGGCGTCGCCCTCTTCGCCCTCGCGGTCGCGATCCTTGGCGGCGGCGTCGCCGACGAGCTGCTGCGCCCCGATCAGTGGGGCGCGCTCGTCTCGGGCATCACGCGTGGCATCGAGTCGCTCCCCGGCGTCCGCGTCCCGTACCGCGGGGTCGACGAGTGGACCCGGACCGCGATCGGCCTCGGCGGGACCGTGCTCGTGACGCTGGCCGCCGTGCTCGCGTTCTGGCCGCGCGGCACGCGGACGGGCTACGTCATCCCGGCTCTGATCCTGCTCGTGGCGCTGTACGCGGTCCCGGCCGTGGCGCTCGACTTCGAGAACGAGTTCGTCCGCGGCGCCGTGCTGGCGCTCCTCGTGCTCGCCTTCCTGCGGCTCGAGAAGCTGCGCCTCGGTGACGCCGGCAACGCCGGCCTGGTGGCCGCGGCCGCCGCCGTGCTCGCGCTCCTGCTCGCGCCGGCGCTCGACGGCGACCAGCCGTGGTGGGACTACGAGAGCTGGGCGCTCGGCGCCGCGTCCGCGCGCTCGACGTCGTTCTCCTGGAACCACGACTATGGGCCGCTCGACTGGCCGCGCGACGGCCGCGAGCTGCTGCGCGTGCGGGCCGAGCGCTGGCCGGCCTACTGGAAGGCGGAGAACCTCGACGGCTTCGATGGCGTCCGGTGGCGGGCGGGCGGAGTCGGGATCCGCGGAGCGGGGCGCCCCGAGGACCCGGAGGTCTTCGACCGCGGCCTCCAGCGGATTCGCGTATCGATCCGCAACCTCTCGAGCCGTGCGTACATCACCGCCGGCTTCGCGGAGGACGTCGACGCACCGACCATCCGCGAGTCGCACAACGGGGACGGCACATGGACCGCGAGCCGGCCGTTGCGTCGCGGCGACGCCTACGAGGCCCTCGTCTACACGCCGCAGACGAACGAGGGCCAGCGCCGTGCCGCCGGCTCCGAGCTCCCCCTGCCGACGCTCGCGTCCTTCCGGCGCCTCTTCCTGACGGGCGCCGGCTCCCAGATCGGGCAGAGCGGCGCCCCGCACTACACCTTCGAGTTCCGCCAGTTCGGCGACACAGGCCCTGAAGCCACCGTGCGCCGGCCTGACCAGACGGCGCCGCTGCCGACCGCGCAGGCGCTCGCCCAGCTCGAGGAGGGGCCGTACCGCCGCACCTGGGCGCTCGCCCAGCGGCTGCGCGACCAGGCGGACACGCAGGAGGACCTCGTCCAATCGGTGCTCGCCTACCTGCGCCGGGACGACTTCGGCTACACCGAGCGGCCGCCGCGCGCGGCCTCCACGCTCGAGGGCTTCCTGTTCGACGCCCAGCTCGGCTACTGCCAGCAGTTCTCCGGGGCGATGGCGCTTCTGCTGCGCATGGCGGGGGTGCCGTCGCGCGTGGTCACCGGCTTCACCTCGGGCTCGCTCGACAGCAAGACGCGCGAGTACGTGGTGCGCGACCTTGACGCCCATTCATGGGTCGAGGTCTGGTACCGCGGCATCGGCTGGGTCACATTCGACCCGACGCCGGCCGCGGCACCGCCGCGCGCGCAGCCCGACGAGGCACGCAGCGGGGGCTCCGCGGGCGGGCCGGCCGCGCCGCCCAGCCTCGGCGGCGACCTCCCGTCCGACCCCGGCCGCCGCGGGCTGGCGCCGGAGGCGGGCACCCCGTGGGGCTGGATCGCCCTGGGCGCCGCCGGCGGCCTCGCGCTCGCCCTCGCGGTCGTGCTGCTGTGGCGCGCGCGGCGCCGGCGCGTCCGCACGGCCCCCGCGGCCGCGGCGCTTGCCGAGCTCGAGCGGGCGCTGCGCCGCACGCGCCAGCAGCCCGGTCCCGGCACCACGCTGCGCGGGCTGGAAGAGCGGTTCGCGCCGCGCAACCCGGCCGCCGCCGGATACGTGCACGCGCTCAGCCAGCTGCGGTACGGCGGCCGGCCCCTGACGCCGACGCCCGCGCAGCGCCGCGGCCTGCGTTCGGAGCTGGCCAGGGGGAACGGCCTGGCCGGCCTCCTGCGGGCCTGGTGGGCGCTCCCGCCACGCACGAGATAAGCGCCTACACTCGGGGTCGATGCACGACGTGTATGACCTCTTCAAGCGCGGGACCGCGCTGCTCGAGGCGGGGGACTTCAACTCGGCCACCGTGCCGCTCTCCAAGGCGGCCGAGCTCGAGCCCGAGAAGACCTCGATTCGCGAGGCGCTCGGCCGGGCGTACTTCCGCTCGAGCCAGTTCGAGGCCGCCCGGGTCGAGTTCGCGGCGGTCGTCGAGCTCGCGCCCACCAATGACTACGCGCTGTTCTGCCTCGGCCGCTCGCTGATGGAGCTCGGGCGCCTCAAGGAAGCCCGCAAGCCGCTGGCGCTGGCGGCCCAGCTGCGGCCCGAGAGGCGCGACTACCGGATCTACCGGGAGAGGGCCGCGAAGGCCGCCTGAGCCGCCCTGCGGTGCTATAACACTAGGACAGCTTTTTCCGGCCGAACGGCCACGGAAAGCGGGCGCTCGCCCGCTTTTTTCATGAGAATGGGACATTCATGAGTGGGATGCAGGCAGACATCGAAGCGCGGCTCGCAGACGTCGAGCCCGGTGTCGAGGTGCTGCTTGCCGAGGTCGTCGGAGGGCGCCTGGTGCGGCTCTTCATCGACCACCCCGAAGGCGTCACGCTCGACCTCTGCGAGCGGGTCACCAGCCAGCTGCCCGAGGTGCGCGAGAAGTACGCGCTCGAGGTGTCCTCGCCGGGCGCCGACCGGCCACTGACCAAGCCCGAGCACTTCCGCCGCTACCTGGGCCTGCGCGCGCGCGTGCGAACCCGCAGCGAGCACGAGGGGCGGCGCTCGTTCACCGGCGAGCTGCTCGACGCCACGGGTGACGGCGTCACGGTCGCCGCCGAGACCGGGGTCGTCTCGATTCCGTACACCGATATCCACCGATCCAATCTCCTGGGGGACTGAGCATGTCGCAAGAGATCGTCGACGCCGTGCGCGTCCTCGGGCGAGAGAAGGGCATCTCCGAGGAAAAGCTGATGCTCGCCCTGGAGGATGCGCTGCTGTCCGCCTACAAGAAGCAGCCCGGCGCCGCCCGCTACGCGCGCGTCCGCATGGATCGCGACAGCGGCGATTTCCGGGTCGACGAGCTGATCCTCCCGCCCGACCTCGAGGAGCAACTGCTCGACGAGGCCGAAGAGGCCGCCACGCTCGAGGAGCGCCGCGTCGATCCCGAGACCGGCGAGGTGATCATCCCCGAGGCGCCGGACATCGACCCGGCCCGGCTGGCGGAGTTCGAGGCCCAGATCGAAGCCGTCGACGTCACGCCCCACGACTTCGGGCGGATCGCCGCCCAGACCGCCAAGCAGGTGATCCTCCAGCGGATCCGCGAGGCGGAGCGCGACATGATGTTCGAGGAGTACCGCGACCGCGTCGGCGAGCTGATCACCGGCATCGTCCAGCAGTCGGACTCCCGCTACACGCTCGTGCAGTTGCGCGAGCGCGTCGAGGCGCTGCTGCCCAAGTCCGAGCAGGTCGACGGCGAGCGCTACGACCACTCGCAGCGGATCAAGGCGGTCATCAAGGAGGTCTCGTCCTCCACCCGCGGCCCGAGCATCATCGTCTCCCGCCGCGACCCCGAGCTGATCAAGAAGCTGTTCGAGCTCGAGGTGCCGGAGATCGCCGACGGCCTGGTGGAGATCACCAACGTTGCGCGTGAGCCCGGCTACCGGTCGAAGATCGCGGTCGTCTCCCACGCCGACGGGGTTGACCCCGTGGGCGCCTGCGTCGGTCCTCGTGGGTCGCGCGTGCGCATGGTCGTCTCCGAGCTGCGCGGCGAGAAGATCGACATCATCCCCTACAACGACGAGCCTGCCCGCTTCGTGGCCAAGGCGCTCAGCCCAGCGCGCGTGCGGGAGGTGCTGGTCGACGACGACGGCAAGCAGGCCACGGTCATCGTGCCCGACGATCAGCTCTCGCTGGCCATCGGTCGTGAGGGCCAGAACGCGCGCCTGGCCGCCCGGCTCACCGGCTGGCGGGTCGACATCCGGTCGGAGACCGAGTTCTCCAAGCAGGAGAGCGAGGGCGGCTACGACGACGAGCAGGGCGAGGAGGTCGGCGGCCGCTGCCACGCCATCCTGGCCAACGGGCGCCGCTGCCCGAACGCCGCGCTGCCCAACTCGCGCTATTGCGGCCTCGACTCCCACCAGGCGCTCGAGGGCAAGCCGACCGACGTCGTCGGGCAGGCCTAGGGGCCTGACCGAGCCGATCCGTCGCTGCGCGGGGTGCGGCGAGCGCGCCCCACGATCAACTCTCCACCGCTTCGCTACCGTGGGGGGTCGGTTGACCCCCGATCCGCACGCGCGGATCCCGGGGCGCGGCGCGTGGGTCCACCCGTCGCGCGACTGCTTTGACGGCGCGGTCGCCCGCCGCGGCTTTCACCGGGCGTTGCGCGCCCCCCTGATGATCCCTGACGAGACCGTAGACTTCATAGAGACATGGCCAAGAAGCGCGTCCACGAGCTAGCAAAGCAGTACGACATGCCCTCAGCGGAGGTCATGAAGCGCCTGAACGCGTACGGCCTGAACGTGAAGGCATCGGCGTCGGCCGTCGACGAGGACGAGGCCGAGCGCGCGCTGACCGGCAAGGCTCCCAAGCAGGAGGGCAACGGGCAGCCCACGGAGCGCCGGCCGCAGCGCACCGCACAGCAGACAGGCATGGGCTTCGACCGGCCGGCCACCGATTCCGCGCGCCAGCGGCTCGAGGAGCGCCAGCGCGCGCAGCAGGCGGCCCGCGCCCAGGCCAAGCAGGACCAGCAGCCGCAGTCGCCGCCGCAGGACGGCGCACGCAAGGACGGCGACCAGGGCGGCGAACGCCGGCAGCGGCCCACCCGCTCCTCGCTGCAGGGCGAGCGCACGCCCGGCTCAGCCGGCGGCGTCCGCCGCGTGGTGATCGACTCGCAGGCCTCGCGTCGCGGTCCCGGTGGCCCGGGCGGCGGTCCCGGCATGCCTCCGCGGCGCCCGCCGCGCCGCGGCGGTCGCCGGCGGCGTGGCGCCTACGTCGAGCCTGCCGCGCAGGACGTCGCGACGCTGAAGGCCGACGTCATCAAGGTCAACTCGGGCTCGACGGTCAAGGACGTCGGCGAGTACCTCGGCGTCCCGGTGCCGGAGATCATCAAGAAGCTGATGAGCCTCGGTGAGATGGCCATGGTCACGCAGACGCTCGCCGACGACACGATCCAGATCCTCGCCGACGAGTTCGACAAGGAGATCGAGATCGTCCACGCCGCCGACGAGACGGCCGACGAGGTCGAGTTCGAGGACACCGATGAGGAGCTCGAGCCGCGCGCCCCGGTCGTGACGATCATGGGCCACGTCGACCACGGCAAGACGTCGCTGCTCGACGCGATCCGCGAGACCGACGTGGTGGCCGGCGAGGCGGGCGGCATCACCCAGCACATCGGCGCCTACCAGGTGCACCACGGCGACAAGGTCATCACCTTCCTCGACACGCCGGGCCACGAGGCGTTCACCGCCATGCGGGCCCGCGGCGCCCAGTCCACCGACATCGCGGTCATCGTGGTGGCGGCCGACGACGGCGTGATGCCACAGACGCGTGAGGCCGTCGACCACGCCAAGGCCGCCGAGGTCCCGATCACCGTGGCCGTCAACAAGATCGACAAGGAGGGGGCGCAGCCGGATCGCGTCCGCCAGGAGATGACCCAGCTCGGCTTGCAGCCGGAGGAGTGGGGCGGCGACACGATGTTCGTCGACGTCTCCGCCAAGACGCACGCGGGCCTCGACGACCTGCTCGAGTCGCTGCTTCTGCTCGCCGAGGTCGAGGAGCTCAAGGCCAACCCACACACCGAGGCCTCGGGAGTCGTCATCGAGTCCCGCCTGGACCCGGGCCGCGGCGCGGTGGTCACCGTGCTCGTGCAGCGCGGGACGATGCGGGTCGGCGACGCCATCGTGGCCGGCGCCCACTGGGGCCGCGTGCGGGCGATGCACGACTACGTCGGCAACCGCGTCAAGGAGGCCGGCCCGTCCGACCCCGTCGAGGTGCTCGGCTTCGACTCGGTGCCCGAGGCCGGCGAGTTCGTGCGCGTGGTCGAGAACGACCGCCGCGCCCGATCCCTCGCCGGTGAGCGCGCCACGCGGCTGAAGCTGGAGCAGCAGGCCCGCCGGGGCGGCCGCAAGGTGTCGCTCGAGAGCATCTTCGACCAGCAGCGCGACGGCGAGCTCATGGAGCTCAACCTCGTGCTCAAGGCCGACGTGTCCGGCTCGCTCGAGGCGTTCGAGGACGAGATCGCGAAGCTGCCGCAGGACGACGTGCAGGTGTCGATCGTGCGCTCCGGCGTCGGCGGCATCACCGAGTCCGACGTCAACCTCGCCGCGGCGTCCGACGCCGTGGTCCTCGGCTTCAACGTGCGCCCCGTGGGCGACGCGACGGCCGTGGCCGACCGCGAGGGCGTCGAGATCCGCACCTACTCGATCATCTACCGCGCGTTCGAGGAGCTCCGCGACGCCATGCAGGGCATGCTCGCGCCCGAGGAGGTCGAGGAGACGGTCGGCGAGGTCGAGGTCCGGGCCATCTTCCGCGCTTCGCGCGTGGGCACGATCGCCGGCTGCTACGTCACAGAGGGCCGCGTGACGCGCGGGGCGAGGGTGCGGCTGGTGCGCGACGGCGCCGTCGTGTACGACGGGACGATCGCCTCGCTGCGCCGCGGGTCCGACGACGTCCGCGAGGTCGCGGCCGGGTTCGAGTGCGGCATCGTGCTGCACAACTACTCGGACATCAAGGAAGGCGACCAGCTCGAGGTCTACGAGACCCGGCAGGTCGAGCGCACCCTTTCCTGATCGGCGGTGGCCGCCGAGCCTGCGTTCGTGGTGCTGATGCGCGTGCACCTGCACTTTCCCGAGGTGGGCTCGCTGAAGGGCAAGCGAGCCGAGCTCAACCGCATCAAGGCCCACCTCCGCGAGCGCTGCGGGGCCACGGTGGCCGAGGTCGCGTACCAGGACACCTGGCAGCGCTCGACGCTCGCGGTGGCCGTGACCGGCGGCTCACCCGGACGGTGCGCCGACGCGGCGGACGGTGTCCAGCGGCTGCTGGACGCCCGCTGCCCGCAGGGCGTCCGCGTCGAGCGGCGGGTCGCGTCATGGGACGACCTGGAGTCACTACGATGACCAGCGGCCGGATGCGGCGCGTCGATGAGGCCATGAGGGAGGTGCTCTCCGCCGCGATCACATCCGAGCTCAAGGATCCACGGGTCGGATTCGTGACCGTTACCTCAGTCGATACAGCCCCTGACCTACGCCATGCGCGGGTGTACGTGTCCGTGCTGGGCACCGGCGCCGTGCGCCGGCGCTCGCTCGACGGGCTGCGCTCCGCCCACGGCTACCTCCAGCGCCGGGTGGCGGACGAGCTGCACCTCAAGCACACCCCGACGCTCGCCTTCGTCTACGACGACACGGCTGAGCGAGCGCAGCGCATCGAGGAGCTGCTCGGGCGAGAGGGCGGCGACTGACCGTGTCCGACAACGGCGCCACCTCGAGCCGCGAGCAGGCGTTCGCCATCCTGCGCGAGAACGACAAGTTCCTGCTCACCACCCACGAGCGGCCGGACGGCGACGCGATCGGCTCGCTGGCGGCCATGCAACACGTGCTGGCGGGCCTCGGCAAGGACGCGCTCGCGTTCCTCACGGCCGACGAGTTCCCGCTGCCGTACGAGTACCGCTTCATCCATCTCGACGGGCTGGTCACCGAGCCTCCGCCGGACCTCGGCGAGCGCGTGCTGGTGTTCCTCGACTGCGGGAACATCGACCGCACGCCGGCCGCGGTGCTCGAGGGGCGGGGTCGCTGCATCCTCAACATCGACCACCACCACGACAACACGCGGTTCGGGACCGTCAATCACGTCGACCCGCATGCGTCGTGCACGGCCGAGATGGTGTGGGACCTCATGAAGGGGCTTGGGGTCGAGACCACGCGTCCGATCGCGGAGGCGCTGTACGTAGGCCTGGTGACCGATACCGGCCGCTTCATGTACGAGAACACCGGGCCGCGCGCGCATGAGATGGCTGCCGAGCTCATCGAGGGCAAGCTGATCGACGTGCACACGATCTACCGCCGGCTCTACGAGGGCATCCCGCAGGGCAAGCTCGAGCTGCTGGCCCGCGGGCTCACGAACGTCGAGCGCTACGACGGCGGCGTGCTCACGGTGACCCACCTGACGCTCGACGACTTCACGACGGCCGGCGCCGACGAGAGCTACTCCGAAGGCCTCGTCGACCACCTGCGGTCCGTGGAGGGGACGGCCGTCGCGGGCCTCGTGCGCGACCTGCTCAGCGACGGGGCGGCGAAGCGCAAGGTCTCGCTGCGGGCCACCGACGACCGCGTCGACGTGTCGGTCATCGCCCGCGCGCAGGGCGGCGGCGGGCACCGCCGGGCCGCCGGGTTCTCGACCGACCTCGACTTCCCCGAGCTGGTCAGCTTCCTGCGCGGGGCCGTCGCCGCTCAGCTTTGACAGACGGCGTCCTGCTCGTCGACAAGCCGGCCGGGATGACCTCGCACGACGTCGTGGCGGGTGCCCGGCGGCGGCTCGGACGCGGCGTGAAGGTCGGCCATGCGGGCACGCTCGACCCGTTCGCGACCGGGCTGCTGTTGGTGCTCGTGGGCCGCGCCACGCGCGTGCAGCGCTTCCTCATGGCGCTGCCCAAGCGCTACCGCACGGTCGCCCGACTGGGCTGGACGTCGACCACCGGCGACCCGGAGGGGGAGCTCGCGCCCGGACGCATGCCGGCGGAGCCGCTGGCGCTGCCGGTCGGCCGCGTGCGCCAGCGCCCGCCGGTCTACTCGGCGATCAAGGTCGGCGGGCAGCGCGCCTATGCGCTCGCCCGGCGCGGCGAGGCTGTCGAGGTGCCCCAGCGTGAGGTCGAGGTTCAGCGCTTCGAGCTCGTCGCCCGCGAGGACGAACGCGCGACGTTCGAGATCGACTGCTCCTCGGGGACGTACGTGCGCTCGCTGGTGGCGGACCTGGGGGACGCCTACTGCCTCGAGCTACGGCGCACCGGCATCGGGCCGTTCGAGGTCGCCGACGCCGATCCCGAGCGGCTGGTCTCCCTCGACGACGCGCTCGCCTTCCTGCCGGCCGTCGACCTCGACGGCGAAGCGGCCCGCCGCGCCGCCCACGGCGTGGCGATCGACGGCACCGCCGAGGGCGCGGTCCGCCTGCGCGACGGCGCCGGCCTGATCGCCATCGCCGAGCCCCGGTCAGGCGGACAGCTGAAGCCCACCGTAGGCTTCCGAGGCTGATGGACGTCACCTGGCTCCCCGACGCCCAGCGGCGCCCGCGGCACATCGCCGTGGGCGAGTTCGACGGCGTCCACGTCGGCCACCGCGAGGTGATCCGCGGCGCGGACACCGTGCTCACGTTCGAGCCGCACCCGCGCACGGTGGTGGCGCCCGACTCCGCGCCCAAGCTGCTGATGTCGCTGGAGACCAAGGCCGAGCTGATCGCCGGCGTCGGGGTGCAGGAGCTCGTGGTGATCCCCTTCGACGGCTCGTTCGCCGCCCAGTCGGCTCAGGAGTTCATCGACCGCGAGCTGGTGGAGCGCCTGGGCGCCGAACGGGTCTCCGTGGGGGAGAACTTCCGCTTCGGCCACCGCGCGCGCGGCGACGCCCAGCTGCTGGCCGCGCAGACCGCGTTCGAGACGCGGATCGCCCGCCTCGTCGAGCTCGACGGCGAGATCATCTCCTCGACCCACATCCGCGGCCTCGTGGCGTCCGGGGACGTGGCCGCCGCCGCACGCTTCCTCGGCGCGCCCTTTCAGGTCCGCGGAACCGTCGCCCACGGCGACAAGCGCGGGCGCACGCTCGGCTACCCGACCGCCAACCTCGTGCCCGACCCGCGGCTCGTGGTCCCGGACCACGGCGTCTACGCCTGCCGCGCCTATCTCGACAACGAGGAGCACATGGCGGCCGTCAATGTCGGCGTGCGGCCGATGTTCAAGACCGGCCGTGGGCTGCTTGTGGAGGCGTTCCTGGTCGACTTCGAGGGGAACCTGTACGACGAGCCGCTGCGGCTCGACTTCCTCGAGCGCCTGCGCGGTGAGCGGCGCTTCGAGAGCGTCGACGCGCTCGTGGAGCAGATGGGGCAGGACGTCGTCGACATCCGCCGAATCGCCGCATAGGCGGACGTACGAGCGTAGAGCCGCCGGCTCCGGGTAATCAGGATTTCAGTAATGCGAGTTGTCGTAGCCCACGAGCGGGAGGGTGAGCGGCGCCGGTTCCGGCACGTACTGTCGGGCGCCGGTCACGAGGTGACCGAGTGCGACTGCGCCGTCGACGCGTTCGACTGCTGCCAGCAGTGGCGACCGGACGTGGCGGTGGTCGACGCGGACGCGGGCCGCGGCCTGCTCGAGCGCATCAAGGGCGACGCGGAGGCCTTCCGCACCGCCGTCGTGCTCGTCGAGCCGGACGAGCCCCCGCTCGATCGCGCGGTCGAAGCGCTCGAGCACGGCGCTCAGGACATCCTCGTCGAGCCGGTGCGCGACGCGGAGCTGCTCATGCGCGTGCAGGCCGCCGGCCGCACCAAGGGCCTGCAGGAGGAGATCGTCGCCCAGGCCGAGCGGCTCGAGGCGCTGCTCTTCGAGGACGCGCTGACCGGCCTCGCCAACCGGCGCTTCGTCCTCACCCAGCTCGCGGGGCAGGTCAGCGGCGCACGCCGCCACGACCGCCCGCTGTCCGTCGCGATCATCGACGTCGACCACTTCAAGACGGTCAACGACACCCGCGGCCACGCGGAGGGCGATCGGGTGCTGGTGGCGGTCGCCCTTGCGTTGCGCACCCGCCTCCGGGCGGAGGACCAGCTCGGGCGCCTCGGCGGCGAGGAGTTCCTCGCGCTGCTCCCGGACACAGACGCCGAGGCGGCGGAGGCGGCGGCCGAGAAGCTGCGCACCAGCGTGGGGCAGGTGGGGGTGACGGTCAGCATCGGGTGGGCCGCCTGGGAGGGCGAGACGCCCGAGGGGCTGCTGCGTCGAGCGGACGAAGCCCTGTACGCCGCAAAGGCCGGCGGCCGCGATCGGGTGGTCGGCGCCCCTGCTACTCTGCCTCGCCGCAGATGACGGCCTTCACCCCCGAACAGAAGCGCGAGCTCGTCGAGCGCTTCGGCAAGGATTCGAGCGACACGGGTGCCACCGAGGTCCAGATCGCGTTGCTCACCCATCGCATCAACCACCTCACCGAGCACCTGCGCGAGCACAAGCACGACCACCACTCGCGCCGCGGCCTCCTGATGCTGGTGGGCCGGCGCCGCCGGTTCCTCAACTACCTGCAGAAGAAGGACCTCGAGGGGTACCGCTCGCTCATCCGCGAGCTCGGCCTGCGCCGCTGAGGGGGTGCCCAATGGGACATCGCTCAACACGGAATGGCCCATTGGGCGGGGCCCCCTAGCCTCATCCCCATGGCGATCGCCGCCGGCGAGCCAGCACCGGAGTTCTCGCTCGCTCGCGACGAGGGCGCGCCGTTCACGCGCGACGACCTCCTCGGGCGCACCACCGTGCTCGTCTTCTATCCGTTCGCGTTCTCCGAGGTCTGCACGACGCAGCTCGGGCTCTACGACGACCTGCGCGAAGAGTTCACGGCGCGCGGCGCCACGCTGTACGCCGTGTCGTGCGATGCCGTGCCTTCCCAGCGTGCGTTCCGCGAGCAGCTCGGCGTGGAGATCGAGCAGCTCTCGGACTTCGAGCCCAAGGGGGCGGCCTGCCGCGCGTTCGGCGTGCTGCACCCCGGCGGCTTCCCGCAGCGCGCGCTCGTCGTCGTCGACCCGGACGGCAGGGTGCGCTGGAGCTACCAGGCCGAGCGCGTGAGCGACCTGCCGGGGGCGAACCTGATCTTCGACGCTCTGGACCGCGCGGCCTGACCGACCTGCGCTCCGCCCCGCTGCCGCCGGTAGGCCCGGACGACCGCGTGCGGGGGCCGCAGTCCGCGCGCCTGGTCGTGGTCTACGGCGACTACGAATGCCCGTTCTGCGCGGCGCTCGAGGTACGGTTGCGGGAACTGCCGGTGCGCGTCGCCTTCCGTCACTTCCCCGTGCGGGCCAGCCACCCGCGCGCGCTCGCGGCGGCCCACGCCGCCGAGGCGGCGGCCGCCCAGGGCGCGTTCTGGGCGATGCACGACGCCCTGTTCGCCGATCAGGGGCGGCTCGAGGACCCGCATCTGTGGGCCCGAGCGGAGCGGCTCGGGCTGGACCTCGAGCGCTTCGAGGCCGAGCGGCGCTCGGAGCGGGTGGCGGCGCGCGTGCGAGAGCAGTTCCACGGCGGCGTGCGGGCCGGCGTGGCGACAACCCCGACCGTGTTCGTCGACGGCGAGCGCCACGCGGGCCGAACCGCCCTCGACGACTGGACGTAAACCGATTGACGGTGACGAGCGACGCCGACCTCATGGAGCGCCTGAGTGGCGACGCCACGGGCGAGGCGCTGCGCGAGCTTTACAGCGCATACGCCGGTGAGCTGCTCGGCTTCGCGCTGCATTCCCTCGGCGAGCGGGGCGTCGCCGAGGAGGTCGTGCAGGAGGTGTTCCTGCGCGCCTGGCGGCGGGCCGACAGCTACGACCCGGCCCGTGGCAGCGTGCGTACGTGGCTGTACCAGATCGCCCGCCACGCGATCATCGACCAGCGGCGCCGCGCCTCGGCGCGGCCGGCGCTGGCGCCCGGCGAGCCGCTGTTCGAGCGGGCGTCGGCGGGGGAGGAGATCGAGCAGGCGATGCTGGGCTGGCAGGTCGCCGCGGCGCTTGAGCGCCTCACGCCCGAGCATCGGCAGATGATCCGCCTCGTGCACTTCCAGGGGCTGTCCGTGCGCGAGATCGCCGACCGCTGCGAGATCCCCGTCGGCACCGTCAAGAGCCGCACCTGGTACGCGCTGCGCTCCCTGCGGCTGGTCCTTGAAGAGATGGGCGTGGTTCCTTGAGTGAGCATGTGACATCCGACCTCGGCGCCTACACGCTGGGGGCGCTCGATCCCGAAGAGGCGGCGGCCGTGCGGCGCCACCTGGCCGAGTGCCGGCGGTGCGCCGCCGAGTACGACGCGCTGGCGCCGCTGCCGGGCCTGCTCGCCACCGCCGAGGGCGCCCACGCGGCTGCGAGCGAGCCGCTGTCACCCGCCTTCGAGGAACGGCTCCTGGACGCCTATGCGCGCGACCCCGCCGCCCGCGGGCGCCCGCGCCCGCGCCGCCGACGCCGGGCGCGGATCCGCTGGCTCGCCCTGGGCGCCGCCGGCTTCGCGATCGCGGCGGCCGCCGTGGCGTTCGTGCTCGTCCGGGACGAGGAGGCGACGGTCCCGGCGGCCTACGGCGTGACCTTCGAGGCGGTCGGCGCCCCCGGACCCAGCGCCCGCGCTCAGCTCTCGAGCGGCGCCGAGGGGACGACGCTCCACCTGTCGGTCAAGGGGCTTCCGCGCAGCCAGCACGCCGTCTACGAGGTGCTGTGCGACGCCCCGGGCTGGACGGCGAGCGCGGGCACGTTCCGCGCCGACGCCGACGGGCGGGCGTACGCGGTACTGACGACCGCGATGCGGCGCGGCGAGTACGACGCGATCCGCATCGTGCGCCGCGGCCGCAAGACCGTGCTGACTGCGCGGCTTTCCTGAACCCGCGCGGACCGCCGCGCGTAAGCCCCGGCATGCGACGGATTTCCTACCTGCTCGTGGTCCTGCTCAGCGCGGGCGTCCTGCTTGCAGCCGGGTGCGGGGGCGACGACGACGACGATGGCGGCGGCAGCGGCGCCGCGCCGGCGGCCACCGAGGAGTCGTCCGGCGGCGGGGGCGGCGGCGAGGCGCTCACGTTGACGGCCGACCCCGGCGGCGCGATCTCCTGGGACAAGAGCGAGCTCACCGCCAAGGCCGGCACCGTGACGATCACGCTCGTGAACGACTCCGACGTACCGCACGCCGTCGAGATCGAGGGCAACGGCGTCGAGGAGGAGAGCGAGACGGTCACGGGCGGCGAGGCGGAGGTCAGCGCCGACCTGAAGGCCGGAGAGTACGAGTATTACTGCCCGGTCGGCAGCCACCGGCAGACGATGACCGGGACGCTCACGGTCGAGTGAACGCGGCCCGCACGCGTTCCGTGCGGAAGTCGAAGATCGCGGCCAGGTCGCGCGCCACGAACAGGCGGTGCGCGGCCTCCCCGATCAGCCCGTACGGCAGCGCGTAGCGCACGGTGTCGCGCATCAGCGTCCCGCCGCCCGGGTCCTCCTCGAACTCGTGCGCGTGGTGCCAGAGCGCGTACGGGCCGCGCAGCTGGACGTCCACGAACCGCTGCCCGGGCTCCCACTCCTCGATCCGCGTCAGCCACGAGACCGGGATGCCGTGGAGGCGCAGGCGGTACTCGAGCAGGGTGCCCAGCCCGATCTCCTGCGGTCGCGGCGGGACGATCGAGAAGGCCAGCCATGCGGGCGTGATGCCCTCGAGGTTGCCGGCGTCGGCGAAGAACCGGAAGACCGCCTCGGGAGGCTGAGGGAGGCGCTGCTCGCGGCGCAGGACGTGATGGCCGAATACCCTCGGGGTACGGCGCCCGACGCTCAGGGGATGTCGATGCGCAGCGAGTCGAGCACGGGCGCCGCCACGCGGTCCAGCGCGGCGAGCCGGTGCGGCGAAGACGCGACGGTGGCGATCACCAGCGGATCGCCCTTGATGCGCAGCTGGATGACGTGCAGCCGCATGTCGTCCAGGAGCGAGAGCTCGGGCCCGAGGAACGTGCAGGTGCGCCGGAAGTTCTCGCGGCAGAACGGGTCGCTGTGCGCCGGGCGGGTGAAGCGCACCTCGGCGAGGAAGCCGGTGCCGGGAACGCCGGCGACGGTCACCGGCTCCGAGCGGGACACGCGCAGGTCGGGATGCCGTGCCAACCATGCGTGGAGGTCGGCCGGAGCCGGGATGCGGGCGGCCTCGCGACGGCGCACGCCGGGGTCGTAGACCTCGCCGATCCGCTGGAACACCAGCGTCGGCTGGGGTCCGGGGGGGCCCGGCCCGCCGCGGGTGACGCGGGTGAGGGTGAGGAGGTCCGACGACTCCGTCTCGCGTGCCTCCCAGTTGTCGTCGGTGACGACGAACGACAGTGCGGGCAGGAAGCTGCGCGTGCGATAGCGCTCGTCCGGGAAGAGCGTGCCGCCGAAGAGATCGCGTCCGACGACCGGCGGCTGCACGACGGGGCGCTCGTCCGGGTCGCGGCTGAGGCCGCCGGCGATCGCGATCAGGAGGATCGCGGTGAGGGCGACCCCGGCGGTCGCCAGCACCAGGGGCCGCAGCGGCGGCAGGTGCAGGCGCGGGCCCGTCAGCTCCTGCTCGCGTTCGGCGGCCGACACGAGCTCGTCGCGCAGGCTGTCGACGAAGCCCGTCATCGCCGAGCTCCCATCCGGCCGCGCAGGGCGCCGAGGCCGCGGCTCACGCGTTTGCGGACGACGGCCTCGGATGTCCGCTCGGCGCGCGCGATGTCGACGTAGGGAAGGTCGTCGAGCACGTGCGCCCGCACGGCCTCGCGCTGCTCGACCGGCAGCTCGTCGATCAGCCGGTAGGCCGCGTCGCGGCCGAGCAGCGTGATCAGCTCCGCGTCCTCCTCGCCGACCGGCACGTGCTGCATCCCCAGCCGCCGCTGCATGCGGCCCTCGGCGGCGCCGCGCCGGCGGGCGTCCGCGAGCTTGTGCTGCGCGATGCCGAACAGCCAGGCGACGGCGGGTGTCGCCCCGCGGCGAAAGCGCTTGCGCGCCACGAGCGCGGCGGCGAACGTCTCGGCCGTCAGATCGGCGGCGATCTCGGGGTCGTGGACCCGGCGTGCGAAGTAACCCAGCAACATGTCGACGTAGCGGTCGTAGAAGCGCCCGAAGTCCTCGGGGTCGCCCGACAGGAGGAGATCCTCGTCAGTCGGCATGGGCGCTCGCACCGATCCTCGCAGCAAACCCCGTGGGTGTGACAGAGTCGCTCCTGGATGACGGGCGTGGCGATCCTCGGAGGCGGCGTCGCGGGGCTCACCGCCGCGCACGAGCTCGCCGAGCGCGGGTTCGAGGTGATCGTGCTCGAGGCGCGCGACATTCCGGGCGGCAAGGCCCGAAGCCTCCCGGTGCCCGGGTCAGGAACGGGTGGTCGCGCCGACCTCCCGGCCGAGCACGGCTTCCGCTTCTTCCCCGGCTTCTACCGCCACATCCCGGACACCATGAGCCGGATCCGGGAGGGCCGCGGCACGGTGCTCGACAACCTGACGGGAGCGACGCGGATCCTGTTCGCGCAGGCCGGCGGGCGCAACGAGATCGTGGCCGGCGCGCACCTGCCCGAGTCGCTCGAGGACTTGGCGGTGCTCAGCCGCTTCCTGCTCGACATGATGACCTCGCTCGGGATCCCGGCGCACGAGCACGCGTGGCTCGTCGAGCGGCTGCTGACGCTGCTCACGAGCTGCGACGAGCGGCGCTACGAGCAATGGGAGCTCCAGAGCTGGTGGACCTACGTGCGCGCCGAGGAGCGCTCGGTGGCGTTCCGCAAGTTCCTCGCGGACGGTTTGACGCGCACGCTGGTCGCCGCCCGGGCGCGAGAGATCAGCGCCCGCACCGGTGGACTCATCCTCGCGCAGATCCTCTTCGACCTCGCGCGTGCGGGCGGGCGGGCCGACCGCGTGCTCGACGCCCCGACGAACGAGGCGTGGATCGACCCGTGGGTCGCGCACCTGCGGGCGCTGGGCGTCGACGTGCGGCTGGGCACGCCGGTCCAGGGGCTCACCGTGCGAAACGGGCGCATCGCGGGGGCCACGACGCCAGGCGGGACCGTGACGGCCGACCACTACGTCGCCGCGCTGCCCGTCGAGGTCATGCGCACGCTCGCCGGGCCGCCGCTGCGGGCGCTCGACCCGGCCTTCGCCCGCCTCGACCGGCTCGTCACGCGCTGGATGAACGGCGCGCTGTTCTACCTCGACCGCGACGTGCCGCTCGTCCACGGGCACGCGATCTACATCGACTCCGAGTGGGCGCTCACGTCGATCTCGCAGGCTCAGTTCTGGCGCGGGGTGGACCTCTCGCGGTACGGCGACGGGCGGGTGAAGGGCATCCTGTCGGTCGACGTCTCGGACTGGACGACGCCGGGCCGCCGCACCGGCAAGGTCGCGATGCGCTGCACGCGCGAGGAGATCCGCACCGAGGTGTGGGGCCAGCTCGTCGACCACCTGAACGACGGCGACGAGACGGTCCTCGACGAGCATCATGTGCTCGCCTGGTTCCTCGACCCGGCGATCGAGTTCCCCAACCCGAGCGCCGCCACCAACCTCGAGCCGCTGCTCATCAACACGTCCGGCTCGTGGGCGGACCGCCCGGGCGTGACCACGCGCATCCCGAACCTGCTGCTGGCGGCAGACTACGTGCGGACGAAGACCGACCTGGCGACGATGGAGGGCGCGAACGAAGCCGCCCGCGCGGCCGTCAACGCGCTGCTCGAGCGCACGGGCTCGAACGCCCCGCCGTGTAAGACGTGGCCGCTGCGCGAGCCCGCGGTGCTGGGCCCCGCGCGCACGCTGGACAAGCTGCGCTGGCGGCTCTTCCGCCGGCCGGCGCGCCCGCCACTTCGGGTGACGGACGACGGTGGGGTGCAGGCGAGCGGGCTATTCGCCCGCGGGGCGCTGGCGGTCGGCGGCCTCAACCGCCGCATCCGGCGCTGAGCTGGGCGAGGCCGCGGCGTCCTCCCCGGCGAGGTCGAGCACGCGCAGGCGCGACTCGACCTGCAGCGCGGCGAGCGGCCCGCCCGCGCCGCCGCTGACAGCTTGAGGAACAGGTCGTCGCGGAGCCGGCGGGCGAGGGACCCCGACCCTGCCGCCTCCCTACCCAGCCGCCGTTGACGTTCGCTCGAGCCCCGCCTCGCGACACCCGGCCTCCAGCGCCTCGAGCCCGAACGCCTGCAGCGGCCCCATCGCGCCCGCCTCCTCGACGCCCGACGCGGCAGCGCGCCGCGCCGCCCAGGCGATGATGCCCGCCGTCAGCGCGTACGGCTCCACGCCGGACAGGTGCACTGATGCGACCCGCGCTCCCGCCGCGTCGAACACCTCGGCGACGACCCACGAGATGCCGGACTCCGGCTCCGGGCCGCCGCCCAGCTCTGCCACCCGCGAAGCGGCGGCCTTCAGCGCCGGCCGCACGCCCGGCACCCGCATCGCGACCGACCCGGCGAGGCTGGCCGCCTGGAGCGGCCGCGCCAGGGGACCGAACCAGCCGAGGTAGACGTTGACCTCGAGCAGCCCCGGATAGACGGCCGGCAGCGTCAGATGCTCGGCGCCGCCGATGGCGACCGCCTCGCGGTCCTTCCCGCGTACGGAGAACGAGCGCACGCGCTCGGCCATCCGCGCGTCCCGCAGCGCGCCGCCGCGGAACGCGTAGCCCTGCTCCAGGGCCACGGCGACCGACGACCGGCGCGTGCCGCCGCTCATCCCGGCGCCGAAGGCGAAGTACCCGACGTCCACCCGCTGGCCGTCCACGCCGGCCTGCTCGAGCGCGAGCGCCGCCGCCAGCGTCCCCGGCACGAAGTCGTAGCCCATGGCCGGCAGCAGCGCGGCGCCGGCCCGCTCGGCCGGCGGCCCGAACTCGTCGAACACGCGCCGGATGAACACCGGCTCGCCCGTCGAGTCGATGTAGATGCCGCCGGCGGCGATCGCCGCCCGCACGGCCGGCTCGCCCCAGTGCGAGAACGGCCCGACGGTGCTCACGAGCACGTCCCCGGGCTCCAGAAGCGAGAACACGGAGTTCCGGCGCAGCGCATCGGCCACCCGCCACGAGACCCCGAGCCGCTCGGCCAGCGACCGAACCGACGCCTCGCTGCGGCCGGCCAGCATCGGATCGGCGCCCGCCGCGGCGAGCCGCTCGGCCACCAGGCGACCGGTGAAGCCCGTGGCACCAAACACGACGATGCGGCGTGCAGCCATGGTTCGACCGCTTACCCGCGTTCCTCCAGCTACTACCATGGGTGGGAACTACTACCGAAGCGTCAAAGGATGCAGAGGGCCCGTCCACGAGGGGCGGGACACGAAAGGAACACATGCCAGAAGTGCACAAGGTCTCCGTGGAGATCGGGGGGACGGAGATCTCGTTCGAGACCGGCTGGATGGCCAAGCAGGCCTCCGGCGCCGTCGTGGTTCGGGCTGGCGACACCGTCGTCCTGAACACCGCCACGGCCGGGAATCTGCGTGACGTCGACTTCCTGCCGCTGACGGTGGACGTCGAGGAGCGCATGTACGCCGCGGGCAAGATCCCCGGCTCATTCTTCAAGCGCGAGGGCCGCGCGGGCGAGAAGGCGACGCTGGTGGCACGCATGATCGACCGGCCGCTCCGCCCGCTCTTCCCGAAGGGCTGGCGCCGCGAGACGCAGCTCGTGAGCATGCCGCTCTCCGTCGACCAGGTGAGTCCGTACGACGTGCTCGCCATGAACGGCGCGTCGGCGGCCGTCGCGATCTCCGACATCCCGTTCCCCACCCCGGTCGGCGCCGTGCGCATCGGCAAGGACCTGGAGGGCAACTTCCTCATCAACCCGAGCGAGGAGCAGCTGCTCGAGTCCGGACTCGACCTCGTCGTGTCCGGCACCGACGAGGCGATCCTCATGGTCGAGGCGGGGGCCGACGAGATCCCCGAGGCCGAGATCCTCGACGCGCTCGACATCGCGCACGGCGCGATCAGGAAGCTTGTCGCCGCACAGCGCGAGCTGGCCGATAAGGCCGGCAAGCCTAAGGTCGAGGTCGAGGTGCCGCAGGCCGACCCGGACCTCGAGCGCCAGATCGCCGAGTCCCACGGGGCCGCGCTCGACCGCGCGACGTCGGTCGAGGACAAGCTGGAGCGCCAGGCAGCCACCAAGGCCGTCGAGGAGGAGGTGCTCGCCCACTACTCCGGCGACCCCGCCGCCGAGACCTGGGCCGAGTTCCGTCAGCGGGCGCAGATCGCCTTCGACGCGCTCGAGAAGAAGGTCATCCGCGAGCGCATCGCCGTCCAGAAGAAGCGCCCCGATGGCCGCCAGCCGGACGAGATCCGCGCGATCGACATCCAGATCAAGCCGCTCCCGCGCACGCACGGGTCGGCGCTCTTCACCCGCGG
>DATAFH010000117.1:0-16078 GCA_036257565.1 Solirubrobacteraceae bacterium | reverse complement strand
ACCTGACGCTCGGCTCGCTGTACAGCCCGTCGAACTCGCCGCTGCTGGCCGCGGTCCTGCAGGAGCTGTGGGAGGCCACCGAGGCGCGGCGGAGCGTCCACTACCTGCGCCACGCGCGCGTGGAGCGGCTCATCGGCCAGGGTCTGACCCGTGCGGTCCGGCAGGAGGAGCCCTACGTCGGGCTGGAGTGGGCGCCGGCCGTCGAGTGCGCCGACTCCGACAACCCGCGGAACCCCTTCGTGTGGCCGTTCTGGGCGCATCTGGCCGATCGCCTGGCGCCCTACTTCGGCTCCCCGTGGCTGTACTTCGTGCTGCCCTGCGCCACCTGGCCGGTCCGCGACGAGGACCGTTACACCGGCCCGTGGGACCGCGAGACCGCGAACCCGGTGCTGCTGGTCGGCAACCGCCAGGGCGATCCGGCCACACCGTACGAGGGCGCGGTGTCCACCCAGCGGCGGATGGGCAACGCGCGGCTGCTCACGCTCGACTCGTTCGGGCACACCGCGTTCCTGCAGAGCACGTGCGTCGTGACGGCGGTCGAGCGGTACCTGATCGCGGTCCAGACGCCGCCGCGAGGGACGGTGTGCCAGCCGGATCTGCGGCCCTTCGACCCGCTGCCGGAGATGACCGAGGAAGAGCGGGCGCTGGCCGAGGCGGTCAAGCCGTAGACCAGGCGTCCGGAAGCTGACACCGGCATCAAGCGCGCCTCGCGGGCGGCCGATGCAGCCCGCGAGGCCCTCGTGCCATGCGTCGTTCGGTGACCATCGCGCTGCTGGGGACGGCGCTGCTCGCCGTCCCGGCCGGAGCGAGCGCAGCGGAGCTCCCGGAGCTGCCCGCCCCCCTCCCCTCGCTACCGGATCTTCCGCGCGTGCCCGAGCTTCCGCGTGTCCCCGAGTTGCCGCGGGTCCCCGAGCTTCCGCGCGCGCCCGATCTCCCGGAGGTGCCCGCGCTTCCCGAGCTGCCGTCGACGCCGGACGTGCCGGTCTCGCCGCCCGCCGTGCCGCCGGTGACGTCCGAGCCGCCCGCGCGGCCGGCGACGCCCGCGCCGCCCCCGGCCGCACCGGCCGCTCCGCCGACCTCTGCCAGGACGGCGCCGTCGCCGGCGGCGGACCGGGCGCCGCGCCGCCGTCGCTCCGCCCCTGCGTCGCCCCGCCGGGGCTCGCCGCGCGACGTCGGCCGCCGCACCTCGCGCCCGCCCGTCGTCACGCAGGCCCTCGCGTCACAGCCGGTGGAGCCGGCCGCGGCAGCCGCGCCCGCCGAGGAGCGGAGCCGCGCGGAGCGCGTCGCCGACAGCATCGTGGAGCTCGTCAAGGCGCTGCCCTCTGCGGTCTTGTGGGCGCTTGGCGGCCTCGGCGTCCTGGCGCTCTGGCTCGCCTTCAACGCCTACCGGCAGTCGCGCCGGCGCGCCGCGCTGGAGGCGCAGCGGGCGGGGCTGCTCGACGACATCGGCCTGCTCTCCGGGGCGCTGCTCCCGCCCGTCCCCGAAGGACTCGACGGCCTGGCGGTCACCGCCGCGTACCGGCCCGCCGACGGGCCCGCGGCGGGCGGCGACTTCTACGACGTGTTCGCGCTCGAGGACGGGCGCGTCGGCGTCCTGCTCGGCGACGTCTCCGGCCACGGGCGCGACTCCGTGCAGCATGCGGCGCTCGCGCGCTACACCCTGCGCACGCTGCTCGCCGACGGCCATCCGGTCGGCGAGGCGCTCGCCCATGCGGATCGCCTGCTGGTCACCGACATGCGCCCCCAGTTCGTGACCGTCATCGCCGCGATCTACGACCTCGAGCGCGGCCGCCTGACCTATGCCAAGGCGGGGCACCCGCCGCCGATCGTGCTCGGGACCGCGCACGACCCGGAGACCGAGACGCCGGCGCCGCCGATCGGCCTGGGGCTCGGTGACGCGTGGCCCGAGTACCACGTCGACCTCGCCGACGGCGCCACGGTCTGCCTGTTCACCGACGGCCTCGAGGACGCCCGCGTGGACGGCGTGCGGCTCGGCCGCTGCGAGGTCGAGCGGCTGCTGTCGGCGCACGACGTCCCCGACGCCGAGCGGCTGCTCGGCGACGTCCGCGCCGCCGCCGACAGCGTCGGCGACGACACGGCAGCCGTCGTGCTCCGCCGCTGCCCGCGGGCTCAGGTGGCCGACTTCACCGACTCGACGTAGCCGCGCACGTCGGCAGCCGGCTCCGAATAGGCGTCGCCGAGCGTCGACTCCATCGCGCCCATGAACTCCTCGGCCCAGTCCGGGAGCTCGTAGTCGATCGCGCGCAGGAACTCGAGCGTGGCGGCCAGCCGGATGTCGGCGATCGACGGGTGGTCCCCGCCGATGAAGCGCCGGCCCTCGAGGAAGAACGAGCGATAGACGTCGAGCGGGTCGGCGAGCGCAGCCTCCGCGTCCCGCTGGGCCTGCGCCTTCATCTCCTCGTCCGCCGCCGAGGTCGCCACCTCGCCCGCGTACTGCGGGAAGCCGAGCGTCGGGTACGTGGCCCGCGCCACGAGCGGATACACGGTGCCGATCAGGTAGAAGTTCGCGTTGTCGACCATCGCCCGCTCGCCCGGGTCGGCCGGGTAGAAGCGGTCGAGCCCGTGCTTGTTGCACAGGTAGGCCATGATCGCGCAGCTCTCCCCCAGTGAGCCCCGGGGGAGCCCTTCCTCCTCGAGCATCGGCGTCAGGTGCGCGGGGTACCTGGCGAGGAACTCCGGCGCCGTGGTCTTGCCCCACACGTCGACCTCCTCGAAGTCGAGCCCCGCCGCCCGCACGAAGATCCGCGCCGTGAGATTGTTCACGCTCGGCGTGAGGATGTTCAACGTGTTCTCAGCCATGTGCTCCTCCTCGTGACCAGCGTTTCGATGGCGTCCGCGACGTGCTCCGGGGCGATGTGGGGTTCCTCGCGCTCGACGCGGATGCGATGCGCCTCGGTCAGCACGTCGGCATGCGTGAAGCCGGCGGGCGGCTCGAAGCGGTACGACGCGAGCTCGATCAGCAGGCCCAGCGGGTCCTCGAAGTAGATCGAGTCCATGAACCCGCGGTCCTTGACCCCGCTGTGGCGGACCCCTCCCTCGTCGAGCCGCTCCACGGCCTGCCGGAACGTGGCCTGCGAGAGCGTGAACGCGAGGTGGTGCACGCAGCCTGGGTCGGTCGCGGTGCGGGCCGGGTCGGGCTCGCGGTCCTCGTCGGTGAACACCGTGATCAGCCGCCCGTCACCCGGGTCGAAGTAGAGGTGGTTCTCCGATGGGTTGTCGAGGTTGGGTTGCTCGAACACGAATGGCATCCCGAGCGCGCCCTCCCAGAAGTCGATGGAGGTCTGCCGGTCGGCGCCCACGATCGTGATGTGGTGCACGCCCTGGCTCTGGAGCCGGCGCATCAGCGGCCCACGAGCCTCGACTTGTACTCGCTGCGCCCGAGGGTCCGCCACGGGACGAGCTCGACCTGCGTCTGCACGACCAGCACACTCCGTAGTCTGTCGCTGATTGCGTCGGCAAGCAACTGGTCGGGCACGACGCCGCGGGCGAGCTCGACGCAGACCGGAAGCGGCGGGTCCTGCCGCGGCCCGGGTTCGCGAGGCTCGAGCCGGACGTGCCCGCTGACCGCCGGCGCGAAGCCCGCCACGACCTCGCGCACGGCCGACGGGAAGACGTTGACGCCGCGCACGATGAGCATGTCGTCGGTGCGGCCCACGCAGCGGATGCGCGGGCCCGTGCGGCCGCAGGGGCAAGGGCTCGTCTTGACGTGCACGTGGTCGCGCGTGCGGAAGCGCAGCAGCGGGGCCGCGCGGTGGCGGAGGTGCGTGAGGACGAGCTCGCCCTCGGCTCCGTCCTCCAGCGCTATGGCGGCGCCGGTCTCGGGGTCGATCAGCTCGGGGTGGACGAAGCCGTGCGCGCCGAGGTGCATGCCGTCCTGCTGCTCGCACTCGCCGAACAGGGACACGCCGATGTCGCCGACGCCCATCGCCTCGGTGACCTTGGCGCCCCAGGCCTGTTCGAGCTGCGCCCGGAACGCCGGCTCGCCACCTCCGGGCTCGCCGGCCACCAGCAGGCGCCGCACGCTCGAGCTCTTCAGGTCGAGGCCCCGCTCGGCCGCCGCCTCGACGAGGTAGGCCGCGTATGACGGCGTCACGGCCACGGCCTCGGGTCGCAGGAGCTCGACGGCGCGCAGCAGCCGCTCGGTGTTCCCGGTGCCGACCGGGATGTGGGTCACGCCAAGGCGTTCGAAGGCGGCGAGCGCCGCGCCGGCAACGAATGGCCCCGCGGCGTAGGTCGTGACGATCCTCTGGCCGACGGTGACGCCGGACGCGCCGTAGCTGCGCGCCGAGCCGGTCACCCAGTTCTCGAGGTCGGAGGCGGTGAGCGGGATGTAGCTCGGCGTCCCGGTCGTGCCGCTGGTGGAGTAGATGCGCACGATCTCGGACGGGTCGGCGCACAGGTGGGCGCCGATCGGGTTCTCGGGCGTGACGGTGTCCCGGAGCTCCTGCTTGGTGGTGAGCGGCAGGTGGGCGATGTCGTCGAGTCCGCCCGGGGCGTCGGCGCCGAGCTTCTCGGCATAGAAGGCCGAGCGCTCCAACAGGTACGCCAGCTGGTCGCGGTACGCGGCGTCGTCGTCGGCCGCGGTCACGGCTCGGGCTGGTACTCGATCGCGTCCTCGGCCGCCTTGGCCATCGGGAAGCCGGCCGGCCGCTCCCGCTCCTCCGCGAGGTGGGCGAGCAGGCCGGCGGTGCGGGCGAGGATCGGAACGGCCTTGACGACGGAGGCCGGGAAGCCGAGGTCGAGCATCACGGCGGCGATCGGCATCGAGACGTTCATCGTCAGCGGGCGCCCCCAGGCCTCGGCGGCGGCGTCGCGGAACGCCCGTGCGAGGGCGACGTGGGGACCGCTCACGCCGCGGGCGTCGGCGAGCTCGAGGATCCGCTCGGCGCGCGGGTCGAGCGGCTTGTGTACGGGGTGGCCGAAGCCGGGCAGGCGATCGCCGGTCGCCCGGACCGCTTCGGTCCTCGCGCGTGCGACGGCCACGGGCTCCTTGCCGCCGGCGACCTCCTCCTGCGCCTCTGCGAGCAGTCGCGCGCACGCCTCCGATGTGCCGAGCAGCACCGGACCGGCACCGAGGATCCCTGCCGCGACCGCGCCCTGCAGCGAGTCGGGCGCGGCGGCGAGGGTCATCCGGGCGGCGACGTTCGTCGGCATCATCCCGTGCTCGGCGATCGCGACGAGCAGGAGATCGAGGAAGAACCGCTGCTCCTCCGTCGCCTCACGGCCGGTGAGCAGCAGGTGGAAGTACTCGCTGAACGTGACCTCGCCCATCAGGTCGCTCGTCAGGTCACGCCCACGAACTTCGACCCGATCCGGATAGGCCTGGCAGATGCGGCTCACCGGGCCGCCGTCGCTCCGCATCGGCGGCGACGGTACGGACCCGGCGCGCGACCGTCAAGCCGCCACAAGCAGCTGGCCGCCGTCGTCGTCGGCGACGATGGCGTCCTCGAATCCCGCGCGCCGGGCAAGCGCGGCCAGCTCGTCGTCCTCGTAGAAGTGGCCGCGGGCAGCCAGCGGCTCGGGCGCCGCAGGCGTCCCGCGCAGCTGTGGAGCGGTCGTGTACAGCGCCAGGCAGCCGCCCGGTTCGAGCACGCGCCGGCACTCCGCGAGCGCGGCGACGGGCTCGGGGAGGAAGAAGAAGACGATCGACATCGAGACCGCCGTGAATGCGCGCTCCTCGAACGGCAGCCGCTCGGCGCTCCCGAGCACGACATGCGCGCCGGGCGCCCGCGCGCGCGCCAGCCGCACCATCTCCTCGCTGTGATCGAGACCAGTGACGGACGCGCCGGCGGCCAGCGCATCCCGCAGCAGCAGCCCGCCGCCGCAGCCGACGTCGAGCAGCCGGTCGTCAGGGCCGAGCGCGAGCGCATCGAGGATCGCCCGGCGGGCGAAGTCATGCACGTCGTCGGCGCCGTAGACCTCGCGCGCCCGGCGCCCGGTCGGCCGCCGCGCGACCCGGTCGGTCACCCAGTCCTCGAACGCCTCGTCTGCAAGCGCGCTCGCTTGCCACGCTGCCCGGTCCTCCTCGCCGAGGCCGAACGCCTGGAAGATCTCGGCGATGCGTGGGTTTGCCTCGCCGCCCATCGGTCGAAAGCTAGCCGTGGTGGTACCAGGGCCGCGCGGCGAGCGCCGCCTCGAGCGCCGCGCTGCCGTCGTGCAGCACCGGCTCGCCGTGCGTCACGAGGATGCGCTCGAGGCCCAGCTCGCGCAACGGCGTGAGCGTCGGCACGAAGCGGTCGCGGTACCAGCGGGCGCGGTCGTCGTCGACGCGGTCGGTGTGCCAGATCCGCAGGTCGCCGTCCGGCGTGGTGACGATCGCGTCGCCGAAGACCAGCGCGCGGTGCGACGGCAGGTGGACCGGCGTCTCGAACCGGCGCGGCTTGCCGATCGCATACGCGTGGGCGCCGCCGGGCAGTTCGTCCAGCGGCTGCAACCGCGACGTGTCCCGCAGCCGCTTGCCGATGGCGCGATGGCCGTGGATCGGGGCGTCGTAGCGCTCGCTCAGCGGCTCGGCGCTGCGCGTGTGGTACGGGATCGTCACGACGATGGCCGCGAGCCCGTCGCCGACCAGCGCGTCGAGCCGCTCGAGCGTCGCTGCGTCGTCCTCCGGCAGCAGCGGGTCGAAGAGCAGCGTCGCCTCGCCGGCATCGACGGCGAACGAGGCGACCTGTGCGCCCCATTCGCCGGGATGCCACTCGGCGTGCCGCGCCGTCCAGCGCCAGAGACCCGGCGCGAGCTCCTGCACTAGTACGTCGCGAGCACGCGCGCCGGCCCGCCGGAGCCCTCCTGCCACGGGATCACGCCCACCGTCGCGAAGGCGCCGGCGCGCGGGATGTCGTCCAGTCCGGCGAGGCTCTCGATCCCGTAGTGGTCGGCCCCCAGCCAGTTCACGTGGACCGGGAAGGTGGTCGAGTTCCCCGGGTCCAGGCTGATGGTGTCGACGCCGAGCGCCGCACCGCGACCGCGGTCGAGCAGATAGTCGACGGCGTCGGCGCTGAAGCCCGGGAAGTGGAATGTGCCGCTCGCGTCGCGCCCGAGGAACTCCGGCGTGCCGAGCTTCGCCGCCCAGCCGGAGTTCATCGCCACCAGGGCGTCCTTCGGGATCCGTCCGCGGCGGCGCTCGTAGCGCCGCAGGTCCTCGGGCGTGACGGCAGCGTCGGGATCTCGTGCGGCGCGGCGCGAGATGTCGATCACCGCGATCGGCAGCATCAGCTCCTCGAGCGTGAGCTCGGGGGTCAGCCGGCCGCCGGTGACGAAGTGCCCGGGCACGTCCAGGTGGGTCGCGGTGTGCTCGCCGAACGACCACTGCTGGGCGTAGAACCCGTTCGCCGGGATCGTGACCAGGGTCTGGCGCGAGGTGACCGTCCCGGTGAAGGTCGGGAAGTCGGTCGTGAAGGTGTGCGTGAGGTCGACGGCCCGCCCGCGGTGGCGATGCTTGTGCCGCCGCCGGCCGTGCGCGCTCGCCTCGCCCGGGATCAGTGCCGCGAGCGCGGCTGCCCCGCCGCCCGCCAGCACCGTCCGTCGCGACACCGCTCCCTCTTGCTCACGGACAGCCTCGATCGTCCCTGGAAGGCACATCCCGACCCCCTCAAGTCGTGTGACTCCAGGGAAACTACCGGGTCTCGGCCTGGCTGGCCGGAGTGTCCGGCTCCCAGCCGGCAGCGTGCCCCAGCGACGCGCTCTTGAGCACCTTGAGCGAGAGCAGCGCGCACTTCATACGCGTGGCGGAGATGTCGATGCCAAGCAGATCGAGCACGAACTCGCGGTCGAGCCGCATGAGGTCGTCGACCGGCATTCCGACGATCTCGTCGGAGGTCATGGAGGCCGACGCCTGCGAGATCGCGCAGCCGTGGCCGGAGAACCGCACGGCCTCGATCCTGCCGTCGTCGTCGACCTTGAGCTGCACCTTCAGCTCGTCGCCGCACAGGGGATTCAGATCCTCCGCCTCGAGGTCCGCCTCCGGCAGCTCGCCCCAGTTATGCGGACGCTTGTAGTGCTGGAGGATGTTCTCCCGATAGAGGTCGTCCATCAGGCGAAGACCTCGCGCACGGTGCCGAGGGCGTCGATCAGCCGGTCGACCTCGTCGCGCGTCGAGTGGACGGCGAACGAGGCGCGCGTCGTGGCCGACACGCCGAGGCGGCGCATGAGCGGCTGAGCGCAGGCGTGGCCGGCGCGGACGCAGACGCCCTGGCGGCCGAGGATCTCGGCGACATCGTGCGGATGCACGCCCTCGAGCGAGAACGAGCACACGCTGCCGCGGTGCTCGAGCTCGGACGGGCCGTAGAGCGTCAGGCCCGGCACCTCGCGCAGGCGGTCGGCCGCGTAGCCGACCACGTCGCGGGAGTGCTCCCACACCGCGTCCATGCCGATGCCGGCCAGGAACTCGGTCGCGACGCCCAGGCCGATCGCCTCGGCGATCGGCATCGTGCCGGCCTCGAAGCGCGCGGGCGGCTCGGCCCACGTCGAGCCCTCCTCGGTCACGCGGGCGATCATGTGCCCGCCGCCGAGGAAGGGCGGCATCGCCTCGAGCAGCTCGCGACGGCCGTGGAGGACGCCGATGCCGGTCGGCCCGTAGGCCTTGTGGCCGGTCCAGGCGTAGAAGTCGGCGTCGAGGTCGTGCACGTCAAGCGGGAGGTGCGGCGCGGCCTGGGCGCCGTCGACCACGATGACGGCACCGGCGGCGTGCGCGCGGCGGGCGATCTCGGCGATCGGGTTGATCGTGCCGAGCACGTTGGACACGTGGGTGACGGCCACCGCCTTCGGCCCGAGCGCGAGCGCCGCGTCGAGCGCGTCGAGGTCGAGCAGGCCGTCGTCGGTGATCGGCACCCACTCCAGCCGGCAGCCGAGGAGCTGCCACGGCACGATGTTCGAGTGGTGCTCCATCTGCGTGAGCACCACGAGGTCGTCGGGCCGGACGTTGGCGCGACCCCAGGAGTAGGCGACGAGGTTGAGCGCCTCGGTCGCGTTGCGGGTGAACACCGTCTCGCCCGGTGTGGACCCGGCGAAGGCGGCCACCTTCGCGCGCGCCGCCTCGTAGGCGTCCGTCGCCTCGGCGGCCAGCGGGTAGACGCCGCGATGGATGGTCGCCCGGTACTCCGTGTAGTAGCGGTCCATGGCCTCGATCACCGGTCGCGCGGTCTGCGCGGTGGCCGCGGAGTCGAGGTAGACCAGGCCCTCGCGGGCGAGGACCGGGAACTCGGAGGCGGTGGGGGCCGTCAGGCTCATCCTGCCTCGCGCAGAGCGCTCGTCACCGCTACGCTCGCCGCCCCGACCTCCTCGCGGATCCAGCCGTAGCCGCGCTGCTCGAGCTGCTCGACGAGCTCCGCCCCGCCCTCCTTGACGATCCGGCCGTCGAACATGATGTGCACGAACTGCGGCCGCACGATGTGCAGGATGCGCTGGTAGTGGGTGATGATCAGCGTCCCCATCGCGGTGCGCTCGGCGACCGCGTTGACGCCGGTCGCGACGGTGTTCAGGGCGTCGATGTCGAGCCCGGAGTCGGTCTCGTCGAGCACCGCGAGCCGCGGCTCGAGGAGCGCGAGCTGGAGGATCTCCATGCGCTTCTTCTCACCGCCGGAGAAGCCCTCGTTGAGGTAGCGGTTCGAGAACTCGCGCGGGACGTTGGTGAGCTCCATCGCCGCCTCGACGGTCTTGCGGAAGTCCTTCAGCGAGATCGCCGGCTCGCCGCGCGCCTCGCGATGCGCGTTCATCACCATGCGCAGGAACTTGGCGACCGTGACGCCGGGGATGGCGACCGGATACTGGAAGGCCATGAAGAGCCCGGCGCGGGCGCGCTCGTCGGGGTCGGCCTCCGTGATGTCCTCGCCGTCGAAGAGGATCTGGCCCTCGATCACCTCGAGATTGGGATGGCCCATCACCGCGTTGGCGAGCGTCGACTTGCCGGAGCCGTTGGGGCCCATCAGCGCGTGGAACTCGCCGGAGCGGACGTGCAGGTCCACGCCCTTGAGGATCTGCTTGTCGGCTGCAGCGACGTGCAGGTTCTTGATCTCGAGGTCAGCCATGAATCTCCAGAGTGGTGGGTGTCGTCGTCTCAGAGGGCGCGGCGAACTCGACGAGCTCGGCCAGCGTGGTGCGCTGCAGCGACCTGATGACGCCCATCTGCACGCGCGTCCACAGCAGCTTGGTGGCGCAATGCTCGCCGTCGGCGACGTGCGAGCACTGCACGCGCGCCTCGCGGTCGTCGACGAAGCAGTCCATCGGAGCGATCGCGCCCTCGAGCGCGAGAACCGCATCGTCCATCGTGATCTCCTCGGGCGGCCGGGCGAGCACGTAGCCCCCGTGCGCGCCGCGCACGGCGGTCACCAGGCCGGCCTTCTTGAGCAGCGCGGCGATCCGCTCCAGGTACGCGAGCGGCATCTGCTCCGCATCCGCGACCGCCTTCAGCGAGACCGGGTGCGACCCGCCCTGTAGCCCGAGCTGGATGAGCAGCCGGACGCCGTACTCCGCCTTCGTGGTGAAGATCACAGCCTGTAATCCTACCAACGAGGTAGGAGTTCCACGGGAGCAGGGTGAGCGCGTTCGTGGTTCTTGTCCCGACGTGCCGCAGCGGCGTCGAGCAGGCCGGCGTCAACGATCAGCATCGCGACGCCGGGCAGCGCGGACGAGTTCGTCCACGCGCTCGGAGGCATCCGTCGCCGGCGGCGAAGAAGCCGAGAGGCCCTTCGGCGCCAGGAGGTTGCACCACACCGGTAGATCGCCTCGCGAGCGAGGCCGACGCTGTCAAGGTGTGACGCCGTGCAACGCCGCGAGGACCTCCGCAACGTCGCGATCATCGCCCACGTCGACCACGGCAAGACGACGCTGGTCGACGCCATGTTGTGGCAGTCCGGCGCCTTCCGCGCGAACCAGGACGTGGCCGACCGGGTCATGGACTCGATGGATCTCGAGCGCGAGAAGGGCATCACGATCCTCGCCAAGAATACGGCGGTCCAGTACGCCCCCACGAAGCTGAACATCGTCGACACGCCCGGGCACGCGGACTTCGGCGGCGAGGTGGAGCGCGGGCTGACGATGGTCGACGGCGTGCTGCTGCTGGTGGACGCGTCGGAGGGGCCGCTGCCGCAGACACGGTTCGTTCTGCGCAAGGCGCTCGAGGGGCGGCTGCCGGTGATCCTCGTCGTCAACAAGGTCGACCGGCCGGACGCGCGGATCGACGAGGTCGTCGACGAGGTCTACGAGCTGTTCATCGACCTCGGCGCGACCGAGGACCAGATCGAGTTCCCGATCGTCTACACGAACGCGAAAGCCGGCTGGGCCTCGCTCGCACCCGGCGAGGAGGGAACCGACCTCAAGCCGCTGCTCGACCTCCTCACCACCCACGTCCCGCCGCCCGAGTACGAGCCGGGCCACCCGCTGCAAGCGCACGTGACGAACCTCGACGCCTCCCCCTATCTCGGCCGGCTCGCCATCTGCCGCGTCCGCCACGGCACGATCCGCCGCGGCGAGACCGTTGCGTGGTGCCGCGCGGACGGGACGATCACAGCAGCGAAGATCGCCGAGCTGTACGTGACCGAGGCGCTCGACCGCGTACCCGCCGACGAGGCCGGTGCCGGCGAGATCATCGCTGTCGCCGGCATCCCGGAGGTCACGATCGGCGAGACGCTGGCCGACCCCGACGACCCCCGGCCGCTCCCGGTCATCACTGTCGACGAGCCGTCGCTGTCGGTCACCGTCGGTCAGAACACGTCGCCGCTGGCCGGCCGCGAGGGCGACAAGCTCACCGCCCGCCAGATCAAGGACCGGCTCGAGGCCGAGATGGTCGGCAACGTGTCCATCCGGGTGCTCGAGACCGAGCGGCCTGACACGTGGGAGGTCCAGGGCCGCGGCGAGCTGCAGCTCGCGGTGCTCGTCGAGCTCATGCGCCGCGAGGGCTTCGAACTCACGGTCGGCAAGCCGCAGGTGGTCACGCGCGAGCTCGACGGCGTCACTCACGAGCCGGTCGAGCGGATGACGATCGACGTGCCCGAGGAGTACGTGGGCGTGGTGACCCAGCTGCTGGCCCTCCGCAAGGGCCGCCTCGAGCAGATGGTCAACCACGGCACGGGCTGGGTCCGCATGGACTACCTCGTCCCCGCGCGCGGGCTGATCGGCTTCCGCACCGAGTTCCTCACGGAGACGCGCGGCACCGGCCTTCTCCACCACGTGTTCGACCGTTGGGAGCCCTGGGCCGGAGACCTGCGCCTCCGCCCCACCGGCTCACTCGTCGCCGACCGCCGCGGGCGCACCGCGAGCTTCGCGCTGTTCAACCTGCAGGAGCGCGGCGTGCTGTTCGTCGAGCCCGGCGTGGAGGTCTACGAGGGGATGATCGTGGGCGAGAACGCGCGCGCCGAGGACCTCGACGTGAACGCCACGAAGGAGAAGCACCTCACCAACATGCGCTCGTCGACGTCGGACGTGCTCGTGCGGCTGGTCCCGCCGCGTCACCTGTCACTCGACCAGGCGCTCGAGTTCGTGCGCGAGGACGAGGCCGTCGAGGTGACGCCGCACGCGGTCCGGCTACGCAAGGCCGAGCTCGACGCGACCTCGCGCCAGAAACTCGCCCGCGTCCGCGCACGCGCCTAACGCCGGGCACCCCTCCGTAGCGGTGCACGTTGCTCGGTCCCGCGTTGCAGGGGGCCGTGAGAGTGGTCTCACGGCCCCTTATGAACGAACGACTTACGGGGTCCTGAGGAAGCGGCCCTCGACCGCGGCCGACACCGGCGAGTTCGCGGTGATGTAGTCGATCACCACGTCGAGCAGGAGCTCGCCCGTCTGGAGCACGTCCGTGCCCCCACTCAGCGCCGTATAGCCGTCGCCACCCGCGAACATGAAGTCGTTGGTGACGATCCGGACGGTGTCGGTCGGCCCGATCGGCGTGACCGCGCCGCCGGGCGGCGCCTTTGCCAGCTCGGTGATCACCGGCGTCGTCCCGTTGCAGGTGAACCGGATGCGAAGCCCGGACACCTGCGGCGTGCGCCCGGTCCCGCCGGCCACGTCGCCGCACGCCGGCCGGAACCCGTTGAGCAGCGCGGTGGTGAGCTGCGCGCCGGTGACGGTCTCGACCACGGTCGCGTTGCCGAACGGCAGCACCGCGAACACCTCGCCGTAGGTGAGCTCGCCGTTGGCCTCGGGAGCGCCGGGCAGCGCAGCGAACAGCAGGTCGGCCCGTAGGCCGCCCGAGTTCATGTCGCCGCCTCCGCCTCCGGGTGCCGGAGCGGCATCGCGTCGGTGACGAGGTTGCCCATCGCCGACTCGGTGAGACGGTCCGCGTCGCGGAGGATGTCGGCGCTCTGCATCCCGATCACCCGGTTGCGCAGCGGCGCCGTCTCGGCGTTCGCCGCGTCGACGATCGCCTGCACGTCGGCCCGCGGCGCGACGCCGAGGTTCTTGGCGATCCGCACCGCCGTGCCCGCCCAGGCCACGTCGCCCTTGCGGACCATGAGCTGAGCCACCGAGTAGCTCGCGCCCGCGTTGAACCCCTCGACAACCGGGATCCGCCCGACGACCATGTTGGCCGGCCGGTGCGTGTGCCAGGCGACCACGAGGTCGACCGTGGTGTCCTGGATGCCGCCGACGATGCCCATGATCGGCCCGGTCCAGTCTGCCGCCGGCACGCCGTCGACACGGTTGGCGCCCGCCAGCGCGCCCTCGTGGATCACGACGATCTGCACCTTCACGCCGCGCCGGCGCAGCTTGGCCGACTCGCGCCGGATCCGCTCGGCCTCGTCCAGGAACGTTGACCGGCGTGTATGTGCGACCGCGATCGATCAGGTCCCGCCAGGGAAATGACCTTCGTCATCGCGGATGCCCTTCTCTCGCGTCAACCTCCCCCTCCGGAAGGGTCGATGGGCCGGATCCTAAAGCGCGCCTCCCCCCGGAGCGAGCCGGGAACATAGGATCCTCACACGATGAACCAGCCGACCAGTTTCCTGCTCGCCGAAGAGCAGATCCCCACGCACTGGGTCAACCTGCTCCCCGACCTGCGGGGCGACGTGCTGCTGCCCCTCAGCCCGGCCACCGGCGAGCCGGCCGGGCCCGACGACCTCACTCCGATCTTCCCGATGGGGCTCATCGGCCAGGAGGTCTCCCCCGAGCCGGAGATCCAGATCCCCGAGGCCGTGCGGCAGGCGTACGCGCTCTGGCGCCCGACGCCGCTCTTCCGCGCTCGGCGACTGGAGCAGGCGCTCGGCACGAACGCCCGCATCTTCTACAAGTACGAGGGCGTCTCGCCCGCGGGCTCGCACAAGCCCAACAGCGCGATCCCGCAGGCGTACGAGAACGCCCAGGCCGGCGTCCGCAAGCTCGTGACCGAGACCGGTGCCGGGCAGTGGGGCTCCGCCCTCGCGTTCGCCTGCACGCTGTTCGGGCTCGAGTGCGAGATCTTCATGGTCGGCTCGAGCTACGACCAGAAACCGTACCGGCGCTCGATGATGCAGACCTGGGGCGCGACCGTGCACCGCTCCCCGTCGGACCGCACGCAGTCCGGCCGAGCGCAGGCCGAGCACACGACCGGCTCGCTCGGCATCGCCATCTCCGAGGCCGTCGAGGTGGCCGCCGGCGACCCGCAGGCGAACTACGCGCTCGGCTCGGTGCTCAACCACGTGCTCCTGCACCAGACCGTGATCGGGCAGGAGGCGATCCGGCAGATGGAGCTCGCCGGCGAGCAGCCGGACATGATCGTCGGCTGTGTCGGCGGCGGCTCGAACTTCGCCGGCCTGGCGTTCCCGTTCCTGCGCGCCGGCAGCGAGGCGCGGCTGCTGGCCGCCGAGCCCGCCGCCTGCCCCACGCTCACCCGCGGCGTGTACCACTACGACTTCGGCGACACGTCGGGGCTGACGCCGCTGATGCCGATGTACACGCTCGGGCACAACTTCGTCCCCGCGCCCGTGCACGCCGGCGGACTGCGCTACCACGGCGACGCGCCGATGCTGTGCGGGCTGGTGAAGGCCGACCGGATCGAGGCGCGTGCGTACCGGCAGAACGAGACATTCGAGGCGGCGGTGCGCTTCGCGCGCGCCGAGGGCATCATCCCGGCCCCCGAGCCGGCCCACGCGATCCGCGCGGTGATCGACGAGGTCGAGCGCGGCGAGGCGGGGGTGATCCTCTTCGGCCTCTGCGGGCACGGGCACTTCGACCTCGCGGCCTACGACGCCTACCTGGCCGGCACGCTCGAGGACCCGGAGTTCTCCGACGCCGACATGGAGGCCGCGCTCGCGCGGCTGCCGGAGGCGCCCGCGATCGCCTGAGCCGCAGTTTCGCGAGGGCGGACCGGGGTACTCGCGATGCCGTGCCCCGATCGATCGTCCTCGCCCTCGCCGCCGCCGTCCTCCTCGCCGCGGCGCCTGCAGCCTCGGCCGCGCCGCCTCGCACCAGCAAGGTCGCCTGCACCGGCGATCCCGCCACCGTGAAGCGGCTCGACGTCGCGGTCGCCGGCGAGCAGGCGTGGGGGCTCTACGCGCTGCCTGCGGGCACGCCCAAGGGGCTCGTCGCCTTCTTCCACGGCTACACGCACACCGCCCAGTCGTGGGCCGAGCACATCCGCCGCACCGCGGCGCAGGAGGGCGTCATCGCGCTCGCGATGAACTACCGCGGGCAGATCGACGGACCTCCCTACCCGGGCACGACGCTCCCGCGCTCGCGCGGATGGCAGGTGTCCGAGGGCGCTGCGGACTCGATCGCCGCCACCCAGCTGTTCGACCGCAGCTGTCCCGGCCTTCCGAGCATCGTCGCCTACGGGGTGAGCATGGGCGGCAACGCGTCCGGCCTCGCGGTCGCCTCGCGGGCCACGCGCACGACGGGCGCGCCGCTGTTCGACCAGTGGTTCGACATCGAGGGCGCGGTGAACGTGATCGAGATCTACACCGCCGCCCGGCTGCTCGCCGCCACCGGCAACACGCTGGCCGCGCAGGCCACCGAGGACATCGAGCGTGAGATGGGCGGACCGATCGAAGCGCGGCCGGAGGCGTACACGGCCCGGACCGTCATCCGCCGGGCCGAGGACATCAAGGCGTCGGGCGTGCGCGGGGTGACGCTGGTGCACGGCGCCGACGACGGCCTC
>DATAFH010000116.1:0-26926 GCA_036257565.1 Solirubrobacteraceae bacterium | reverse complement strand
CCACGACCAAGCCACCGTCGCCGAAGAGGAGTACCTGCAGACCATCTTCTGGCTCCAGGAGGCCGGTCTGCCGATGACGGGCGCGAACGTCGCGCGCGCGATGCAGCTCTCAGCCCCGACCGTGCACGAGATGATCGGGCGCCTGGAGCGCGACGGCTACATCACACGCGGGGCGGACAAGGCGCTGACCTTCACCGAGCACGGCCGCGAGCACGCCGAGGGCGTCGTGCGGCGCCACCGGCTGATCGAGCGCTTCCTCACCGACGTGCTGGGGATCCCGTGGGACGACGTGCACGAGGAGGCCGAGCGGCTCGAGCACGCGATGTCGCCCAAGCTGGAGGAGCGCATGCTCGCCGCGATCGGGGACGCGAAGACGTGCCCCCACGGGCACCCGCTGAGCCCGGGCGACCGGATCGAGGGCGTGCCGCTCGCCGACGTCTCGGTCGGCGCGTCGGTGACGGTCATCCGCTTCGAGAACGAGGCCGAGGACCTCCTGCACCTCTTCAAGGCCGAGGGCGTCGAGCCGGGCAAGGACGGCCGCGTCGCCGAGGTCGACGACGACCATGTCGTCGTCGAGTTCCCCGACGGCAACGCCACCCTCACCCGCTCGGTCTCCGAGACCGTCTCCGTCCTCGCCGATCCCTCACCGCCCCCGCGCACCGCGCTCCCCGAGCAGCTCGTGCTCGCCAAGGAGCGCTACGGCCGCTGAGCCGGCGCGGCTCCGCTACTTCGCGAGCGCGAACAGCAGGAACTGCGTGAAGTCGCCGGCGGCGAAGTTGTTGTCGCTGACCAGGACGACGGACCGGCGGCCGTCCGGCAAGCGGCGCCCGAAGGTCAGGCCCTCGACGTTGTCGAGCGGGATGCCGAGCTCGTCGAGGTCCACCAGCAGCCGCTTCGTGGCCGGGCGGACGCGGTCGAGCCTGTCCTGGAGGCTGTCGACGCCGTTGACGTCGGTGGCGCGCGAGAGCGAGACCGTGGAGAGGTTGATCGAGTTGCCGGTGCCGGAGCGCCGACCGAGAACGACCGCTCCATCGCGATCAGGTGCTCCTTGTCGAGCGGTAGGAGCTCGACGAGCCCGTTCACCGAGAACTGGCCGGGGTTCGCCTCCTGACCCCGAAGCCCCGCGCGGGGTCTTCGACCCGGGCGTCTGCGGAGAACGCGAGGCTACGACCCGCGCACGCGCAGGCGCACGGGAGTGCAGCTCGGGTGGCGCTTGACGGTGATCTTCACGCGTCCCGATCGGCGAGCGCGGAGGGTGAGGCGGGCCCGGCCCTTCGCGTCGGTTCTCGCGCGCGCGAGCACCTTCCGCATGCCGGCGCGCCTGGCGATGACGGGGGTGGCCGCCAGCGGCTGCGTCCGGTCGATCACGCGCACGCGGACCAGCGTGAGCCGCCGGCCGCGGGTGCGCTTGCGCACCAGCTTGACGACGCAGCGCCGCGACTGCGAGGTGGAGCCTCCCCCGCCACCCTTCGCGCCGTCGTCCCCAATCACGGCGCCCGGCGCGGCCGCGGGCAGTCGTCCGGGTCCGGAGGGGACGGGCGAGACGCCGGCGGCGGCCTGCGCGATCGCCTCCGCCGAACGGGCGCCCGACCAGAGCCGCACGAGGTCCATGTCGCCCCTGAAGCCCAGCGCGCAGCTGCCGGCGTACTCCCCGAACGATGCCCGCGTGGACGCTCCGGCGTACTCGATGTTCAACCGCGCGTCCATCGGCTGCCCTACCGGACGGCCGTCGACATACAGCCGCAGCGTGCGGCCGTCGAACGTCCCGGCCACGTGGTGCCATGCGCCGTTCCAGATGTCGGCGGGCCGCGCCGTCGCCGACACCACGTACCGGGTTCCGTCGTAGACGTAGAGCGCGAGTCCTCCGGCCGCGCCCGTGTAGAGCCCGTACGAGCCGGCGACGCAGCTCCGGCCCCCGCGGGAGACGAGGTAGCGCCACGAGCCGGGGCTCGTTCCGGCGCGTACGACGGCCTCGGTGGTCAGCGACCCGACGGCGAGCGCGGCGCTGTCGGGGAGCCGCACGAACGTGTTGCCGTCGAAGTGCAGCGCGCGCCCCGATGCGCCGGCGACGCGCCCCGGGTCGGCGGGGTCCGCCCCTGAAGAGCGGCCCAGCACGCCGCTCAGTCGCCGCGGGCCGTCGTCGACGGCCAGCTGTCCGTCGCTCTCGTCGAAGCGCCACTGCCCGAGCAGCGTGGGATCCGCGACGGCCGTCCGGGCACCGAGCCCGTACACGGCCGCGATCCCGGCAGCGGCGACGATAACCGCCCGCCGCGAGACCGCCCTCGCGCTCCGCCGCTTCGACATGTGTGTTGACCCCTTCGTCCGTCGGTTGCATGGCATCAACGCCCGAGAGTGCTCCGAAATCCTGGCGTCCGAAGGCGGATGGGTCCGCGCCCTGACGAGAGCAGCGCCGGTGCGCCACCTCGGCGCTACTGGCGGTACGTCGTGAGGTTCCCTGTGCTACCGGCGCGCTCGAACATCGCGGTGGCTCCGTCGAGGAGCAGCCCGAACGCGAGGATCGACAGCAGCCAGCCGAGGATCGCACCGACGAAGAGGACCGCGACCAGGCACAAGAACCCGGCGACCAACGGCACCCAGTACCTCGCCGTCTCGACGACGGCACGCATGCACCGAGCGTACTCCTGTTCGGGAGCCGCAACCACCGAGCCGGCGTCGAGCCGCGGCCTGAGCCGTCCGCTCAGCCGTGATCGGCGGCCCTGCGGCCGGTGATGAGCACCGGGCGGGGGGCGCGGCTCGCCCTGTGAGCGCGGGCGATCTCCTTCGCCGCCCGCTTCGCCTCGTCGGACATGTAGCCGATGTGGGCGGGGCGCGGGCGGTAGCCGATGAACCGCAGGCCCGGCGCGGCTTCCTGCTCGACGACGCGCGGGATGCCGCGCTCGTTCAGCAGGCCGAGGTGGCCGACGACGGGGCCGAGGCCCGAGCGGTAGCCGGTCGCCGCGATCACGGCCTGCGGCTCGACCCGAGTGCCGTCGGCCAGCACGACGCCGGTCTCGTCGAGCGACTCGACGCCGGCCACGATCTCGATCCGGCGCGCCTTGATCGCGTCGATGACCTCCCGGTCGACGATCGCCGGCGGGACGCCGAGGCGGTTCAGGCGGGCGAACAGGCCCTCTTCCGGGATCGGGAGGCCGTACTCCGTGAGATCGCCGATCTCGCGGAGCCGGACCTTCCGCATGATCGCGTCGGCGCGGCTGAGACCGAGCTTCAGGATCGTCCGGGCCAGCAGCGGGCCGATGGGGTTGCGGATGATGATGTTCGGCGGGGTGCGCACCGCGAGCCGCACGCGCGCCGCGCCCTCGGACGCGAGCTCGTAGGCGATCTCCGTTCCGGAGCAGCCCGGCCCCACCACCAGCACGTCGCGCCCGCGGAAGTGGTCGGCGTTCCGGTACTCGGCCGAGTGGATCAAGGTGTGGCGGAACCGTTCGCGGCCCGGCCACGACGGGATGTACGGCGTGTGCGCGTAACCGGCGGCGACGATCACTTGAGCGGACCGGAAGTCGCCGCGCGACGTCCGCACCGCCCAGCCGTCGCCCTCGCGGTCGATCCGCTCCACCCAGGTGTCCAGCCGGATGTCGAGCCGGTTGTCGGCGGCGTGGCCCTCGAGGTAGCTGATCACCTCCTCGCGCGTCGGGAAGATCCCGGTGCCCCGGGGATAGCGCCGCCGCGGCAGCTTCGCCCACGGGCGGCTGGAGTTGAGGCGCAGCCGGTCGTAGCGGCTCCGCCACGACGCGCCGACCGCGTCGGCCTGGTCGAGGATGACCGCCGGGATCCCGCGGCGCTTCAGCTCGGCCGCGGAGGCCAGCCCGGCCGTCCCGGCGCCGATGACGACCACGCGGGTCTGTGCATGCTTCATGCCCCCGAAGACGCCGCGCGCCGCCGGATATTCCGCTTCGGATCAGCGCGCGAACGTGTCCGGGTTGGGGCCGCGCCGGCCGGCCTCGCCCCGGTCGAGCCCGTCGATCTGCTCGACGTCCTCGGGCTCGAGCTCAAAGTCGAAGATCTCGAAGTTCTCCCGCATGCGCGCGGGGCTGGTCGACTTCGGGAACACGATGCTGTCCCGCTGGATGTGCCAGCGCAGGACCACCTGCGAGGGCGTGCGGCCGATCCGCTCGGCGATCCCGGTGACCACCGGGTCGTCGAGCACGTCGCCGCGGGCGATCGGCGACCACGCCTCGGTGGCGATGCCGTGCGCCTCGCCGTACGCGCGCACCTCCTCGTTGAGGAAGTACGGATGGAGCTCGATCTGGTTGACCGCGGGCGCGACGTCGGCCTCTGCGGCGAGCCGCTCCAGGTGCGCCACCTGGAAGTTCGAGACGCCGATCGACCGTGCCCGGCCGTCGGCCTTGAACTCCTCGAGCGCCTTCCAGGTCGAGACGAAGTCGCCGCCGTAGCGAGTCGGCAGCGGCCAGTGGATGAGGAACAGGTCGACGGTGTCGAAGCCGAGCGCGGTGAGCGTGCGGTCGAACGCCCGGCGCGCGTCGTCGGGCCGGTGCTCGCCGTTGTTGAGCTTGCTGGTGATGTAGACGCCGTCGCGATCGAGGCCGGAGGCGCGGATGGCCTCCCCGACCTCCCGCTCGTTGCCGTACATCTCGGCGGTGTCGATGTGCCGGTATCCGACCTCGAGTGCGCGGGCGACCGCCTCGGCCGTCTCGGCGGGTTCGATCTTGAAGACCCCGAAGCCGAGCTGGGGGATCGCGGTGCCGTCGTTGAGCTCGATGCTGGGAACCATCGGTCGCGTCACGTTACCCGTGTGGGCGTCGCGTCCACCGTCCGTTGCTCGCCGGCCTCGACCAGGCGGCGCAACCGGTCGAGCGCGTCCCAGACGTCGGCGAAGCCGGTGTAGAGCGGGGCCACGCCGAGTCGGATCGAGTCGGGGCCGCGGAAGTCGGGCACCACCGCCGCACGCTCGATCAGCGCGCGGCAGATGGGCCACGCCTCCACGTGTCGCAGCGAGACATGCGAGCCGCGTCGCGCGCCGTCACGCGGCGAGCCGAGCTCGAATCCCAGCGGGGCGAGCCACGCGTCGTGGAGCGCCACGAGCAGGTCGCAGAGCGCGACCGACTTGGCCCGCAGCCGGTCGACCCCGGCCTCGGTCGTGAGCCGGACGCCCTCCTCCACGGCCGCCAGGTCGAGCACGGGCGGCGTTCCCGCGAGGAAGCGGCCCACGCCGGCGACCGGGTCGTAGTCGCGGCCCATCGCGAACTGGTCGCGCTGGCCGAACCAGCCCCAGATCGGCGACCGCAGCTGCCCCTGCAGCTCCTCCGCGACGTAGAGGAACGCCGGCGCCCCCGGGCCTGCGTTCAGGTACTTGTAGGTGCAGCCGACGGCGAGCTCGACGCCCGCGTCGCGGAGCACGACCGGCACGGCGCCCGCCGAGTGCGAAAGGTCCCAGACGACCCGCGCGCCATGCGCGCGGGCGCGCGCGGTGAGCGCGGCCATGTCGGCCAGCACGCCGGCGCGGTAGCTGACGTGCGAGAGGACCACGAGCGTGACCGCGCCGTCGGCCAGCAGCGGCTCCAGCCCGGCGGGCTGCGGGCCCTCGAGCGGGGCGGCCTCGAGCATCCGCAGCTCGAGCGAGCGCTGCGCGGCGAGCCCCTGGAGCACGTAGCGGTCGGTCGGGAAGTTGTCGCGGTCGGTGACGATCGCGCCGGGCGCGGTGTCGAGCACGGCGGCGCACAGCTTGAAGAGGTTCACGGTCGTCGAGTCGCCGACGACGACCTCGCCCGGCCGTGCGCCCAGCACGCCGGCGGCCAGCGCGTCGCCCGTCCGGGCCGGCACGTCGATCCAGTCGGGCCACGCGGAGACGAGCCGTTCGCCCCACTCCTCGACGAGGTCGCGGAGCCGGTCGCGGGTGGCGACGGGGAGCCGCCCGAGCGAGTTGCCGTCGAGATAGATGCGCTGTGGATCGGCGTTCACGAACCGGTCGCGGAAGCCGGCCAGCGGGTCCTCGGCGTCGCGCGCCAGCGCGTGCTCGCGGCTCAGCGGGTCAGCCATGGGGCCCTCCGGGCGAGCGCGCGGCGAACCAGCCGAGCACCGACGCCCACGACCGCGAGCCCGGCTCGAGGTGCTCGTAGTGCCCCTCGTCCTCGATCACCGCGAGCGCGCAGTCGTCGCCGGCCGCGCGGGCCGCGGCGGCGAACTCCTGCGAGATGTGCACGGGCACGTCATCGTCGCGGGTGCCGTGGACGAGCAGCAGCGGCACGCCGACCGGCAGCCGCCGCGCCGGGGACGCCGTGTCGTAGCGCTCGGGCACCTCGTCCGGCCCGCCGCCCAGCAGCTCTTCGACGACGCGGTCGGACGTGCCGAGCCGCCACAGCTCGTCGAGGTCGAGGGCGCCCGCCTGCGAGACCGCGCCGGCGAGCCGGAGCCGCTGCGCCGCCAGGACCGCGAGCTGGCCGCCGGCCGAGTGGCCGATGGCCACGACCCTCTGGGCCTCGACGGCGTCGCCCAGCGCGCCCACCGCCGCGCAGACGTCCTCGAGGGCCGCCGGCCACCCGCCGCCCTCGCCCAGACGCCGGTACTCGACGTTCCACGCCGCCCAGCCGCGGGCCACGAGGTCGCGCGCCAGCGGCTCCTCCAGCTCGCGCCCGTACCGCGCGCGCCAGAAGCCGCCATGGATGAGCCCCGCAACCGGGTACGGCCCGTCGCCCGCGGGCCGGTAGAGGTCGCAGACCTGCGACGGGTGGTCCCCGTAGGCGACCGTCTCAACCGGCTGCGACGCCAATCGACCGCGCTGCCTCGGCCAGCCGCGAGATGCCCTCGTCGATCTGCGCGGGCGTCACTCCCGAGAAGGCCAGCCGCAGGGTGTTCTCGCCCCCCTCGAGCAGGAAGTCGGTGCCCTTCACGAAGATCACGCCCCGCTCCTTCGCGGCGGTCTCGAGCTCGGCCACGCGCACCTCCTCGGGCAGCTCGACCCACATGAAGTAACCGCCCTGCGGCGGCGAGAAGCGCGCCTCGGGCAGCTCGCGCTCGAGCGCGGCGACCAGCGTGTCGCGCCGCTCACGCAGAGCGTTCTTGACCGTGTCGACGGCAGAGTCCATCCGCCCGGAGCGCACGAACTGGTTGACGATCGACTGGGCGACCATGTTCGGCGAGATGTACGTGTTGGTGGCGATCCCCTGGATCTGCTTGATTGTCGCCTGCGCGCCGACCAGGTAGCCGACGCGGATGCCCGGGCACACCGTCTTGGAGAACGAGGAGGCGTAGACGACCTTGCCGGCCTCGTCTCGCGAGAACATCGTCCGCAGGCTCTCACCCTCGAAGCGGATCGCGATGTAGGGGTCGTCCTCGAACAGCGTGAAGTCGAACTCGCCGGCCAGCTCGAGCAGGCGCGTGCGCTTCGCCTCGCTGAGCGTGTGGCCGGCCGGGTTTTGGAAGTTGGGGATCACGTGCGCCAGCGTGGGTCGGACGCCGCCGCGCAGCAGGTCCTCGAGCGCGTCGACCGCGATCCCGTCGGTCTCGAGCTCGACCATGTGGATGTCGGCCGCGCGGTTGCGCAGGTTCAGCAGCGTGCGGTCGTAGGTGGGCGACTCGACGACCACCGCGTCACCCGGGTTCACGAGCAGCTGGAAGAGGAACGCGTCCGCCTGCATCGAGCCGTTGGTGACAAGCACCTGGTCGACCTCGACCCCGTGCTGCTCAGCGATCCACTCGCGCAGCGGCACGTAGCCGACCGACGTCCCGTAGGCCGTCGTGCCCGCCGGGTCGCGCTCGAAGGCGAGCTGCGCGGACTCCCGCAGCCCTTCGACATCGACGATGTCCAGCGACGGCGCCCCGCGGGCGAACGAGATCGTGTCGGCCATGGGCCGGAGGATACGAACTACGCTTCGGCCACCGCACCGTCGCGCACAGTCAGCCGCCGGCGCGCCCCGATCGCCTCCAGGAACGCGCGGTCGTGGGAGGCGGCGACGATCGCACCGGGGTAGTCGCGGAGCGCCGCCTCCAGTACCTCGAGCGACGCGAAGTCGACGTGGTTGATGGGCTCGTCGAGCAGCAGCAGCTCGGCGCGAGCGGCGACCATCGCCGCGATCGCCACCCGGGCTCGCTCGCCCGGATCGACCTGCGCGAGGCGGAGCTCGCCGACGGGGCCGAGATCCTCGCCACCGCCGTGATGGGGGCCGTCACGGTCACCGTCCGACCGGGCGTCTCGGTCGAGCTCAGCGGCTTCGCGCTGATGGGGGGCAACAGCGGGCCCGACGACAAGACGCTGCCGCTGCCCGACGCGCCCGTCGTCCACGTGCGCGGCTACTCGCTGATGGGTGGCGTGGTGGTGGAGCGCAAGAAGCCGCGGGAGCGTTGACGAACGTCAACGGCGCCGCGCCCACTCCCCCGCCAGACGCACCACCGTCGCGGCCGCCGACGCCATGTCCTGCACCGAGGCCCACTCGCGCACGGAGTGGTACTCGTGGCCGCCCGTGAACAGGTTCGGGGTCGGCAGCCCTCGCTCTGACAGGATCGAGCCGTCGGTGCCGCCGCGGATCGGGGTGCGGACGACATCCAGGCCCTCGGCCACGATCGCCCGCTCGGCCGCCGCCACCACCTCCGGGAACCGCTCCAGGTACCGGCGCATGTTGGAGTACTGGTACCGGACCTCGACCTCGAGCCGCGCGCCCGGCGACGCGGCCACGACCTCCTCGGCCGTCCGCCGCAGCAGCGCCACGTGCTGCTCGAGCAGGTCCTCGTCGAAGTCGCGCACGATCGCGTGGACCACCGCTTGCGGCGCCGTCCCCGCGACGTCCGTGACGTGGATGAAGCCTTCTCGACCGGACGTGGTCGCCGGCGTCAGCCGGTCGGCGGGCAGAGCGGCGAGGATCCGGGCCGCGACCGTCAGGGCGTTGACGAGCTTGCCCGTCGCCCACCCCGGGTGGATGTCGACGCCGTGCACGGTGAGCACGACCTCGCGCGCCGAGAACGTCTCGTCCTGCAGCTCGCCCGGCTGCGAGCCGTCGAGCGTGTAGGCGCAGCGCGCGCCGAAGCGCTCGAGGTCGAACCGGAACGCGCCCCGGCCGATCTCCTCGTCGGGCGTGAACCCCACCCGCAGGGTCGGCCGCGGAAGCTCGGCGTGCGCCGCGAGATGCGCGACGGCGGCCACGATCTCGGCGACCCCCGCCTTGTCGTCGGCACCGAGCAGCGTGTCGCCGCTCCCCGTGACGATGTCGTGGCCGGCCTTCTCCGCCAGCACGGGCATGGCCGCCGGGTCGAGCACCGTCCCGCCGCGCGGGAGCGCGATCGGCCCTCCGTCGTACGCCCGGTGCACGAGTGGCTCGACGCCGTCGCCCGGCGCGTCCGGCGAGGTGTCGACGTGCGCGAGCAGCCCGATCACCGGCGCGTCCGCGTCGCCCGGCAGCGTGGCGAACACGAACCCCTGCTCGTCCATCGCAGCGTCCTCGAGGCCGACCGAACGCAGCTCCCCTTCCAGGATCCGGGCGAGCTCGAGCTGCCCCGGCGTGCTCGGCGACTCACCGCTTGTCGCCGACGACTGCGTCCCCACGCGCACGTACCGCTGGAACCGGTCGAGCACGTCCGGCGCGAGCGCCTCGGCGAGGGCCGAGGAGAAGGAGATCGTGGGGGGCCCGCCCGACGGGCCATTCCGTGTTGAGCGATGTCCCGTCGGGCACCCCTAGCGCGCCAGCGAGCCCGCGATCTCTGCGGCGATCTCGGCCACCTCGGTCGGCGTCCGGCCGACCCGCACGCTGCGCGCCTCGAGCGCCTCCTGCTTGACCGCCGCCGTCCCCGCCGTGCCCGACACGATCGCCCCCGCGTGGCCCATCGTCTTGCCAGGCGGCGCCGTGAAGCCGGCGATGTAGGCCACGACCGGCTTGGAGACGTGCTCGCCGATGAACTCGGCCGCCTCCTCCTCGGCGGAGCCACCGATCTCGCCGGCCATGACGATCAGCTCGGTCTCGGGGTCGGCCTCGAACTCGGCGATGATGTCGATGAAGCTCGACCCGGGCACGGGGTCGCCGCCGATGCCCACGATCGTCGAGTTGCCGAACCCGCGCTGGGCCAGCTCGTTGCCGATCTGGTAGGTCAGCGTGCCCGAGCGCGACACGACGCCGACGTTGCCCTCGGAGAAGAACGCCGCCGGGATGATCCCCACGTTCGCCTTGCCCGGCGAGAGGATCCCCGGGCAGTTCGGCCCCACGAGCCGCACGTCCGGATTGCGGGCGAGGTGGTTGTACACCCGCATCTCGTCGTGGGCCGGGATGCCCTCGGTGATCGCCACGATCAGCGCGATGCCGGCGTCCTCGGCCTCGAGGATCGAGTCCGCGGCGAAGCGCGGCGGGACGAAGATCATCGCGGTGTTGGCGCCGGTCTCCGCCACCGCGTCGTGGAACGTGTCGAAGACCGGGATGCCGTCGACGTCCTGGCCGCCCTTGCCGGGCGTCACGCCCGACACCACGTTCGTGCCGTAGTTCTTGTTGTTGAGCGTGTGGAACGTCCCCTCGCGGCCGGTGATGCCGCTCACGCACAGCCGTGTCTCGGTGTCGACGAGGATGCTCATCCCGCCAGCTCCACGACACGCCGCGCGGCGTCGAGCATCGTGGCCTCCGCGTGGACGTTGGGCAGGTCCGCCTCGGCCAGCAGCGCGCGGCCCTCCTTATCGTTGGTCCCGTCCAGCCGCACCACGAACGGCACGTCCGGCTCGATCTGCCGGAATGCCTCGATCAGCCCGCGGGCCACCTCGTCGCAGCGCGTGATGCCGCCGAAGATGTTGAAGAGCACGGCGGTGACGCTCTCGTTCGAGAGGATCACCTCGACGGCCTGGGTGATCGCCTCGGCCTTCGACCCGCCCCCGGCGTCGAGGAAGTTCGCGGGCCGCCCGCCGGCCTGCGCCACCACGTCCAGCGTGGACATGACGAGCCCGGCGCCGTTGCCAAGGATGCCGACGTTGCCGTCGAGCTTGACGTAGGTGAGCCCACGCTCGCGGGCCATCCGCTCCTGCGGGTCCTCGCCCTCCGTGCGCCGCAGCGCCGCGTTGTCGGCGTGGCGGAACAGCGAGTTGCCGTCCAGCGTCACCTTCGCGTCGAGCGCCATCACCTCGCGATCGCCGGTGACGATCAACGGGTTGACCTCGACGAGCATCGCCTCCTCGCCGGTGAACGCGTCGTACAGCCGGTTGAGCAGCGCGCCGATCGGCCGCACGACGTCGGCGTCGACGCCGGCCTCGAACGCGAGCCGCCGCGCATGGAAGTCCTGGAAGCCGAGCAGCGGGTCGACGTGCAGCCGTGCGATCGCCTCGGGGTCGCTGGCGGCCACCTCCTCGATGTCCATGCCGCCCTGGGTCGAGAGCATGATCAGCGGGCGCTTGGCGGAGCGGTCGAAGACGATCGAGGCGTAGTACTCGCTCGCGATATCGGACGCCGCCTCCACCCACACCTCGTGCACGGTGTGACCGCGGATGTCCATGCCGAGGATCGCCTTCGCGTGCGCCTCGGCCTCCGCGCGGTCCTCGGCGACCTTGATGCCTCCGGCCTTGCCGCGGCCTCCGATCTGCACCTGCGCCTTGATCACGCAGGGATAGCCGATCTCGTCGGCGGCCGCGACCGCCTCCTCGACGGTGGTGGCGGGCGACCCGGACGGCACCGGAACCCCGTGGCGGGCGAACAGCTGCTTGCCCTGATACTCGAGCAGGTCCATGGGCGGGCGCCGATGCTATCGCCCGGCGGTCAGGGCCCGGCGGCGAAGCGGCGCAAGTCGGCGATCCAGGCCTGCTCGCGGGTGGTGGCGGCGGCGTCGGCGAGCGACGGCAGCGCCAGCTCGCCCACCGGCGGCCTGGTGAACAGGCGGCGGAGCGGCTTGGCCCGTACGCCGAAGCGCCGGAGCGTGCGGGTGACGATCGGCGGCAGGCCCACCTTGCGCAGCAGCTGCGCCGCCTTCGCCGGATCGTTGACCTCGAAGCTCGTCACCTTCCCGCCGACGGAGCTCGCCGCCCGCTTGCGGCGCCGTGCCTGCGCCTCCAGATGGGACGCGAGCTTGCGGGCCGCGGCGCGCGCGTGCCGCAGCTGACGCATCTGCCACGTCTTCCGATGCGCCTTTCCGGCGGCCCGCGCGCGGCCGAGGCTCTCGCCTACCACGCCGGCCAGGGCGATCGCACGTTCTTCGCCGGCCAGCACGGCGTTGAGCGCCCGGGCGGCGCGGCGGCTGAGTCCTGGCCGTGCGCGCAGCCGCAGGCTCTTGATCGCGCGTGGCTTGGCCAGCTTCGTGTACGCGGCGGTGGCGGTCGCGACCGCCTGCGAGCCGGCCTTCCCGCAGGCGCGGGCGGCGCGACGCTGATCGTCGGTCGCATTCTTGAGCGCAGCCTCGGCGATCCCGTCGAAGCGATCCCGTAGCACCCCCTGCTGGGCGGCGAGCCCGAGCCAGTACAGTGACTCGCCGGCATGGAGGGTGGCGTCGAGCTTGCCGATCGGCCCCAGTGCCTTGAGGAACCGCCGCAGCTCCTGGAGCACGATCAGCTGGCGGGAGATCTCGGGCCACCTGCCATTGAGGCTGTTCTCCCACAGCATCCGGTAGCCATCGAGCGTCTCCTTGCGCGCGATCGCCCCGGCGGTCCGCTTGGCGATCAGGTCCCCGGGGAGGTCCGCCGCCGCGATGCCAAGCACGGCGTAGAACGCGGCGCTGGCCTTCGAGAAGTAGTCGATGACGGCCTGGTGCGCCTGGATCGACAGCCCGCGATTGCGCTGGGCGACCTCGTTCCAGTACCGCGCGGACGCCAGCAGCCCCGCGGCCTCGGGGCACCCCGTCGGCCCGCCGCCGCCGCCGCTCCCACCGCCGGACGGCGGGGGCGGCTGGACCTCGATGGTGGCGATCTGCACCGGGAACGTGATGTCGTCGCTGCACGGCAGGTTCTGCCCGCTGTTGTCCGAGTGCGTGTTCAGCGTGCCGCTGCTGGTGATGTGCACGTCGTACGTGCCGGTCGCGCCGTAGGTGTGCACGAGCCACACCGGCGGGGCCGTGAGGCCTTCGGGGAGCGGCCCGCCGAGGGCGCTCGAGCCCGGGCCGTAGCTCTCGACCGGCGAGCCGTCGCCCCAGTCGACGTTCACGGTCCAGCGGCCGGGACCGGCGTAGCCCGTCGGCCGCTCGGTCGCGAAGCCGAACCCGACCTGGTTCGCCGCGAGGGGATCCCAGTACTGGCCCTCGAAGAGCCCGACCGCCACCGGATGGCCGTAGATCCCCGCCCAGTTGCAGTCGCCGGCGGTCTGCGCGCCCGCACCGGACGGCTGCGCCAGAAGCAGCATGCCGATAGTCGCCAGCGTTGCGACGAGCCGCGGGAGCATCTCGAGCCGACGCTAGACACGGCGTCGCCTCCCGCGCCACACCCGATTGGGGAGGATCGCGCCCGGCCGCACCGTGCCACAATGCACGGCCGCATGGCGTTGCCGAAAGAAGTCAACTGGGTCACCTTCGATGTGTACGGCACCCTGATCGACTGGGAGACGGGCATCTTCGACGCGTTCTCGAAGGAGGCCGAGCGCGACGGTTACACGCTCTCGCGCGAGGAGCTGATCCCGCTCTTCATGCAGACGCAGCAGGAGATCAAGAGCGGGTCGTACGAGCTGTACGCCGAGGTCCTGCGCCGCACGGCGGTGCAGATCTCGCGCGAGCTCGGCTGGCCGCTCGAGCCCTCCCGCTCGGGCTTCCTGCCGGACTCGGTGCCGCGCTGGCCGCCGTTCAAGGAGACCAATACGCAGCTCGACCGCTTCGCCAAGAAGTTCAACGTCGGCCTCATCTCGAACGTCGACGACAAGCTGCTCGGCCTCACGCGGCGCCACTTCAAGGTGGACTTCGACCTCGTGGTCACCGCCCAGCAGGTCCGCTCGTACAAGCCCGACCCCGCCCACTTCAAGGAGGCGGAGCGGCGCATCGGCGGTAGGAAGGGCTGGGTCCACGTCGCGTCGAGCTACTACTACGACGTCGAGCCCTGCGTGAAGCTGAAGATCCCGGTGATCTGGGTGAACCGCTCCGGCGAGACGCTCGAGCCCGGCGCCAAGAAGCCGACGGCCGAGGTCAAGAGCCTGCTCGAGGCGGCGCGCCTCCTCGGGGCCGCGTGAGGGCCGTCGGGCTCCACGCCGACGTCATCGTCGCCACCTCCCGCGCCTACCAAACGACGTGCACGCTCGTCCGCAGCGGCGGCGAGGCGTTCTGCATCGACTCGCCGGTCTTCCCCGACGAGCTGGAGATCCTGCCCGCGGTCGCGGACCAGGCGGGCTTCGGCGTCGTCGGCGTGTTGGCGACGCACGCGGACTGGGACCACCTGCTCGGCCGCTACGCCTTCCCGGAGGCGCCGCTGGGCTGCTCGGAGACGACGGCCGCGCGGCTCGTGGGGGAGCCGGGAGCCGCCCAGCGCGAGCTGCGGGCATTCGACGAGGAGCTCTACGTGGAGCGGCCGCGGCCCTTGTCGCTGCCGTCGTCGCAGCGGCTCGGCGTACCGGGGAGCGTGGAGATCGGCGAGCGCGAGCTCGAGCTGCACCCCGCCGACGGGCACACGGTCGACGGCATGGCCGTCTGGATTCCCTGGGCCCGCGTGCTCGTGGCCGGCGACTATCTGTCGCCGGTCGAGATCCCGATGATCGGCGGGTCCGCCCAGGCGTACCTCGCCACCCTGAACCGCCTCGAGCCGCTCGTTGAGGAGGCCGACCACGTGGTGCCGGGACACGGGGCGCCGCTCGACGGCGTGCGGGCTGCGGCGATCCTGCGCGAGGACCGCGCCTACGTCGAGGCGCTGCTCCAGCACGGCGAGGCCGCGAAGCTCCCGCTGGCCCGTCGCAACCCGGAGCAGCGCAAGATCCACGCCCGCAACGTCGAGCGGGTCGCGTGAGCCTCCACGACCGCGACGAGCGGCTGGAGCAGGCCATCTTCGCGGCCGCGAAGCGCCGCCTGGCCCAGCCGTCGCCGCTCGGGTCGCGGCTCGGTGGAACGCCCGAGCCGGCCGTCACCCCCGCGGGCCTCGGCGCCGAGCGGGCCGCCGCGCTGCTGCTCGACGTGCTGCTGCCGGCGGCGATCCAGGTCGACCACCCACGCTACTTCGCGTTCATCCCTACGGCTCCGGCGCCCGCCTCCGCGCTCGCCGACCTTCTGCTCGCCGTCAACGCGATCTACGGCGGCTCCTGGCTCGAGGCCTCCGGCGTCGTGCACGCCGAGAACGAGGCGCTGGCGTGGCTCGCCGGCCTGGCCGGCTTCCCCCACACCGCGGGCGGCTGCTTCGTCCAGGGCGGCACGAACGGGAACCTCTCCGCCCTGCATGCCGCGCGCGAGCGGGCGCGGCACTCGGGGAAGCCGGCGACGCACGTCGCGGCAAGCGCCGAGGTGCACTCCTCGGTGCGCTCGATGGTGCGCCTGATGGACGCCGAGCTGCTGGCCGTTCCCGGCGACCGGCTCACCGGGGCGGCGCTTCGCGAGGCGCTCGACCGCGCCACCGGCGTCTTCGCCGCCGTCGCCACGGCGGGAACCACGAACCTCGGCACCGTCGACGACCTCGCCGGCGTGGCGGCCGTCTGCCGGGACCGCGGCGTGTGGCTGCACGTCGACGGCGCCTACGGGCTGGGCGCGTTGTGCGCCCCCAGCGCCCGGCCTCGCTTCGCCGGCCTCGAGCTCGCCGACTCCTTCATCGTCGACCCGCACAAGTGGCTGTTCTCGCCGTTCGACTGCTGCGCGCTCGTGTACCGCGACCCGGCGTTCGGCCGCGCCGCCCACCGCCAGCACGCCTCGTACCTTGAGGCGCTGTACGAGGACGACGACGCCTTCAACCCGTCCGACTACGGCGTCCACCTCACGCGGCGCGCCCGCGGGCTGCCGCTGTGGTTCGCGCTGGCCGTCCACGGCACTGACGCGTTCGCCGCGGCCGTGGAGACGACGCTGGCCACGGCCCGCGAGGGCGCGGCCGAGATCCGCCGCCGCCCGGAGCTCGAGCTCCTCGCCGAGCCCGAGCTGACCGTGCTCGCGTTCCGCCGCCGCGGCTGGGTGGCCGCCGACTACAACCGCTGGGCCGACGACCTGCGGGCTTCGGGCACGGCGTTCCTTCTCCCCACCACGGTCGGCGGCGAGACCGTCGCGCGGCTCGCGATCGTCAACCCGCGCACGACGCTCGACGACCTCAGGGTCGTGCTGGACGCAGCCGGCTGAGATCCTCGTACAGCGCGCGCGCGGAGCGCCGGCCGAGGTCGAGGCTCGAGATCGCGTACGACTCGTCCGGCGCGTGGAAGTTGTCCTGCGGGAGGGCGAAGCCGGACACGAGCGTCGGGATGCCGCGCTCGGCGAACGCGGCGAGCGCCGGGATCGAGCCGCCCGAGCGGATGAGCACGGCATCGCGGCCGCACGCCCGGGCCAGCGCGCCGCGCGCCAGGCGCAGCGCCTCGGTCCCGGGATCGAAGCTCGACGGCGCGGCGAGCACGGTCGTCAGCTCGAGCTCGGCGCCCTCGGGACGCCCGTCGCGCAGCAGCGCCTCGAGCGCCGCGGCGATCTCCGGCGGGTCCTGGCCGGGCGCCAGGCGCACCGACAGGTCGCAGCTGGCGGTCGGCGGGACGATCGTGCGCGCGTCGCCGCCCGCGATGCGGTGCACGTCGAGCGAGGCGTCGGCCGTCGTGCGCGTGTAGAACTCGGCCGCGGCCCGCGCGTCGGCGGGCCGGGCGCCCGCCTCGGCCAGGACGGTCGCGCCGTCGGGCAGCGAGTCCCAGCTGGCGAGCTCCTCGGGCGTCGGCGGCTCGACCCCGACCCGCAGATCTTCGGGCAGGCGGCCGTCCGGCCCCGGGAGCACGCGCGCGAGCGCGGCATGCAGCGCGTGGAATGCGTTCAGCGCCGCGCCGCCGAACAGCCCGGAGTGGGCGATCCGCTCGCCCGTGCGCACCTCGAGCGTCGCGAACACGATCCCGCGCAGCGCCACGGTGACCGCCGGCGTGTGCGGGTCGAGCATCGCGGCGTCGAAGACGATCGCGCAGTCCGCCCCCCGCTCGTCGGCGAGGATCCACTGGTTGACGTCGTCGGTCCCCGACTCCTCGGCGCCCTCGACCAGCACGCGCACGTGGACGTCGAGCTCGCCGGCCTCGGCCATCGCGCACGCCACGTGCAGGAGCGGCAGGAAGTTGCCCTTGTCGTCGCACGCCCCGCGCGCGTAGAGGCGGCCGTCGCGGATGTCGGGCTCGAACGGCGGCGTGGTCCAGAGCGACTCGTCGCCGGGGTCCTGGACGTCGTAGTGGCCGTAGACGAGCACGGTCGGCGCGTCCTCGCGCGCCGCCCGCAGCTCACCGACCACGAGCGGGGCGCCGCCCGGCGTATCCGCCAGCTCGCAGGTGCCGCCGGCGTCGAGCACCCGCCGCTGCGCCCAGCGGGCCGCCTCGGCCAGCGCCGCCTCGTTGCGGTCGCCCGCGGACACGGACGGGATCCGCAGCCAGTCGGCCACCTCGTGGATCAGCGCGTCGAGGTCGTCGCTCACTTGATGACCGCGAGCGTGTCGCCGCTGGCCACGGCGGCGCCCTCGGAGATCGGGAGCTCGGCCACCGTGCCCGCCTTGTGGGCGGTGATCTCGTTCTCCATCTTCATCGCCTCGATGATGCAGACCAGCGCGCCCTCCTCAACCGTGGCGCCCTGCTCGACGAGGACCTTGAACACGTTGCCCTGGAGTGGGGAGACGAGGGCATCACCACTCGCGCCGCCTCCGCCGGCGCCGCGACGCTCGCGGCGGGGGGCGGGCCGGCCCGCCGCGACCGGGGCAGCCCCGTTGGGCGCGACCGCGTCGCCGCGCACCTTGACCTCGAACCGCTTGCCGGAGACCTCGACCAGGTAGTCCCGCTCGACAGTCTCGCCGTTCTCGGGCGCCGCCTCAGGCTTCGGCTGGGCGAGCGTCTTGAGCCACTTGCGGTCCTCGATCAGGTCGCGGCAGGTCTCCGCGTTCGCCCACTGCTCGGAGGCCATGATCGCCTGGTGGAAGGGGATCAGCGTGCGCACGCCCTCGATCGTGAACTCGTTCAGCGCGCGCAGCATGCGGCGGGTGGCCGCCTCGCGGTCGGCGTCCCAGACGATCAGCTTCGCCACCATCGGGTCGTACAGCGGCGTGATCTCCGAGCCCGCCAGCACGCCGGAGTCGACGCGAACGCCGGGACCGGACGGCTCGACGTAGGCGGTCACCGTGCCGGGCGCGGGCGCGAAGTTCTTCGCGGCGTCCTCGGCGTTGATGCGGCACTCGATCGCGTGGCCGTGCCAGGCGATGTCCTCTTGCGAGAAGGCGAGCGGCTCCCCGGCGGCGATCCGGATCTGCTCGCGCACGATGTCCACGCCGGTGGTCGCCTCGGTCACGCAGTGCTCGACCTGCACGCGCGTGTTCATCTCGAGGAAGAAGTACTCGCCGTCCTGCAGCAGGCCTTCGATCGTGCCCGCCGAGTGGTAGCCGACCGCGCGCGCGGCCTCGACGGCGATCGTCCCGATGCGCCCGCGAAGCTCGTCGTCGACCATCGGCGCCGGCGACTCCTCGATCAGCTTCTGGTGGCGCCGCTGGATCGAGCAGTCGCGCTCGCCGAGGTGCACGACGCTGCCGTGCTTGTCGGCCAGCACCTGAACCTCGACGTGCCGCGGGTCGGGCAGGTAGCGCTCGAGGTACACCGTCGCGTCGGAGAAGAACTTCTCGCCCTCGCGAGCGGCGCCCTCGAAGGCGTCGGCCAGTGCGTCCGGCTCGAGGGCCACGCGGAAGCCCTTGCCCCCGCCGCCACCCGCCGCCTTGACCGCGATCGGGTAGCCGATGCCCTCGGCGATGCGGCGGGCGTCGTCGACCGTGTCCACCGGCTCCGTCGTGCCGGGCACGATCGGCACGCCGGCCTCGCGCATGAGCTCTCGCGCGCGAGTCTTCGAGCCCATCGCCTCGATCGCCGAGGCCGGCGGCCCGATGAACGTCACGCCCGCCTCCTCGAGGCGGGCGGCGAACGCGGCGTTCTCGGCGAGGAAGCCGTAGCCGGGGTGGACGGCCTCGGCACCGGAGGCCTCGATCACCTCGAGCAGCTTTTCGACGTTCAGGTAGGACTCGGTGGCCGGCCCCGGTCCGAGCAGGTAGGCCTCGCCGGCGCGCTTGACGTGCGGCGCGTCGCGATCGGCCTCGGAGTACACCGCCACGGAGGCGATCCCCAGCTCGTCGAGAGCCCGGATCACCCGCACCGCGATCTCACCGCGGTTGGCGACGAGGACCTTCGAGAACATACGGCGCGTGATCCTACTGCGCCATCACCTGATCCTCGTCCGGCACGGCGAGTCGACCTGGAATGCCGAGGAGCGCCTGCAGGGGCAGCTCGATCCCCCTTTGTCGGAGCGCGGGCGCGAGCAGGCGCGCGCCCTGACGGCGATGCTCGATGGGATCCCGGACGACCGGGTCATCTGCAGCGACCTCGCGCGCGCCCGGGAAACGGCAGACCTACTGGGCCTGAGACCCGCGCGCCTGGACCCGCGCTGGCGCGAGATCGACGTCGGCTCCTGGGCCGGCCGCACTGCCGCGGAGATCGACGCCCAGGCCACGGAGCTGACGAACTGGCGCGGCGGTCCGCGACGGGCGCCCGACGGCGAGCCATGGGAGGCGTTCGCCGAGCGCGTGTCGGCCGCGGCCGATGAGCTGGTGCGCGAGGGCGGCCCGTGGGTCGTGATCTCCCACGGCGGCTGCATCCGGGTCGTCACGGCGCATCTCACGGGCGCCGACGCGCTGCGGCTCGGATCGCCGCCGAACGCGAGCGCCACCGTGTTCGAGACCGGCGGGCGAGCGCGCCTGCTCGCGTACGGCGCGCTGCCGGACGGCGGGCTCCCTACGGGGCTGTACTGATCAGACCGCGCACTCGCCTTCGCCGCGGATGACCTGGAACGGCACGTTGCGGCTCCAGTCGATGAACTCGTTCATCGTCTCGAGGCCGAACTCGACCGGCATCGCGAGGTCGCGCACCGCGTCCTCGAACGCCTTCGTGCCGACGCGCGCGGCGTAGGCGTTGAACGTCTCGCCGTCCTCGCGGTCGGCCTCGTACGCGCGCAGCCAGCGCTCGACGGCGTCGGGCACGCGCTTCGCGGGCAGGCGCACCTTCATGCGCGCGCCGTAGACCACCTCGCCGCCTTCGTAGTTGCCGCCGACGTGGGCGACGTAGGCGGGGATCGTGTGCTCGCCGACCTTGATCGAGGCCCCGTAGAACCCGATATTGCCGATGTGGTGCTGGCTACAGCCGTTCGGGCAGCCCGACATCTTGATGTGGATGCCGCGGGTCAGCGGGTCGGTGATGCCCATCGCCTCGATCCGCTCCTGCACGGCGCGGTTGAGGCCCATCGAGCTCGTGATGCCGAGCTTGCAGGAGTCGGTGCCGGGGCAGGAGACGACGTCGTTGACCTGGTCGGCGCCCGCGTCACCGAGCCCGAGCTCGGCCAGCCGGCGCCACACGTCGTAGACCGCCTCGTCGCGCACCCAGCGCAGGACGAGGTTCTGGTGGACGGTCGTGCGGGCGTAGCCGCCGGAGAAGTCGCGCATGATCGCCGCGAGACCGCGGAACTGCTCGGGCGTCAGATCCCCGCGGGTGACCTTGACCTGGACGGCGGAGAAGCCGGCCTGGCGCTGTGGCTCGACGTTGGCCCTGCGCCAGCGCAGGAACTCGCTGCCGTCGCCGTTGGGCGAGCCGTAGGCCGTGGGCTGGGAGGGGGCGTGGGCCTCCTCGTCGTGCAGGAAGAGCCGGGCCTGGGGGTCGAAGTCGCGCTCGCCGACCCAGTCGCCCTCGAGCTCCTGCTCGACCAGCTCGCGCATCTCCTCGATGCCGATCTTGTCGACGAGCACCTTGATCCGCGCGCGGGCGCGGTTGACGCGCAGCCAGTCCTGGCGGTCGAAGATGCGCAGCACGGCCTCGGTGTACTTGAGGTACTCGCCGTCGTCGGCGCGCACGAAGTCGACCAGTGTCGGCGCGATCCGCGGCATGATCGAGGTGCCGCCGCCGATCCGCATCTCGAAGCCCTTGACGCCGTCGCGCTCGCGGGCGATGAAGGCGACGTCGTGGATGCCGGTGATCGCACGGTCGGTGTCCGAGCCCGTGAACGCGGTCTTGACCTTTCGCGGCATCAGCTGCGTCGTGGGGTGGCGCACGAAGTAGCGCACGTAGGCGCCCGCGTAGGGCGTGGGGTCGAACGTCTCGTCGTGGCAGATGCCAGCCCACGGGTCGGCGGTCACGTTGCGGACCGTGTTGCCGCAACCCTCGCGGCTCGAGAGGCCGGCGTCTGAGATCTCGCGGATCAGCGCGGCGGCATGGCGCAGCGGCACGTGGTGGATCTGGATGTTCTGGCGGGTGGTGATGTGGCCCTTGTTGAGCGGCGCGTACTTCTCCACCACGTCGGCGAACGTCTCCATCTGCTCGGGCGTGACGCCGCCGAACGGCAGCTTCACGCGGATCATCTGGACGTCGGCCTGGCGCTGGCCGTAGACGCCCTGCTTGAGGCGGAAGCCGATGAACTGGTCCTCGGGCATGCCGCCCTCGAGGAACTTCTCCGCCTCGTTGTCGAAGTCGTCGAACTCGCGCCGAAGGATCGGGATGATGTGCCCCGGGACGTCCTCACGGACCTCCGGGTTCTCGATCGACCCTACGCGCCCAGCGGTGGTCGAGGGCTCCATCACGCAGAAAATACCAAATCCCCATCGGGGATTCGTTATTTCCGTTCGCTCGTACTCAGCGTGACGGCTCGCGGTCGACGGCCTCGCGCCGCGCGGCCCACACCCAGCCGCTCGGCCGCGCCTCGACCGGAGCCGCCGGCGGCGAGGTATCGCGTAGGAACTGCTCGACGGCAGCCATCACGGCGGCCGCCTCCTCGGGCGTCGCGCTCGAGCCGCGCAACTCCAAGCGGGGGCGGCGGTTGACCATGCGCCGTAGTATCGCGCGATGCCGCTTCGCCCTCTGCCGGCCGCCGTGGCCCTCTCGCTGCTGCTCGCCACGCCGGTCGCGGCCGACACCACGCTGGACCGTACGATCCGGCCGGTGGCCGGCGTCGGGTTCCGGGCGCTGGAGGTGGGCCCAGGTGAGCGGCACGTGCTGCGGCGGGGTGGCGGGGTGGAGGTCGTGCCCGGGCGGAAGGCGCGGCGGCGCTCGCTGCTGAACTTCGCGCAGCTCACCGACCCGCAGATCGCCGACGAGATGTCGCCGGCGCGCGTCGACTTCGTCGATCCGGCGGGTGGCGAGGTGCGGTCGGCGTGGCGGCCGCAGGAGGCGATGGGGCTGCGGGTCTTCGACCGGATCGTGCGCAGCATCAACGCGAACCGGCGCAGCCCGGTACGGCAGGGCGACGGCCGGCGCGCGCGCCTGCGCCTGGCCATCGCCACCGGGGACCTCGCCGACAACCAGCAGCTCAACGAGACGCGCTGGTTCCGCGACGTGCTCGACGGTGGGCGGATCGACCCGTTCTCCGGCCGCCCGGTCGGCCCGGGGAACGCGTGCCCGCAGGCGACCCCCGCCCAGGCCGCCGCCATCAACGCGGACGTGGCGGCGCGACGCTACACCGGCGTGCAGGACTACAGCGACTACGCCGGCGCGCCCGCCGCGCGCCAGGCCGGCTTCTGGGACCCGGACGTGGCGCCGCCGGCGGCCGGCCCGTACGCCGCGTTCCCCCGCGTGCCGGGCCTCATGGACCGCGCGCAGCGGCGCTTCACGGCGGCCGGGCTCGACGTGCCGTGGTACGTCGCGCGCGGCAACCACGACGGGCTCATCCAGGGCACCGCGCCGGGCAGCATCGAGCTCTTCCGGGCGATCGCCGTCGGCTGCCTGAAGGTCTTCCCGAACGCGACCTTCGACCCGGCGGACTTCGAAGGCGCCTCCGACGAGGAGCTGTTCGCGATCCTCGGCGATCCCTCCCGCCTCACCCAGCTCCTCGGCGGCGCCCGGACCGTGGCGCCCGACCCCGCCCGCCGGATCATCTCCAAGCGCGAGTACCGGTCGGTCGTCGGCGGGCGGCACGGCTTCCGCCACACGCCCGCGGGACAGCTCCGCGCGTCTCGCGGGACGGCGAGCCACTACGCCTGGAGCCCGCGTTCCGGCCTCCGGTTCATCTCGCTCGACACCGTCGCGGAGGGCGGCGGCGACAGCGGCAACGTCGACGACCCGCAGTTCCGCTGGCTGCGGCGCGAGCTGCGGCGCGCGCAGCGCCGGGACCAGCTCGTCGTCGTCTTCGGGCACCACACGGTGGGAACGATGAACAACGCGCGGGCGGACGAGCTGGCCGGTCCGTGCCAGCCGGCCGACGAGCCGGGCTGCGACCGCGACCCGCGCCGCTCGACGCCGCTGCATCGGGGCACGGAGGGCCGGCGCACCGTCGAGGCGCTGTTCGCCCGGACCCCGAACGTGATCGCCTATGTCGCCGGCCACACGCACGCGAACCGGGTTGACTTCCACGGCGGCCCGGCCGGCGGCGGCTTCTGGCAGATCAACACGGCCTCGCACATCGACTGGCCCCAGCAGAGCCGGCTGATCGAGATCATGGACAACCGCGACGGCACGATGTCGCTGTTCGGCACGGTGGTCGACCACGCAGGCGGTGGGCTCGCCTCGCTCGCTCGCACGCTCTCCTTCAACGACCCGCAGCGCGAGGGGATCGAGGGCTCCGAGGACGGCGCGGACAAGCGCGGCGCACGCCGGGACCGGAACGTCGAGCTGCTGCTGCGCAACCCGCGCGCTTGAGTTGCTCAGTGCGCGGCTTGCGAGGCCCTAGGTCCCGACCGGGTGCCAGGCCGTCTTGATCTCGACGAACGGCTCGATCCGCGTGAGCGAGTCGCCGACCGCCAGGTAGTCGCCGGGCTCGCGGCGCGCGACGCGGGTGACGCTGTCGGCGGCCAGGCGCACGACCTCGGGGTCGCCGGTCGTGTCGGCCAGCGCGTCAACGTCGCGGTGGCCCGCCAGTGGCTTCACCAGCTCGGCGCGCAGGCCGGAGAGGAGATTGACGACGCCGGCGGGGACGTCGGCGACGCCGAGGATCTCGCCGAGGTGCAGTGGGAGCAGCGGCCAGCGCTCGGAGACGACGGCCACGACGACGTTGCCGGCCGCGAGCGGCGGCAGGATCTCGGCCACGAGGCCGAGCACGTCGGGCTCGTCGGGCGCGATCACGCCGACGACGCCGGTCGGCTCGGGCATGGAGAAGTTGAAGTGCGGCGCGGCCACCGGGTTGACGGCGCCGAGCACAGCGTGCAGCTTGTCCGTCCAGCCCGCGTAGTGGACGGCATGGTCGACGGCCGCCTCGATCTCCTTGCGTGCTGCGCTCGACCCGATGCCCCGCAGGCGCGCGGTCTCCGCGGCCAGCTCGTCGGCACGCGACTCGAGCGCCTCGGCGAAGCGATAGAGGATCTGGCCCCGGTTGTACGCGGTCCGGCCCTGCCAGCCGGCGGCGGCGCCACGAGCGGCACGGACGGCGTCGCGGACGTCCTTGCGGGTAGCACGAGGCACGTTGGCGACGTGGTTGCCCGCATGGTCGGTGGCCTCGACGTGCCGGCCGGACTCGCTGCGGGCGAACGCCCCGCCCACGTACAGCTTGTAGGTCTTGGCGACCGGCAGGCGCTCGCTCATCGCGTCCTCAGGTAGGGACGCAGACCGGCGGCGCCGCCCTCGCGGCCGAAGCCGCTCTCCTTGTAGCCGCCGAACGGCGACGTCGGGTCGAACTGGTTGTACGTGTTCTGCCACACGGTGCCGGCCTTCAGCCCGCGGGCCACGGCCAGCGCGCGCGAGCCCTTGTCGGTCCAGATCCCGGCCGCAAGCCCGTACGCGCTGGCGTTCGCCTTCTCGATCGCCTCGGCCTGGGTGCGGAACGTGAGCACGGACACCACGGGGCCGAAGATCTCCTCGACCGCGATCCGGTTGACCGGCGCGACGTCGGTGAACAGGGTGGGCGGGAACCAGTAGCCGCGCTCGGGCAGCGCGCAGGCGACCGTGCGGCGCTTCGCCCCCTCGCGCTCGCCGGCGTCGACCAGCGCCTCGATGCGCTGCAATTGGGCGGCCGAGTTGATCGCGCCGACGTCGGTGTTCTTGTCGAGCGGGTCGCCGACGCGCAGCTTGCCCATCCGCCGCCACAGCTTCTCGACGACCTCCTCGGCCACGCTCTCCTGCAGCAGCAGCCGCGAGCCCGCGCAGCAGACGTGGCCCTGGTTGAAGAAGATGCCGTTGACGATGCCCTCGACTGCCTGGTCGATCGCCGCGTCGTCGAACACGATGTTGGCCGACTTGCCGCCGAGCTCGAGCGTGAGGCCGACGTCGCGGCCCGCGGTGGCGGCCTGGATGTCCTTGCCGACCTCGGTCGAGCCCGTGAACGCGATCTTGTCGATGCCGGGGTGCCGCACGAGCGCCGCGCCGGTCGTGCCGTCGCCGGGGATGATGTTGACCACGCCGGCCGGCAGCTCGGCCTCCTGGACGATCTCGGCCAGCAGGAGCGCGGTCAGCGGCGTCGTCTCGGCCGGCTTGAGGATCGCCGTGTTGCCGCACGCCAGCGCGGGAGCGAGCTTCCAGGCGGCCATGAGCAGCGGGAAGTTCCACGGGACGATCTGGCCGACGACGCCCATCGGCTCGACGGCGCGGCCGGCGGTGCCGTAGCCGAGCTTGTCGGCCCAGCCCGCGTAGTAGAAGAAGTGCGCGGCGGCGAGCGGGATGTCGACGTCGCGCGACTCGCGGATCGGCTTGCCGCCGTCGAGCGACTCGACGATCGCCAGCTCGCGCGAGCGCTCCTGGATCAGCCGGGCGATGCGGAACACGTACTTGCCGCGCTCGAGCGCGGGCAGCGCCTGCCAGCCGGGCAGCGCCTCGCGGGCGGCGCTGACCGCGGCGTCGACGTCGGCCTCGCTCGCCTGTGCGACCTGCGCGAGCGGCTCCTCGGTCGCCGGGTTGATCGTGGGCTCGTACGCCTCCGTCTCGCGCCAATCGCCGCCGACGAACAGGCCGTAGCGCTCCGCCAGGCGGATGTGGTCGGTGGCCTCGGGAGCGGGCGAGTACTCCCACTCGAGCGCGGTGCGCGTGGCGGTCATGTCACTCCTTGCTGAAGTCCTCGGGGCGCTGGTAGCGCCCGGAGGTCCCGTGCTCGTATTGCATGAGCAGGTCGTTGAGCAGCGACGAGGCGCCGATGCGGAAGCGGTCGGGCGTGAGCCAGGCGTCGCCGAGCGTCTCCTTGACGAGCACGAGCTGATGGATCGCCTGCTTGGACGTCCGCACGCCGCCGGCCGCCTTCATCCCGACCTCGCGCCCGGTGCGCCAGGCGTAGTCGCGCACCGCCTCGAGCATCACGAGCGTGGCGCTCGGCGTGGCGCCCTTGCCGACCTTGCCGGTCGAGGTCTTCACGAAGTCCGCCCCGCCCTCCATCGAGAGCAGCGTCGCGTGGCGGATGTGGTCGTAGCCGCCCAGCTCGTCGACCTCGACGATGACCTTCAGGTGCGCCGGGCCGCAGGCCTCCTTGACCTCCTCGACCTCCTCGATGACCCGCGCGTCGTCGCCGGTCAGGTACGCATCGCGCGGGATCACCATGTCGATCTCCGTCGCCCCGTCCGCGACCGCGCGGCGCGTCTCCTCGAGCTTGAGCTCCATCGACGTCAGGCCGGACGGGAAGCCGGTCGCCACCGACGCGACGGCCACGCCGGAGCCGTGCAACGCCCGGCGGGCGTCGGGCACGCGCGAGGGGTACACGCAGAGCGCGGCGCACGACGGCAGCTCGGGGTGCGCGGGTGCCGGACACACCGCCTTGGCCGCCAGCTGGGCGACCTTCCCGGGCGTGTCCTGGCCCTCGAGCGTCGTCAGGTCGACCATCGAGACGGCGAGGCGGATGGCCGCCTGCTGGGAGTCGGCCTTGATCGAGCGCTTGCCGAGCACGGCCGCCCGCTCGTCCACCCCGACCCGGTCGACCGGTGTCAGGCGGCGTCGCATGCGTCCAGCGTACCGCCGCGCGGAATACACCGCCGCTC
>DATAFH010000115.1:0-17924 GCA_036257565.1 Solirubrobacteraceae bacterium | reverse complement strand
TCGACCACGAGCTGGAGTCCCTTGACGGAGCCCGGGGGCGTGTCGATGACGCCGGTGCCGAGGGCGATCGAGCAGCCGGAGCCGGGAGGCGTCAGCTGCACGAACCGGATCTGGTCGCTCACCCGGTGGTCGTGATCGGCGTTGAAGCCGACCTGGTCGACGTAGAACGCCTTGGCGCGGTCGACGTCGGAGACCGGTACGGCGACGAGCTCGAGCCTCATGTCCATGCGGTGCCCTTCCTCTCGAGTGGTGGGTGAGCGCCTCGATGGTGACGCACTTCTCGACGTGCTGACGAGCACGAGCCCGACGGTGGCGGCGAGCAGCAGCGGGCCGGCCGCCCGCGGCCACCAGTCCGGGCCGGCCTCGTCGGTCGCGATCGCCAGCACGGCGAGCAGCGCGACCCCGGCGGGCAGGGCCCACGTCTCGCCGAGGATCAGGCCGCGCAGCGCCCTCACGCGATCCGCCCTGGGGCGAGGGCGTGTGCCTGAAGCTGGGTGGCGAGCGCCTGCTTGTGCTTGCGCTCACCTGGGCCCACGCTGGAGGTGTGGCCCAGCCCAGCGATCGCTACGAGCCGCTGCCGGCGCTCCCCGAGCTCCCCCGGGGCCGGAGCGCGAGCAGATCGTGATCCCGCGCGCGTGCGGCGACGACGAGGCCCTAGACGAGCCGGCGTCGCAGCTCGGCGCCGCGGCCGGCCGCCACGGCCCGGGCGACCCGCCGCTCGTCGAGCTCGATCCCGCGCGCGTCGGCCAGCTCGAGGATCTCCTGCCGCTCGCCTCCCTCGCGCATCCACTTCATGAACAGCCAGCCGAACAGGGCGACCGTGACCAGGCTCTCCTCGACCATCATGATCGCCCCCGCCGCGCTCTGGTCGGCGAGGTCGCCGTACCAGCCGTAGAACTCGGTTCCCGACCACACGAACACGTTGGCCAGCACGGCGCCGGTGAGCCGGACGACGACCACGTAGACGAGCTGGGCGACGGTCCCGAACCACTCGGGCTTGGGGAACGGCCCGAACAGCGGCATCCACAGGTTGATGCCGGCGAGCAGGAACATCACATGCTGCAGGACGTGTACGAGGTCGTGCCTCAGCGCGCCCTCGTAGGCCCATGAGAGGTGCCACAGGTAGAGGTTCGCGGCCCAGAGCGCGAACGCGATCACGGGGTGGGCGAGCACCCGCAGCTTGTCGATCGCCTTGATGCGCAGCAGGGGGGCGAGCAGGGGACCGGTCACGCCGAGGACGAGCAGGACGGCGGCCACGTCGGCGATCAGCAGGTGCTCGGCCATGTGGGCGGCGAAGGTCGAGCCCGCGAGGTCGAGCACCGGGTCGCTGATCGCGATCGTCAGCACGACGAGCCCGGCGCCGAAGCACGCGATCCGCCACCTCGGCACCGGACGGCCGCGCCGTGCGAGCGTGCGCGCCCGGATCCCGTACGGGATCGCGTACGCGGCGAGCAGCGCGACGGCAAGCATGCCCACTGACTATGACCGGTGCGAGCAGCGCGATGTCGTCGCAGAGCGGACATGTGTCACAAACCTGTTACAAGCTGCCCGGAGCGGAGTTATCCTGCGTAGCGGGACGGCCACCCACCGTCCCGCTTGCTCCCCAACGGAAAGGAAACCCATGACGCACCGAGTGGTGCAGTGGATCACGGACGTCCTGCGCGACCGAGAGCACGAGGTCACGCCGCACTTCCACCAGGGACCGGAGTCCACGCCGGCCGCCTGCTACGACCAGCGCTGCGCGCTGCCGTGGCTGGACGTCGGCGGCCGCTGAGCAGACCTGGGCGGGCGGCTCGCGCCGCCCGTCCTCTCGCTGGCTAGCGCGCCGACCGCAGCGGCCGGACGTGCAGCGACCGCAGCCTCGCCTCACCGCCTTCGGCGAACAGCTCGAGCCCGTCGCTCGACGACCTGGGGAAGATCTGGTCGGTGATCACCGCCTGTCCCGGTCGCCGAAGACCTCGACCGACGACGCGTCGACGAGGATCCGCACCCGCACTTCGCCGAGGCGCGTCACGAGCGGGGCCCGCTGGACGCCCGCGAAGCCGGGATGGAACCCGACGTCGCCGGATCGCGCCGGCGTGAAGTGGAACTGCGGGCGGTACAGGATGGTGAAGGCTACGTGCGTGTGGCCTCCCGGCGCTTTGGGTAGCGCGCTCACTGACACTGATCAGCGACCAAAGGGAGGCGCGCGATGGCCAAGACGGCCCGCGACATCATGAGCCCTGACACCACGTGCGTCGGCGAGAACGAGACGCTGCTCGACGCGGCGCGCAGGCTCGCCGAGCTCGACGTGGGCGCGCTGCCGATCTGCGGCGAGGACGATCGCCTGAAGGGCATGCTCACCGACCGCGACATCGTCGTCAAGGCACTCGCGCAGGGGAAGGACCCCGGGACGACCCGCGCCGGCGAGCTGGGGCAGGGCGACGGCAAGACCATCACCATCGGCGCCGACGACTCGATCGACGAGGCGCTGCGGACGATGACCGAGTACAAGATCCGCCGGCTCCCGGTCATCGACGGGAAACGGCTCGTGGGGATCATCAGCCAGGCGGACATCGCCACCAACATCGACGAGGAGAAGGTCGGCGACCTCGTCGAGGCGATCTCGGCGGCGCCGTAGGGCCTACGGCCGGGCGCCCGGTCCTCGGGCCGCCCGGCCGCCATGCGGCCTGGACGATCCGGCATGAAGTAGCGATCCCTGGTCATAGCCAGCCCAGCTCGAGTCGCGAATACTCGAGCGATGACCAAGGACGACACCATCCTCGTGCTCGGCGGGACCGGCAAGACCGGTCGCCGCATCGTCGACCGCCTGCAGGCGGCCGACGTGCCGGTCCGCGTCGGCTCGCGCGCGGCCGAGCCGCCCTTCGACTGGGACGACCGCTCCAGCTGGTCCGCCGCGCTGGACGGCGTGCGCGCCGTCTACATCTCCTACCACCCCGGCCTCGCGGTGCCGGGTGCGCGCGACGCGATCGAAGCGTTCACCGAGCACGCCCTGGAGCAGGGCGTCCGCCGCCTCCTGCTGCTATGGAGTGCCGGAGGACGTCGTGGAGTTCATGCGGTACCTGTTCGGCGAGGTCCTCGACGGGCGCAACGCGCACGTGACCGACGGCGTCCAGCGGGCGCTCGGCCGCGAGCCGCGCGACTTCGCCGACTTCGTCCGCGACGCCGCCGGGAACTTCGGCGGGAGCGCCCATGCCCCGGTCAGCTGACGAGCTCGTCAACCCGGTGACCGGCCCACTCAGTTCAGCTCGAAACGCAGCCAGGCCTCGGTGCCCTGCGGCATCCGCTCGCGGATGGCAAACGCGTCGGCCGTGCTGGCGATGATCCCGAAGCCCATGCCGACGCCCCGCCGGTCGGAGGGCGAGGCGCGGAGTCCGGAGCCGGTGTCGAGCACGACGATCTCGAGCGCGCCGTCCTCGATGTCGGCGGCCACGTCGATCCGTCCCTCGTCGGGAGCGACGTACGCATGCAGCACGGCGTTGGCGAACGCCTCCGTCAGGGCGCTTGCCACGCGATCCTGGAGCTCCCGGTCGCCGCCGTGCTCGCCGGCGAACGCGCGCAGCCAGCGCCGGGCGGTCCCCACGGACCGGGCCACCGCTGGCAGCTCGAACGTGACGAGGGGTACTCGTGGCGGGCTCACGCCGAGTCCTGCGCCCGCGGGTCGGCCTGCTCCGCGATCCGGCCCGCGGCGCCCTGCTTGACGACCACCCGGTGGTCGCCCACGTCGGCGAGCGGCTTGTCGAAGTGCGCCTCGTGTCCGGCGACGAGCAGGAACCGGCGTCCGTCGGCGCGGACGGCCTCGTACTCGTCCAGCGTCATCTCGATCACCGCGTTGCAGCCCAGCTGGCCGCACTCGCAGAGGAAGGCGCAGCGACCGTCGCGCGTCACGCGGCCCGCCTCGATCGCCTCGTTGATCGAGCGGACGACGGTCTCGTTGTGGGCGACGCGCTCGTCGGGCAGCGCGGCTCCCGGACCACCCACGGCGGGCGGCACCGGCCGCGGCTGCTGCGACGCGTCCACGCATGAAGTGTGCCACGTGACGCGCAATACTCGTCGTCCATGGCCTTCGTCCCGCCCGCCCGCCATCTGCTCCGCGCCCGGGACCTCGCGGACGCCCGCTACTTCGAGCGGCTCGGCGTCGACGACCTGGCCCGCGCCGCCGGACTCTCGCGGGCGCACTTCAGCCGCGAGTTCCGCCGCGCGTTCGGCGAGTCGCCGCACGCCTACCTTCTGACGCGCCGACTCGAGCGGGCGGCGGCGCTCCTGCGCACGACCGACCACTCGGTCGCCGACATCTGCTTCTCCGTCGGCCTGCAGAGCGTCGGCTCGTTCACGTCGAGCTTCACCCGCACGTTCGGCGTGACGCCGACCGCGTACCGCGCGGCGTTCCCGCCCGCCGTCCAGCACGCGATGGTCCCGAGCTGCGTCGTCCGCGCCTACGCCCGCCCGCAACGCAGGACGTTTCGAGAAGACAGCACCGCGGCCGCCGTCTAGCTTCCTGATCGACCGCTCCCCACGAACGACCAGGAGGATCCCTCATGCGAATCGCCAACGCCCACCTGTGGGTACACGACCAGGACGACGCCCGCGACTTCTACACGCAGAAGCTCGGCATGGAGGTACGCAGCGACGTCACCGTGCCCGAGCTCGGCAACTTCCGCTGGCTCACGGTCGGTCCCGTCGGCCAGCCGGACATCGCGATCGCGCTGATGGCCATCCCCGGCCCGCCCGTCTTCGAGGCTGAGACCGCCGAGCAGGTGCGCTCCCTGATGTCCAAGGGCGCCGCGGGCACCGTCTTCCTCACCTCGGACGACGTCCGCTCGGAGTACGAGGAGCTCAAGGGCCGCGGCGTCGAGTTCACCGAGCCGCCGGAGGAGCGCCCGTACGGCATCGATGCCGGCTTCCGCGACCCCTCCGGCAACGCCCTGCGCCTGACCCAGGTGACGACGGAGTTCGCCAACGCCTGAACCCGGCGCCGCGTCCCCCGCGCGCCGGCGATGACTTCCCGGCGCGCGGGCCGTCTCGTCTGCAGGACATGACAAGGAGACGGCATCGTGAGCGAGCGTGACGGATTCCAGCCCGGCGTCCCGGCCTGGATCGAGGCCTGGGAGAGCGACACCGGCGCGGCGCGCCGCTTCTACTCGCGGCTGTTCGGCTGGGAGGCCGACGGCGGGCGCTTCACACTGCGCGGGCGCGACGTCGCGGGGTTCGCGCAAGGCTCTCCGGTCGGCTGGACCGTCCAGGTGTGGGTCGACGATGCGGAGGAGACCGCGCGGCGGGTGACCACGGCCGGCGGCACGGTGGTCGACGGACCGACGAACGGGACCGTCGTGTTCACAGATCCGGGTGGCGCGCTGCTCGCCGCACGCGAGATGGGCGGGCACGCAGGCGCCGGCGTGGTCAACGAGCCGTCGGCGTGGAGCTGGGCCCACCTCTTCACCCGCGACGCGGAGGGCGCGAAGGCGTTCTACGGCGCCGTGTTCGGGTGGGAGACCGAGGCGTTCGGCGACGTCACGATGTTCCGCCTGCCCGGCTTCGTGGGCGGCGAGCCGCAGCAGCCGGTCTCCCGCGACGTGGTCGCCGGCATGGAGGAGATGACTGGCGACGGGTTCCCGCCCGACGCGTGGCCGCAGTGGCGGGTCGACTTCTGGGTCGACGACGTCGACGCCAAGGTCGCCCGCGCGACCGAGCTTGGCGGCCGCACGCTGGTACCTGCGTTCGACACGCCGATCAACCGTCAGGCGGTGCTCGTGGACCCGCAGGGCGCGGCGTTCAGCGTCAGCCGCATCACGCTGCCGAGCTAGCCGAGCATGCCGGGGTCCGGCGGGTTCGGGTCCCGCGCGTGAACCGTGCCGTCGAGCCGGTGGACGACCACGTCGCTCGGACGCGCCAGCAGCGGCCCGACGGCGTCGCGGTAGCGCCGGTAGTGCGGGGTGGCGTAGTGGGCGCGCAGGGCCGCCTCGTCGCGCCACGTTGCGAGGAGCAGCCACTCGCCCGGCTCTTCCGCGCTCAGCACGCGGAAGCTCGAGCAGCCGGACTCTCCGCGCGCGCCGTCCGCGAGGGCGTCGAGCAGCTCGTGGAGCACGGTCTGGCGGCCGACGAGGCCGTGAAGCTCGGCGACCAGCAGGAGACCGGGATCGCTCATCACCTCAGTCTCGCGCACTAGGGTGCCGCGGGTGGATGTGATCGACGCCCTCGTGGCCAACAATCGCGCCTTCGCAGACTCGCTGCCCGCTCGGCACCTCGACGTCCGGCCGAGCCGCCGGCTCGCGATCGTCACGTGCATGGACTCGCGCCTCGACGTGTTCGCGGCGCTCGCCCTCCGGCACGGCGAGGCGCACGTGCTGCGCAACGCCGGCGGCGTCATCACGGACGACATGATCCGGTCGCTCGCCGTTTCCCAGCGTCGGCTCGGCACGCGCGAGGTGATGCTGATCCACCACACCGACTGCGGCATGCAATCGCTCACCGACGACGGCTTCCGCGCCGAGCTGCAGGACGCGACCGGCGTCGCGCCCGCGTTCGCGATCGAGTCGTTCAGCGACCTCGATGCCGACGTGCGCCAGTCGGTCCGTCGCGTACGCCGCTCTCCGTTCCTGCTGCACACGGGCCAGGTGCGCGGCTTCGTCTACGACGTCGACACGCACGGCCTGCGCGAGGTCGCGGTCGACCAGTGATCCGCATCGACCCCGCCGAGCGTCGAGCCCGCCTGGCCCGCCGCCATCGCCTCGCGCCCGCTCACCGCGCCGCTGACGCCGTCGAGGCGGCGGACAGCATGCTCTGCCTGCACGCCACCGACCCGGCGACGGTCTTCCTGTCCGCCCGCTCGCGCGTCGACGGCCTCGCGGTCGCCGCCCTCGAACGGGAGCTGTACGACGACCGCTCGCTGGTCAAGCACCTGGCCATGCGCCGCACGCTGTTCGTGTTCCCGCGCGAGACCCTCGGGCTCGCCCAGGCGGGAGCCAGCGACCGCGTCGCCGACTTCGAGCGTCGAAGGCTCATCCGCGACGTCGAGAAGCACGGCCTGTATCCGGACGGCGAGCGGTGGCTGTCCGAGGCCTCGGCGCTCGTGCTCGAGGCGCTGGCCGACGGGCGCGAGGCGACCTCGGCCGAGCTGCGCGCCGAGATCCCGCTGCTCGAGGGCTCGTTCGCCTACGGCGAGGGCAAGTCGTGGGGCGGACAGGTGCCGATCGGGCCCCGCGTGCTCACCACGCTGTCGGCGGCCGGCCGCATCGTGCGCGCGTCGAACGACGGCGGATGGGCCGTCTCCCGGCCCCGCTGGACCTCGACCGCGGCGTGGCTGGGGGAGGAGATCGCGCGGCCCTCCGAGGCCGAGGGCGTGACCGGCCTCGTCGAGCGCTGGCTGCGCACGTTCGGCCCGGGCACGGCCGCCGACATCAAGTGGTGGCTCGGATCGACCGTCGCCGCCGTCCGCCGCGCGCTCGCCGTCCTCGAGGCGATCGAGGTCGACCTCGACGGCCGGACCGGCCACCTGCTGCCCGACGACCTCGAGCCCACCGAGCCGGTCGGGCCCTGGGGCGCGCTGCTTCCCTCGCTCGACCCCACCACGATGGGCTGGTTCGAGCGCGAGTGGTACCTCGGCGACTACAAGGCCGAGCTGTTCGACACGAGCGGCAACGCCGGCCCGACCGTCTGGTGGGAGGGGCGGATCGTCGGCGGCTGGCGCCAGGGCGACGTCGGCGAGGTGATCCTGCAGCTGCTCGAGGATGTCGGCGCCGATGCCCTCCAAATCCTCGAGCGGGAAGCGGCACGCCTGACCGACTGGCTGGGAGGCGCCCGCGTCATGCCCCGCTTCCCGTCGCCGCTCTCGAAGGCGCTCGCCCAGGCTAGCCGGCGACGATGATCTCGAGCCGGCGGGGGCCGTGGACGCCCTCGACACGGTTGAGCTCGATGTCCGAGGTGGCGGACGGGCCGGAGATGAAGGTGATCGGCGCCGTGGCGCCCATCACGCGCGCAATCGCATCGGGGACGCCGGCGACGATACGGGCCGCGGGCACGACGCAGATGTGGAGATCGGGGAGAAGCGTGAGCATGCGGCGACCCTGGCCCGGGCCGGCGTCGAGCACCAGCGAGCCGGTCTCGGCGATCGCCGTCGCGCAGGATGTGAGCACGCCGTCGGCGGTCGCCACCGTGTCGCGGTCGAGCGGCGCTGCGGGGGAGTCGGTCAGCCGCTCGACGCCCTCGGGGCGCCACTCTTCCGGCAACCCGTCGGGTGCGAGCAGCCGCCGCGCGCCGTGACGCCGGCACGCCGCGGCCACTGCCGCGGCCACCTCGCCGGTGGCGACCCGTACGACCGTCGCGCGATAGTCGGCGGCGCGCTCGACGAACCGATCCACGTCTCCCGCCGCCGGCGACGGAGGCGAGACCTCCCAGGCGGCCGGCTCGTCCGCGGGCACGTCAGCGATCGCGGCGCGGATCCGCGCGAGCACCTCGTCACGCGCGCTCACGCCGCCACCACGCTCGGAAGCTCTCGCCCGGGACGGGGAGGTCGCGGGCCTGCGTCCAGGCCGCCATCGGACCCGGTAGCCGGCGCTCGATGCGGCCCTCGCGCGACAGCGGCCAGGCGCCCACGCGGGCGGCGCGCTGCGCGGCCTCGTAGCGCCGGCGGCTTCCGAACACCCTCGCCATTGCCTGCATCGCGAGGCGCTCGCCGGCCGCCCGTGCCCGCCACCCGTCGCCCCGCGCCTCGCGCACCACCCGCCCGCGGAGGTGCACGAGCACCGACGGGATGTCGATCTTCACCGGGCACACCTCGTAGCAGGCGCCGCAGAGAGAGGACGCCCACGGGAGCGTCGGAGCAGCCTCGAGCCCTTGCAGCTGCGGTGTCAGGATCGCGCCGATCGGGCCCGGATACGTCGACTCGTACGCGTGGCCGCCGGTCCGCTCGTAGACCGGGCACACGTTGAGGCACGCCGAGCAGCGGATGCACTGGAGGGCCTGGCGCCCGATCGGGTCCGACAGCACGTCGGTGCGACCCGCGTCGAGCAGCACGAGGTGGAACGCCTCCGGCCCGTCGCCCTCCGTGACGCCCCTCCACAGCGACGTGTACGGGTTCATGCGCTCGCCGGTCGAGGAGCGCGGCAGCAGCTGGAGCATCACGCCGAGGTCGGCGAAGCGCGGCAGCACCTTCTCGATCCCCATCACGGTGATCAGCACGCGCGGGAGCGTCGTGCACATGCGTCCGTTGCCCTCGGACTCCACTACGCACACCGTGCCGGTCTCGGCCACCGCGAAGTTCGCGCCGCTGATCCCCACCCCCACCGAGAGGAACCGCTCGCGCAGGTGGCGCCGCGCCGCCTCGGCCAACGCCGCGGGCTCGTCCGTCAGGTCCTCGGTGCCGGGCAGCTCGCGCCGGAACAGCTCGCGGATCTCCGCGCGGTTGCGGTGGATGGCGGGCACGAGGATGTGCGACTGGCGGTCGTGGCCGAGCTGCACGATCAGCTCGGCGAGGTCGGTCTCGTGGGCGGTGATGCCCTCGCGGGCGAGCGCCTCGTTGAGCCCGATCTCGTCCGTGGCCAGCGACTTGACCTTGATCGCCTCGCGCGACCCGGCCTCGCGCACGAGCCGCGCGACGATCGCGTTGGCCTCGGCGCCGTCGCGCGCCCAGTGCACCGTGCCGCCGGCGGCGGTCACCGAGGCCTCGAGCTGCTCGAGGTGCACGTCGAGGTGCCGCAGCGCGCGTTCCTTGATGCGGGCGCCCTGCTCTCGCAGCGCCTCCCAGTCGGGCACCTCCGAGACCACGCGGTCGCGCTTGCCGCGGATCGTGTGCGTCGCCACCCGCAGGTTGTGGCGGAGCTGCGTGTCGCCCAGCGCCTCGCGCGCGGCCTCGGGGAAGGGGCGGCTCACTCGTCGGTCTCGCTTCGCTCGCCACCGCTGTCGCTGCTCGCCAGGATCTCCGCGAGGTGCACCGCTCGTACGCCCGTGCGTTGGCGTGACAGCCCGCCGCCGATGTGCATGAGGCAGGAGTTGTCGAGCGCCGCGCAGACCTCGGCGCCCGTGTCGAGCACGAACCGGACCTTGTCTGTGAGCATCGCCGTCGAAGTGTCGGCGTTCTTGACCGCGAACGTGCCGCCGAACCCGCAGCAGGAGCTCGCCTCGGGCAGCTCGACCAGCCGCAGCCCGCGCACGTTGCGCAGCAGCCGGAGCGGCGCGTCGCCGACCTTCAGCAGCCGCAGCGAGTGGCAGGTCGGGTGATACGTCACGCGGTGCGGGAAGTACGCGCCCACGTCCTCCACCCCGAGCACGCCGACCAGGAACTGCGACAGCTCGTGCACGCGCGGCACCAGCGCCGCCACCTCCCGCTCGAGCTCCTCGTCCCCGCTCAGCGTCGCCAGCCGGGCATATCCCTCGTGCACCATCGCCGCGCACGACCCCGACGGAGTCACGACGGCGTCGAACGACGGGGCGCCGAACGCGCGCACGAATCGCCGCACCAGCGGCACCGCCTCGAGCTGGTAGCCGGAGTTCGCGTGCATCTGCCCGCAGCAGGTCTGCTCCTCCGGGAACACGACCTCGTGGCCGAGCCGTTCGAGCACGCGCACCGTCGCCCGTCCCGTGTCCGGGAACAGCGTGTCGTTCACGCAGGTGATGAAGAGCGCGACCCGCAAGTCACCGAGCGTACGCTGCCGGGACACCGCCGTCGACGTTGAGCAGGTTGCCCGTGCTCTTGCCGGAGCGCTTCGGTGACGCGAAGTGCAGCACTGCCTCGGCGATGTCGCCCGGGAAGATGTTCACCCGCAACGTCGTCCGCTGCCGGTAGTGCTCCTCCAGCTCGTCCGGCTCGATCCCGTAGGCGGCGGCCCGCTCCTCGCGCCACGAGGAGTCCCAGATCCGGGAGCCCTGCAGCACGGCATCCGGATTGACCGTGTTGACGCGTATGCCGTCAGCCCCACCCTCCTCGGCCAGGCAGCGGGCGAGGTGCAGCTCGGCCGCCTTGGCGGACGAGTAGGCCGCCGCATTCTTGCCGGCCACCAGTGCGTTCTTGGAGGCCACGAACACGAGCGATCCGCCCCGGCCCTGCGCCTTCAGCAGGCGGAACGCCTCGCGGGCGACGAGGAAGTAGCCCGTGACGAGGATCGCGTGGTTGCGCTCCCACTCGGCGAGCGACGTCTCCTCGACCGCGGCGCTCGACGCCACGCCGGCGTTGGACACGAGAATGTCCACGCCCCCGAAGCGGTCGACGGTGGCGGCGAAGGCGGCGGCGACGGCCTCCTCGCTCGTCACGTCGCCGCTGACCGCGAGCCCGCGGTCGCCGTACGACTCGACGGCGTTCTCGGCGCCGGCCTGGTCGAGATCGAAGGCCACGACGCACGCGCCGGCGGCCGCCAGGGCGTCGCCGATGGCTCCGCCGATCCCGCCCGCGCCGCCCGTTACGAGCGCAACCTGTCCCTGCAGCTCTCCGGGCGGCGGCGCCTGGGCGAGCTTGTAGAGCTCGAGCGGCCAGTACTCGATCGCGAAGCTCTCCTCGGCGTCGAGCGAGACGAACTGGCCCAGCGCTTCGGCGCCTGCCATCACCTCGATCGCGCGGTGGTACAGGTCGCGCGAGAGCTTCGAGCTCTTCGTCGTCGTACCCGTCGAGATGAGCCCGAGGTGCTGGATGAGCACGATCCGCGGGTCGGGATCGGCCGGCTCGGTGGTCTCGTCGCCGTACGCCTCGACGTAGCGACGGTAGTCGGCGCGGAATCGCTCGGCGCGCTCGGCGATCCGCGCGCGCAACACGTCCGCGTCGTCGACCGCGGGGTCGTACGGGATCCAGAGCGGCACCCGCTTCGTGTGGACCAGGTGGTCCGGGCAGGGAGCCCCGACCGTGACGAGCCGCTCGGCATCGACCGACGACACGAACTCGACCGATCGCGCCGACGTATCGACGGTCAGCACCTTGTGGCGCTTGCTCGACACCGCGCCACGCACGGCGGGGAGGAGCCCGCGCAGCAGGCTCGCGGACGCGCGATCAGCGACCGGATGCCGCCCGCCGAAACGCGGCGTATCGCCGGTGCGCTCGTTGACGAAGTCGACGGCCTGGTTGATGACCTCGATCGTGCGCCGGTAGGCCTCCTCGGCCGTGTCGCCCCAAACCACGAGCCCGTGCTTGGCGAGCACGACGAGCTTGAGGTCGGGGTCGGCGCGGGCCGCGTCGCCGACCTGCTTGGACAGCGTGAAACCCGGCCGGATGTACGGGATCCAGGCGGCGGTGTCGCCGAAGCACTGGTGAACCAGCCGCTCGCCGTCGGCCGTGCCCGCGAGCACGTTGATCCCGTCGGGGTGCGTGTGGTGCACGTGCGCGGCCGGGACGAACGCATGCAGCAGCGTCTCGATCGAGCAGCGCGGCATCGCCGGATCGAGCTGGCAGCGCGACAGGTAGGCGACCATGTCCTCGTCGCTCATCGCGTCGCGCTCGATCAGCGGGAGCGCCTCGTCGAGCCTGAGGCCTGTGAAGTGCTCGGGGCCCATCGTGGCGAGGTCCGAGCCCGAGCCCTTGACCCACATGACGTCGATCTCGCGGCCGGCGTGGTCGACGGCCCGGCCCTTGGCAGAGGTGTTGCCACCGCCGAAGTTCGACACGGCGCGTTCGGCACCGAGGAGGTTGGAGGCCAGCACGAGCTGGTCGAGCGCCTCGGTCGGCGGCGCGGCGTCGGGCCAGAGGTCCTCGACCGGGTCGACAAGCGGCGGTGTGACGGTGCTCATGTGGTGATCTCCTCACGGTTCTCGCGTTCGGCGGCCGCTCGCTCGGCGTAGCCCGAGCGGCGCAGGGCGGCGATCGGGTCCTCGGCGGCGCCCACCGCCGCCCGCACGCCGGCGCACAGGTCGCGGACGTCGGTGCGATAGGCGTCGAGCAGCACCTCGTGCCCGGCGAGCACGTCGCCGTCGTCCTGCGCCGCGCGCAAGGCGTCGCGGTCGACGAGCAGGGCCTTGGCGTACGCCTCCTGCAGGTTGACCACGCTCAGCACCATCGCCTCGACCTTGGCCTCGACGTTGTGCGACTGGTCGATGGTCAGGCGCGGCAGCTCGTCGCCCAGCTCGAAGAAGATCAGGAACAGCTCGAACGGGTTGACGGAGCCGACGATCAGGTCGTCGTCGGCGTACTTGCGGTTGTTGAAGTGGAAGCCGCCCAGGCGCTGCTCGTCGGCGAGCAGCGCCACGATCTGCTCGATGTTGACGCCTTGGGCGTGGTGGCCGAGGTCGACGAGCACCCGCGCCCGCTCGCCCAGCTTCTGGCAGACCAGCAGCGAGGAGCCCCAGTCCGCGAGGTCGGTGGCGTAGAAAGCGGGCTCGAACAGCTTGTACTCGAGCAGCAGCTCCTGGCCGGCGGGCAGCTCGCCGTAGACGGTCGAGAGCGAGTCCAGCAGCCGGTGGCGGCGCGCGCGCAGGTCGTCCTGACCTGGGTAGTTCGTGCCATCGGCAAACCACAGCGACTGGGCCGTCGATCCGAGCTCCTCGGCGATCTGCAGGCACTCGAGGAGATGGGCGACCGCCTTGCGCCGCACCGCCGCGGCCGGGTGCGTGATCGACCCGAGCTTGTAGTCCGGGTCCTGAAAGAGGTTCGGGTTGACGGCGCCGACGCGCAGGCCGCAGCGCTCGACGTGCGCCCGCAGCTCGCCATAGTCGTCCACCGCATCCCACGGGAAGTGGAATGCGACCGCGCCGGCCGTGCCGGTGAGCCGGTGCACCTCGGAGGCGTCGTTCACGCGTTCGAACACGTCGCGCGGCCGGCCCGGCTGCGGGAAGGTCGCGAAGCGCGTGCCCGAGTCGCCGTACCCCCACGACGGCGTTTCGATGACCAGCTCGCGCAGGTGCGTCTCGACGCCGCTCACGATGTCTTCTCCTCGATCGATAGCCCGGTGACGTCCAGGAAGCGCCGGTAGGTGCCGTCGTCGCCGGCGGGCTCATGGACGGTGGGCCGGACGGACGCGGCGGCGACGGCACGCAGGTCGCCGAGCGAGCCGAGCTCGCCCACGGCGCGAGCCTGCACGAGCACGTTGCCCAGCGCCGTCGCCTCGACCGGGCCGGCGAGGACCTCGCGGCCGGTGATGTCGGCGGTCAGTCGGCACAGCAGCGTATTGCGCGCGCCGCCGCCGATGACGTGGATGCGGCGCACCTCGCGGCCGGTGACCGCCTCCAGCCGCTCGAGCACCCAGCGGTACTTGCAGGCGAGCGACACCAGGATCGCGCGCACCATCATCCTCCGGTCGCGCGGGTCCACCCCGCAGGCCGCGGCGACGCGTGCCGGCATGTCGCCACGCGCGAGGAACGCCTCGTTGTCGGGGTCGAAGAGCGCGACCTCGCCGGTCTCGCCCTCGGCGAGATGCTGCAGCTCCTCGTACGACACGTCGCCCCAGGCGCGCCGGCACTCCTCGAGCAGCCACATGCCCATCACGTTCCTGAGCAGCCGCGTCGTGCCGTCGACGCCGCGCTCGTTGGTGAGATCCCGGTCGCTGAGGACCGGCTCCGGGAGCTCGAGCCCGAGCAGCGACCAGGTCCCGCTGGAGAGCACGGCCGCGTGCTCGTCGGCGATCGGGGCGGCGGCGAACGCCGACGCCGTGTCGTGGCTGGCGACCGCGTGGACGGTGGGCGTCCCCAGGTCGTGGTGGGGGAGGAGTGGGCCCAGGGCAGTGCCCGGCTCGACGAGCTGGCCGAAGAGCCGGGTCGGTAACCCGAGGTGGGCGATGACCTCGTGCGCCCAGGTGCCGCTGCGCGCGTCGAGAAGGCCCGTGGTCGACGCGTTCGTGCGCTCGTTGCCCAGCTCGCCGCTGAGCCAGAGGGCGAGCAGGTCGGGCACCAGCGCGATGCGCTCGGCGGCGCCGAGGGCGGCGGATCCCTCGTCGGCCAGGAGCTGGAAGACCGTGTTGATCGGCAGCGTCTGGATGCCCGTCGTGGCGTACAGCTCCTCGGCGCTCACACGCGCGAACGCCCGCTCGCTCATCCCGGCCGTGCGCCCGTCGCGATAGTGGAAGGGCAGCCCGAGCACGCGGTCGCGGCGGTCGAGCAGGGCATAGTCCACACCCCAGGTATCGACGCCGACGCCGCGCAGCGGTCCCGCGCGGCGCAGGCCGTCCAGCGCTTCGGTGAACAGGTGCAGCAGGTTCCAGTGCAGGCCGTCCGGGAGCTGGACGGGACGGTTCTCGAACCGGTGCAGCTCACGGAGCTGGACGCGTCCGTCGCGGAGGTTGCCGGCGAACACGCGGCCACTCGTCGCCCCGAGGTCGATGGCGGCGAAGTCAGGCAAGGTGGAACACCTCGTCGAGCCGCTCGAACCCAGCGTCGGGCCCTTGCTCGAAGAACGGCGCCATCTCGGCCTGCCAGCGCTCGTTCACGTCGGTCGCCTCCATCGCCGCCTGCGCAGCGGCGAAGTCCTCCGTCTCCAGGTAGCCGACGAGCAGTCCGTCGGGGCGTAGGAACAGCGAGTAGTTGCTCCAGCCCGCCCGTTGCAGCGCGTCGAGCATCTCCGGCCACACCTCGCGGTGGCGCCGGCGATACTCCTCGAGGCGGTCGGGTCGCACGCGGAGCAGGAAGCACACACGCTCCACCTCAGCCGACCTCCGCGTACTCGAGGCCGAGGAGCGACGCGACCTTCCGCACCTCCGCGGCGACGTGGCCGATGCCGAGCGCGACGTGGTGGGTCGGCCCTTCGGCGCACCAGCGCTCCAGGAACTCGGCCGGCCGCAGGGAGAAGCGCAGCCGGCTGTTCGTGTTGCCGATCCTGAACGTGTCGCCGTCAATCGATTCGCCTTCGCCGGTGATCAGCTTCAGCCGGCCGTCGGCCGTCTGCGTGCAGCCGACGATCGTGATCGGCCCGAAGCGGACCTTGAACTCGACGCTCAGGCCGGCGCCGCGCTTGCCGTGGTAGAGCTTGAGCGCGCGCAGCGTCGGCTGCTCCTGGGCGATCGCGACGTGACCGGGGCCGTCGTGGCCCATGAGGACGAAGTCGTCGTCGAAGTCGAGGGCGTAGAACTCCGTGTACGACCCTCCGGCCTGTAGCCGGTCGAGGATCATCTGGGCGAGATTGGTCTTCAGGTCCGCCTCGCCCGCCGTCGACACCCCGCGCGCCGTGAGCAGCGAGTTGCCGACGATCACCCCGGCGCCCAGGCGCTCCGCCTCGTTCCCCCCGACGCCGCGGTAGTAGTACGTCAGCGCGTCGAGCTCGAAGTCGGCGACGAGCCGGTCGAGCCCTGCTGCCACGCGTGCCGACCAGTCGAGCTGCGAAGGCTTGATCGGTCCGGCGATCGGGTCCGCCGACGGATCGGCGAACGCGAACATGCGGCGGATCTCCTCCTCCTTGGCGGCCGCCTCATCGCTCGTCACCTCGGCGACGCGGGCGCCGAGGTCGTCGATCTCGAGCACCTCGACGTGCGCGCCGACCTGGGCGTGCACGGCCGTGAAGTCGGCGTACATGTCGAGCATCCCGGGATACACGTGCCCGAGGAAGCCGATCCGCGAGCGGCGCAGCGCGCGGGCCACGCCCGCGGCCCGCACCCAGGCGCCGATCTTCTCCCACGCGCGCTCGTCGCCGTCGATCGTCCCGACGACCGTGTCGTACGGAACGCGGGCGCGCGTGAACGCGCCCGCGAGCTCGGGCACGCAGCACGCCGCGCAGTTGGCGAGCCATTCGCCCGTGTCGGTGTTCGCGTAGTCGAGCGTCGGCGTCGGCTGCAGCCCGAGCAGCACGACCGGAGTCTTCGCCGCCTGGGCCACGGGCAGCACCGTGCTCGATGTCGCATAGGTCACGGCGTGGCACAGCACGAGGTCGAGCTGCGCCGCCGCGAACCGGTCGCCCGCCTCTCGCGCCGCCCGCTCGCTGTCCACGAGGCCCGCGGAGATCACCTCGGCGCCCAGCTCGCCGACGATGCCGAGCTCGCGGATCCGGAAGACCGATTCGGTCAGGCGGCGCGCACGCGCCCCCTCCGCGGCGACGGCGGTGCTCATGCGGCCATCTCGACCTGCCCCGTGGCGAGGCGGATCACGTTCTCCTCGTTCGCCTCCGCCCGGCTCAGCTCGCCGGTGAGCCGGCCCTCGTGCATGACGAGCACCCGGTCGGCCATGCCGAGCACCTCGGGCAGCTCACTGGAGATCATCAGCACCGCGACCCCCTGCCCGGCGAGCTCGCTCATCAGGCGATGGACCTCGGCCTTGGTGCCGACGTCGATGCCGCGTGTCGGCTCGTCGACGATCAGCAGCTTCGGGTTGGTGGCCAGCCACTTGCCCAGCACAACCTTCTGCTGGTTGCCGCCCGAGAGCGTGCCGACGCTGTCCTCGAGGCGGGGGAACTTGAGCTGGAGCCGAGCGGCCCACTCGCGGGCCAGGCTGCTCTCGGCGCTGCTGCGGATGAGCCCTGCCCGCGAGAGCGCGCGCAGGCGCGTGAGTGCCGTGTTGCGGGCGATCGAGAGGTCCATGACCAGGCCCTGCTGGCGCCGGTCCTCGGGCGCGAAGCCGATGCCGGCACGCATGGCGGCGAGCGGCCTGCCACGCGGCAGCCGTCTGCCCTCGACCTCGACGTGTCCCGCGTCGGAGGCGTCGATGCCGAAGATCGCGCGGGCGATCTCACTGCGCCCGGCGCCGACCAGGCCCGCGAGGGCGGCGATCTCACCGGCACGGACCTCGAAGCTGATGTCGAATAAGACGCCCTCGCGCGTGAGGCGGTGAACCTCCAGCACGGGCTCGCCCACGGTCGCATCCTGCTTTGGAAACAGCGTGGTCAGCTCCCGGCCGACCATGCGCTTGACCATCTCGTCGGGCGTCATGTCGGCGACCGGCGCGTCATGCACGACCGCGCCGTCCCGCATCACGGTGACGGTATCGCAGAGCTCGAACACCTCTTCGAGGCGATGCGAGATGAAGAGCACCGCCGAGCCCTGCTCGCGCAGCGTGCGCACCACTCCGAACAGCCGCTCGACCTCGTGCCCGGACAG
>DATAFH010000114.1:0-39068 GCA_036257565.1 Solirubrobacteraceae bacterium | reverse complement strand
CTCGGCCTGACGAAGTGGCTGCTGCGCCCCGCCACGCGCCGGATCCACCGGATCGAGCGGTCGGCCGGGCCGTTCGGGCACCCGGCCTTCGGGGTCGTCGCCTATGTGGGCGCGATGTGGCTCTGGCACATCCCGGCGCTCTATGACGCGGCGCTCGAGCACGCGGGCGTTCACACGCTCGAGCACCTCAGCTTCGCCGCCGCCGGGCTGCTGTACTGGTGGCACCTGCTCTCCCCCATCCGCTCCCGCCTGCGCCTCGGCGGCATGGGGCCGATCATGTACATGGCCTCGACCAAGCTGCTCGTCGGCTTCCTCGGCGTCCTGCTCGCCTTCTCGCCCGAGCTCCTCTACGCGTACACGTGGGAGGGGACCAAGTGGGGGCTGACGCCGCTCGACGACCAGCACGTCGCTGGCCTCGTGATGGCGCTCGAGCAGTCCGTCGTCATGGGGATCGCGCTCGCATACCTCTTCTTCCGCATGCTCGCCGAGTCCGAGGCGGAGGACCAGCGGGCCGAGCGATACGCGGGCTGACGAACGTCAGCGCAGAGGGGAGAAGGACAGCGGGACGTCGCCGGTATCGCATGTGTCCCCGTTGAACGTCCCCGTGGCACGCAGCGTCATCGTCATCGACCCGGACGACACGGTGCCCGACACCGTGCCGCTCCATTGCAGGCTGCCGGTGTCCCGCCCGGCGAGGTCGAGGCTGTACCGGTTGCCGACGAGCCGCAGCAGCGAGATCTGCACGCTGCCCGCGTACTGGGTCCCCGCCGTGCAGTTCGCGCTCCAGTCCACGTCCCCCGTCACCGTGCGCTTCGTCGTGACCATGACCGCGCCGGTCCCGAGGTCCGGATCCGCGCCCGTGCCCACGTAGGCACCCCCGAGGCGGTCGAGTCCGGCTGCTGTGGCCCGGAGGCCGGCGCGCGAGATCTTCCTCGGCGTCCCGGTGCCCATCCAGTAGACGGTTCCGCGCTCCCGCCACACGAGGCCATATCCCTGCGGACCCTTCAGCGCCAGCCCGCGATGCCCGCGGACCCGCGTCTTGCGAGCGCGGAATCCCTGCCGCCGCACGAGGTCGTCCCGTGCCTTTCGCATAGAGGCATAGCCGCCCCCCTCGATGGCGATGACCGCCTCCGGCGACGTCGAGGCGAGGCGGATCCCATAACCGCCCCGGCGCCGGCTCGAGCCGACCGCGATCGTCCGGTCGATGGGTCGAAGCGCCCTGGGGACCTTCGTCGGCACCAGCGGAGCCGGCGTCACGCGCAGGTCCACCAGGTCCTGGTAGACGTCGAGAACGCGACCGGCGGCCGGGGCGGGCACGGCGAGCGCGAAGCTCAGGACCACGAGCGCGACCAGGTGCCGCCACGACATGGAGCGATGCAACCAGCCGCGCCGACCGGAGTCAACGCGTCTAGCCCTCGAGGACCGCGCCGTCCTCGACGGTCCGCGGCCCACGCACGGTCACGGTCCCGCGAACGACGACGTCGCGACCGAAGCGGACGTCGCCCTCGACCGCGATCCGGTCGCAGTCGACCAGCGCCGGCGCGCCGTCCGGAAAGCGGGCGTCGAAGTCGCGCAGCAGCTTGTAGTACTCGTCGTCGAGGTCGACGACCGGCGGCCTGCCCCCGCGCGACGGCGCGAGCTCGACCCGCGCGTCGTCGGCCAGCACGTAGGCGTCGGAGCGCAGCGCGAGCAGGTCCTCGGTGGTCTTGACCGGCGAGAACCGCTGGCGGGGCGCCCGCACCGGGCGGGCGCCGTCGAACACGCCCACCGCGGCCCCCATCGCGGTCTCGAGCTGGAACACCTCGGGGCTCGACTTGTCCCCCGGATCGACGGTCTTGCGGTTGACGATCAGCGGCAGCCCCAGCACGCCCTCGCGCTCGTGCATCAGATCGCGCAGCGCCTGGACGTCGATCCACAGGTTGTTCGTGTTCACGTACCGGTGGCGGCCGATGTCCTGCAGGGCGTCAAGGTCCTCCTTCGGCGTCTGGGCGGTCTCGCGCAGGACGTAGCCGCCGCCCGGGCGCGCCGCGATGTGGCCGCCCTTGCGATCCGCCTCCGTGCGGTCCGTGACCTCCATCACGAACGGGATCTGCTCGCGCGCCATCCACGCCAGGATCCGCGGCTCGAGCACCGCGCCCAGGTTGTCGGAGTTCGAGACGAACGCGTACCGGTAGCCGCGCTCGAGCAGCGCGTCGAGCATCCCCGAGGTGAGCAGCGCCGTGTAGAGGTCGCCGTGGCCGGGCGGGCACCACTCGAGCGACGGGTCGTCCGGCCACTCGACCGGCGTCAGGTCGTCGACGAGCAGCTTCGGCTCCTTGTGCTGGACGAAGTCCGGCGGCACGTCCGCCGCCAGGGCCTCGTGCGCCGACAGGGCACGCAATGCGTCGTCGTGCGTGTAGAACGAGTTCATGAGCACGAGCGGGAGCCGCGCGCCCGACCGCTCGCGCAGCTCGAGCACCTGCCGGGCGACGATGTCGAGGAAGCTCATGCCGTCCTTGGCCTCGATCAGCGACTTCGCGCGCGTCATGCCCATGCTCGTCCCGAGGCCGCCGTTGAGCTTGAGCACCACGGCCTCGTCGAGCGGCGCGTCACCGTCCTCCAGCGAGTCGAGATCGGTGACATCCTCGACCGGCTCGATCGAGGACTCCGGGAGCATGCCCGTCTCGCCCTCGGCGAGCTGGCGGTAGTAGTGCTCGAACGTGGCGACGGCAGGCTCCGGGAGCCCCTCCCGCCGCATCTTCTCCACGCTGGCCTGCAGCCCGTCCACGAGCGCGCAGACTAGCCGTCCGAGCGCCAGCCCCGCAGGTAGCGCTCCTGCTCGGCGCTCAGCTCGTCGATCCGCACGCCGAGCGACGCGAGCTTGAGCGCCGCGACCTCGCGGTCGATGCCCTCGCGCACCGGGTGCACGCCCGGGGCCAGCTCGCCGGCCTTCCGCACGAGCTCCTCGGCGGCGAGCGCCTGGAGCGCGAACGAGATGTCCATGACGGCCGCCGGATGGCCTTCGGCGGCCGCGAGGTTCACCACCCGGCCCGCGGCCAGCAGGTTGAGCCGGCGGCCGTCGAGCACGTGCTGCTCCACCAGCGGGCGGACCTCCCGCACCTCCGACGCCGCCTCGCGCAGGCCGACGACGTCGATCTCCACGTCGAAGTGCCCGGCGTTGGCCAGCACGGCGCCGTCCTTCATGCGCGCGAAGTGCTCGCGGCCCAGCACGTCACGTCCGCCGGTCACGGTCACGAACACGTCGCCGCGCTCCGCCGCCTCCAGCGCCGGCAGCACCTCGAAGCCGTCCATCCGCGCCTCCAGCGCCCGCAGCGGATCGACCTCGCAGACGACCACCGACGCGCCCATGCCGTCGGCCCTCAGGGCCACGCCCTTGCCCGTCCAGCCGTAGCCGAGCACCACGAGCGTGCGGCCCGCCAGCAGAAGGTTGGTCGTGCGCAGGATGCCGTCGATCGCGGACTGGCCGGTGCCGAACCGATCGTTGAACGCGCGCTCGGCGACCGCCTCGTTGACCGCGATCACCGGGCAGGCGAGCCGGCCCTCGGCCTCGAGCGCCCGCAGCCGCACGAGCCCGGTGTTGGTCTCCTCCGTCCCGCCGAGCATCCCCTCGAGCAGGTCGGGGCGCGCGAGGTGCAGCGCGGTGAGCAGGTCGGCTCCGTCGTCGAGCGTGATCCGCGGCGCGCGGGCGACCACGGCGGCCACGCGCGCGGCCCACGCCTCGGCGTCGTCGCCCCGCACCGCGTGGACCTCGATCGCCTCGTCAGCGGCGAGCGCCGCCGCCACGTCGTCCTGCGTGGCGAAGGGGTTCGAGGCGCAGAGCGCCACCTCGGCCCCGCCCGCCGCCAGCGTGCGGGCGAGCATCGCGGTCTCCGACGTCACGTGCAGGCAGGCGCCCACCACGAGCCCGTCCAGCGGGCGCTCGGCCGCGAAGCGCTCGCGGATCGACCGCAGCACCGGCATCTGGTCGTCCGCCCACCGGATCCGGGCCTCGCCCGCCGTCGCCATCAGCGGGACGCGGCGGCGCTCAGCGCGGCGGCCAGGCGGTCGATGTCGTCCTCGGTCGTCGACCAGTTCGAGACGGAGATGCGCGCCGCGACGCGGCCGCGCCACACGGTCGGGCCGAGCCATGCCTCGCCGCTCCGCTGCACCTCGTCGACGACCGCGCGCGTGACCTCGTCGGAGTCGCCGAACCGCACGAGCACCTGATTGAGCACCACGTCGTTGAGGACCTCAGCACCGGGGATCCCGGCCATCGCGTCGGCGAGCCGACGGGCGAGCGCGCAGCAGCGCTCGACGAGCTCGGCCAGCCCGTTCCGCCCGAGCGAGCGCAGCGCGGCGTACACCGGCACGCCCCGCGCGCGCCGCGACATCTCTGGCACGTAGTCGTACGGCTCTCGCCCGTCCTCGGCGGGCAGGTAGCTCGCGCGCACCCCCATCGCCCCGCGCACGGCCTCCCGGTCGGCCACGATCGCGAGGCCCCCGTCGTAGGGCACGTTGAGCCACTTGTGCGCGTCGACCGCCCACGAGTGCGCGCGCTCGGCGCCCGCCGCCAGGCCCCGCAGGCGCGGGCTGGCGGCCGCCCACAGCCCGAAGGCGCCATCCACGTGCAGCCACGCGTCGTGCTCGGCCAGAGCGTCGGCGATCGCGTCGAGTGGGTCGAAGGCGCCGGTGTTGACCTCGCCCGCCTGGGCGCAGACCAGCGTCGGACCGTCACGAAGCGCCTCGCGCAGCGCGTCGGCCCGCATGGCGCCCTGGTCGTCGGCCGCCACCCGCTCGACGCGGCCGGCTCCGAGCCCGGCGTAGCGCACGGCCACGAGCAGCGAGGCGTGGACCTGCTCGCCGACGAGAACCCGGATCGGCGGCGCCCCCGCCAGGCCGTCGGCCTCGACGTCCCAGCCCGCACGCGCGAGCAGCGCATGCCGGGCGGCGGCGATCCCGGTGAAGTTCGCCATCGTCGCGCCCGTCGCGAAGCCCACCGCGGCGCCCGCGGGCAGCCCGAGCGCCTCGAGCACCCACCGCTCGGCGGCCGCCTCCACCGCCGCGGCCGCCGGCGACGAGACGCGCGTGAAGCCGTTCTGGTCCCAGGCCGTGGCCAGCCAGTCGGCCCCCAGCGCGGCCGGCAGCACGCCGCCGGTGACGAACCCGAAGTACCGCGGGCCGGGGCTGGCGACCGTCGCGGGCCCCACCACGGCCGCGAGCCGCTCGACGACCTCGGCCGCGTCCTCGCCCTCGTCCGGCAGCGGCTCGTCGAGCGCCGCGACCACGTCCCCGTAGCCGGTGATCGCCCCGACGCGGCGCTCCGCGAGCCCCGCGAGGTGGTCCTCGGCGAGGGCGGCGGCACGGCGCAGGGCGGACACCGGCGTCACGGACACCGGCGTCAGCCTATCTGCCTCGATCGCCGCCCTGCCGAAGCGCTAGTAGCGGTAGTGGTCCGACTTGTACGGGCCCTCGACCGGCACGTCGATGTACGCGGCCTGCCCCGGCGTGAGCTTCGTGAGCCTCGCGCCGAGCGCGTCGAGGTGCAGCCGCGCGACCTTCTCGTCGAGCACCTTGGGCAGGACGTAGACCTGCTTCTCGTACTCGTCGTTGCGCGTCCACAGCTCGATCTGGGCGATCGTCTGGTTCGTGAACGAGTTGCTCATCACGAAGCTCGGGTGGCCGGTCGCGTTGCCGAGGTTCAGCAGGCGGCCCTCCGACAGCACGATGATCGAGTGCCCGTCCGGGAAGACCCACTCGTCGACCTGCGGCTTGATGTTGATCCGCTCGACGCCGGGCGTGCGCGCCAGGCCGGCCATGTCGATCTCGTTGTCGAAGTGGCCGATGTTGCCGACGATCGCCTGGTGCTTCATGCGCGCCATGTGATCGGCGGTGATGATGTCCTTGTTGCCCGTAGCGGTGATGAAGATGTCGGCGGTCTCGACGACGTCCTCGAGCGTGACGACCTGGTAGCCCTCCATCGCCGCCTGCAGCGCGCAGATCGGGTCGATCTCGGTGACCACCACGCGAGCGCCCTGGCCGCGCAGCGACTCGGCGCAGCCCTTGCCCACGTCGCCGTAGCCGAGGATGACCGCGACCTTGCCGGCGAGCATGACGTCGGTCGCACGGTTGATGCCGTCGATCAGCGAGTGGCGGCAGCCGTAGAGGTTGTCGAACTTCGACTTGGTGACCGAGTCGTTGACGTTGATGGCCGGGAACAGCAGCTCGCCCTGCTCGGCGAGCTGGTAGAGCCGGTGCACGCCGGTCGTCGTCTCCTCGGTGACGCCCTTGACGTTGCTCGCGACGCGGGTCCAGCGCTGCGGATCCTCGGACAGCGAGCGCTGCAGCGTCTCGAGGATGATGCGGAATTCGTCGGACTCCGCGGAGGCCGGATCCGGAACCGCGCCGGCCTTCTCGAACTCGGCTCCCTTGTGCACGAGCAGCGTGGCGTCGCCGCCGTCGTCGAGGATCATGTTGGGGCCCTCGCCGTCCGGCCAGTTCAGCGCCTGCTCGGTGCACCACCAGTACTCCTCGAGCGTCTCGCCCTTCCAGGCGAAGACGGGGATGCCGGCCTCGGCGATCGCGGCGGCGGCGTGGTCCTGGGTCGAGAAGATGTTGCAGGAGGCCCAGCGAACCTCGGCACCGAGCGAGACGAGCGTCTCGATCAGCACGGCCGTCTGGACCGTCATGTGGAGCGAGCCGGTGATGCGCGCGCCCTTGAGCGGCTGGGCATCGGCGAACTCGCGCCGCGTCGCCATCAGGCCGGGCATCTCGTGCTCGGCGAGCTGGATCTCCTTGCGGCCGAAGGCCGCGAGCGAGATGTCGGCGACCTTGTAGTCCGTCGTCAGTTCGGTGGCCATGCGGTTCTGTCTCCCGTTCGTCAGGGGGCGGCGGTCAGGGCCGCGGCGTCCAGGAGGCGCTGGTGCTTCTGCTGCTCCCAGCGCATCCAGTCCGCGGCCGGCACGTCGTCGGGACGCTCGGCCTTGGCCTCCAGCCACGCGTCGGTGGCCTCGCGCAGCCCGGGATCCCGGCGCAGGCGCGACGCGAAGGCGAGGTCGGACAGGCCGATCTCGTGGCCGGCGAGCAGCTCGCGCAGCGTGCGTAGGCGCTGGAGCTCGGCCGGCCCATAGAGGCGGTAGCCGGACGCCGAGCGGGCGGGCTCGACCAGCCCGACGCGCTCGATGTAGCGCAGCATTCGCGGCGACCAGCCAGTGGTCTCCGCCGCCTCGTGGATCGTCAGTGCGTCCATCCGGCGGCCCAGTCTAGCGAACCCTGACACAACTGTGTCAAGGTTTATCCTCCGGTGCTCCTGTCCTAGTCTCAGGGTATGTCTGTCTTCTCGCGCATCATGCGCTTCGCACAATCTCGCCAGGGCCGCCAGATGGTCTCGCAGGCCGGCCGCTACGCCCGCTCGCCGCAGGGACGGGCCAAGGTGGACCAGGTGCGCCGCCAGCTCACCGATCGCGGGCGCCGGCGCTGAGTTGACGTCCCATCCCGTCGCCGACCTGCTGCGCGCACGCCGGGCCGAGGACAGCGTGCCGGGCGCGCGGCACGATCCCCACCGGGTGGCTCTCGTGCTCGAGGGCGGCGGGATGCGCGGCGTCGTATCGGCCGGGATGACCGCCGCGCTCGAGCGGCTCCGGCTCACGCCCTGCTTCGACCTCGTGGTCGGCTCCTCGGCGGGAGCGCTCAACGCCGCGGCGCTGCTGGCCGGCGTCGCGCAGCCGGCGGCGGCCATGTACCACGGGATCCTCGCGTCGCGCCAGTTCGTGAACCCGGCCCGCCTGCTGGTCGGGCGGCCGGCCCTCGACGTCTCCTTCGTGCTCGCCCACGTCTCGGCGGACATCGACGATGGCCGGCACGTGCGCACGATCGAGAGCCCGATCCCGCTGCACTGCGTGGCGCTCGACGTCGAGACCGCCAAGCCCGCGGAGTTCACCGGCATGCGGACACGCGACGATCTCGTGCGGGTCCTGCTCGCCACCACGCGGATGCCGCTCGTCGGCGGCCCTCCGGTGCCCATCGACGGACGGCGGTACATCGACGGCGCGCTCTCGTGCCCGATACCGGTGTCCACCGCGCTCGACGCCGGCGCTACGCACGTGCTCGTGCTGCAGACGCGCCCGCAGGGGGTGCCTCGCACGGCCGGCTCCCGCCTTGGCGAGACGCTCGTGGAGCGCCACCTGCGGCGGCTGAACCCGGAGCTGGCGGCGGTCTGGCGGGGCCGCGCGGCCGCCTACGAGGAGCTGGTGGACGACATCGGCCGGCGGTCGCGGTCGCCCGACCGCGCCCCGCCCTACGTGCTCGGTCTGCGCCCGCCGGCGGGCACGCCGGTGGTCGCGCAGCTCGAGCGCCGGCCCGAAGTCCTGGCCCAAGCGGCCGCGGACGGGCAGCGCCTGGTGGAGGACGCGCTGGGCTTCGCGACGCCCGCCGCCGTGGCGCCGTGACCGCGCCGCTCGGGCGCACGGGGCTGCAGGTCAGCCGCATCGGCCTCGGGCTGGCGGCGCTCGGCCGGCCGGCCTACATCAACGTCGGCCACGCCGGCGAGCTGCCGGCGGAGCGGAGCCCCGAGGCGCTCCGCGAGCGCACCCACGCGGTGCTCGACGCGGCGCACGGCGCCGGAGTCCGCTACTTCGACGCCGCCCGCTCATACGGGCTCGCGGAGGACTTCCTCGGCGGCTGGCTGCGCGAGCGGGGGCTTGCGCCCGGCGCCGTCGCGGTCGGCTCCAAGTGGGGCTACACGTACACGGCGGGCTGGCGGATCGACGCCGACGAGCACGAGGTCAAGGACCTGACGGCTCCTACGCTCCGGCGCCAGCTGGCCGAGACCCGCGAGCGGCTCGGGCCCTACGTCGGGCTGTACCAGATCCACTCGGCCACCGTCGAGAGCGGCGTGCTCGACGACGCCGAGGTCCTCGCGGCGCTCGGCGCGCTGCGTGAGCAGGGCGTGGCGATCGGCGCGTCGGTCACGGGGCCGCAGCAGGCGGAGACGATCGACCGCGCGGTCGAGAGCGGCGCCTTCGACGCGGTGCAGGCGACGTGGAACCTGCACGAGCGCTCGGCCGGGGACGCGCTCGCCCGCGCGCACGCCGCCGGGCTGGGGGTGATCGTCAAGGAGGCGGTCGCCAACGGCCGCCTCACCGGCCGGGCCGCGCCGCCCGAGCTCGCGGCCCTGGCCCGCGAACAGCGCGTGGGCGCCGACGCCGTCGCGATCGCTGCGGCCTTGGCGCAGCCCTGGGCCGGCGTCGTCCTCAGCGGCGCGTCGGGCGTGGCGATGCTCGAGAGCAACCTCGCCGCGCTCGACGTCGCCTACGACGCGCAGATCGACGCGCGGCTGGCCGGCCTCGCCGAACCGCCCGAGGCCTACTGGGCGGCGCGGTCCGAGCTCGCCTGGACCTGATCGAGCGGCGCGCGCGCCTCCGCGGGGTCGCTGGCGTCGGCGAGCACGAGGATACGGCCGTGATGGAGCGCCTCGGCGTCGCGGCGCGACGGACGTTACGTCACTCGCTCGTCGGGCTGCGCTCGATGCCCTCGCTGAAGCGGCGCTCCACTTCCTTGTCTGGCGTGTCCGGGAGCTCCTCGGCACCTTCGCTGAAGCGCCCGCGGCGCTCCAATTCGGCCTCGGGCCCCTCCCGCAGGCCCCGCGCGAAGTCGGGCTCGAGCTCCTCCTCGGGCGGATCGGGCTTGTGGTCGAGGCCCTCGGCGAAGCCCGAGCCGGGCTCCTCGGGAGCGGCGGGGTGCTCGTGCTTGAGCCGCTCTTCGGCGGCCTCGGCCGATTCCGGACGGTCGTCTCGTTCCATGCTCAGATCGTACCCGGCGAAGGGCCGGGCCAAGCGGGAAGTGGGCGCTTGACCAGCCCCTCGGCGACGGCCCAGGCCACGGTGCGGGAGAAGGTCTCCCGGACAGGCGTGTAGACGAGACCAAGCTCGCGGGCCGCCCGCGAGCCGTCGTAGCGGTGGCCGTGGAGCATCGTGCGCACCATCTCGCGGCACACCGGCGGGGTGCGCCCGGCGAGCTTGAAGCCCGCCTCCAGCACCGCGGCGCCGGCCTTCGCGAGGGCGGGAGGCAGAAGCCGAGGCCGGTCGGTCACGCCGGTCAGGTCCGAGACGATCTCGAGCGCCTCGAGCGACGTGAGCGTGGCGCCGTGGAGCAGGTAGCGCTCGCCGGTCCGGCCGCGCGCGGCCGCCAACAGGTGGCCCTCCACACAGTCGCGGATGTCGACGAGGCTGAGGCGGGTGTCGACGAATGCCTTCAGGCGCCCGTTGAGGTAGGCGATCAGGATCTTCCCCGTGCCCCCGGCGCGGCCGGGGCCCTGCACGGACGACGGGTTCACGCACACGAGGTCGACGCCGTCGCGGCGGGCGGCCGCCTGCGCGGCGCGCTCGCCCTCGGCCTTTGAGCGCTCGTAGGTCGACATGTACGTGCCGCGATGCGGCGAGTCCTCCCGCCCGACGGTGCCCTCCTCCTCCCCGATCGCCGAGGACGACGACGTGTGGACGAGCCGCGGCACGCCGGCGCGGGCCGCCGCACGCACCGCGGCCTCCGCGCCGCGCACGTTCACATGGATCAGCTCCGCGGGGTCGGTCGGGCACAGCGTGTTGACGCCCGCCACGTGGAAGGCGAGGTCGCAGCCCGCCATGCCGGCCGACAGCGCGTCCTCGTCGAGCACGTCTCCGCGCACGACGTCGGCCCCTCGCTCAGCGAGCCGCGCGGCGGCCGCGTCCGACCGCGCCAGCGCGCGCACCGCGTCGCCGCGCTCGACGAGGCGGTCGAGTAGCGCGCCGCCGATCAGGCCGCTGGCCCCCGTGACGAACACGGACGCCATTCAGCGCCCCGAGAGCGAGGTCGCGAAGCGGCTCAGGTAGTCGACCGCCGAGGCCACCGTGATCGCGGCGGCGGCGAGCATCACCCACTCGTCGAGGTACAGGCCGCCCACCGGCTCGCCCAGGCGCAGGATCGCGAGCAGGATCGCCAGGAACTGGATGGCGGTCTTGAGTTTGCCGAGCAGCGACGGCTGCATGACCTCGCCCTCGGCCGCGACGACCCCGCGCAGCCCGAGGATCACCAGCTCGCGGCCGACGATGATCACCGTCACCCACGGCGATGCCCGCTCGACCGCCACCAGCGCGATCAGCACGCCCGTGACCAGCAGCTTGTCGGCCGTCGTGTCGAGGAACGAGCCGATCTTGGTGGTGACGTCCCAGCGTCTGGCCAGGTAGCCGTCGATCCAGTCCGTCGCCGCTGCGGCGGCGAACAGCGCAGCCGTCACCTCGTGCGGGGCGTCGGCCATCAGCAGGCCCATGATCACGGGCATGAGGACGATGCGCAGGATCGTTCCGGCGGCGAGGAACCGGGCAGACCGGATCCCGCGGTCCGTCGTCAAGGCCGCTGCTTTCCCCACAAGGCCGCCGGACTCTATCGCCCGGTCGCTCACGTGGCCGGGAGGAGCGGCGCGACCGCCTCGCGCACGGCGTCGGCGTCCTCGAGCTCGAGCGCGCGCCGGGCGACCTCCCGCGCCTGCGCGAGCTCGATGCCGCGCAGCGCCTCCTTGACCTCCGGGATGCGCGCCGGGGCCATGCTCAGCTCGCGGACGCCGAGGCCCGCGAGCAGGAGCGCGGCGCCCGGGTCCCCAGCCAGCTCGCCGCACACGCCGACCCAGCGCCCGTGCGCGTCCGCCCCGGCGGTGACCGACGCGATCAGCGCCAGCACGGGCGGGAGCGGGCCCGCGAGCAGCGCGGCGAGCTGCTGGCTGCCGCGCTCCGCCGCCGCCGTGTACTGGGTGAGGTCGTTCGTGCCGACCGAGAAGAAGTCGACCTCGCGCGCGAAGCGCTCGGCCTGCAGCGCGAGCGCCGGCACCTCGACCATCACGCCGACCTCGAGCTCCGGCGCGCCCGCCTCGCGCCGCACCTCCTCGAGCAGCGCGCGGGCGGCCCGGAACTCCGCCGGCACCGTGACCATCGGGAACATCACCTTGACCGGGTGCCGCGCCGCCACGGCGACGATCGCGCGCAGCTGGTCGCGCAGCAGGTCGGGGTTGGCGAGGCTCAGCCGCAGCCCGCGCACGCCGAGGAACGGGTTGTCCTCCGGTGGCTGGGGCACGAAGGGCAGCGGCTTGTCGGCGCCCGCGTCGAGCGTGCGCACGATCAGCGGCCGGCCGTCGAGCGCCGCTGCGATTTCCTCGTACACCGCCTCCTGCTCGGCAGCCGTGGGCGCCTCGTCGCGGTCCAGGAACAGGAACTCGGTGCGCAGAAGGCCGACGCCGTCGGCGCCGTGCTCGAGCGCGCCGCGGACCTCGGCCGCGGCACCGAGGTTGGCGGCCACCTCGAGCGTCACGCCGTCGCGCGTGCGGGCCGGCTCGCGCGCGCGGGCCAGCGCCCGCGCGCGACGCGCCTCGGCGGCCTGCCGGGCGCGCTCGCGCTCGGCGAGCGCGTCGGCCGGCGGGTCGACCTCGACCGTGCCACTGTCGCCGTCGACCACCAGCGGCGTGCCTTCCTCGACGGCGAGGATGCCGTCGCCCAGCCCGACGACCGACGGGATGCCGAGCGCCCGGGCGAGGATCGCGGCGTGCGAGGTGGCGCCGCCGCGGGCGACCGCGAGCCCGCGCACGACCGCGGCGTCGAGCGCGGCGGCCTCGCCGGGTGCGAGGTCTTCGACCACGAGCACGCCCGGCGCGTCGATCCGGGGCGGAGCGGCGCCGCCACCCAGGTGGCCGAGCACCCGGCCGACCACGTCCTCTACATCCGCCGCGCGCTCGCGCAGGTACGGGTCGTCGAGCGCCCGGTAGGCGTCGGCGGCCGCGGCGCCGGCATCGCGCCACGCCGCCCCCGCCGACGCGCCGCCGGAGATCGCGCGCCGCGCCGGCTCGAGCAGTGCGGCGTCGTCGAGCAGCAGCGCGTGGGCGTCGAAGATCCCCGCCTCCGCCGCGCCGGCCTGCTGCGCGATCCGCTCCCGCGCGGCCTGGACGTCCTTGTGCGCGGCGGCTCGCGCGGCGTCCAGCCGGGCCGCCTCGGCCGCAGGGTCCCCGGCCGGCGTCTCGTCGACCTCAGGCGGCGCGACGTGGAGCGCCCGTGCCGGCCCGATCGCGATGCCCGACGCCGCGGGCGCGCCCTGCAGAACCGCCCCGGGCGCCGGAGGGCCGGCGGCCGGCGCCGCGGGCTCAGCCGCGGCGGGCGGCGGCGGCGCGCCGTCCTCGTCGCCGAAGTTGGCCTGCGCGAGCTCGTCGAGGGCGGCGAGCACCGCCTCGGCCTGCGGCCCGCCGGCGCTCAGCAGGATGTCGTGCCGCTGGCGCACCCCGAGCGTCACGAGCGCGCTGAGGCTACGGCCGTCGGCCGGTCCGCGGCCCGTTGTCTCGTCCGTCACGGTCACGTCGGCGTCGAACCGCGCGACCGTCTCCACGAAGCGGGCGGCCGGCCGGGCGTGCAGGCCGAGCCGGTTGGGAACGCGCAGGCGCCGCTCCGCTCCGCCCGGCGGCGCGGGCGCCGACGCGGCCGCGGGAGCCTCCTCCTCGACGCCGAGCTGCGCGCTCTTCATGCCCAGCGCCGCGCGCGCCTCCTCCGCCACCTCGTCGAGCGGGGCGCCCGCCCCCGCCCGCGCCGCCGCGGCCACCGCGCCCTCCACGAGCGGTGCCTCCGAAAGGCGCACCGGCACGTCGCTCACGGCCCCGATCATCTCGGCGGCCATCTCGGCGCTCATGAGCGCGCTGCCCAGGTCCATGAGCACGAGCACGCCGTCCGGTCCGCCGGCCCGCTCGATCGCGGCGCGCACGAGCTCGACGTCGGTGCCGATCGCGCCCTCGGGCTCGGCCATCCCGCCCGCCGCCTCGATCGCGACCTGCCCGCCGCCCATCTGCCGCGCCAGCTCCACGACGCCCGCGGCGAGCGCGGCGCTGTGCGAGACGACGACGAGGCCGACCACCGCGCGTCAGGAGAGGCCGGCGGCCCGGTGCAGGATCTCGATCGGGTGGACCGTGCGCGCGCCCGTGAAGGCCTCGATGTGCCAGCGGCACGTCTCCGAGTCGCACACCGCGAGGTCGGGCTTGGCGTCGGCGATCTGCCCGAACAGGCGCGCGCCCACGTCGCGCGCGATCTCGTACTTCTCGTGCTTGAGGCCGTACGTGCCGGCCACGCCGCAGCACGTCGCGTCGTTCTCGATCACGCGCAGCCCGGGGACGAGCGCCATCAGGTCGAGCGCGGGCTTGCCGATCCCGTGGCCCTGCTGCTGGCACGGCGCGTGGTACGTGACGGTCATCGGCAGCGGCCCGAAGTCCGTCCGCAGCTCGCCGCGGTCGAGCAGCATCACGAGGTACTCGCAGATGTCGTACACGTGGTCGCTGACGAGCCGCAGGTCCGCGTCGTCGTCGAGGCCGAGGATCTCGCGCGCCTCGCGCTTGAGCATGAGCGTGCAGCTCGTCGACGTGCCGACGATGTCGACGCCGGCTCGCGCCGAGGGGGCGAGCCGGCGCGCCATCCGGCGCACATAGCGGCGCGCGAGCTTGAACATGCCGTTGGACTGGGCGGGCAGCCCGCAGCACGCCTGCCCGCGGGGCACGTCGACCTGGCAGCCGAGGTGCTCGAGCAGCTCGACGGTCATCTCGCCCGTCCGCGGCTCCGACCAGTTGGCGCCGCACCCGTGGAAGTAGGCGACGCGGCGCACGCCCGGCGGTGACGTGTGGCGGCGCGCCCAGCGCTGGAAGGTGCGGCCCGGGTAGGCCGGCAGTGCAGCGCGGTGGTCGAGCCCGACGAGCCGCTCGCCGACCAGCCGCAACAGCCGGTTGCGCAGGGTCCAGTTCGCCACGGGGGCCACCGGAGTCGCCAGCCGTCCGAGCACGTCCGGCCGCGCCACCAGCCGGTCGCGGAAGCGGAAGCCGGTACGCTCGCGCAGCTTCGCACGCGCCTGGGTGTTGATCTCGGCGATGTGGACGCCCTGCGGGCAGACCTGCGTGCACACGCCGCAGCCGGAGCAGTAGTCGAGCGACGCGTCGGGCGACGTCTCGTCCGGCACGCGGAAGCGCTCGGCCTGCGGCCCGACGTACTTGGGCCCGGGGAACAGCGGCGTGACGTTCGAGACCGGACAGAAGGTCTCGCAGATCGTGCACTTGACGCAGTGATCGAGCGACCCGCGCATCAGATCGCCGAGGACGTCGTGCTCGATCGCCATGTCAGGCCTCCGCCTTGGCCGGTTCCGTGGGCGGCGCCGCCGCGCGCTGACCGAGGATCAGCTCCGCCGCGCGGTGCCCCGTGGAAAGGCTGATGCCGTCGCCGGACTTCTCCCGCCACGGTTGCGCGCCGGCCAGCGTGGCGCCGGCGACGAGCACGTTGTCGAGGCCCTCCGGACGCAGGTCGCGGCCGACCCGCACGCCCGCCCGGCCCATCGGGTGGTCGTCGAAGTAGCCGGCGCGGAAGCGCTCCTCACCCGGGCCGGGAGCGCCGCTCACCGGCAGCCCGAGGGCGACCTCGCGGGCGCGCCAGCGCGAGTCAAGCTCGAGCCCGCCCGATGCGAAGCCGCCCGTGGCCAGCACGACCCAATCGGCGCCGTGGCGGACGTCGCGCAGGCCGACCCGCGCCTGCACGCCGGTGACCCGGCCGCCCGAGCGCTCGGCATCGTGCACGACCGCGTTGAGGATCACACGAGCGCCGGCGCGGCGCAGCCGCTCGCGCAGGATCGCGAACACGCGCATGCCGGGAACCGACGGCGGGAGCGTCGGCACCTCGAAGACCGGCCGCGCGAGCCGGTCGCGCAGCTCGCTCCACGCGGCCGTCGGCCCGGCGATCCCCAGCACGGCGGGGAACGCGAGCCGCTCGTCGCGACCCAGCCGCGCGGTGAGGTGGGCCGCGACCTCGCTCCGGAACGCCGGCGCGTCGAACGCGCGCGCGAAGCCGAGCGAGTTGACGTCGGCTCGCCCCTCGGGCACCAGGTCGAGCTCGACGGCGCGCGCGGGGATCCCGGCGCGCGCGAGGTTGTCGGCCAGCAGCGTCGCGTGGAAGTCCTTCAGCGCGCGGAAGCCGACCACGCACACCTCGCCGCCCTCGCGCAGGTCACCGGCCGCCATCGTCCCCGGCACGGCGGCGGACGGCTTGAGCGCGCCCACGGCCGTCGGCAACAGCAGGTTCTCCTCGAGGCCGCCGACGTACGGATACGGCGCCATGACGCCCTTGAACCAGTCGAGTGCCGCCTGCACGCCGTCGCGCCCCACCGCGGCGTACGGATGGCCGTCGCCGAGCCCGGCGAGCGCCTCGCCGGGCCGCTCCACCCGCTCCGGCGCGTAGCCGATGACGTCGATCGTGCACGGCCCGAGATGCGTCGCCCCGACACCCTTCGCCAGCACGAGCACGCGCGCGCCGCCCTCGGCGAGCCGCGCGGCCGCCGTCAGGCCCGCCAGGCCGACGCCGACCACGATCGCGTCGTGGTGGCTCATGGCATGTGCTCCACGTCGAGCAGGCCCTGGAAGATCCAGTCGTCGAGGCGCGCCTGGCGCAGCTGGTCGCCGTAGAGGATCGGCCAGACGCCCTTCCAGCGCTCTTGCAGGAAGCCGCGCAGCGACGAGGAGGCCTCGTCGCCGTCGAGCCGCCCGACCCCATGGAGGATGCCGGTGGCCCGGTAGATGCAGAAGCCGCCCTGACAGGGGCCCATGCCGAGCCGCAGGCTGCGGCGGATGTCGTCGAGGTTCGTGGTGCCGCGGCGCCGCATCGTCTCCTCCAGCCGGCTGCGGCCGATCAGCTCGCACTCGCAGATCAGCTGCTCGTCCTGGAGCGTGGCCTCGCGGCGGCGCAGGCGCGACCCCAGGTGGTAGTAGCCGTTCCCGTTCGCGTGCGAGTCGCCGCCCGCCGGCACGGGGGTCGTCGCCGTCGTGCACGGCCGGTCGTGGCCGAGCTGGCGGCACATCGCGTCGACGATGTCCTGGGCCATCAGCCGCAGCGTGGTGAGCTTGCCGCCCGACATCGTCAGGAAGCGGCCGATGTCGTCGCGCGCGACATGATCGACCACCGCGTGGGCGCGCGTGACGTCGCGCGTGTCGACCGCCTCGCCGTCCCCCGCCTTCTCGTCCTGGAACAACGGCCGCACGCCGGCCCACACGCGCAGCGCGCGCGCATCCCGGAAGCTGGGCACCAGCCGCTCGCCATCGTCGAGCATCTGGTCGACCTCGTCCTGGGTGACCGGGATCTCGTCCGGGTCCGCCGCACGGATGTCGGTCGTGCCGATCACGCTCACCGTGCGGATGGGGACGAGGATGTCGCCGTCGGCCGGCATTGTGCAGCGGTTGACCACCGTGTTCACGAGCCGGTGGTTCATGGCGATCATGATCCCCTTGCCCGGGATCACCCCGACGCCGCCGATGCCCGCCATCTTCACGATCTGCGCGGCCCACGCGCCGGAGGCGTTGAGCGTGAAGCCGGCCTGCACGTCGAGCTCCTCGCCGGTCAGCTCGTTGCGCAGACGCGCGCCGGTGACCGCCTCGCCGGCGACGTGCAGGTCGACGACCTTGTGGTGGGTGAGGATGCGGGCGCCGCGCGAGGCCGCGCCGCGAGCCAGCGCCCACACGGTCTTCCAGGCGTCGATCGAGGCGTCGGGCACCGTGAACGCGCGGCGGATGCCCGGATTGAGACGCGGCTCCATGCGCAGCGCCTCGGCGACGTCGATCTCCTCGCCCGGCAGGTTCGTGGCTCGGCACCCCTCGAGGAACCGGTCGCCGTAGGCCGGATCGTCGTCCGGCGTGGTGACGAACAGCCCGCCCGTGTCTTCGATGCAGTCGGGCACGATACGGCGCAGGACGGCGTTCTCGGTCACGCACTCCTCGGCCGCCACGGGGTCCTTTACCACATACCGCCCACCGGAGTGCAGCAGCCCGTGGAAGCGCCCGCTCGTGCCCTCGGCCAGGTCGGCGCGGTCGGCGAGGACCACGTCGTAGCCACGCAGCGCGGCATCCCAGGCGACGCCGGCGCCCGTGGCGCCGCCGCCGACCACCAGCACGTCGGTCTCGAGCGTGGCCATCCCCGTTGAGTCTAAGCCCCGCGGATCAGGTTCGACCGGTCGCGATGGTGGCGTCCGTCGATCACCCGCACGGCCCCTGATCGCGAGCGCATCGAGAGCGACTGCGTGAGCACCCGGCGAGCCCCGTAGCGCACCCCGTCGAGCAGCTCGCCCGACGTCACGCCGGTGGCGGCGAAGAAGACGTCGTCGCCCGAGACGAGATCGTCGATCGTGAGGATCCTCGAGACGTCGTAGCCCTGCTCTTCGGCGGCCGCCCGCTCAGCGTCGTCGCGCGGGTGCAGGCGCCCGAGGATGGTGCCGTCCAGGCACTTGAGCGCGCAGGCGGCGATGACCCCCTCGGGCGTGCCCCCGATGCCCACGAGCACGTCGACCGAGGAGGTCTCGTCGGCCGCCATGATCGCCCCCGCCACATCTCCGTCGAGCATGAACTTGATGCGGGCGCCGGTGCCGAGCACGCGCTGCACGAGATCGGCATGGCGGGGGCGGTCGAGGATCGCGACGGTCAGGTCTTGCGGGCGCTTGCCCCGCGCGGCGGCGATGCCGCGCAGGTTGTCCTCGATCGGCGCATCGAGGTCGACGGCCTCGGCGAGGTCGCCGGCGACGGCCAGCTTCTCCATGTAGACACACGGCCCCGGGTCGAACATCGTGCCCCGCTCGGCGACGGCGATCACGGCGAGCGCGTCGGGCAGGCTCTTCGCGGTCAGCGTCGTCCCGTCGACCGGGTCCACCGCGATGTCGACCTCCGGCGGCGAGCCGCTGCCCACCCGCTCGCCGTTGTAGAGCATGGGCGCCTCGTCCTTCTCGCCCTCGCCGATGACGACGACCCCGTCCATGGCGATCGAGCCGAGCACCGGTCGCATGGCGTCCACCGCCGCCTGGTCGACCTGCTCCTTGTCCCCGCGGCCCATGTACCGGGCCGCGGCGATCGCCGCGGCCTCGGTCACACGGACGAGCTCGAGCGCGAGGTTCCGGTCCGTGTCGGGCGGAAGCGCGCTCGCCGGCATCACTGATCCTCGGTGTCGAACCAGTCGAAGGTCCGCGTTACGGCCTTCTTCCAGTACTTGTAGTACTCGTCCCGCTTGGCCGGGTCCATCTTCGGCTCCCAGCGCTTGCCCTCGACCCAGTTGGCGCGCAGGTCGTCGACGGCGCCCCACAGCCCGGTCGCCAGGCCGGCGGCGTAGGCGGCGCCGAGCGACGTCGTCTCCGCCACCTCGGGCCGGATCACGGGCACGCCGAGCAGGTCGGCCTGGAACTGCATCAGCAGCTCGTTGCCGACCATGCCGCCGTCGACCTTGAGCGACTCGAGCGTGACGCCCGAGTCGGCGTCCATCGCCTCGACCACCTCGCGGCTCTGGTACGCGGTGGCCTCGAGCGCCGCGCGCGCGATGTGGCCGGCGTTCACGTAGCGGGTCAGACCCGCGACCACGCCTCGCGCGTTCGACTTCCAATACGGCGCGAAGAGGCCCGAGAAGGCGGGGACGATGTAACAGCCGCCGTTGTCCTCGACCGTCTGGGCGAGCTCCTCGACCTCGGGCGCGGCCTTGATCATCTTCAGGTTGTCGCGCAGCCACTGCACGAGCGCGCCGGTGATCGCGATCGAGCCCTCCAGGCAGTACACGCAGTCCTGATCGCCGATCTTGTAGCCGGCGGTGGTGATCAGACCCGACTTCGACTGCACCGGCTCGGTCCCCGTGTTGAGCAGCAGGAAGTTGCCGGTCCCGTACGTGTTCTTCGCCTCCCCGGGCGAGAAGCACGTCTGGCCGAACGTGGCCGCCTGCTGGTCGCCGAGGTCGCCGGCGATCTGGACGCCGTTGAAGCCGCCGCCGGAGCGCACTTCGCCGTAGACGGCGCTCGACGGGCGGATCTCGGGGAGCATCGAGCGCGGGACGCCGATCACCGAGGCGATCTCGTCGTCCCACCCGAGCGTCTGCAGGTCCATCAGCAGCGTGCGGCTGGCGTTCGAGACGTCGGTGATGTGGAGGCCGCCGTCGGTGCCCCCGGTCAGGTTCCAGATGCACCACGTGTCCATGTTGCCGAAGATGAGGTCGCCGGACTCCGCGCGCTCGCGCGCGCCCTCGACGTTGTCGAGGACCCAGCGCACCTTGGGGCCGGAGAAGTACGTGGCCAGAGGCAGGCCCGTCTTCTCGCGGAAGCGGTCCTGGCCGCCGTCGGCGGCGAACTGGTCGACCAGGCGATCGGTCCGCGTGTCCTGCCAGACGATCGCGTTCATCACCGGCTCGCCCGTGTTGCGGTCCCACACGACCGCCGTCTCGCGCTGGTTGGTGATGCCGAGGCCGGCGATGTCGTCCGCGCTCGCCCCGGCCGAGGAGAGCGCCTCGTCCATGACCTCCTGGCTCCGCTGCCAGATCTCCATCGGGTCGTGCTCGACCCAGCCCGGCTGCGGATAGATCTGCTCGTGCTCTTTCTGGGCGACGCTGACGACCTTGCCGCCCTGGTCGAAGATCATGCACCGCGAGCTGGTGGTGCCCTGGTCCAGTGCTGCCGCGTACTTAGCCAACGACCCATCTCCTCCGTTTCGAACGTCCGTTCAGCCCAGCGTCTCCGCCGCACTGCGAAGCAGCAGGTGCGACGAGGTGGCGCCGGGATCCTGGTGGCCGACGCTGCGCGGCCCCAGGTAGCTCGCCCTTCCCTTGCGCGCCTCCATCGGTGTCGTCGCCTTCATGCCCTCCTCGGCGGCGGTGGCCGATTCTTGCAGCGCGGTGGCGATGTCTGCATCCTGGCCCGCCGCCGCGCGGAGCGCGTCCACGGCGGGCAGCAGCGCGTCGATCATCGTCTTGTCGCCCGGCTCGGCCTTGCCACGCGCCTGCACGCCCTTGACCGCGGCGTCCAGCGCGCCGGTCCAGCCGGCCAGGTCGAGCTCGTCGTGGCCGGAGCTCGCCGTCCCCATCTGCAGGAACAGCGTGCCGTAGAGCGGGCCGGCGGCGCCGCCCACGCTCGAGACCAGCGTCATGCCCACGAGCTTGAGCGTGGCGCCGATGTCGCCGGCGTCCGCTCCATCGAGCTTCTCGAGCACCTTGCGCATCCCACGGTCCATGTTCGTCCCGTGGTCGCCGTCGCCGATCGCCGTGTCGAGCCTGACCAGCTCCTCACGGTGCTCGGCGATGACTGCGGCAAAGCGCCGGATCCACGCGTCGATTTGCTCGGCCGTCACGCTCCCCACCGCAGCGCGGGCGTGTTCACGGGAGCGTCCCATAGCTGCGTGAGCTCGTCGTCGAGCTTGAGCAAGGTGATCGAGGCACCCGCCATCTCGAGCGACGTGATGTAGTTGCCGACGAGGTTGCGCGCGATCGTGATGCCGCGCGCATCCAGGAAGCGGTGCAGCTCGCGGTAGACGATGTAGAGCTCGATCAGCGGCGTGCCGCCCATGCCGTTGACCATGGCCAGCACCTGGTCGCCGCTCTCGTACGGGAGGTCCTCGACGACCGCGGTAGCCAGGCGCTCCACGACCTGGGAGGCGGGCGCGAGCGTCTCGCGGAAGCGACCCGGCTCGCCGTGGATGCCGATGCCGATCTCCATCTCGTCCTCGCCCAGCTCGAAGCTCGGCGCGCCGGCCCCCGGCGTCGTGCACGGCGTGAGCGCCATGCCCATGCTGCGGCCCTGGCCGTTGACCCGGCGGCAGATCTCGGCGACGTCCGCCAGCGATCGGCGCTCCTCGGCCGCGGCACCGCAGATCTTCTCGGCGATCACCGTGATGCCGACGCCGCGGCGACCTGCCGTGTAGAGGCTGTCCTGGACGGCCACGTCGTCGTTGGTGACCACCGCCTCGACGTCGATGCCCTCGCCCTTGGCGAGGTCGGCCGCCATCTCGAAGTTGAGCACGTCGCCCGTGTAGTTCTTGACGATGTGCAGCACGCCCGCCCCGCCGTCGACGGCCTTGGTGGCCTCGAGCATCTGGTCGGGGGTCGGGGAGGTGAAGACCTCGCCGGGACACGCCGCGTCGAGCATCCCCGGCCCGACGAAGCCACCGTGCATGGGCTCGTGTCCGGAGCCTCCTCCGGACACGATGCCCACCTTGCCCTGTACCGGCGCGTCGGCACGGACGACGAACGGCGGGTCGTACGAGACCCGGACGCGGTCGCCGTGCGCAAGCTCGACGCCCTCCAGCGCCTCACGGAGGACGTCGTCCGGAGCGTTGATGAGCTTCTTCATCGCTCAGCTCACCCCGGATAGAACGCGTCGAACGCGAGCGCGCCGAGGATGCCGCCGATGATCGGGGCCACGACCGGGATCCACGCGTAGCCCCAGTCGGACGGGCCCTTGCCCGGGATGGGCAGGAGCGCGTGCGCGATTCGTGGGGAGAGGTCGCGCGCCGGGTTGATCGCGTAGCCGGTCGGTCCGCCGAGCGAGAGCCCGATGGCGAGCACGAGCAGGCCCACGAGCAGCGCGCCGAGACCGGTCTCGGCCGTCGCCCCGTCGGCGAAGATCGCGAGCACGCCGAACACGAGCATGAACGTGCCGATGATCTCGGTGATGATGTTCGCGACCGTGTTGCGGATCGCGGGCGCCGTGCAGAACACGGCGAGCTTGAGGCCCGGATCCTCGGTCGGCTTCCAGTGGTTGCTGTAGGCCAGGTACACCAGAACCGCGCCGATGAAGGCCCCGACGAACTCACCCGCCAGGTACTCCGGCACGTCGCTCCACTCCGTGTTGCCGATCACCGCGAAGCCGAGTGTCACGGCGGGGTTCAGATGCGCCCCGCTGAACTGCCCGACGGCGAACACCGCCATCGCGACCGCCATGCCCCAACCCCACGCGATGACGATCCAGCCGCCGTTCTGCGCCTTGGAATGGGCGAGTAGCACGGCCGCCACCACTCCGTCGCCAAGCAGGATCAGGATCGCCGTCCCGATCACCTCCGCACCGAAGATGCTCAAGTGCCCTCCTCCTCCTCGAAAGACCCAGTCCTCGCAGCACCCTATAGCCGAGCGAACCGGCGGGTCAACCGACCCGCCCGCCGTGAATGGTCGCTCTCAGGCGGCGGGGGTCAGCGGGCGCTCGACGGGCGCCTTCGGCGGGCCGCTCGGCGGGAAGCGACCGCCGGCTTCCGCCTCGAGAAATGCCTGCACCCGGGCCATGACGTCCGAGCGCGGCTCGTCGCTGCCGGGCCAGATCGGCGCGCCGAAGTGGACCTCGACGCGGTGCCGGCGCGAGAGGAAGCGGCGCTTGAGCCGCTTGGGCCAGTTCCGGCCGGGCGGCATCGCCTCGTGCGTGCCCTTGACGAAGATCGGGACGATCGGGACGTCGTGCTGCTGGGCGATCACCGCCGCGCCCGAGCGCATCTTGCCGAGCCGGCCGTCCCGCGACCGCGTGCCCTCCGGGAACATCAGCAGGTTCCAGCGCTGGTCGATCAGGCGGTCGACGTGGGTCATCGAGCCGTCGCCGAGGCCGCCGCCGCGGCGCTGGAGCGGCACCGTGTTGAAGATCAGCGCGACGGCCTGGGCGACCAGGCGGCGCTTGTAGAAGTAATCGGCGGCGGCGGCGACCGCGGTGCGCTGGCGCCACTTGAGCGGCAGCGCGCGCAGGATCGTGGGCGTGTCGAGGTGGCTCGAGTGGTTGGCCACGAACACCACGGGGGGCGGGAGCCGCTTGAAGAGCTCACGGCCGCGCACGCGGGGGCGGGTGTACAGGTCCATCAGGGGAGCGAGCCCGAACTGCAGGATCCCTTCACGCACCATCCGTGCCCACCCGCAGCGGGCCCACGGCACGTCGAGGCGGCGCATATTGCGGCCGATCTCCGAGCCCCTTGTGGCGGCGGAGCGGCCGAGCTCGGTGCCGCGCGTCGCCGCGCTGCGCCCGAGTTGACTGCCGCGGGCGCGTGCGTCGCGCATGGTCCGGTTGACTCTCCCCATGAACAGGTCATACCCCGGCTCGGCCCGCCGGTTTCGCGTATCAGTGCGTGCCGTCTTCGCCCACGTGGATCTCGCCCGTGCGGCCGTTCAGTACGCGCTCTCCGGGCGGGTCGTTCTGGAGGCCGAGGCCGAGGGCGACGAGCCCCCCGGCGACCGCAACGGCCAGGGCGAGCCGAAGCATGGTGTTGCGGGTGCGGCGCTTGCGCGATCGCCGCGCCGCGGCCGCCGGGCCGGGACCGAGCAGCTCCGCGACGACCGGCTCGGAAAGGCCGAGCTGCCGCTCGCGGCACCACTCGACGAGCTCTTGCTCACCGTCGACCGGCGCCACCTCGGCGCCGTGCCGCTCCGCGAGGCGGCGCACGAGCGACGCATTGGCGCCGGGGGTGAGCGCGAACGCGTGCGGGCGGGCCCGCTCGGCCCGGAAGCCGTCGGCGTGCAGCTGGACCGCGCCCTCGCATTCGACGATGCCCGGCACCTGGCGGCGGATCGCGAGGACGTGGTGGGCGGTAGCCAGAGTCGGGTGCCAGGCGTGGATCCCGCAGTCGCAGCCCTCGGCGGGCGCCGCATGGCCCTCGTCCCGGAAGCAGGCGGCGTGCAGCCACTCGCCTCCGAGGGGCCACAGCGTGCCCTGATGGGGACCGGTCAGGCGCTCGACGCCGTCCTCGATCGTCACGGTCCACGTCCGGAGGCCATAGAGAGGTGCGCGCAGAGGAGGCATGCCGGTCGTTGCCATGCCCCCATGGTGGGCCGCGCCGGGCGGCGACGCAAGGGCCACTAGCATCGCCGCAATGGCGACGGGCGCGCAGGCGATCGTGGAGCTGCTCGAGCGCGAGGGCGTCGACGTCTGCTTCGGTCTGCCCGGCGTGCACAACCTCGCGCTCTGGGAGACCCTGCGCGACTCGCCGATCCGGCTCGTCGGCGTGCGCCACGAGCAGGCGGCCGCCTACGCGGCCGACGGCTACGCGCGCGCGACCGGCCGCCTCGGGGTGGCGCTCACCACCACGGGACCCGGTGCTGCCAACACGCTCGCGGCGGTCGGCGAAGCGTGGGCCGCCCGCTCGGCGGTGCTGGTGATCGCCACCGACATCCCGTCCGCCCTGCGGCGGCCCGGCGTGTACCGCGGCGTGCTGCACGAGACGACCGACCAGGCGGCGATGTTCGCGCCCGTGGTGAAGGCCGCTCACCGAGCGCTCGACCGCGAGGCCGTGACCGCCGCCACGACGGCCGCCTTGGCCGACGCGCGCACCGCGCCGCACCGGCCCGTCTACCTCGAGGTCGCCACCGACCTGCTCGGCGCAGAGGTCGGATCCGCCGGCGCGCCGACCTCGGGCGATGACGACATGCGGGTCGTCAGACTCCACGCGCCGGACGCCGCGCTCGACGACGCCGCCGCGCGCCTGGCCGCCGCCGAGCGGCCGCTGATCTGGGCGGGCACGGGGGCGCGCGACGCCGGGGATCCGCTGGCCCGCGTTGCTGAGCGCCTCGCCGCCCCGGTCATCACCACCTACGGCGCAGCCGGGGTCCTGCCCTCGTCGCACCCGTGCCTGGTCGGTATGCCGGCCCACGTCGCGCCCGCCGGCGCGCTGTGGGACGAGGCTGACGTCGTGCTCTCGGTCGGCTCGGACCTCGACGGCGTGCAGACGCAGAACTTCGCCATGCCGCAGCCGCCGACGCTCGTGGCCGTGAACCTCGACGCCGAGGACGCCGCCAAGAACTACCGCGCCGAGGTCGTCGTCGAGGGCGACGCCGCGCGCGTGCTCGGCGCGCTGGCTGACCGGCTCGAGGGCGCGGCGCCGGACCCGGACGGCCTCGTCCGTCGGCTGCGCGAGGTGCGCGCCGAGTCCTGCGCGACGCTCGACGACCGCGCGCTGCGGTTCCTCGACGCCATGCGCTTCGCGCTGCCCGACGATGCGGTCGTGGTGGCCGACATGTGCATCCCGGGCTACTGGCTCGGCGGCTTCTTCACTCCGCCGCACCCGCGTCGTCTGCAGATCCCGCTCGGCTGGGGCACGCTCGGCTACGCGTTCCCCGCCTCGCTAGGCGCCGCGCTGGCCGGCACGGGCCCCGTGGTCGCGGTGACGGGCGACGGCGGGTTCTTGTTCGCGTGCGGAGAGCTGGCCACGGTCGCCCAGGAGCGCATCCCGCTGACGACCGTGATCGTCGACGACGGCGGCTACGGCATGCTGCGCTACGACCAGGACGTCTCAGGCGAGGCGCGCTACGGCGTCGACCTCCACACGCCCGACTTCACCGCCCTGGCCGGCGCATTCGGCATCCGCGCCGAGCAGGTCGACGGCCTCGACGACGCGTTCGGCGAGGCGCTGGCCCGGCACGTCGCCGACCCCGAGCCGAGCGTGCTGGTGGCGAGCACGCCGGACCCGCTCGTGCCGCCGCCCAACACCTCGCCGAACTGGTACCGCAAGCGCTGACGCGGGGCGCTCCTACGGGAGCGCCCCGGTGCCGTGCGTCAGTCCTGCCAGGCGGCGAGGCCGGTGACCACGAGCCGCTTGCCGCCGCCGATGCGGCCGAGCTTGCGGGTGTCGCCGGTGTCGGGGTCGACCGTGTACAGGCGTGCGCCGCGCGCAGTCGAGTTGGCGAGGTAGCCGGTGTTGTCGGCGCCTGCGATGTCGAAGCCGGCGTTCCTCCGGACGTCGATCCCGAGCTTGCGCCCGTTGGTGAGCGTCCCATCGTTAGGCGGGTTCTGGAGCAGCACCTGGTCGCTCACGGCGTCGATCACGAACAGCCGCGTGGCCGCGGGGCGCGTGGCGCTGAACGACGAGCTCTCGTAGCCGGCGCCGACCACCATCGGCGCGCCGGGGTTGAGGTCCGCGTCCGCGCTCAGCACGGTGCCCTCGTCGACGTTGAGCCGCAGGTTCTGGCGGGCGTCGGAGACGACGCGGATCTTGTCGACCACCGGATTGAAGTCGACGCCGAACCAGTTCCCGCGGAGCGCGGGGGTGAATGCGGCGCCCTCGGCGACCGCGATCGCGGTGCGCGGGTTGACGCGGTAGACGACGCTGTCCGAGCCGACGCCGTAGAGGTCGCCGGTCGCGGGACGGAAGTCGATGCCCTTCAGCGTGACGCCGGCGGGCAGGCCGGTGATCGCCCGGACGTCGCGCAGCCGCTCGGGATCACGCGCGTCGAAGCGGATCAGCTGGTTCTGGTCGGTGGTGGCGACCAGCATCCGCTGCGGCCGCGACGAGCGATCGTGCGAGGCCTGGGCGGCCACGGCGGAGAGGGCGAGCACGCAGGCGAGAGCAACGCCACGGCGCGCAAGGCGGGTCCTGCTCATGGGGAGCCTCCTGAGGAGGGAGTGGGGGACAGCAGCCAGTGCGCGACGGCACCCCGGGCGGGTCACCGCCGCGCGTCCCCTGGCGCGTATCCGCTCCCGCTACAAGCGGTAGTCCGGGTCGGCGTCGATCTCGACGAGGTCCATCTGCGCCTTCTGCAGCTTGCCGGCGTAGTCCCAGTTCATCGACTGCCAGCGGGTGAACTGGTCGAGCACCCACATGCCCGACTGGCGCGAGCCGTTGCCGGACTTGCCGTTGCCGCCGAACGGCAGGTGCGCCTCCGCGCCTGACGTGGAGTTGTTGACCGACACCATGCCCGCCGTGATCCGCTCGCGGAAGCGGAAGGCGTGCTCGCCCGAGCGCGTGTAGATCGACGACGAGAGCCCGTAGCCGTGGTTGTTGGCGAGCTCCATCGCCTCGTCGAAGTCGCGGAACGTCGCGACGCCCGTGATCGGCCCGAACGTCTCCGTCGCGTACAGCTCGTCGTCGATCCGCACGCCGTCGAACAGCACCGGGTGGTAGAAGAGCCCGGCCTCGGCGTCGCCGACGAACCCCTCGCGCGGGTTGTCGGACGTGATCCGGCCCTGCGCCGTCGAGCCGTACGTGGCGTGGTGGTCGCGGACCAGCCCGAGCCAGTCCTCGAAGCGCTCGGCGAACCGCTCGTGCAGCAGCGGGCCGTAGAGGACGTCCTGCGTCGGATCGCCGATCCGGGCTGCCCGCAGCCGCTCGTCGAGCTTGCGCACGTACTCGTCGTGGATCGACTCGTGGACGATCGCCGTGCCGAGCGACGTGCAGCGCTGGCCGGCCGTGCCGTAGCCGCCGAACAGCGCGCCCTCGACCGCGAGGTCGACGTCGGCGTCGTCCATCACGACCATCGGGTTCTTGCCGCCGAGCTCGAGGCACGCCGACTGCATGTGGCGCCCGCACAGCTCTCCGATCTTCGAGCCGACCGCGCTCGAGCCCGTGAAACCGACCTTGTCGACGAGCCGCTCCTCGAGCGCGCGCTCGAGTCCTTCGAACGTCGCGGCCCCCTCGGCCTGGACCACGTTGAGGACGCCGCCGGGTACGCCGCCGGCGTGGAAGAGCCGCACCATCGCGTCGCCGAGCGCCGGCGAGTACTCGGCCGGCTTCCAGACGACCGCGTTGCCGCACAGGATCGCGGGCACGAGGTACCAGGCGGGAACGGCCACGGGGAAGTTGCCGGCAGTGATGATCGCGGCCACGCCGACCGGCATGCGGAACGTGAAGAGCTGCTTGTTCGGCATCTCCGAAGGCACGGTCTGGCCGTACAGGCGACGGCCCTCGCCGATGAAGAAGTCGCAGGTGTCGATGATCTCCTGCACCTCGCCGAGTGACTCGGCGCAGGGCTTGCCGACCTCGCGCGTGACGAGCGCGGACAGCGCCTCCTTGTTCGCCTCGATCAGGCGCCCCACGTTGGCGATCACGCGGCCACGGGCGGGCGCCGGCACGGCGGCCCACTCGCGCTGGGCCTCACGAGCGGTCCGGGCGGCGGCGACGAAGGTCTCGGCGTCGCCGAGGAGCACCTCGGCGACCACCTCGGACGTGTTGGCGGGGTTGGTGGAGGTGAGATGGCCTCCCGGCGCGTCGGCGAGCGGCTTCCCGCCGACGATCGAGCCGATCTCGGTGCCTGAAATCGTGGTCATGCGACCACGTTACCGCTCCCCATGCGGGCTTTGAGCGCGTCGATCGGCCCGACGGACACGGGGTCCTTGCCGCGCAGGACCGCCAGGTAGAGCGAGACGAGGTCGCCGAGGAGGACGAGCGATACCACCCGCTCGGTGCGCGTCTCGCCACGCGCCTGCACGCGCTCCACGACCGCGGCGCCCGCCTCGGCGGCGTCCGCGGTCAGCCGGGCGCGCAGCGCGTTGCGTGGGTGCGCCCCCGGGTCCTCGAGCACGACGGCCGCGAAGCGGCCGGTCTCGCCGGCGGCCGGCCAGCCCACGATCTCGTTGTGGTCGATCTCGGGCAGCGGGCTCCAGAAGGCGGGCTGGCCCGCGTTCTCGTTGATCTGGCACTTCCAGCGGTAAGCGGCCGCCGCCGCGAGCTCCGCGCCGGCGATGACCGGCACCGTCTCGTGCACCCGCCGTGCCAGCGTCTTGGCCTCGCCATCGTCCGGGCCGTCCGGTCCCCACTCGGGCGCGAGCCGGGCGGCGAGCGCTGCCGCCGCCTCGACCTCGTCCCGCAGCGACGGCGCCGCGCCGGCGAGCGCGGCGGCCTCGAGCGCCGCGACCAGCGAGTAGCCCACGGCCGCCCGCGGCTGGAAGCCGCCCGGCAGCGGGATCAGCGGCACGCCGTCGCGTCGCGCCCGCTCCCCCAGCGGTCCGCCGGTGGTGACGACGAGCCGCGGCGCGCCCCGCTCGCTCGCGTCGTCGTAGGCCGAGAGCGTCTCCTCCGTGGCGCCCGAATAGCTCGAGCACAGCACGAGCGTGTCGGGCCCCACCCATCCGGGCAGCACGTAGTCGTCGGCGACCGCGAACGGGCGTCGTAGACGCGGCCCGAGGGCGGCGAGCGCCAGCCGCGCCCCGATCGCCGACCCGCCCATGCCGGCCACCACCACGCCACCTGGCGCCGCCGGCGGTGCGATGCCCGCAGAGTCCACTCGCCACAGCGCGTCGCGCAGGTGGTCGGCCAGCCCCATCATCTCGTCGGCCTGCGCCGTCGGGTCGACGGCGGCGACCGCGGCGCGGTCCAGATCGGCCCTCAAAACAGCAGGGCGCCGTCGGGCAGCGACACGCCGGGGAAGATCCGCGCGCCGTTGGAGACCATGTTGCCGTCGCCGAGCGTGACGCCCTCCCCCAGCACGCTCAGCCCGTCGATCGTGCAGCGGTCGCCGATCCGCGCACCGCCGGCGACCACGCAGCCGGCCAGCGTGCAGTTCTCCCCGATCTCGCTGCCCTGCATGATCACCGCGCGCTCGATCGTCGTGCCGGCCCCCACCGTCACGCCGTGCTCGAGCACCACCCGGCCGCCGATGCGCGCGCCCTCGCCGATCCGGCAGCCGGTCTCCACCAGGGCCGAAGGGATGATGCGGCCGCGGTTCTCCACGCCGTCCTCCACGCACAGGAAGCTGTTCCCCATCCGCTCGCCGACGGGCGTCCTGACCGTGCCCTCGAGGATGTCGAACGTGCCCTCGAGGTAGCGCTCGGGCGTCCCGATGTCGAGCCAGTAGCCGCCGGCCACGCAACCGTAGAGGCCGTCGCCGACGAGGCGCGGGAAGACGTCGCGCTCGATCGACGCCGGCTGCTCGGGCTCGAGCAGGTCGAGCACCGACCGCTCCAGCACGTAGGCGCCGGCCGAGATGTGGCGCGTGTCGATCTGGTCGGGTGCCGGCTTCTCCACGAACTCCGTCACCTCGCCGCCCGAGTTCGTGCGCACGAGGCCGTAGTTCGACGGGTCATCGACCGGGGTGAGGGCCAGCGTCGCCACCGCCCCCGTCGACTCGTGCTGGGCGATCTGCGCGCCCAGGTCGAGGTCGGTCAGCACGTCTCCGTTGAGCATCAGGAAGCGCTCGTCCAGCAGCGGCTCGGCGAACTTCAGCGCGCCGCCCGTGCCCAGCGGCTCGCGCTCCTCCACGTAGCGCAGCGTGACCCCGAAGGCGCTGCCGTCGCCGAGCACGTTGCGCACGCCGCTGGCCAGGTGGCCGCAGGACATCACGACGTCGTCGACCCCGTGGCCGCGCAGCCAGTCGAGCATGAAGCGGATGAACGGCCGGTCCACGAGCGGGATGACCGGCTTGGGAACCGTGGTCGTGAGCGGCCGCAGTCGAGTGCCCTCGCCGCCCGCCAGGATCAGCGCCTGCATCTACTCGCCCTCGAGCGCCGCCGTGGCCGGCACCGCGCCCCGTCTCGACGCGCGTCCCACGCCCTCGTAGGTGAGCCCGGCCGCGGCGACCGCGTCCGGGTCGAGGAAGTTGCGTCCGTCGACCACCAGCGTCCCGCGCATCTCCGCCGCCAGCTCTCCCGGGTCGAGCTCCCGGAACTCCGGCCACTCGGTGACGAGCACGACCGCATCGGCGCCGCGGCCGGCGTCCGCCGCCGACGGCGCGAACGTGATCCCGGGGAGCAGCTTGCGCGCCTCGTGCTCGGCCACCGGGTCGTACGCGCGCACCCTGGCGCCTGCCGCCTGCAGCCGCGCCGCGAGCACGAGCGACGACGCCTCGCGCATGTCGTCCGTGTTGGCCTTGAACGCGAGCCCCAGCAGCCCGATCTCCTTGCCCACCAGGCTCCCCAGGTGCTTCTGCAGCTTCGCGATCACGCGCCGCTTCTGCAGCTCGTTGACCTCGATCACCGAGTTCAGGAGCTGGAAGTGGTAGCCGGAGTTCCCCGCCAGCTGCTTGAGCGCCGCGACGTCCTTCGGGAAGCAGCTCCCGCCGAAGCCGATGCCGGCCTGGAGGAACTTCGGGCCGATGCGGTCGTCGAGCCCCATCCCGCGGGCGACTTCGACGACGTCGGCGCCCGTCTCCTCGCAGACGTTGGCGATCTCGTTGATGAACGAGATCTTGGTGGCCAGGAACGCGTTGGAGGCCAGCTTGACCATCTCCGCGCTGCGGACGTCGGTGCGCACGAGCGGCGCCTCGAGCGGGGCATACAGGTTCACGACCGCGTCGCCCGCCCAGTCGCTGTCGTCGCCCACGACCACCCGGTCGGGCTCGAGGAAGTCCTTGACCGCCGACCCCTCCTTGAGGAACTCCGGGCAGGACACGTACGAGAAGCCGCCCTTGCCCTGCTCCTCGAACGCGCGCTTGATGCTGTCGCCGGTGCCCACCGGAACCGTGGACTTCATGACAAGCGCGTGGTGATCAGACGCGGGCATCGCCTCCACGACCGCGTGCACGGCCGACAGGTCCGCGTCGCCGGAGTAGGTCGGCGGGGTGCCGACGGCCACGAACAGGAGCCGGGCGTGCTCGAGCGCGTCGGCCAGGTTGGTCGAGAAGTGCATGCGGTTGCGGTGGCGGGCGACGAGCTCCTCGAGGCCGGGCTCCCAGATCGGGACGCGCCCGGCCCGCAGGCCCTCGATCTTGGCCTCGTCGATATCGATGCACCAGACCTCGCTGCCCAGCTCCGCGAAGCCCGCAGCGCTCACGAGACCCACGTAGCCCGTGCCGATGACGCCGATTGGCTCTCTGTTCGCGCTGCTCATGCGGGCGGTTCAGCCTACTGCCTGAGTCGCCGCAGGGAGGCGGCGATCTCCAGCATCTGGGCCCCCCCGATCGAGTGCGTGAGCGTGTTCGAGACCCAGTACACGCCGCGCTTGGTGCGCCACGCGACGAGCCGCAGCGCGCGGCCGTCGTAGTACAGCCGCAGGCGGCGGCCCTTGTGCGTGATCGTCCGGTCCGGGTCGTCGAGCAGCGGCGGCGCCTTCCAGGTCAGGCCCTGGACCCCGTAGTACTCGCCGATGCCCGGTGCCCGCAGAACCATGCGGTATGCCTGGTGCTTCTTGCCCCGCTCGTCGCGGATCTTGTAGATCCGCGGCTCGGTGCCCGCGTACGACGAGCCCGTCACCCGCACGGCCGGGAAGTAGAACGGGAACTTGAGCCTGGGATCGGCGATCACCGCCTGGTCCTCGCCCTCGCGCCGCGTGTCCTCGAGCCCCTTGACCGCCACCGGCTTGCGCTTGCGCTTGCGGCGCACCTTCGCGAACTCGCGATCCTGCGCCGTCGGCCCGCGGGAGCCCTCGCGCGGCTCGGCCGACCCCTTGGCGTTCATGAACTCCGAGCGGATCTTGCGCAGGTCGGAATCGCGGACGTAGAGGTTCGTGTCGACCTGCGGGTTGCGCGCCTCCTGGACGCGGAAGCGGACCTCGTTGATCTTCGGGTTCTCCTGGGCGAGGAAGAGCACGAGCCGCAGCATCGAGAAGACCTGCTTGTTCGAGCGCAGCGACTTGTCGACCTGGAAGTAGCGGCTGAAGACCCGCACGAGCTTGCGGCTCTCGCCGAGCGAGAGCAGCTTGCGCACCCCTGCCGCGTTCTTCGCCTGGCGCAGGAAGTCCTGCTGGCGGGCGGCGCGGACGAGGTCGTTGTCCCCGTGGCGGTAGCGCACATAGTCGAGCGCGTCCCGGCCCAGGAGCTTCTGGTAGCCGGGATCGATGTCGATCGTCGCGTAGTTCTCGCCGCCCGAGTTGTCGTTGAAGTAGTCGCGGTCGATGTCCACGTAGACGCCCTTGACGTAGTCGACCGCCTCCTGGAAGGCCTCGTAGTCGATGACCATCACGTTGGTGATGGGGAACGGCTTGCGCGTGGCGTCCTCGAACAGCTTCTTGACGGTCCGCACGGTGAGCCGGGGGCCGCCCTTGCGCCCGCCGAGCTCGAAGGCGCCGTTGATCTTGCCCGAGCCGTGGCCGGGGATGTCGACCTTGAGGTCGCGCGGGATCGACATGACCGCGATCGCGTCCTTGTCTGGGTCCGCGCGCGCGAGCAGGATCGTGTCCGACCGCGCGCCGGCGCCCGCGTCGACGCCCTTGCGCTTGTCGGAGCCGAGGATCATGAAAGTGCGCGGCCCGCCGGCCTCGGCCTTGTCGAGCTCGGGGACGTCGATGTCGGCGCGGCCGGGCAGCCGCAGCGGCTCGAGGATGTCGTCGACCTCGCGCAAAACGGCGGTGGCGACCGCCGTGGCGGTCAGCACCGTCACGATCACGCACGCCAGCAGCGCGCGCAGCGCCATCTTCATGCCCACGCGGGGCGGACGCTCGCTCTTGTCCTTCACGCCGCGCCGCCCTCGACCGCGCGCAGCGGGGCGGCCCCCTCGGCGAGCCGGGCGGGAAGCGCCTCGGCGTAGGAGACGAGCAGCTGCCGGTAGCGCGCGAGCGAGCGGATCGACACCCACTCGTCCGGGCCGTGGTGGCCGGCGCCGGCAGGCCCGAACTCGACCGCGGGGATCCCCGCGCGCAGGAACGACACCGCGTCGGAGGCGCCGTCGCGGCCCACGGAGACCGACGCGCCGTCGCCCTCCGGCCCGACCGTCTCGCACAACGCGCGCACATACGGGTTCGAGCGCGACACGTGGGCGGGCGGGAACACGAAGGTCCGCTTGACGTCGAGGTCCGGGATCGCGCGGATCTCCTCGAGGATGTCGCCGGGGTCCTGGTTGGGCAGGTAGCGGATGTCGATGTCCATGACGCAGGCGTCGGGGACCTTGTTGGGCGCGTCGCCCCCGACGATGCGGCCGAGGTTGATCGACGGGCGGTCGAACATCTCGGACGACTCGCGCGAGAACGGCATGGACTCGATTCGGCGGAAGACGTCGACCGCCTTCACGATCGCGTTGTCGCCGAGCCACGGCGTCGACCCGTGGGCGGCGCGGCCCCGCACCTGCACCCGGCAGGCGAGCACGCCCTTGGCCTGGATGCCGATGTGGAGGTTGGTCGGCTCGCCGGTGATCGCGAAGTCGCCCACGTAGCCGCGGCGCACGAGGTCGTCGCTCGAGCGGCGCTCGATGTCCTCGGACTCCTCGTCGGGCACGATCACGAGCCGCACGCGGACGTTCCGCTGGTCGCAGAGGTCGTGCGCCGCGCACATCATCGCCGCCAGCCCGCCCTTCATGTCGTAGGCGCCGCGGCCGTACAGCCGGTCGCCCTCCGTGCGCGCGTGGAACTGCTCGCCGTGGCCGGGGACGACATCCAGGTGGCCGTGGAAGACGACGGACGGGACGCCCTCGTCCCCTCCGACCGTGGCGGTCAGCGCGTGGAGGTCGCCGAAGCGGTGCGCCTCCACGTCGATGTCGCGCGCCTCCAGCCAGCCCTTGACGAAGCCCGCCGCGGCGTGCAGGCCTTCAGCGGTTGACGTATCGTAGGTGACCAGGCGCTCGGTCAGAACCCGTTCATCCACGCGCAGCAGGGTAGCGGCGCGTGGGACACTGAAGGCAGGCCATCACAGAAGGAGCTGCCATGACCCAGGCGACCCACCAGACCGTACGGCTCTCCCAGGGCAAGCACCGCGATCCGGACCACGGCGCGTGCGTGATGGAGCTGTCCTCCATGCTGGCCGGCGAGCCGTTCAGCGACCGCCCTCGCTGCGTAGATCCGGTGATCGCCGGCTTCATGCGGACCTACAACGACGGGATCGACGACCGGCGGCGACAGGACCTGTTGCCGCTCGCGTCCGAGGTGGTCGGCACGCGCGACGTCGCGGGCGTACAGGCCGAGCGGGCGCGGATGTGCCTGCGCTGGGCGCAGACGCGCCACGAAGCGCGCCGCCGCGGCCCGCGCCGGCTGCTGCCGCTGCGCCCGCTGCTGCCCGACGGCCGGCTGGGCGACGACGCGGCGGGCACGCTGGCCGGCCGGATCGCCGTCAAGGACGCGAGCCGGCGCCGCGCCGAGGGCACGCACGAGGCGGCGCTGGAGTTCATCCGGGAGCTGATCGCCGTCGGCGCCCGCGACCGTGCGCCGGCGACCGCGGAGGAGGAGCGGGAGCTGGTCTAGCCGCCGGCGAGCTTGAGAAACGCCTCGTAGCGCCGCTTGTCGCGGGCGGCGGCGCGGTGCTCCTCAGTGCCCTCCTCGGCGCCCGAGAGCTCCTGCTCGGCGCGCTCGAGGCGCGAGCCCAGGTCGCCCGTGTCCAGGTCCTCGATCGCGAACGCCTCGTCGACGAGCACCAGGGCGTGGGTCCCCGCCACCTGCAGGAAGCCCTCGCCCTGGGCGAAGCGCACGACGTCTGACTCCGACTTGTAGAGCCGCAGCTCGGTCGGGTCGAGCATGGCGAGCAGCGGCTGGTGGTTGGCCAGCAGGCCGATCGACCCCACCGTCGTGCGCGTGGAGACCATCTCCACCTCGTCGTTGAAGACCTCGCCCTCGGGGGTGAGCACCTCGACCTGGAACGGCGTGCGCGCCATCAGCGGTCGCCCTTGGACGCCTCGACCACGTCGTCGATCGAGCCCTTGAGGAGGAACGCGGACTCCGGCAGCTCGTCGTGCTTGCCGTCGAGGATCTCGCGGAACGAGCGCACGGTCTCGGTGATCGGCACGTACTGGCCCGGCGTGCCCGTGAACGCCTCCGCCACGTGGAACGGCTGCGAGAGGAAGCGCTCGATCCGGCGGGCCCGCTGCACGAGCACCTTGTCCTCGTCCGAGAGCTCATCGATGCCGAGAATGGCGATGATGTCCTGCAGCTCGCGGTAGCGCTGCAGCACCTGCTTGACCTCGTTCGCCACGTTGAAGTGGTCCTCGCCGACGATCTCGGGCTTGAGGATGGTCGAGGTCGAGTCGAGCGGGTCGACCGCCGGGTAGATGCCCTTCTCGGAAATCGCGCGCGACAGCGTCGTGGTGGCGTTGAGGTGCGCGAACACCGAGGCCGGAGCCGGGTCCGTGAGGTCGTCGGCCGGCACGTAGATCGCCTGGATCGACGTGACCGAGCCCTGACGGGTCGACGTGATCCGCTCCTGCAGCTGGCCCATCTCGGACTCCAGCGTCGGCTGGTACCCGACCTGCGACGGCATCCGGCCGAGCAGGGCGGAGACCTCCGAGCCGGCCTGCACGAAGCGGAAGATGTTGTCGATGAAGAGGAGCACGTCCTGCCCCTCCTCGTCGCGGAAGTACTCCGCCATCGTGAGGCCGGACAGCGCGACGCGCATGCGGGCGCCGGGCGGCTCGTTCATCTGGCCGAAGACGAGCATGGTCTTCTCGATCACGCCCGACTCGCTCATCTCGAGCCACAGGTCGTTGCCCTCGCGCGAGCGCTCGCCGACGCCGCAGAACGCGGACAGGCCGCCGTGCTCCTGCGCGAGGTTGTTGATCAGCTCCTGGATCAGCACGGTCTTGCCCACGCCGGCGCCGCCGAACAGGCCGACCTTGCCGCCCTTGGCGTAGGGCGCGAGCAGGTCGACGACCTTGATGCCGGTCTCGAACATCTCGGCGGTCGGCGTAAGCTGCTCGACGGTGGGCGCCGGGCGGTGGATCGGCCAGCGCTCCTCGACCTCGATCGGGGCCCCCTCGTCGATTGCCTCACCGAGCAGGTTGAAGATGCGGCCGAGCGTCACGCGGCCGACCGGCACGGTGATCGGACCGCCGGTGTCGACCACCTCGGCGCCGCGCGCGATGCCGTCCGTGGAATCCATGGCCACGGCGCGCACGCGGTCGTCGCCCAGGTGCTGCTGCACCTCGCACACAAGGTCAGGGCTGATGTTCTCGTCCTGATTCTCGGCGGCCTCGCGCTTGACGAGGATGGCCGAGTAGATCTCGGGCAGCTCGTCGGGGAAGACGGCCTCGATGACGACGCCCTGGATCTCCTCGATCTGGCCGACGTTGCGCTTGCCATCAGTCTCGGTGCTCTGCGTCTCAGTGGGGGCAGCCAATTTGTCTCCTTACCGGAGCCCCTCGGCCCCGGACACGACTTCCAGAATCTCCTGCGTGATCTCCGCCTGGCGCTCGCGGTTCATCTGCAGGGTGAGGTCCTTGATGATGTCCCCGGCGTTCTCCGAGGCGTTGCGCATCGCGGTCATGCGCGCGCCGTGCTCGGAGGCGGTGGACTCGAGCAGCGCCCGGTACAGCGAGATCTCCACGTACGCCGGGATCAGGCGCTGGAGGATGTCCTCCGGGTCGGGCTCGTATTCGACGAGCGCCTGCTTGGCGTGGTCGTCGCGCTCGGACTCCTCGCCGCTCGCGCGACCGCCGAGACCCTCGTCGTCCTCGAGGATCGTGGCCTGCTGGAGCGGGAGCAACGTCTCGCGCGTCACCTTCTGGGTGAGCGGTGAGATGTACTGGTTGTAGATGATCTCCACGCGGTCGACCTTGCCGTCGACGTAGGCGGAGATCAGGTCGGACGCGATGTCGCGCGCGTCACCGTACGCCGGCCGGTCGGTGAACCCGGTGTAGCTGCCGGCCACCTCGCGCCCGCGGAACATGAGCGAGGACACCCCGCGGCGCCCTGACGCGTACCAGGCCAGCGAGTGCCCCTCGGACTCGTGCTCGCTCGCCGCCCGGATGCCCGCGCGCACGATCTGCGAGTTGAACGCGCCGGCCAGGCCGCGGTCGCCGGTGACGAGCAGCAGCCCGACCGTGCTCACGGACTCGTGCTCGTTGAGGATCGGCAGGTTCGGCACGTTCTGGGCCGCCTCGGCCGCCTGGCGGGTCATCCGCCGGATGGCCGAGGCGTACGGGCGCAGGGCCTCGATCCGCTGCTCGGCCCGCCGCAGCCGCGCGGCGGCGACCATCTCCATCGCGCGCGTGATCTTCTGGATGTTCTTGACCGAGCTGATGCGGTTCTTGACGTCCTTCTGCGCCATGGCTACGCCGTCGCGGCCTCCGGCTCACGCTGCTCTTCCTCGGCCGACTCCTCGTCGCGCCGGCGCCCACCCTCCTGGATGGCCTGCTCGTCGGTGAGCGGCTGGCCCTCCTCGTCGAGGTCGTAGCCGAAGTCCTGCGCGTACTGGGAGATCGCGTCGTCAAGGGCCTTCTGCGTCTCGTCCGACCAGTCGCCCTCCGCGATCTTCGCGAGCGCGTCGGAGACCTCGGCGTGCACGCGCTCGACCAGGCCCTGGTTGAACTCCGACACGCGGTCGGCTTCGATGCGGTCGAGGAAGCCGTTCGTGGCCGCGTAGACGACCGCGACCTGGTCCTCGACGGCCAGCGGCGAGCGCTCGCCCTGGTTGAGCGACTTCACGAGCCGGTCACCGCGGGCCAGCGTGCGCTGGGTCTCCGGGTCGAGGTCCGAGCCGAACTGGGCGAAGGCCTCGAGGTCGCGGAACTGCGACAGCTCGATCTTCAGCTTGCCCGCCACCTTCCGCAGCGGCGTGATCTGCGCGTTGCCGCCCACGCGCGACACCGAGATGCCGACGTTGATGGCCGGGCGCACGCCGGAGTTGAAGAGGCCGGGCTCGAGGAAGATCTGCCCGTCGGTGATCGAGATCACGTTGGTCGGGATGTAGGCCGACACGTCGCCGGCCTGCGTCTCGATGATCGGCAGCGCCGTCAGCGAGCCGCCGCCGAGCTCGTCGTTG
>DATAFH010000113.1:0-8087 GCA_036257565.1 Solirubrobacteraceae bacterium | reverse complement strand
CGGGACGTACTACCGCTTCCGCGCCGGCAAGCTCGTGAGCCAGGCCGTCCGCGGCTAGTTGAGATCGCGGGGGCGTCGCGCCTGGCGCGGCGCCCCGGCGGTACCCTCCGCGCATGCTCGTCGCGATCGCGGGAGGGCACGGCAAGATCGCGCTCCGCCTCGCGCCGATGCTGCGTGAGCGAGGCGACGACGTCCGCTCGCTGATCCGCCGCCCAGAGCACGCCGACGACGTGCGGGAGGCGGGCGGGGAGCCCGTCGTGTGCGACCTCGAGGCGGCCTCGACCGATGATGTGGCCGCCGCCATCGAGCGTGCCGATGCGGTCGTCTTCGCCGCCGGCGCCGGCCCCGGCAGCGGGCCCGAGCGCAAGGAGACGATGGACTACGGCGGCGCCGTCAAGCTGATCGCGGCGTCCAAGGCCGCGGGCGTCGACCGCTACGTGATCGTCAGCAGCCGCGGCGCCGACCCGCACGCGCTCGGCGACGACACGTTCGCGGTCTACCTGCGGGCGAAGGGCCGCGCCGACGCCGACCTGGCCGCGAGCGGGCTCGACTACACGATTGCGCGCCCGGGCGGTCTGACCGACGATCCAGCGACCGGACGCGTGCGCATCGCCGGCGACGGCAACATCCCGCGCGAGGACGTCGCGGCCATGCTGGCGGCGGTCCTGCACGAGCCCCGCACGATCGGGCTCACGTTCGAGATCGTGGGCGGCGACGTCCCGATCGACGAGGCCATCGCCGCCCTGATCGCTAGCGGCTAGGGCCCGCCCAAGAACCCCGCCACGCCCACGGGCCGGATCGTCTTGGTCAGACCCTAGCGCCGCACGCTCTTGTGCACCGACCGGGAGGCCGCGGGCGAGTATGGGCCGGTCGCGGCGGCCACGATCCGGTAGCGCCCGCCGCGCCGCTGGCGCACGCGCTTGACGTAGCGCGAGCGGTTCCCTCGCATGTTGCGCGCGAACGTGTCCGCGATCGTCACCCACACGCCGCCGCGCAGCTTCTGGACGAGCACGGCGCTTCCGTCGATTGCCGGGCGCACGAAACCTGCGAAGCGGATGACGCCGCTGCGCGAGCTGCGGTCGACCCGCGTGTGGACGCTGACGGCCACAGCCGCCTGGGCGACGACGATCGGGCTCACGACCTGCGGCCGGTTCGGCATCAGCACGCGGAACTGCGTGTTGACCGGCACCGACAGGATCGGGAACGAGAAGCCCCCGAGCGCGTTCGTGAGGTGGACGTCCGCGGCATTGCGGAAGCCCTGCGTGTACGGGTACGGGTTGCTCTGCAGGACGACGTGGCGGTTTGCGTTGCCCGTGCCGCTCAGCACGCCGCTGAGCGTCGTGGCGCGACCCGGGAACAGCGGGTTCGGCGTGGCTGCGAGCGAGACACCGAGCGGCTGCCGCAGCGTCTTGAACGTCCGGTCGGCGCCGCGGCTTACCCCCAGCGAGTTCCGGGCGACGAGCCGGTAGTGGTAGGTCGTGGCGGGCGCCAGGGCGCCGAGCGGCTCGGCGATCCGCCTGCCGTTCGTCCCCGCGCCGGCCGAGCGGGTCGGCGTGCGAGCCCCGTACTCGCGCGTCGTGCCGTACTGCATGTAGTACGTGGTCGCCGCGCCGCGCGGGTTGACCGTGCCGTTCACGATCGCCGACGTCTGGGCGACGTTCGCCGCACCGCCCGTGGTCACGGCCGGCTTCTGGGCCGCCGTCGCCGCCGGCGGCGCGAGCAGCGCGAAGACCAGGACGGCACCGGCGGGCACGACTCGACTCGCTCGCATCTCGCAGCCTTTCTTCGAGGTTCGGTCCACCTGTGCAACACCGAGTACAGTCGTACGATGCGCTCGATGCGCTCGATGCGCTCGATGCGGTACTGGCTGCCGGTCGTGGTCGCCCTCGCGCTGCTCGTTCTCTCACGCTCCGCCTCGCCCCTGCTGGCGTACGTGATGATCGTCGCGGCCGCCGCCCTGATCTTCGAGGTCGGTTCGGCGCTGCTGGCGGGCGCGAGCCGGACGGGCGGCATGCAGGACCACCGCCAATAGCCCACGGGCCCGCCGCCGCAGCCGCCGGCGCCCGTGGACGAAGCGCGCGAGCTGCTCGCCCGTGAGCGGCAGGTTGTCGCTGCCGATGCGGCGCAGGACCCGACCGTCCGACGTCGTGACGATCCGGTCCGTCACGCGCGGGACGGTGACCAGCGTGAGGCCGACCCGGCCCACCACCAGCGGCTGGACGCGGACGTCGACGTCCGACTCCTGCGCCCGGCGCATCACCGCGTCGAGCACCCGCTGGCTCAGCGCGCAGCCGACGATCCGCCGCTCGTCGCTCACCCCGAGCACCACCTGCCCGCCGGCCGTCATGGCCATGGCCGGGATCACCTCGCGCAGGTTGCCGGCCGAGGTCTTGAACTCGAGCCGCTCGTGCTCCACGCGGCCGAAGCGCCGCCAGAACGCCCGCTCGTCGAGGTTCATGCTCACCCGGCCCGCGATCATCGTGCTCAGCAAATTAGCGGCGCCGTCGGACAGCACACGAGGTGTCCGCCCGGACTGGGAGCATCGACCCGTGCCCGCGTCCGCCGAACCTCCGCCGCTCGCCCAGGTGCTGCGGGAGGCGCGCGATGCGCTGGGCCTCTCGCTGCGCGAGGTCGAGCGGCGTACGGGGATCCGCAACGCGCATCTCTCCCAGATCGAGACGGGCACCATCGCGCGGCCGGAGATGGCGCTCCTGTGGGACCTGTCGGTCACCTACGGGCTCGACTTCGCACGCCTGCTCGGCCTCGCCGGATACGAGGCCGCCGGCGAGGCCTCGGTCGGCGAGCGGGGGCGGATGACGGTCGCCCTGCGAGCGCTCGGCCGGCTGACACCGGACGAGCAGGCGGAGGCCCTGCGGTACATGGCCGAGCTGAGACGGCGGCGCGAGGGGTGACGGTCCCGCGCTTCACCCGCGACCGGATCGTGCGCCTGTGCGCCGACGCGCTGCACCGGGCCGGCGTCGACGGCGCGCTGCCGACGCCGCTCGAGGCGGTCGCCGAGGCAGCCGGCGTGCGCGAGCGGATCGAGCTGCCGCCGCGCGCGCTCGTGCTCGGCGCGCTGTGGTTCGAGGAGCGGGCGCTGTTTGTCGAGCGCACGCAGTCGCCGGCGCGCCGGCGCTTCACCGAAGCCCACGAGATCGGCCACCTGCTGTGCCCGTGGCACCGCGCCGCCGTGCGGCTCGACACCGCGGGCGAGCTGTTCGGCGCCCTCGGCGTCGGGATCGAGAAGGAGGCCAACCTGGCCGCCGGTGAGCTGATCTTCCAGGGCTCGCGGTTCACGGCGGAGGCGGCGCAGCGCGAGCGATCGCTACGCACCCCGCTGGCGCTCGCCGGCGCCTACGGCGCGTCGGGCCACGCCGCCGCCCACCACTACGTCGAGCGCCACGCCGACCCGCTGGCCCTGCTCGTCGCCGGGCGCTGGCCGGACGCCCACGGCCGCCTGCCGGTGTGGCGCAGCGTCGAGTCGCGCGCGTTCGCCGCGCGGTTCGGGCACCTCGCCGATCGCCTTCGGCACGTCGTCGCCCCGTCGCTGACCGAAGCCGCCGAGGCAGCGCGCCGGACGTCCGGCCCGGTGCCCGCCGCGCTCACGCTCGGCGGCCGGCGGCTGCGCGCGGAGGTCCTCAACAACCGCCACTGCCACCTCATCCTGCTGACGCCGCAGGCGGCGGCCCGTCACCACCGCCTGGCGGCCTGACGGTCACGAGGGGTCGAACGCGTATCCCTCGATCGCCTGGCGGTCGAGGTAGGTCGTCGCCCACGCGGCCGCCGCCGCGGCGGTGCGCCGCAGCTCCTCGCGTGTGACCGAGTCGCTGCGCAGTGGTCCGTGGACGAGCTCCGCGAGCGCAGCGACGCTGTTGCGGAGCGCGCCCCGCACGAGCGTGGCGACCGTCTCGGCCGGCCCGCAGAGGACGGCGCCCGTGTCGCCATCCGCCGCCGGCACCTGGGCCCGCAGACGGCGCAGCACCGCCAGCTCGATCATGAGGGCTTCGCGATCGGCTCCCGCGGGCACCCGTTGCAGCTGCTCCTCGAGCGGGCCGCGCAGCTCCTCGAGCTCGTCGATGAGCCAGGACAGCTGCACCGGCGCGAGCTGAACGCGGAGGGCATCGCAAACGCCGAGGCCCCACACCGTGGATTCCGGCGGCACATCGTCGACGGTACGTTGGTCGTGCATGGAAGTGCTCCTTCCGTGCCGGCCCCGGGGCGATTGCCGTCGCCGCCGGGGCGCTTTTCGTCTGGCGCTGACGGTAGCCGGATGACTGGACAGCAAGCGGTGTGGCATCGTATTCTCACCACCACATGCCGGTAACCGGTGAGAAGCAGCGGCAACGAGCGTCGGCGTTGGAGACGGTGGGGGCGTGGCTGCGGATCTGGACGCCGCCACGCGATGTCGAGGTGCCGCCGGTGCCCGTGCGGGCCCTGCTCGGCGTCGTGGCGGGCCTCGTGGCCGTCGGGGTCGCGATCGCCGTCCTCGTCGCCCCCCAGATCGACGAGTCCAAGCAGCAGGCAGACGCTCGCGACCGTGCCGCCGAGAACGCGCGTCGCGACGCCGCCGCACGCCGGGCGATCGAATCCCAGCGCGCCACCGTCGTCTCCCTCGCCGCACTGCGTCCGCCGCCCGGCGGCAGCGCCGCAGAACGCCGCGCCGCACGCGAAGGGCTCGTCGCCGAGGTCGAGCAGCGGATCACGGCCGACGCACGCGCCCGCGCTCGCGCGGGCGAGCTGCGGAACGTGACAGGCCCGACGTCATGTCAGCCCAAGGCGGGCACGCCGCCCGAGATCGGCGACCTCGCGGTCCGCCGCGGCGTGTTCGACTGCGACACGATCGTCCGCGCGATCGTCGAGACGGACAGGAACCAGGCCGGCTCGCTCACCTACCCGTTCCGCGCTGTGATCGACTTCGCCACCTTCAAGGTCGCCTGGTGCAAGACCAACCCGGTGCCGGGCGAGCTCGCCGTCCCCGACCCGCGGCTCGTCGTGGAGCTTCCGGCGGCGTGCCGGCCATGAGCGTCCTGCCGCTCGCGTCCCTATCCTTTGGGCCATTCCGTCAAAGCAGTGAGAACCACTGTTCATGTCAGAGCCCATCCGGCACGCGCTCAATCGCAAGGACCTCGCCGCGGCACGGCAGCGCTCGGCGCTTGCACGCCTGCTGGGCCTCGCCGATGCGGACGTCCTCGCGATCCAGTATTTGGCGGTCGCCGGGCGGCTGACGGCGAGCCGGCTCGGGTCGCTGCTGCAGATGACCTCCGGCGGCTCGACGGCGTTGGTGCAGCGGCTCGAGCGCGAGGGCTGCATCGTGCGTGAGCCGCACCCGGTCGACCGCAGGAGCAGCCTCCTGCGGCTCACGCCTGGCATCGAGCATCGCGCGGGCGCGAAGCTGGCTCCGCTGGTGGCGTCGATCGACGCGGCGAGCGCCGAGCTGTCGGCCGCGGAGCGCGAGGTCGTGGGCCGCTTCCTCGAACGCGTCGCCGAGGAAGGGGAACGCCACGCCGACGAGCTCGCCCGTCAGGCCACGGCGGCCGTGCCGGCGGCCGGCTCACCGGTTCCGGGCCTCTGGGCCTGATCGCGTCGCACGACATACAGCGCCTTGGTGTCGACGAGCTCGTCGACGGCCACGGAGAGCGAGCCGTCCTGCTGCAGTCCGTGCACAGCGACGGGCTCGAGTCCCGCCGCCGCCAGCCACGTACGCACGTGCGCCTCGGGATGGTGACGCTGCACGTGCCGCGAGCGCGTTCGGGCCCACCCCTCCTCCGCGGCGGTGTACGCCTCGAGCGTCGCCCGTGCGAGCCCGCCGGCGGACAGGTCGGGCGGCGTCGCACCGTCCCAGATGAGCACCTGCCCCTCGCGCTGGATCACGCTCAGCGTGGCGAAGAACGTGCGGTAGGCGAGCAACGTGTTCGCGTCGAAGACCATGACGCCCGCCGGCGCGAGATTGCGCGCCATCGCGGCGAATGCGGCACAGACCTCGCGCGCCGAGTGCAGATAGTTGACGGCGTCGTCGAGGCAGCAGATCAGGTCGAACGTCCCGAGAGACGGCAGCTGCCGCATGTCCTGGACCGAGACCCGCGCACGGCCACGCGCCTTGGCGCGCGCCGCCGACGCCATCGCCGGCGAGATGTCGCAGGCGGTGACCTCGTAACCGCGCTCGAGGAACGGCAGGAAGCTCTTGCCGGTCCCGCACGCGACGTCGAGCAGCCGCCGACCTCGTAGCCCGGCATCGTGTGCGAGCGACTCGATCGTCCTCGTCCACTCCTCGTAGCGGTGGTCCGCCGTGAAATCGTCATAGAACGGCGCCATCGCCTCGTAGGCGTTGCGAGCGTGGTCGAGACGAGTCATCCGTGGAAGCGTTGGCGCGCGGCGCCCTCCCGGTGGGTGGCCGCGAGCGCGACCGCCGCCGGGCTGTCGGAGACGAGCGGCACGCCGAGCTCCCACCACGCATCCGAGCCGAGCAGCATGCGATGGGGCTCGACCCGGCACGCGACGACCGCGGGACGATCCTGCGCCCGAGCGTTGTCAAGCGCCGCGCTCAGCTCCTGCGGCGTGTCCGCCTCCCAGACGGCGCAGCCCAGGCTCCGCGCATTGGCCGCGTAGTCCACCGCCTCGCCGTCGAACTCGGTGCCGAAGCCGGTGCCGAGGGTGGTGCGCTGGAGCGCGTGGATCGACTGGTATCCGCCGTTCACGAGCAGCACGACCGTCACCTTGAGGCCGTGCCGGGCGGCGGTCACGAGCTCGGTCGGCGCCATCAGGTACGTCCCGTCGCCGACGACGACGAGAATCTCACCGCCAGCGCCTTCGGCCATCCGGATGCCGAGCGCGGCGGGGATCTCGTGCCCCATGCACGAGAACGCGAACTCGAGATGCGCGAAGCTGCCCTCGGGCGCGTCCCACAGCGTGAGCAGGTCGCCGGGCGGACTTCCAGCGGCCGCCACGACCCAGTCGCCCGCACGCGCCGCGCCGTTGACCGTCTCCAGCGCCTGACCCTGGCTCATCCGCTCGCCCGGGCGCGGCTCGAGGTCGCGTTCGACGCGTGCGTGCCACTCACCGCGCGCGGACCGCACGCGCCCGCGGTACGCGGCCGTCGTCACCCAGTCCCCGAGCGCGCGGTCGAGCGCGGTGAGCCCTGCGCGCGCATCGGCGACCAACGGAAGCGCACCCAGGTGATGCGCGTCGGCGGCAGCCACGTTGAGCCCGATGAACCGGGCGCCCTCGGCGAACAGCGAGCGCGACCCGGTCGTGAAGTCGCTCAAGCGCGTGCCGGCGCACAGGATCACGTCGGCCTCCGCCGCGATGGCGTTCGCGGCCCCGCTGCCGTTGACGCCGATGCCGCCCAGCGCGAGCTCCGCGCGGGCGGTGCCCTTCGCGGCCGATGTCTCGGCGACCGGAACGCCGTGCCGGTCGGCGAGCTGCGTGAGCGCCTCTTCGGCCCCCGAGTAGCGGACGCCCCCGCCCACGATCGCCAGTGGAGCGCACGCATCTCGCAGGACGTCGGCCGCCCCGAGGAGGCGGCGCTCGTCGGGCGGCCGCCGATCGATCCGCCACACGCGCGGCGCGAAGAACGTCTCCGGGAAGTCCCACGGCTCGCCCTGCACGTCCTGGTGCAGGCACACGGTCACCGCTCCGGTGTCCGCGGGGTCGATCAGCACGCGCATGGCCGCAGGCAGCGCGTCGAGCAGTTGCTCCGGCCTCGAGATCCGGTCGAAGAACCGGCTCACGGGACGGAGCGTGTCGTTGACCGTCCAGTCGGCGCTGGCGGGATGCTGCAGCTGCTGGAGCACCGGGCCCTGCAGGCGTGAGGCGAAGGTGTCGCCCGGCAGCAGCAGCACCGGGAGGCGGTTGGTGGTCGCCGTCGCCGCGCCCGTCACGAGGTTCGTCGCCCCCGGCCCGATCGATGCCGTGCACGCGAGCGTGGCCAGACGCCGCGTGGCCTTGGCGTAGCCGAGCGCCGTGTGGACCATCGCCTGCTCGTGCTTGGGAGCGAGGAACGGCAGCTCGTCGATGTGCGCCGAGAGCGCCTCACCGAGCCCGCAGGCGTTCCCGTGCCCGAAGATCCCGAAGGCTGCGGGGATCGTCCG
>DATAFH010000112.1:0-2954 GCA_036257565.1 Solirubrobacteraceae bacterium | reverse complement strand
GGGGCCGTGCGCGGGTTCACCGCCAGCGACCGCTACGGCACGGTGCCGATGCCGGGGCGGGAGACGCTCGACCTGCCCGCGGGCGACGTCACCGTGTACTTCCAGGAGAACGTCGACCTCGGCGAGAACGAGAACCTTCGCCCGCCGGCCGACATCAGGCTCGACTTGCGGCCCTCCGACGGCGGCCGGGCCGTGAAGCTCGATCCCGGCGGGTTCTCGAACGAGGTCTCGGGCGGGTTCGGAACCCGTGTGTCGATCGGCGAGTTCGACATCCCGGAGGGCGGGGAGTACGACGTCGCGGCGGGGCCCACCGCCAAGGGCCGGAACGAGCCCGCGATCGTGTTCGGCGACGACCTCTTCGACGGGTTCATGAGCGTGCTGCCGCTGGGGTTGATCGCGCTCGTCGCCGGGCTCGGGGTGTCGGCGCTGCTGTTCGGGATCACCTACGTGATGCGCCGGCGGTTTACTGAGGCCGGCCCGACCCTGCCTCAATAGACTGCGCCGGCGTGGGGGCGAACACCGACCTGATCGGCAAGCAGTGGCCGGCCGTCGAGTACGAGGTCGGCCGCGAGAAGATTCGCGAGTACGCGAACGCCGTCGGCGAGACGAACCCGATCCACCACGACCCCGACGCGGCGCGGGACGCCGGGTTCCGCGGCGTCGTCGCGCCGCCGATGTTCTGCGTCGTGTACAGCGCTCCCGCGGTCGGCCCCGCTGTGATCGACCCCGAGGTGGGGATCAACCTCGCGGCGATGGTCCACGGCGGGCAGGTGTTCGAGTGGGGCGAGCCGGTGTGCGCCGGCGACCTCGTCACCACGACCGCCACGCTCGCCGACCTGCGCGAGCGCAACGGTATGACGTTCTACGAGTTCGAGTCGGCGTCGACGAACCAGGACGGCGAGCAGACCGTCAAGGGCAGGTGGACGAACATCGTCCGCGGGTAGCCGGGCTCACGGGCGGCCGGGCGTAAGCGGCAGCTCGAGCCGAAGGGCGCTGAGCGCGGCCGAGTCCGCCGCCGACGCCGGCCCCCGGCGTCGGGACCACTCGACGTCCTGCGGCGCCCGGGCGAGAAGCGCGCGCCACGTCCGGTCGTCGATCGAGCCGTCGGTCGCGAGCCCCTTCGCCGCCTGGAAGCCCCGCACGGCGGCGACGGTCTCGGCGTCGTACTCACCGTCGACGTCCACCGACTCGCCGTGCGCTGCGAGGTGCCGCTGCGCCCACACGACCAGGTCGCCGCGATCGCCGCGCCGCAGCGGCGCATAGCGGCGGACGCCGCCGGAGCGGGCGCGATGCGCGCGCCTGCGCTTCAGGGGCTTGCCGACCCAGCGCCACTCCTTGCCCTTCGTCTCCTGCCACGACCACCAGCTGACGCCGTCCGCCTCGTATCGCCGCGCGTAGCGCCTGAACCTGATCACGGCCTTGCGGCCGGGATCCTGCCACGTCTGGCCGAGGGGGAAGATCGGGCGCTCGTACGGCGCGTTGACCTCGTACGTGTGCTCGTACACCTTGCGGACCGAGGTCCCGATCGCCTTCCAGTACATCTGCGGGACGTTGAGCTGCGCCGCGCCCTCGTCGAGGAACTCCGAGTACGGAAACGAGGGGTGGTAGTCGACGTACGGGAAGCTCGCGAGCGCCACCGGGTAGTCGGCGCCGACCTTGTCGCGGAGCACCTCGATGTAGAGCTCGGCCGCCCGGTAGCGGCCTTCGTAGTGACCCTCGGCGTCGATCAGCAGGCAGTCGGCGCCGTTGCGAACCGCGTCCGCGCCTCGGCGCGCCTCCGCGCGCGGCGAGGATCCGTACACGAACTGCCACGCGCACACGCTCAGCCCGGCGTCGTGGAGCTCGTCGACGAGCGCCGGCGAGAACTGCTCCCAGTAGTCGCCCGCGTCGGCGCTCTTGATCATCACGACGTCGATGTTGCGACGGTCCGCCTTGCTCGCGATCGCCTCCGCGCTGCCTCCCGAGGCGCTGACGTACCAGATCCACATCCCGTTGCCGTCGAGCGGCGTCGCCGCGCGAGCCGGGCCGGCGGCAAGCGCGAGCGCCGCGGTGAGCGCGGCGAGAAGCAGGTGGGGTCGATACGGACGCATCCCTGGACGTGGGCCCGGCGCGAGGCTGGGAGCACCTAGAATCCCACGCTTCGATGGGTAACACGGTCCAGAACTTGCAGTTGCGCGCATGGCCGAGTTGAAGCAGGGGGAGGCGCTCCCCGAGCTCCGGGTGACGCCGGACAAGTACCTCCCGCACCGCTACGCCGGCGCCTCGGGGGACTTCAACCCGATCCACATCGATCCCGAGTTCGCGAAGGCGGTCGGGCTGCCGGGGAACATCCTCCACGGCCTGTACTCGATGGCGCAAGTCGCCCGCGCTCACACCGACGCGGCGGGCGGCGATCCCCGCGCGCTGCGAAGCCTCTCGGTCCAGTTCCGGGGCATGGGGATGCCCGAGCAGGAGATCGTGGTCACCGCGACCGTGCGCGAGGCGGACGACGGCCGGGTCGTCACCGACACCGGCGCCGCCCAGGGCGACAACAAGATCATCCGCAACGCGGAAGCCGTGCTCGAGTTCGACTGAGGCGACCCCCGCCCCGGTTCCTACAATCGGTCCCATGGGACCCGAGACCACCGGCAAGTTCGCTCGCGAACTTGCCGCCTTGACGGAGCGCCAGGGGCGCATCCTCGAGCTGGTCGTCGACTCCTACCTCGAGTCCGGCCGGCCGGTTGGCTCGCGCGTGCTCGCGGCGCGCGACGAGCTGGAGTGGAGCCCGTCGACCGTGCGCTCCGAGTTGGCCGCGCTCGAGCACGCCGGCTTCCTCACCCACCCCCACACGTCCGCCGGGCGGGTGCCGACCGACAGCGGCTACAGGCTGTACGCGGACTCGCTGCTCGACTCCGAGCGCCGGCTGCCGGCGCCGCGAAAGACCCACCTCGAGCTCGCGCGGATGCGCCACGAGG
>DATAFH010000111.1:0-112046 GCA_036257565.1 Solirubrobacteraceae bacterium | reverse complement strand
GCTTGGCGGCGTCGGCGAACGCCTGCGCGGCCTCGCGCTCGTCCGGTGGCGGGGCCTGGCCGGCGGCGGGTCCCGCGAGCAGCAGAGCGAGCAGCGTCGCGAAGGCGGCTCCGGAGGCGCTCATCTCGCCAAGATACTGCGGGCTCGCGCAAGATCTTTGCGCCAAGGCTGCTACTCAAGTGCGTGATCGCTGCAGACGGCGCAACGTTCGCTCGCGACGCGTCATAACGCCGCCCGTCCCGCTGCTACCTTTCCGCTTCCGCCTCCAGTGCCCGGCCGGGCCATCACTCGGGAGCACGCCATGTCACGCATGCCGAGGCCGACCCAGCCGGTTGGCCTTTACGACCCAAGCTACGAGCACGATGCCTGCGGCGTCGCCTTCGTCGCGCGGCTCGACGGCAAGCCGACGCACGAGACGGTCCGGCGCGCGGTCGTGGCGCTGGAGAACCTCGAGCACCGCGGGGCGGCCGGTGCAGACCCGAACACCGGCGACGGTGCGGGAATCCTGCTGCAGATGCCCGACGCGTTCATGCGCGCGGTGCTCGACGAGGACCTGCCGCCGCCGGGCGCCTACGGCGTGTGCGTGTGCTTCCTCCCGAAGGACGACGCCCGGCGCGCGGAGCTCGAGGCGCTGCTCGAGCGGACGGTGCGCGACGAGGGCCAGCGCGTGGTCGGCTGGCGCGACATCCCCGTCGACAAGGACTACGTCGGCATCACCGCCAACTTCTACGCGCCGTACATCAAGCACCTGATCGTCGCCGCCGAGGGCGCGCTGGCCGCCGACCAGGACGCCTTCGAGCGCAAGCTGTACGTGATCCGCCGGGTGGCCGAGATCGCCGCCGGGCCGGAGCTCGTGATCCCGTCCTTCTCCTCGCGGACGCTCGTGTACAAGGGGATGCTCACGTCCCCGCAGGTCCTCGGCTACTACCCCGACCTGCAGGACCCCCGCACGAAGTCGGCCCTCGCGCTCGTCCACTCGCGCTTCTCGACGAACACGTTCCCGAGCTGGGAGCTCGCGCACCCGTACCGGATGATCGCCCACAACGGCGAGATCAACACGCTGCGCGGCAACGTCAACTGGATGCGCGCCCGCGAGTCGCAGCTCGCGTCCGATCTGTTCGGAGACGACCTGCACAAGGTCCTGCCGGTCGTGCGGCCCGGAGGCTCCGACTCGGCGACCTTCGACAACGTGCTCGAGCTGCTCACGCTCGCCGGCCGCAGCCTGCCGCACGCCGTGATGATGATGATCCCGGAGGCGTTCCAGGACCGCGAGGACCTGCCCGAGTACCTGCGCGGCTTCTACGCGTTCCACTCGTGCTTGATGGAGCCGTGGGACGGCCCGGCGGCGGTGGCGTTCACCGACGGCCGCGTCATCGGCGCGACGCTCGACCGCAACGGGCTGCGCCCCGGCCGCTGGCTCGAGACCAAGGACGGCTGGGTCGTCCTCGGCTCCGAGACCGGCGTGATCGACGAGGCGCCCGAGAACGTCCTGCGCAAGGGGCGCCTGCAGCCGGGCAAGCTCTTCCTCGTCGACCTCGAGCGCGGGCGGATCGTCGAGGACGGCGAGGTCAAGCGCGAGGTCGCGACCCGACAGCCGTACGGCGAGTGGTTCGAGCAGGGCATCGTGCACCTGTCCGACCTGCCCGAGCGCGAGCCGCTGTACGCGCGGCCCGAGGACCTGCGGCCCTTGCAGTTCGCGTTCGGCTACACGCAGGAGGACCTCAAGGTGCTCCTGGCGCCGACCGCGGCGCGGGCCGAGGAGCCGATCGGCTCGATGGGCAACGACCTCTCGCTCGCCGTGCTCAGCGACAACCACCCGCCGCTGTTCTCCTACTTCAAGCAGCTGTTCGCGCAGGTCACGAACCCGCCGATCGACCCGATCCGCGAGGCGATCGTGATGAGCGTCTCGACCGGCGTCGGCTCCGAGCGCAACCTGCTCGACGAGACGCCCGAGCACTCGCGCCAGCTCGCGATGGCCACGCCGATCCTGCGCAACGCGGAGCTCGAGAAGCTGCGGCAGGTCGACTCAGAGGTCTTCCGCGCCCGCACGCTCGACATCACCTGGCCGGTGCCCGAGGGCCCGGCCGGCATGGAGGCGGCGCTCGACCGCATCTGCGCCGAGGCCGACGCCGCCCTGGCCGAGGGCGTGAACGTGCTCATCCTGTCCGACCGCGCCGTCGGGCCGGAGCGCGCGGCCATGCCGTCGCTGATGGCGGTCGGCGGCGTGCACCACCATCTCGTGCGCGAGGCCACACGCCTCCAGGCCGGCCTCGTGCTCGAGTCGGGCGAGCCGCGCGAGGTCCACCACTTCGCCACGCTGATCGGCTACGGGGCGAGCGCGATCAACCCGTACCTCATGTTCGAGACGCTCGGCGACCTGGTGCGCGCGGGCAAGGTGCACGACATCGACGACGTCGAGACGGCGGAGCGGAACGTCGTCAAGGGCATCGCCAAGGGACTGCTGAAGACGATCTCGAAGATGGGGATCTCGACCGTCCAGTCCTACAACGGGGCGCAGATCTTCGAGGCGGTGGGCCTCGCCCGCGAGGTGATCGACCGCTGCTTCACCGGCACGGCGTCGCGCATCGAGGGCGTGGCGGGCGACGTGCTGGCGCGCGAGACGCTCGACAAGCACGCGCGGGCCTATCCGCTCGCCCACCAGGACATCCTCCCGGTGGGCGGGATCTACGCGTGGCGCCGTGACGGCGAGCACCACATGTGGAACCCGGAGACGATCTCGCTGCTGCAGCACGCGGTCCGCCACGGGGGCGCGCAGACCTACGAGCAGTACTCCCAGCTCATCAACGACGACGCCGCGCGGCGGGCGACGCTGCGCGGCCTCCTGCGCTTCCGCGAGCTGCCCGAGGAGGAGTGGCTGCCGCTCGAGGAGGTCGAACCGGCGAAGGAGATCGTCAGGCGTTTCTCGACCGGCGCGATGTCGCTCGGCTCGCTCTCGCGCGAGGCGCACGAGACGCTCGCGATCGCCATGAACCGCCTCGGCGGGCGCTCGAACACCGGCGAGGGCGGAGAGGACCCCGTCCGCTACACGCCCGACCCGAACGGCGACTCGCGGCGCTCGGCCATCAAGCAGGTGGCCTCGGGCCGCTTCGGCGTGAACATCAACTACCTCGTCAACTCGGACGAGCTTCAGATCAAGATGGCCCAGGGCGCCAAGCCCGGGGAGGGCGGCCAGCTGCCCGGCCACAAGGTCGACCGCTACATCGGCTCGATCCGCTTCACGACCCCCGGCGTGGGCCTCATCTCGCCGCCCCCGCACCACGACATCTACTCGATCGAGGACCTCAAGCAGCTGATCTACGACCTGCGCTGCTCGAACCCGTCCGCGCGCGTGAGCGTCAAGCTCGTGTCCGAGGTGGGCGTCGGCACGGTCGCCGCCGGCGTGGCCAAGGCGAACGCCGACCACGTGCTGATCTCGGGCTTCGACGGCGGCACCGGCGCGTCGCCGCTGTCGTCGATCCAGTCGGCCGGCGTGCCATGGGAGATCGGGCTCGCCGAGACGCAGCAGACGCTCGTGCTCAACGATCTGCGCTCCCGCATCTGGGTGCAGACCGACGGGCAGCTCAAGACGGGGCGCGACGTCGTGGTCGCCGCGCTGCTCGGCGCCGACGAGATGGGCTTCGCCACCGCGCCGCTGATCGCCACCGGCTGCGTGATGATGCGCGCCTGCCACCTGAACACGTGCCCGGTGGGCGTCGCGACGCAGGACCCCGAGCTGCGGCGGCGCTTCCAGGGCACGCCCGAGCACGTCGTCAACTTCTTCTTCTTCGTCGCCGAGGAGGCGCGCGAGCTGATGCGGCGGCTGGGCGTGCGGCGCTTCGACGACCTGATCGGCCGCGTCGACCTGTTGCAGGCCGACGACGCGATCGACCACTGGAAGGCCCGCGGCGTGGACCTCACGAATGTGCTGCAGGCGCCCGACGTGCCGCTCGGCACCGCGCTGCGCCGCTGCCGGCCACAGGACTCCCCGCTCCCGGGGGCGCTCGACTGGAAGCTCATCGAGGCGGCCAAGGACGCGATCGACCACCGGCGCCCGGTCACCGGCGACTTCCCGATCCGCAACGTCAACCGCACGGTCGGCGGGCTGCTCTCGAGCGCGGTGACCAAGGTCCACGGCTTCGAGGGCCTGCCGCCCGAGACCGTGCGCTTCACTCTGCGCGGCTCGGCCGGCCAGTCGTTCGGCGCCTGGCTGGCGCCGGGCGTCGAGCTGAGCCTGGTGGGCGACGCCAACGACTACACCGGCAAGGGCCTCTCCGGCGGGGTGCTCTCCGTGCGCCCGCCGGACGGCGTGACGTTCCGCGCCGAGGAGAACGTCGTGATCGGCAACACCGTGCTCTACGGCGCGACGGCGGGCAAGGCGTTCTTCCGCGGCCTGGCCGGCGAGCGCTTCGCGGTCCGCAACTCGGGTGCCACGGCGGTGGTCGAGGGCGTAGGCGACCATGGCTGCGAGTACATGACCGGCGGCCGGGCGGTGATCCTCGGGCGCACGGGCCGCAACTTCGCGGCCGGCATGAGCGGCGGGATCGCCTACGTGCTCGACGAGGACGGGACGTTCGCGTCGCGGTGCAACATGGGGCTGATCGGCTTCGACGAGATCGGGGAGGCCGACGCGATCGAGCTCCACGAGCTGATCGAGGAGCACCACCTGCGCACGCAGTCGCCGGTCGCCGCGCGCGTCCTGCGCGAGTGGGCGCAGGTGCTGCCGCGCTTCGTGAAGGTCATGCCGCACGACTACAAGCGCGCGCTGGCCGAGCTCGCCGAGGCGGAGGAGCACTCGTTCGAGGACGCGGAGTCCACGGGCGGCGAGGGCTTCATGGCGACGGAGCAGGTCGGCTGATGGGCAAGATCGGCGGCTTCCTCGAGGTCGAGCGCGTCGCGCCGCCCGAGCGCGACCCGGCGGTGCGGACCGGGGACTACCGCGAGTTCGTCGAGAGCCTTCCCGACGGCGAGCTGCGCGACCAGGGCGCCCGCTGCATGGAGTGCGGCGTCCCGTTCTGCCACAACGGCTGCCCGCTCGGCAACCTGATCCCGGACTGGAACGACCTCGTGTACCGCGATCGCTGGCGCGAGGCGATCGACCAGCTGCACGCCACGAACAACTTCCCGGAGTTCACCGGGCGGCTGTGCCCCGCTCCCTGCGAGGCGGCCTGCGTGCTCGAGATCCGGGAGGGCGACGCGGTCTCGATCAAGCAGATCGAGGTGGCGATCATCAACCGCGCGTGGGACGAGGGCTGGGTCGTGCCGCGGCCGCCGGCCCTGGAGACGGGCCGCACCGTCGCGGTGATCGGCGCCGGCCCGGCCGGCCTCGCCGCCGCCCAGCAGCTGCGCCGCGCCGGCCACACGGTCACCGTGTACGAGCGGGACGAGGCCGGCGGCGGCCTCGTGCGCTTCGGCGTGCCCGACTTCAAGATCGAGAAGTGGGTCATCGAGCGGCGCCTCGCCCAGCTCGAGGCGGAGGGCGTGCGCTTCGAGTACGGGGTCGACGTGGGCGCCGACCTCGACCCGGGCGAGCTGCGCGCGGCCTGCGACGCGGTGGTGATCGCGACGGGCTCCCGCGTGCCGCGCGACCTGCCGGTCCCCGGCCGCGAGCTCGACGGCGTGCACTTCGCGATGGAGTACCTCTACGGGCGGAACCGGTGGGTGGCGGAACGTAACGTCGCCGAAGGCGGGAGCTTGCGACTGCCTGGCAGGCGAAACCAGTCTCAGCCGAAGACCATCACTGCCGCCGGCAAGCACGTGATCGTGATCGGGGGCGGCGACACGGGAGCGGACTGCGTGGGCAACTCGCACCGCGAAGGCGCCGCGTCGGTGACGCAGATCGAGCTGCTGGCCGAGCCGCCCGCCTCCCGCCCGGACGAGCTCACGCCGTGGCCGCTGTGGCCCGTCAAGCTGCGCCGCTCCTACGCGATCAAGGAGGGCGGCGAGCAGGACTTCGCCATCTCCACCACCAAGCTCACCGGCTCGAACGGGCGCGTGGAGGAGATCCACTGGGTCAAGAACATCGGCCGCCCGCCGTTCGAGGCGATCCCGGGCACCGAGGAGAGCCACCCGGCCGGCCTCGTGCTGCTGGCGATGGGCTTCCTGTCGCCCGAGGGGCCGCTGCTCGACGCGCTGGGCGTCGAGAAGGACGCGCGCGGGAACGCCCGCGCGGGCGCGTACGCGACGTCGGCCGAGGGCGTGTTCGCGGCGGGCGACGCCCGGCGCGGCCAGTCGCTGATCGTGTGGGCGATCAATGAGGGGCGCCAGTGCGCCCGCATGGTCGACCGGTACCTGGCCGCGCTGCCGGTATCGTCAGCAGCTTGAGCTGGCTCGCCTACCTGATCTCGCTCGCCGTCTTCGGACTCATCGTCGGCGCGTTCGCACGGCTCGCGCTGCCCGGCAAGGATCCGCTGTCGCTCTTCCAGACGATGCTGGTCGGCATCGCCGGGTCGTTCGTCGGCGGCATCGTCGTCTACGTCATCACCGGCGGCCGCTACTACGGCGCGGGCTGGTTCGTGTCGCTCGTCTTCGCGACGCTGATCATGTACTTCATCCGCCGCTCGCGTGGCGGCGGGTTGACGGATCCCGGACGGACCGACGGATCTAGGCGTTAGACCCCGGAAACCGGGGTACCAGCGCGAGCAATCGATTCGTCTTCCAGGGGGAAGCGTTGACAATCCGCTGCCTGCTCGCGCTCGCGAGCCTCCTCGTCGTCGCCCTGCCGACGGCCGCGTCCGCGCACGACCCGCGCGACGACCGGCCCAAGCGCGGCATCTCAACCGCCGGCACGAACGTCCCGCTCGTCATGAGCCCGAACGTCCGCTTGGTCGGCAACTTCCCCGAGACGCAGGGCATCTCGGGCGAGTTCGCCCGCACGGGCAACTTCTTCTACACGTCGAGCCTCGACAGCATCAGCGTGTTCGACACCAGCGACCCGCTGCGGCCGCGGCTCACCGGCACGCTGGCCAACCTCGTGTTCGAGAACGAGGCGATGAGCTACGGCGAGCGGCGCCGGGCGGACGGCTCGCTCGAGCGGTTCGTGCTCGTCGGCAACGACCTCTACAACGTTTCCGCGGGGACCGGCGGCGTGCAGCGCGGCCGGGTCGGCGGCGGTGAGGTGATCGTCGTGGACGTCACCGACCCGGCCGACCCGCGCATCCGGTCGCGCACGCCCGCCACGACCTCGACCCACACGCTCCAGTGCGTGACCGCAGCGTGCTCGTACGCCTACAGCGCAGGCGACAACGGGCGGTTCTCGATCATCGATCTGCGCGACCTCGACCGGCCGGCCGAGGTGGGCACGGCGGCGTCGGCGGCCGCCTCGCCGAACTCGGTCTTCTCCACCGGTGCGGGCCACTACTGGGACTTCGACGCTGCGGGCATCGGCTGGCACACCGGCTCGGGCGGCGCGGCGGGCTTCGACGTCTCGACCCCGACGGCGCCCCGCCCGCTCAACACGACCGACGCGCACGGCACCCAGACCCCGTGGAACGACTTCATCCACCACAACTCTCAGCGCCCGAACGCCGATCGCTTCCGGGCGGGCGCGGCGCCCAACGTCGGTCGCGGCAACGTGCTGCTCGTCACCGAGGAGGACTACTTCAATGACGGCGACGAGCTGCTGTGCGACCGGGCGGGCACGTTCCAGACCTGGCACGTCCCGAGCACGACCGGGTCGGGGACGATCGCGCCGCTGGACATCATCAACCCGGTCAAGTTCGGCGACGGCGCGTCGACGCCGATCGGCGGCTTCTGCTCCGCCCACTGGTTCGACTACCACCAGAGCGGGATCATCGCCCAGGGCTACTACCAGCAGGGGCTGCGCTTCATCGACGTGCGCAACGCCCGTGACCTCAAGCAGCACGCTTACGTGACCGGCGGCGGGACCGAGGTCTGGGACGCGTACTGGGTGCCCCAGCGCGACAATCACGGCGTCGCCAAGCGGACGAAGACGAACGTCGTCTACACGACCGACCTCGTGCGCGGGCTCGACGTCTACCAGGTCGACGTGCCCAGCCGCGACCTGCACGAGACGGACGACTCGCTGCTCGACTCGCTGCTGCCGTAACGCCTGCCGGGCCGCCCCGTCCTTCGCGGGGCGGCCCCGGCGGACCCCTATGCGAGGTCCGCCACGGCCGCGAGAAGGCGCTCGGCGTCGGCGGCGTCGTTGTAGTGCACGAAGCCGGCGCGGATCGTGCCGTGCGGCTCGAGGCCGAGGTGGCGCTCGAGCTCCCATGCGTAGTAGTTGCCGTGCCAGACCGCGATCCGCCGGGCGGCCAGGGAGGCCGCGACCTGCTCGGGGGTGCGGCCCGTGACGTTGAACATCAGGGTGGGCGCGCGGTCGCGGGCGGCACCGTGCAGTTGCACGTGGGACATGCCGTCGAGGCCGTCGAGCGCCGCGGCGAGGAGGGCATCCTCGTGGGCGCGGACGGCGTCCCAGTCGGCGGACAGCACGTAGTCGGCGGCGGCGCGCACCCCGGCCAGCGACTCGAAGGGCAGCGTGCCGAGCTCCCAGCGGTCGGGGACCGCGTCTGTGGAGGGCCGCACCTTGTCGGGGTCGAGGCTCGCGAGCAGCTCGGGGCGGGCCCAGAGGATGCCGACGTGGGGCCCGAACCACTTGTAGGCCGAGCAGGCGAGGGCGTCGCAGTCGAGCGCGTCGACGTCCAGCCGGCGGTGCGGGGCGGCGTGGACGGCATCGACGTACACGCGGGCGCCGGCCGCGTGGGCCGCCGCGACGATGCCCGGGAGGTCGGGCACGGTGCCGACGGCGTTGGAGGCGGCGGTGACCGCCACCCAGCGGGTGCGGTCCGTAAGGACGGCCTCGACGTTGGCCGCGGGGAGCTCGAGCGTCTCCGGCTCGGGCTCGGCGAAGCGCACGGTGGCCTGCGCGCGGGCGGCGGCGAGCAGCCAGGGGGCGACGTTGGCGTCGTGGTCCAGGCGCGTGCACACGATCTCGTCACCCGTGTTCAGCTCACGCCCGGCCGCCGCCGCGAGGCGCATTGTGAGTGCGGTCATGCTCGGCCCGAAGGCGACGCCGGTGGGGTCGCCGCCCAGCAGCGTGCCGACGCTCGTGCGGGTCTGGGCGACGAGCTCGTCCGTGCGCTCTGCGGCCTCGAACAGGCCGCCGTGGTTGGCGTTGTGGCCGGAGCGCATGAAGTCCGCCATCGCTTCGATCGCGTCGTCGACCATCTGGGTGCCTGCGGGGCCGTCGAGCCGGGCCCAGCCGTCGTGCAGGGCCGGGAAGCGCTCGCGGTTCATCCGGTCACCTCGCGCAGCAGCTCGCGGTCGTGCTCGTACGTGAGCAGGTCGGCGGCCTGGCTCGCCGGCAGCCAGCGGACCTCGTCGACCTCGTGGGAGGGCGCGAACTCACCGTCGAGCGGCTCCATCATCCAGTAGCGCACGACTTTCGCGCGGCCCTTGTTGTCGCGGTACGCCGTCGGCGGGAGCTCGTGTCCGAGGCGGCATCTCAGGCCGACCTCCTCCTCGACCTCGCGGAGCGCCGCCTCCTCCCACGACTCGCCGGCGTCCAGCTTGCCCTTGGGGAACGACCAGTCGTCGTACCGCGGCCGGTGCACGAGCGCCACCTCGAGCCCGCGGTCGCCACGCCGCCAAACCACACCCCCCGACGCCTTCACCTCGGCCGCCTCCGGATCCATGGCCGCATCCTGGCGCCCGGTCAAACTTGACGCCTGCGTCATCTTTTGCCAGCCTGCTGCCGATGAGCCGGCTGCCCAGAGTGGGCGTGATCGGCGCCGGGTCGTCGGGGATCGCCGCCGCCAAGGCGCTGCACGAGCAGGGGTTCGACTTCCACTGCTTCGAGAAGTCCGATCGCGTCGGCGGCAACTGGGTGTTCAAGAACCGGAACGGGATGTCGGCGGCGTACCGGTCGCTGCACATCAACACCTCGCGCGACCGGATGCACTTCCCCGGCTTCCCGATGCCCGCGTCGTATCCCGACTTCCCGCACCACACGCAGATCGCGGCCTACTTCGACGCGTACGTCGACCATTTCGGCTTCCGCGACCGGATCTCGTTCGAGACGGGAGTCGAGCGCGCCGCGTTGACGGACGACGGCACGTGGGAGATCGCCCTCGACGACGGGGACGTCCGCCGCTACGACGCGCTGATCGTCGCCAACGGCCACCATTGGGACGCCCGCTGGCCGGAGCCCGCATTCCCGGGCGCCGACGCCTTCGAGGGTCGCCAGCTCCACGCCCACGAGTTCACCGGCGAGGACCCGGCCTTCTTCCGCGACCGGCGCGTGGTCGTGCTGGGGATGGGGAACTCGGCGATGGACATCGCGGTCGAGTCGAGCTTCTCGGCCGCCGCCACCTACCTCGCCGCACGGCGGGGAGCGTGGATCGTGCCCAAGTACGTGTTCGGGCGGCCCGCCGACCAGTACTTCACGCGGGCGGGCGTGCCGTTCGCGATCCGCCAGCGGATGGCCCAGAGCGTGCTGCGGGTCGCTGTCGGGGACCTCGAGCGTTACGGCCTGCCGAAGCCGGAGCACGGGGTGCTCGAGGCCCATCCGACGATCTCCGACGACGTGCTCTCCCGCATCGCGCACGGGGAGATCAGGCCGAAGCCGAACATCGCGCGGCTCACGGCTCGCACGGTGGTGTTCGCCGACGGCAGCGAGGTCGAGACCGACCTCGTCATCTACTGCACGGGCTACAACGTGCGCTTCCCGTTCTTCGACGAGTCGCTGATCGCCGCTCCGGGCAACGACCTGCCGCTGTTCCGGCGCGTCTTCCATCCGGAGCACGGGAACGTGTTCTTCGTCGGGCTGCTGCAGCCGCTGGGCGCGATCATGCCGCTGGCCGCGGCGCAGGGCGAGTGGGTGGCCGATTACCTGGCCGGCCGCTACGCGCTCCCGCCGGCGCGCGAGCTGCGAGCCGACATGGAGCGGGAGCGCGCGCGGATGTTCAAGCGCTACGTGGCTTCGCGGCGGCACACGATGCAGGTCGACTTCGACGACTACCTTGCCGACCTGGCGGCCGAGCGGCGCCGGGGCGCGGCGCGCGCTCGCGGTCGTGGCCTGCCGGTGCCTCCGCGTGCGGTGGCCCTGACATGAGCGGGCGGCGGGAGCGCACGAAGGCCGCCAACCGCGGCGCGATCCTCGCGGCCGCACGCGAGGTGTTCGCCGAGCTGGGCTACGGCGCGGCGAGCGTGCGCGACATCGTGCGCCGCACCGACCTCGCCTCCGGCACGTTCTACAACTACTTCCCGGACAAGGACGCGGTCTTCCGCGCGCTCGTGGAGGAGACGGGGGTGGAGGCGCGCCGCCGCGTGCGCGCCGCCCGTCGCAGCGCCCACACGGCGGAGGACTTCGTCGAGAGCGGCTACCGGGCGTTCTTCGCGTACATCGTCGAGGATCCGGCGCGGTTCGCGTTCATGCGCAGCAATCTCGAAACCGTGCGTGACCGCTTCGGAGACGCCGTCCTCCCGGCGGGGACGGCGGAGCTCGCCGAGGACCTGCAGGCGGCGATCGAGGCGGGTCATCTCCCGCCCGTAGACGTCGAGTACTGCGCCCACGCGATGATCGCCGTGGGTCTGGAGCTGGGCGCGCGACTGGCGGAGCGGACGCCGCCCGACGTCGACGGCGCGACCGAGTTCGCGTCCGCCCTGTTCGTGGGAGCGCTCGAACGCCGGACGCTGGCCGTCCTGTGACGGCCGTCGACGAGGCCCGCCGCCTGTTCTCGCCGGAGACGGTCTATCTCAACACCGCCTCGTACGGGCTGCCGCCGCGCCCGGCGTATGAGGCGTTTGTGGCTGCCGCCGACGAGTGGCGCCACGGGCGGACGGGGTTCTGGGGCTGGGACGAGTCCGTGGGCGCCGCGCGTGCGAGCTTCGCCCGGCTGGTCGGGGTGGGGGAGGACGATGTCGCGGTCGGCTCGCAGTCGTCGGCCTTCGCGGCGATGGTGGCGCTCTCGCTGGGGCGCGGGGCCCGAGTGGTGTGCGCTCAGGAGGACTTCACGTCGGTGCTGTGGCCGTTCCTCGCGCATCCGGGGTTGGATGTCCGGCTCGTGCCGCTGGCCGCGGTGGCGGAGGCGATCGACGGTTCGTGTGCGTTGGTGGCGGTGAGTGCGGTGCAGTCCTCTGACGGCCGGCTCGCGGACCTCGGCGCGACCTCGGCCGCGGCGGCTGCCCATGGCGTGGCGACGTACGTCGACGCGACCCAGGCCGCCGGCTGGCTGCCGGTCGACGCGAGCCGCTTCGACTTCGTGGCCTGCAGCGGCTACAAGTGGCTGATGAACCCGCGGGGGACGGCGTTCTTCGCACTCCGCCCGGAGGCCGCCGAGCGCCTCCAGCCGCATCTGGCGGGCTGGTACGCGGGCGACGACCCGACCGAGACCAACTACGGCGCCCCGCTGCGGCTGGCTGCGAACGCCCGGCGCTTTGACGTATCCCCGGCCTGGCTCAGCTGGGTCGGCGCCGCGCCGGCGCTCGCGCTGCTCGAAGACGTCGGGATCGACGCCGTCCACGGGCACGACGTCGGCCTCGCCAACCGCTTCCGCTCGGGCCTCGGTCTGCCGCCCGGCGATTCCGCGATCGTCTCCGTCGCGCTCGATGCGGCCGCGGGAGAGCGGCTCCGGTCGGCCGGCGTGATGGCCACCGAGCGAGACGGCCGCACCCGCTTCTCGTTCCACCTCAGCACGAGCGAGCACGACGTCGACCGAGCACTCGACGCCATCACCCCCTGACACTCCCGAGAGAGCGCCCTCGGCGCCCGGCGTCAACGGCGGCTGGGTAGGGCGGGTGGGCGCGGGCCGCGCGGCGGGGCTCGGCCAACGTCAACGGCGGCTGGGTAAGGAGGGTGAGGGAGCCGGCCGGGCGGCTGGCCCGGGGCTGCTGAGTACCGCACACCGACACTCAGCAGCCCCAAGCGGCGGCCTGGGGCTGCTGATGATCGAATAGCGACCACGAGCAGCCCAACCGACCCTCGGCGCCCTACCCGGCCGCCGTTCGCCGGCGCGGCGGCCCGCGCCGGCGGAGAGCTCGCGCGCCGGAGCCACCGCCGCCCTACCCGGCCGCCGTTCGCCGGCGCGGCCGCCCGCGCCGGCGGAGACCGGGACGCCGCGAGCCGCCGCCTCCCTACCCGGCGGATGTTCGTCCCGAGGAGCGGTCACGGACTCACGGATCGGGGAACGGCTGCACGGGAACGCCGTGGTCCGTCTCTCGTATCCCGAGCTCGTACGCGCCCCCGAACGCGCTCGCAAGCTCGAGATCGGGCAGCGCGCGGCGGGTGACGCGGAGTCGCACCTCGGCGATGGAGCAGTTGAGGGCGTGGTGCTCGCCGCCGTTCGGGTCGGCGTATACGAACGCGACGGTCTGGTCGAGCGGCGCGCTGACAGCGACATGGATGCTCACGCCGGGGCCCGCGATCTGCGCCTCGAACGCGCCCGGGCGGGCGTTCACGCGCGTGCCGCGCACGCGGCCGAGGCCGCCGAGGCGATGGCGCTCGCCGTCCAGCGTCAGCGCGCCGTTGGCGACCCACGGTGTCAGGGCGCCGCCCACCAGCACTCGGCCGAGCGCCACGTCGAGCCAGGCCTCCGGCGCCTCGTCGAACCCGACGGCGTGGAGCCACACCCACCGCTCGGCGTGCTCGGTGCCCCAGTTGTGCCCGACCATGCCGCGCCATCCCGCCACCTCGGCCCGCCGGCCGCCGGCCTCGAGCCAGCCGGTGAACACCGCGTCGGGCCGCGGGCTCTCGAGCTTCGTCCGCGGGAGCGGCGCGCGGTACATCCACTCGCGCGGCAGGTGGCGGAGCGCCGCGGGGTCGCCCGCCACCTCGAGATCCCACGCGGCGACGCGGTCGAGCGCCTCCGCCCGGCCACGCAGCGGCGCCGGCGGCGGCCCCGCGAACGGCACCGGCTGCTTGGCCGCGTACGGCGGGCCGGCCTCGGCGTCCCAGACCGTGCACCAGAGCGCGCCCGCCGGCGACCCGCCCGGCGCCTGGTGGGTCGTATGACGGATCCATGCCGCGCGCGGCCGCGCCGGGTCGACCGCCCGCAGATAGCGCGACTCATACCGCCCCCTCACCCGGCCATTCAATCAACCAGCGGACGCGGGTCCGGGACCAACCGCCCCGGCTGTGAGACGCCTCGGCGTGCGGCGCCGCCCGGGCTCCCTGGGCGGGTCGGTGGATGTCGTGTGAGCGGTCGGTGGGTGTGAACCGGCGGTCTGTCCGGCGTGCGGCGTACCTTGGGGCGCGTCATGCCACTGTGTTTCATCGAGCCGCGGGATGCCATCCGCGTGATCGCCGAGACCGTCGGCCGGGAGGCCCGTCGCCAGCTGCTGTGCGAGCTCGTGCGCGCGTGGGTCGACGAGATCCCCGAGGAGGAGCTCGCCTCGCACTATGCGAAGGCGGTCGCCGACCTCGACGATGACGACCTGTCGATGCTGGCCGCGTGGCACGCGTCGATGGAGGTCGGCACGCCGGTCGCCAACAAGGACTTCCTCGTCGGCGCGTTCAGCTCACTCGGCGACAACCGCCGGGAGGCGCTGAAGATCGCTGCCGGACTGCGCGGGGAGGACGCGTTCAACGCCGGCTTCGCCGAGGACCAGGCGCTCGACATGGTGCTGCCGTGGCTCTCGCCGGAGCGGGCGGCGGAGCTGGCGGCCGAGTGCATCGAGCTCTACTGCTGGGATCGGCTCGGCGGCGAGAACTAGCCGCGGGAGCGGCGCCGCGGAGAGCTAAGGGAGAAGCGAGCGCAGCTCGGCGGCCGCCTGGGCCGTGTCGCGGAACAGCACGCCGTGCATCCCCGCCTCGCGGGCAGCCGCGACGTTGACCTCGAGGTCGTCGACGAACGCGCAGGCATCCGCGGGGAGCCCGAGCCGCTCGAGCGTGATCGCGTAGATCTCAGGCTCCGGCTTGCGAGTGCCCACGAAGGCCGAGTCGACGACGACCTCGAACAGCTCGTCAATCGGGAGCATGGCGCGCCACCGCGACTCCCACTCGCGCACGTTGTTCGTGCACAGCGCGAAGCGCAGGCCGCGCTCCCGGCGCAGCTCCCGATAGAGGTCGAGCAGCGCCTCGTTGGGCTGCATCGCCTCCATCAGCCGGTCGCCGAACCCGTGCAGCGAGACTTCGCGGCCGAGCGTCTGCTCGAGGCCGCGCCCGAGCCGCCGCAGGAACTCCTCCTCAGTGATCTCGCCGCGCTCGAGCGCGAACAGCGGGTGTACGCCGTCGATCTCGAGCGCACGCCTCATCGCCGGCCGGTACGCCTCGAGCGGAACGTCGAGATCCTCCTGCACGCGATCGAACGCGGCGAGCAGCGGGGTCGTCAGCACCCCGCCGAAGTCCGAGACGACCGCCCGGATCAGGGCGCGTCCCTGCGCGGCTCGACGTCGATCGCCGTCCCTTCGACGTCACCCGGCCGGCCGCGCGGCGGCTGCCGCACGGTGGTCGCCGAGGCGACGAGGCGGTGCGCGAAGCGGCGCACGAGGAGCGCTCGCACGATCGCGCGCGTGGGAGGGAAGAGCAGCACGAGCCCGAGGATGTCGGTGAGGAACCCCGGCGTGAGCAGCAGCGCGCCGCCGAAGATGACCAGCGAGCCGTCGACCACCTCGCGCGCCGGCACGCGCCCGGCCCGGACCGCCTCGTTGAAGCGCCGCCACGTCGAGCGTCCCTGGGCGCGCATGAGGATCGAGCCCAGGATCGAATCGGCGATCAGGATCGCAATCGTCCACCACACCCCGATCGCCTCGCCCACCTGGATGATCACGTACAGCTCCGCGATCGGCACGACCACGAAGAGCAGGACGAGCGGGAAGCGCATGGGGTGCCCTACACGTTAGGGCCCGCGCCTCAGCGCAGGGCGGGCAGCGCGTCGTCCAGCCGCACGGCCGGCTGCCGGTGCAGGCCGACAGCCTCGATCAGCCGGCGGATGTCGGGCTGCGCGCCGTTGAGCCACAACGTCCGGCCCTGCGCGCGCAGACGCTGCGCCAGACACGCGAGGTCGACCATCAGCGACGAGTCTGCGAAGCGCAGCTCCGAGAGGTCGACGATCACGTCGCGCGCCGCCGTCAGCGCCGACGACAGCGGCTGCCGCCGGCAGCCGCACGTGTTCCGATCCTCGTCCCCCGCGATCCGCAGGATCGCCAACTGGCCGTCGAACTGAACGATCCGCGGCACGGTAATACAAACCGATCGGTTAGTACAGAGCCCGGCCAATACAATGGGACCGATGGTCGACGAAGACGACGTCCTCGAGGCGCTCACCAACGTCATCGATCCCGAGCTCGGGCTCGACTTCGTCGAGCTCGGCCTCGTCTACGGGGTCGAGATCGACGGCAGCACCGTGAACGTCACGTTCACGCTGACCACCCCCGCGTGCCCGATCGGGCCGCAGGTCTCCGAGCAGATGCGGGAGTTCATCGGCGAGCTCCCCGGCGTCGAGGAGGTCGTGCCGACAATGGTCTTCACGCCTCCGTGGACGCCCGAGAAGATGTCCGAGGACGCGAAGTTCGCCCTCGGCTACTAGAGCCGGCGCCGTTGCCGGCGGCTGACCGCTTGGCCGCCTCGTCGAGCAGCTCGTCCCGCGCCTCCTCGATCATCCTGCCGACGGCCTCGAGGTCCGGCATCGCGTCGTAGTCGCCGAGCAGGCCGAAGTCCATCCCGCCGTTGTAGGACATGATCGCCACCGCCAGCGCGTGGTCGCGCGGCAGGAAGGCGACCGGGAACAGGTCGAGCAGCTCGCGGCCGAGCGCGTAGAGCGGGAACTGCGGCCCCGGCACGTTCGTCACCAGCAGGTTGAACAGGCGCGTCGAGAAGTTGATCCGCGACGCCTGGGCGAGGATCGTCGGCGGCGCGAGGTTCTGGACGCCGGCCAGCACCTCGGCGCCCACCGCCTGCTTTGACTCCTTGAGGCCGTCCATCGCCTGGCGCACGACCTGCAGCCGGGCGACCGGGTCGTCGACGTAGACGGGCAGCGGGCCGCGCATGGCGGCCAGCCGGTTGCCCATGTGGCCGTGCTCGTCAGCCGCGCGGATCGAGACCGGCACGAGCGCCCGCAGCTCGAGGCCCTCCACGCGCGCGCCGCGGGAGATGAGCCAGCGGCGCAGTCCGCCGGCCACGACGGTCAGCACCACGTCGTTGACCGTGCCGCCGAAGGCGTTCTTGATGCGCTTGAAGTCCTCGAGCTCGCTGCGGATCATCACCAGTCGCCGGTGCGGCCCGATAGGGACGTTGAGCGGTGTGGCCGGCGCCGGGTTCAGCCCCGCCCACGCCACCTCGGCGACACCCTCGACCGCCTCCCGTGCCGAGCGCAGCGAGTCGGTCGGGTGGCCGGCCGCGCTCAGCGCCCGGCCGGCGACGGAGAGCGGCAGGCGTGCCAGCCCCTTCACGCCCCGCGCGGCGAGCGCCACCGCGCTCGGCTCGGGCTGAGGCACCCACGGCTCGCCCTCGTACGGCAGCGCGGTCGGCACCGGCTCGACGTCGAACAGCACGGTGACCAGGTCCACGCCGGCGACGCCGTCGACGAGCGCGTGGTGGGTCTTGGAGATCAGCGCGAAGCGGTTGTCCTGCAGGCCCTGGACGAGCCACACCTCCCACAGCGGCTTCGTGCGGTCGAGCTGCTGCGAGTGGATGCGGGCGGCGAGCGCGCGCAGCTGCTCCTCCGAGCCCGGCGAGGGGAGCGCGGTGTGGCGCAGGTGGTACTCGAGGTTGAAGTTCGGGTCGTCGACCCACAGCGGCCGGCCGGTCTCCAGCGGCGGGACCGCGAGCCTCTGCCGGTAGCGCGGCACGAGGTGCAGCCGGCTGCGCACGTGGTCGGCGAACTCGTCGAAGGCCGGTGGCGGCCCCTCGAAGACCATCACGGCGCCAATGTGCATGTGCGAGATCGGCCCTTCCTGCGCGAGGAACGCTGCGTCCACCGCGGTGAGCCGATCGCCGTGCGCCTGGGCCATGCTCCCTCTCTCTCCGTACCGGTCGCGGCAAGCCTACAGAGCCGCGCCGGCGAGCCCGCCGAACACCGAGGCGAGCAGCACGGCGGTGATCACCGGCTCGTAGCGGCCGCTCGCGGCGAGCTGGGCGAACAGCCGCCGGCCGAGCAGCTGGCCGGCGGCGACGACCGGGACGAGCACGGCGACCTGCCACAGCTCGGGGATCGCGTCGGTTGTCCCGGTCGCCCACAGGGCGAGCCCGCCGAGGCAGCTGAGCCCGAGGAAGCAGACGGGAAGCGTGTCGCGCATCTGCTCCGGCGTCAGCCGGCGGCCGAGGAGGAAGACCAGCAGCGGCGGCCCGGAGGTCGTGGTCGAGGTGGTCAGCGCCCCCGCAGCGAAGCCGGCCGGCACGCCTGCCCACAGGGGCAGGTTCCCGGCGGCGAGCCGCCGCACGGCGAGCGTGGCGACGACGCCGAGGCTGACGGCGACCTGCAGGGCGACGACGTCGAGCGCCCGCAGCACGGCGACCCCGGCGAGCGCTCCCGGGACGGCGGCGGCCAGCACCAGCACGCACTCGCGGGTCGCCGGCTGGGGTCGCCGGCCCTCGGTGGCGAGCGTCATCACGCTCACCTGGGCGCCGAGCACCGTGAGCAGGCCGACCGCCTTCTCAGGGCCGACGGCGGCGAACACGAGCGGCGCGGCCACCAGCGAGAACCCGAAGCCCGTGGCCGACTGGAGGGTCGCGCCGGCGGCGACGGCGACAGCGGCGACCAGGAACGGCACGAATGCCATCATCACAGGGGCCGATGGGGTGGGACTTCTCGACCGAGCCGGAGTTCCAGGCGCAGCTGGACTGGATGCGCGACCTCGTGCGCGAGGAGATCTGGCCGCTCGAGGCGATCGCCGAGGAGCTCAGTCCGGACGGCTTCGAGCGCGCGCTCGCTCCGTTGCGGGAGCGCGTCCGCGAGCGCGGACTGTGGGCCGCCCACCTGCCGCCCGAGCTGGGCGGCCAGGGCTTCGGTCAGGTCAAGCTCGGGCTCATGCACGAGATCCTCGGCTCGAGCCCGTTCGCGCCGGTCGCGTTCGGCAACCAGGCGCCCGACTCCGGCAACTCGGAGATCCTGGCGGTGGCCGGGACCGAGGACCAGAAGGAGCAGTACCTGCATCCGCTGCTGGCCGGCGATCTGAGGTCGGCGTTCTCGATGACCGAGCCCGACAGCGCGGGCAGCGATCCGACGCTGCTCCGCACCCGCGCGGTCGAGGACTCGGACGGATGGGTGATCAGCGGCCGCAAGTGGTTCACCACCAACGCCTCCGTGGCCGACTTCCTGATCGTGATGGCGGTCACCGACCCCGACGCCCAGCGCTACCAGCGGGCGTCGATGTTCATCGTCCCGGTCGACACGCCCGGCGTGCGGATCCTGCGCGACGTGCCGACGATGGAGCACCCGTACGAGCGCTTCGGCGCGTACGGCGGCCACGCCGAGATCGTCTACGAGGACGTCCGCGTCGGGCCGGAGGCGATGCTCGGCCCGCGCGGCGCCGGCTTCCTGATCGCCCAGCAGCGTCTCGGCCCCGGCCGCATCCACCACTGCATGCGCTGGCTCGGGGTGTCGCGGCGGGCGTTCGACATGCTGTGCGAGCGCGCGCAGTCGCGCTACGCGCACGGCTCGCTGCTGGCCGACAAGCAGACGGTGCAGAACTGGATCGCGGACTCGGCGGCCGAGATGCAGGCGGCACGGCTGATGACGCTGCAAGCCGCGTGGAAGATGGACGCCGAGGGGCCGTCCGCAGCGCGGCAGGAGATCGCGCTGATCAAGTTCTATGGCGCCCGCGTGCTGCACGACGTAGTCGACCGGGCGCTGCAGGCGCACGGCGCGCTCGGCTATTCGACCGACCTGCCGCTGGAGCAGATGTACCGCTTCGCGCGCGCCGCGCGGGTCTACGACGGGCCGGACGAGGTGCATCGCCAGAGCGCCGCGCGGCAGATCCTGCGCGGTTACTCGGCGCCGCCCGGCGACGTTCCCACCGAGCACCTGCCCACCCGCCGCGCGGCTGCCCGCGAGCGCTTCGCGGACCTGCTCGAGGCGGTCACCTCCAATGACTAGAGCGGTCGTCCTCGGGCTCGTCGCCCTCGCGATCGGCGGCTGCCTGGGGTCGGGGGACGGGGAGACCGCGTCGTCGGCGGCGCGCGTCGACCGGTTCGATGCCGACCGGGCGTTCGCCGACCTCCGCAGCCAGGTCGAGCGGGGGCCGCGAACGGCCGGCTCGGAGGCGTCGCGCCGGCTGGCCCGCTGGCTCAGGGCGAACGTGCCCAACGGCCGCTACCAGCGCGTGCCCGGCGGGCTGCGCAACGTGATCGGCTCGATCGGCGGCAGCGGGAAGCCGATCGTCGTCGCCGCGCACTACGACACGAAGAAGCTGCCTGGGTTCGTGGGCGCCAACGACGGCGCCGGCGGCACCGCGGCCGTGCTCGAGATCGCCCGCGCGCTGCGCCGGGCCGACCGCCCGGCGGGCGCGCCGCCGATCCGCCTCGTGCTGTTCGACGGCGAGGAGAGCCCGAACGACCGGCGCGCCTTCTACGCGAGTGGCCTGCGGGGCTCGCGCCACTACGCGCGCCGGCTGGCGCGGCGCACCCAGGCCGTGATCCTGCTCGACTTCGTGGCCGAGAAGGGGCAGATGCGGATCCCGCGCGAGTCGGGGTCGGACATCGAGCTGTGGGCGCGCCTGCGGGCCGCGGCGCGCAAGGTGGGCGCCGGCGCGACGTTCCCGGACGAGACGACCGCCACGGTGCAGGACGACCACACGCCATTCACCCGCCGCGGCGTCCCCGCCATTGACCTCATCGACTTCACGTTCCCCTGCTGGCACAAGCGGTGCGACGACATGTCGGCCGTGTCGGCGCGCTCGCTCGACCGGGCGGGGGAGACGGTCGTCCAGCTGCTCCTAGACTGGGAGCCGTGACTCCGGAGAAGCTGCTGCTCGCTGCTCCGCGCGGCTACTGCGCGGGCGTCGACCGTGCCGTGCAGACCGTCGAGCGCGCCCTCGAGCTGCACGGGCCGCCGGTCTACGTGCGCAAGGAGATCGTCCACAACAAGCACGTGGTCGAGAGCCTGCGCGAGCGCGGCGCGGTGTTCGTCGACGAGCTCGACGACACGATCCCGGAGGGCGCGGTCACCGTCTTCTCGGCCCACGGCGTGTCGCCCGCCGTCCACGCTGACGCCGAGCGCCGCGGCCTGCAGACGATCGACGCGACGTGCCCGCTGGTCACCAAAGTCCACCGCGAGGCGGTCAAGTTCGCGGGCGAGGGCCACACGATCGTGCTGATCGGCCACGCCGGGCACGAGGAGGTCGAGGGCACGACCGGCGAGGCGCCGGATCACATCGTGCTCGTGCAGAGCGAGGACGACGTGGACGCGCTCGAGGTCCCGGATCCCAACCGGCTCGCGTACATCTCCCAGACCACCCTGTCGGTCGACGAGACGCGCTCGATCATCAACCGCCTGCGCGAGCGGTTCCCGAATATCACCGGTCCGCGCACGGACGACATCTGCTACGCGACCACGAACCGCCAGACCGCCGTCAAGCAGATGGCCGCCGACTGCGACCTCGTGCTCGTGATCGGCTCAAAGAACTCCTCGAACTCGCAGCGGCTGGTCGACGTGGCGCGCGACTGCGGCGCCGAGGCCCACCTGATCGACAACGGGGGCCAGGTACGCGAGGAGTGGCTCGAGGGCGCTCGCGTGGTCGGCATCTCCTCTGGGGCCAGCGCGCCCGAGGAGCTCGTCGAGCGGCTGGTCGCGTTCTTCCGCGCCCGCGGGACCGAGGACGTTCAGACCTTCGAGGTCATGCGCGAGGACGTGCGCTTCATGCTGCCGAAGGTCATCCGCCAGCAGATGGCGGCGCGGAGCGAAGCCACCGCCTGATCTCCTCGCCGTGCTCGTCGAGCCGCGGCGGTGGGCGCCGGATCGGCGGCCGCTCGCCGTCGAGGCGCAGCGGCGGCGTGATGAGGGGGACGCCGTGGCGGTCGTCGGTCGGCTCCAGGCCGAGCTCTGCAGCGAGCGCGAATGCCTCGTCGACGCGGTTGATCGGCCCGGCGGGGACGCCGGCGGTGCGCAGGGCCGTGAGCCAGTGGTCGGCCGGCCGGGTGCGGAAGACGGCCTCGAGCGCTTCGGCGAGGGCGTCGACGTTCGCGACGCGAGCGGTGTTGGTGGCGAAGCGGTCGTCCCGCGGAAGGTCGGGGAGGCCGACCGCTTCGCACAGGCGTGCGAACAGCCGGTCGTTGCCGACCGCGACGGCGAACGGGCGGTCCTGCGCCTCGTAGGTCTCGTAGGGCACGATGCTGGGGTGGCGGTTGCCGCGACGGCTCGGGACGGCGCCGCCGGAGACCCAGGCCGAGCCCTGGTTGAGCAGCGCGGCCAGCGCCGAGTCCATCAGCGAGACCTCGACGTGGCGCCCGCGGCCGGTGCGCTCACGCTCCGCGAGGGAGGCCTGGATGCCGGCCACGGCGAGCAGGCCGCAGACGAGGTCGATCAGCGCGGCGCCGACCTTCAGCGGGCGCCCGTCGGCCTCGCCCGTGACGCTCATCAGGCCGCCCATGGCCTGCAGCAGGAAGTCGTAGCCGGGCAGCTCGCCGGCCTGCTGCCCTGAGCCGAAGGCGGTGACGGAGCACGACACGAGCCGGGGATTCGTGGCGCGGAGGGCGTCGCCGTCGAGGCCCCAAGTGGTCATCAGCCCGGGGCGGAACGACTCGATCATCACGTCCGCCCTTCCGGCGAGCCGGCGTGCGAGCTCCCGGTCCTCGGGGTCGGCGAGGTCGAGCACGACGGAGCGCTTGTTGCGGTTGAGGCCCAGGTAGTACGTGCTGGTGTCCTCGTTCCAGGGCGGGCCCCAGGCGCGGGTGTCGTCGCCGCTGCCGGGGCGCTCGACCTTGATCACGTCGGCGCCGAGGTCGCCGAGCAGCATCGCGGCGTACGGGCCTGCGAGCACGCGCGAGAAGTCGGCGACGATGAGTCCTTCGAGCGGTCCGCCCATGGCGTCGCCACACTAGTGCGGGTGCGGACGCTCGTGATCTCGGACCTGCACCTCGGCGCCTCGACGCGGGCCGACCTGCTGCGGCGGGCGGATCTGCGCGTGCCGCTCATCGAGGCGGCGCGCGACGTCGACCGCGTCATGATCCTCGGCGACGGGCTCGAGTTGCGCGACGGGCCGCAGCGCGAGGCGCCGGAGCTCGCGGGGGCGCTGTTCGCCGAGCTGGGGCGCGCGCTGGGCCCGGAGGGAGAGCTGCTCGTGCTGGCCGGCAATCACGACCACGGGCTCGTCGCCGGGTGGATCGACGGCCGTCTGCTGACCGAGCCGTCAGGCTTCCTCGGGCTGGAGCAGATGATCGAGCCGCGCGACTCGGGGCCGCTGGCGTCGACGCTCGCGGAGCGGGCCAAGCCCGCGCGGGTGCGGTTCGCCTACCCGGGGGTATGGCTGCGCGACGACGTCTACGCGATTCACGGCCATTACTCGGACGTGCACGCCACCGTCCCGACCTTCGAGCGGCTGGCGGCGGGGGCGATGGCGCGGTGGGCCGTCGACCTGCCGGCCGACGGCGCCGCGCCCGACGACTACGAGGCCGTGCTGGCGCCGCTCTACGCGTGGATGCACGCGCTCACCCAGCGCTCAGACCACGCGGTCGTGAGCGCGGGAGCGGGCGCGTCGGCGCGCGCGTGGGTGGCGCTGGGCGGCGAGGGCCGCCGGCGGCACCCGGTGCGGGCGGTGGCGCTGGGTGCCGGATTCTCGGCGGCGGTCGCGGCGATCAACGCGCTCGGCATCGGGCCGGTCGACCGCGACCTGTCGGGTGCCGGCCTGCGCCGCGGCTACCTGCGCGGCTTCCGCGAGGTGCTGCAGCGGCTGGGGGTGACCGCGCCGCACGTGATCTGGGGCCACTCGCACCGGTCCGGGCCCTGGCCGCGCGACGACCCTGCCGAGTGGACCAGCCACGCCGGCGGGCGGATCGTCAACACCGGCTCGTGGGTCTACCAGCCGCACTTCCTCTCGCCGCAGCCGAACGCGTCGCCGTACTGGCCGGGCACCGCGGTGATCGTCGAGCCGGAGGGACCGCCGCGCCTGGTCAGGCTGCTGGGTGACCGGGGCCACGAGGAGCTGCGATCCCCGGCGTGAAGCACGTCGCGTGGCACGTGACCCCGGGCCCGACCTCGAAGTCGAGCACGGCCGCGGTGTGGTGCGGATGCTCGACGAGCGGGTAGCAGCCGGGCTCGGTGATCGTGACCGCGCGGCCGTTGACCGTGACGGTCCCGGCTCCTTCGAGCACGGCGTGGACGCCGCCCGCCTCGTAGGGCCCGCGGTAGGCGCCGGGCTGGTCCTCCGTCTGTGCGGGGAGCAGGATGCCCGGCTCGTCCTCGGGCCGCACGGGGGGCACGACGTCGCGTTCGAGGCCGAGCAGCTCCTGGACCTCGTGCTCGGTCTCCGCGTACGCGCCTTCGCCGTAGTGCATCGAGAACAGCGAGCCGTTCGCGTCCCACAGGTAGCGGGCGGGCCAGCCCTGGTTGCCGTACATGTCCCACAGCTCGAGCTGGGCGTCGATGACGACCGGGTACGGGATCTCGAGCCGCTCGACCGCGCGGCGCACGTTCTGCTCGTCGCGCGCGGGGAGGAATCCGCCGGTGTGGACGCCGATGACGCGGAGCTCCGGGTAGCGCTCGTGCCAGGCCTTCAGGTACGGCAGCGTGCGCAGCGAGTTGACCCGGCAGAAGTCCCAGAACTCGACGAGGACCGGACGGCCGATCTGCTTGTCCATCCGCAGCGGGGCGACGTTGATCCACGCCAGACCGCGCGGGAACGGCGGCGCCGGGATCGTGTCGGGCTGGGCGCGCACGGCCGACGACGGTAGCGGGCCTGGACGGATGGAAGTTGCGGCTACAGCGAAACTTCCGGCACGCTACGGGGTTGATCCGTCAGTCAATCCGATCCCCAGCAGCTCGGAGGAGAACCCTTGCGCAAGTACCTGATCGCCGCCGTTGCGGCGCTCACCGCACTCTGTTTCACCGCCGTGGCCCTCGCCCAGTTTCCTGATCCGGAGCCCAAGCTGACGATCAAGAAGGCCACGCCGAAGAACGCCGGCACGAAGAAGAAGCCGAAGCCGGCGAAGCTCAACCTCCTCGTGAAGAACAACGAGGCCAGCAAGACGACGATGGACACGCTGACCCTCTACCTGCCGAAGACGTGGAAGCTCAACGGCGGAAGCCTGCCGAAGTGCGACTACATCGACATGGCGAGCAACGGCCGGAGCGTCTGCCCGTCGGGCTCAGCGGCCGGCAAGGGCAAGGCCCACGCCGTCCTCGGCCCGTACGCCGCGAGCCCCTCCCCGCTGACGTTCACCGTCTACGTCTACAACGGCGGCAAGAAGCAGCTCCTGTTCTTCCTCGACCAGGACGGCGGCGACGTCGAGGCACCGCTCAAGGGCACGGTCTCGAAGGCCAGCGGCAAGTACGGCACCAAGATCGCGATCAAGGTTCCGGACGGCAAGGGCGAGTACGCCCAGTTCCCGAACATCCAGCAGCCGGTGCCGGGCGTGTACTCGGCTCTCGGCGACCTGAGCGCGAACATCTACCTCAAGAAGGGCAAGAAGAGCCTGCTCACGTCGACCGGGTGCAAGGGCGGCAAGTACGACTTCAAGGCCGTCCTGCGGTACTCGGACAACCCGACGCCTCCCGGGAAGCGCACCGCGGAGTCCAAGGCCTCGAAGAGCTGCACCAAGTAGCTCCCGTGAACGTCTGATCCTCGAGGGCCCCGCCGCAAGCGGGGCCTTCGTCGTTCCTAGACTCGATCGTCGTGTGGCTGATCGCTCACGGGATCGTCGGTCGGGCCGACCTCCCGATCCCCGTCGGGCTGTTCGCGGCCGCCGCCGCGGCGGTGCTCGTGGTCTCGTTCCTCGCGCTGGCGGCCGGCTGGTCACGGCCGCGGCTCGAGCACTGGCGCGAGCGGGCGCTGGTGCGGATCCCGCTGGCGGTCGAGGTGCTGCTCGGCGCCCTCGGGGTCTTCGTGTTCGCCGTCGTCGCGTATGCCGGCCTGGCGGGGACGGACACGCAGCAGGACAACCTCGCGCCAACCGCGGTGTACGTCGGCTTCTGGATCGGCATCCCGTTCGTGTCGCTCCTGTTCGGCAACGTGTTCCGGCTGCTCAGCCCTTGGCGGGCGGTCGGGCGGCTCACCGGGTGGATCGCCGGTCGCGTCGGCGGGGACGCGATGCCCGAGCCGCTGCCGTATCCGGCGCGGCTGGGCCACTGGCCGGCGGCGCTCGGCATCCTCGGCTTCGCGATCTGCGAGCTGTGCTGGGCGGCGGCGCGCGATCCGGCGCCGCTGGCGATCCTGATGCTCGTCTACCTCGCGATCCAGCTGGTCGGCATGAGCCTGTACGGCGTCGAGGCGTGGACCCGGCGGGGTGACGCGTTCGGCGTGTGGTTCGGGCTGATCGCCCGGCTCGCGCCCGTCGGTCGCCGGGCGGACGGCAGGCTCGTGCTGCGGCCGCCGCTGGTGAGCACGACGGCGCTGGCCGCCGGCGCAGGCACCACCGCGGTGCTGCTCGTGGGGATCGGGACAACGGCCTTCGACGGCGCCCGCGAGGGGCCGCTCTTCAACGGGATCGTCACCGACCTGCAGGACGGCTTCACGGGCCTGGGCCTCTCCAAGGGCTTCGGCTTAGAGCTGGCCTTCGTCGTCGGTCTGGTGATCTCGATCGCCGCGGTCTCGGCGGTCTGGGTGGCGGGGGTGAGCGGCATGCCGCGGGCCGGCCTGCGGCTCTCGCGCGTCGAGCTGGGGCGGCGCTTCGCCCACACGCTGATCCCGATCGCGGCCGCCTACCTCGTCGCCCACTACTTCTCGCTGCTCGCCTACAGCGGGCAGGACCTGTGGCGGCTGGCGTCGGATCCGCTGGGTGACGGCTCCGACCTCTTCGGGGGGGCCGGCTCGGGCATCGACTACTCGGTCATCTCCGCGACCGGCATCTGGTACGTGCAGGTGGGCGCGCTCGTTGTCGGCCACGTGGCGGCGCTCGTGCTGGCCCACGACCGCGCGCTCGCCGTCTATGGCAGCCCCCGGGCGGCGACGCGCTCGCAGATCGTCATGCTGGGCGTGATGGTGCTCTTCACGCTCCTCGGGCTCTGGCTGCTGTCGGCGGCGCTCAACACATGACCTTCGCGCACGCCGGCCACTGGCTCCTCGACCTGCTCTACGCGGCACCGCTGCTCATCATGGTCGGTCTGCTCGGCGTCGCGCGGCTGCGCGAGCGCCGGAGCCGTGGCGGTGCGGACGAACGGCGGCATTGAGGGAGGGTGCTGACCGGTTGGTGCGTCAGGGAGGAAACCTGCGGGGCGAGTGATGCGTAGCAAGGGGCGTCGAGTGGGAACGTGTCCACGCGTAAGGACCGACCGTGAGCACCCACGAGCTCCGAGCCCTTCTGGATCAGGTCGCCGACACGCGCGAAGTCGTCCTCCGCCGCCCGCGTAGCTGCGCCGACTACGACGCCTGGAACGACGCCCGCGACGAGACGCGCGTCGCATACCGCAACTGGGTCGCGGAGCCGACCTCGACCGCCTACACCGCCTACCGGGCCGCCCAGGATCGCGAGGACGCAGCCCAGGACATGCTCGCTCGATCGCGGAGGGCTGGTTTGTAGCGGCTCTGTGCCGCGTTCGTGTGCAAACGGCGGCAGCGACGAACCGCACGCCGTCGCCGCCCAGCTCGCCGTGCTGCTCGCTGCTCAGACCCAGATGTCGCGCACGACCGTCTCGTAGCCGCCGTCCTCGGCGGCCGCCGCTGCGCGGGCGCGGCGGCCCTCGTCGGTGCGCTGGGTGAAGACGAGCTGCGTCGGACCGAGATGGTGCGCCCAGGCTCGCGCGAACGCCTCGGCTCGCTCCTTGCGGCGCCCGAGGTCGGCGGGGACCGGGTGGTGGCGCACCGGGAACAGCGGCCGGCGGAGCAGCACGCGGGCCAGCAGTGCCGCGGCGCCCGCCGACGGGTCGGGGAGCGGGCGGCCGACGAGGTAGCGCGGCGCGTCGGCCACCGACGCCAGCTCGTCGAGCGCCGTCGCGAAGCGCTCGCTCTCCTCCGGCGTCGCCCGTGTGAGCGCGACGCGCAGGTACCCCGAGGCGCGCGGCTCGATGACGAGCGAGCCGGCCGCCTCGTCGGAGAGCTCGCCGAGCGCGCGATAGCCGTCCACCACCGCCCGCGCGGCGCCGTCGAGCGGCAGGACGAGCGGCAGCCGCTGCTGGGCACGGCGAAGCCGCAGCGCCGCCCACCCGAGCGCGCCGACCGCCAGCGCAAGTCCGGCCACCAGCCCCACCGGGCCGGCGGCGAGCGCGGCGACGACCGCGACTGGCAGTCCGGCCGCGGCGACCGCGACCGGCGCGCGCTGCGAGATCGGTGGAGCGCCGGAGCGTCCGGCTGCCGGCGCCCGGCCGTCAGGGACGAGGTCGGCGGCGCCGCCGTCCCGTGGGCGGACGACGAGGGTCTTGAGGTCGGCGCCGATGTATGGCTCGCCGAGGCGCCAGCGCTCGCGCGCCTCCTCCCGGGCCGCGGCGCGCGCGACCATGGCGCGGTTGACGTCCCCGAAGTGGGTGGCGGGTGGCGGGCTGAAGGGGTTCAGCTCGGGGTGGACGTGGGACGGCCCGGCCTCGATCTCGCCGTCGTCGGCCGGCGCGTACAGGTGCAGGTGCTTGCGGGCGAAGCGGGCATAGTCGGCGCTGCCGCGCGCCAGGTCCGGGGCCACGCAGACGATGTCCCAGTTCGAAGCCAGCTTGTCAGGATCCGCCGGGTCGAGCCGCAGCGACCGTCCGCGCATCTGCTGCACGGAGACGCCGGTGGCCGCGACCGTCAGGTCGACGAGGCAGTTGACGGCCGGGCAGTCCCAGCCCTCGCCGAGCAGCGCCCGTGTGCCGATCAGCGCCCCGCAGACGCCGTTCTCCAGCACTCGCGTGGCCAGCTCCACCCACGCCCGCGAGACCCACTCGGCGCCGGACGATCGCAACGACACGAGGACGCCGTCCGGTTCGGCCGACCACTCCGGCAGCGCCAGGTGCGCCTCCGCCTGCTCCACCAGGGCCGCGAGCAGGACTTCGGCGTCCGCCGGCAGGCACCGCAGCCCTCGCCCGGAGACCACCAGCGGCCGCAGCGGCGCCGTCCGCGCGTCGGCGCCCACCGCCACCAGCGCGTGCCGCGCCGTCCCGGACGCGGGGTCGAGCACGCCTCCCAACGACGGATCGGGCTTCGCCTCGGCCAGCTCGGCGTCGCACAGCACGAGCGCCCGCAAGGCGTCGCCGCGCGCCTCCGTCTCCGCCGCCAGCACCTCGACGAGCCCGAGCGCCTTGGCCTGCGAGCCGGTCAGCAGCCGGTCGACCTCCGAGGTGCCGCGTCGGATCCCCTGCCGCGTGAGCCGGAACCCCAGCTCGCCCAGCGCGGCCGCCACCGCCGCGTAGCGATCGCCGGCCGCCCGCTCCGCCGACGGATGCAGGCAGCGCAGCGCGTAGTCCTCGAGCAGCACGAGCCAGTCCTCGAGGTCCGGTGGGCGGCGGTATGCCTCGCCGCGCGGCGCGCCCTCTGGCAGCGCCAGGCCGGCCGACCCGAGGAAGCGAACCCCGGCCCGCGCGAGCCGTGGCGAGCGATGCTGGAAGTCCTCCCACGGCACCTCGGCGTCGTCGTCCGGCGACCGCCGCCGCTCCCGCAGCCGCGTGATCACCCATGCCGGAAACGAGAGCGGCCCCTCGACGTCCTCGTGCAGCGCGGTGATCAGCTCCTTGAACCGCGTGTCGTGCTCGCTCAGCCACGCCCGCTCGCTCCCGAGCGGCTCGGTCAGCCACGCCAGCTCCTGGTACGGAGCCAGATGCCCGTCGCGGACCACGGCCGGCGTCGGCACCGTGAAGTCGACCGGCCCGAGCAGCTCCGCGTAGAGCTCGGACTCGTCGCCGGTGAGGTCCGACGGTGGCGTCGCCGTGAGGCCGACGACATGGACGTCGTCGCCACCCAGCTCGTCGAGCACGGCGCGCACGACGTATCCCCACATCGACGCCAGGTGGTGGCACTCGTCGAGCACGACGACGCCCACGCGGCCGGCCCGCAGCGCCGCCACGCGCGCCTTGGCGGAGGCCGACAGCAGGTCGGCGAGCTCGACCCCCGCGTGCTCGCCGCGGGCGATCTCGCGCTTGACCGCGGCGGTGATGCGGGCGATCTCCCTCGCCCGCCGCTCGGCGGCCGCGCCCTCGTAGCGCTCGCCCTCGCGCCGCGCCGCCTCCACCTCGACGCCGGTGGTCGCCGCCCGCCCGGCCGCCCAGCGCGTCGCCGCCACCCGCCCGAGTGCCACCTCGGGATCGTCGAGCTGGCACAGCGACTGGTAGGTCATGCAGGCGATCGGGAACGCGGGCTCGGGCCCCGCCACGCGAGCCACCGCGGCTGCCGGCGCGAACTGCCGCACCGCCCGCGGCCACTGCATCTGCACGGCGCCGTTGGGCGCCAGCACCAGCGCCCGGCGGCCGGCCCGGCGCACGAGCTCGACCCCCACGAGCGTCTTGCCCGACCCCGGCGGAGCGACGATGTGCGTCCGCCGGCGACCGGCGGCGCGGTCACGCTCGAACGCCGCGATCGCCGCCTTCTGGTACCGCCGCCACGTCCCGCCGAAGTCGAGCTCGTCGAAGAGCTGGGGGAGGACCGCGGTCACAGACGCGCGAGGTCGTGCGCGAGCCGCCGCGGCGTGAGCTGCGACACCGGGAAGCCGACGCGCTGGCGGCCCTCGCGATCGACGAGCACCGTGTAGGCCGAGTGGTCGCGCCCGTGGCGCTGCGGCGCGATCCCGAAGGCCTCCCACACCCGCGCGAGCGCGGCCCGGCTCCCGAGCAGGAAGTCCATGCGGCCGGTCATCGACTGCTCGAGCATGAACGCTCGCGCCCGCGCGGGCGTGTCGTTGGCCGGATCGACCGACACGCCGATCACCGGCACGTCACGACCGAGGTCGTCGAGCGCTCCGCGGATGCTCTGCACCTGGCCCGGGCACGTGTCCTCGCACGTGGAGTAGATGAACGTGACGACCAGCGGCTGCCCCCGCAGGCTCTCCGCCGTGACCCGCTCGCCGTCCTGGGTCACGAGCGAGAAGTGCGGCAGGCGCGACTCAGGCGGCCGCAGCGAGCCCTCCCAGCCCGTCGCGGCCGGCGCCTCCTCGCCTCGCTGCGCGAGCCACACGCCGAAGACGCCGGCGGCGGCGCACAGGCAGAGCGTGGTCAGCGCGAACAGCACGCGGGTCGGGACGGGCACACGGTCAGCTTAAGCTTCGGTCAGGCCGCGGCGGATCGCGTAGCGGACCAGCTCCACCCGGTCGCGCATGCCGAGCTTGCGCAGCAGGTTCGCGCGATGCGACTCGACGGTCTTCTCCGCCAGGTGCAGGATCTCGGCGATCTGCTTGTTCGTGTGCGCCTCGGCGATCAGCTTGAGCACCTCCTGCTCGCGCGGCGAGAGCGGCTCCTCCGGACCCGCCCTGTCGTCCGACATCCAGTCCCGGATCAGCTGGCGCTCGACCGCGTTGGTCAGGAACGCGTCGCCCCGGTGCACGGCGCGGATCGCGTTGAGCAGCGCCTGGTCGACCTCGCGCTTGAGCACGTAGCCGGATGCGCCGGCCTTCAGCGCGTCGAACACGTAGCGCTCGTCGTCGTGCATCGACAGCGCGAGCACCTGCGTCTGCGGCAGGTGCGAGCGGATCTGGCGCGCCGCCTGCAGGCCGGTCATGCGCGGCATCGACACGTCGAGCACGCACAGGTCGGGCCGCGTGGCGAGCGCCTGCTCGAAGGCGACGACGCCGTCGTCCGCCTCGGCGACGACCTGCATGTCGGGCTGCCGCTCGATCAGCAGCCTAAGGCCGCCGCGGACGATGCCGTGGTCATCGGCGATGAGGATCCTCATGTGGCTCCCATGGTCAGTTCGATGGTGGTCCCGTCGCCGGGCTCGGAGAAGATGGTCAGCTGGCCGCCGACGAGGAGCGCCCGCTCGCGCATGCCGGACACGCCGAGCCGCGAGCGGCTGGCGACGTTGCGGACGAAGCCGCGGCCGTCGTCGCGGACGCGCAGCACGGTGCGGCCGACGAACGACAGCTCGACGTCGACGTGGGTCGCCGATGCGTGCTGGGCCACGTTGGACAGGCTCTCCTGGGTGACGCGGTAGATCACGAGCTGCTCCTCGTCGCTCAGCTCGGGCAGCGAGCCGTGGCGGCGGAAGGTCGCGCGGATGCCCGTCCGGTCGCCGAAGTCGGCGACCTGCGACGCGAGCGCGGGGACGAGCCCGTGGTCGTCGAGCGCTGTGGGGCGCAGCTGGCGGGCGAGATGGAGGAGCTCCTCCATCGCCTGGGCCGCGACCTCCTTCGTCTCGCGCAGCTCCGCCTGCAGGCCGGGGGGCGCGTCGCCCATCGAGGCCTGCAGCCGCAGCAGCACGCCGGTCAGCGCCTGATTGACCTCGTCATGGAGATCCTGGGCGATGCGCGAGCGCTCCTGCTCCTGGGCGCGCAGCACCGCGCGGCCGGACTCCCGGCGCTCCTCTTCGAGGCGCTCGAGCATGCGATTGAAGTCGGCCGTCAGGCGGCGGACCTCGTCGGCGGCGCCGCGGGTCACGTCGGCACGCTTGCCGGGGGCGGAGAGGTCGACGCCGCTCATGGCGTCGACGAGCCGCTCGATCGGCGCCAGCCGCTTGCGCAGCAGGATCGAGTTGAGCAGCACGACGCCGGAGACCGCGAGGGCGATCAGCAGCAGGCCCTCGGTGCTCGTGGCATCCTCGAGGCGGTCGCGCGCGACGAGCGCCGCCACGAACGCGGTGAGCGCCACCAGCGCGGTGTTGACGGCGAGGACCTGGGTGAGCAGCGTGCGCGAGCGCATCTGCCTGGGTCATCGGCATTCGGCGGGGTACCGTTGATGGGTACGGGACCGTATGCGGCCCGCGCGGCGCTATCCTTTGTGAAGCATTGGAATCCCGACCAGCTTCGAGGACTTTGACGATGAGCCCGAGTGGGGCGGAGGTCATCCGCCAGATCAAGAGCCAGGTCGAGGAGATCGATCCCGCCCGGGTCAGCGAGCACCTGGGCAACGGGATCGTTCTCGTCGACGTGCGCGAGAGCACCGAGTGGGACGCGGGGCACATCCCCGGCGCCAAGCACGTGCCGCGCGCGTACCTGGAGTCGCGCATCGAGGGCATCGCGGGGGCCGATCGCTCCCAGGAGATCGTCCTCTACTGCGCGTCCGGCCAGCGTTCCGCCCTCGCAGCGCACACACTCAAGGACCTTCTCGGCTACGAGAACGTGAAGTCCATGACCGGCGGGATCGCGCTGTGGAAGGACCGCGGCTACAAGGTCGAGGTCCCGCGGGCGCTGACCCCGGAGCAGCGGGAGCGCTACTCCCGCCACCTGCTCGTGCCCGAGATCGGGCTCGAGGGGCAGGCGAAGCTGCTGGAGGCGAAGGTGCTGCTGCTCGGCGCCGGCGGCCTCGGCTCGCCGACCGCGCTCTACCTCGCCGCCGCCGGCGTCGGGACGCTCGGCGTGGTCGACGACGACGACGTCGACCTCTCGAACCTGCAGCGCCAGGTCATCCACACGACCGACCGCATCGGCGTGCCCAAGGTGGACTCCGCCGAGCAGTCGATCACCGCGATCAACCCCGACGTCGAGGTCGTCAAGTACCGCACACGGCTCGACGCCTCCAACATCATGCAGATCATCGACGGCTACGACGTGATCGTCGACGGGGTGGACAACTTCCCGACGCGGTACCTGCTCAACGACGCCACCGTGCGACTCGGGATCCCGGTCGTGTCGGCCTCGATCCTGGGCTTCGACGGCCAGCTGTCGGTGTTCAAGCCGCATGACGGGCCCTGCTACCGCTGCCTGTATCCGGTGCCGCCGCCCGCCGAGCTGGCTCCCTCGTGCGGCGCCAACGGCGTGCTGGGCGTGCTGCCGGGCACCATGGGGCTGCTGCAGGCGACCGAGGTCGTCAAGCTCATCACCGGTGCGGGCGAGCCGCTCGTCGGCCGGCTGCTCCTCTACGAGGCGCTGGGAGCGACGTTCACCGAGCTCAAGGTGCGCCGCGACCCCGAGTGCCCGATCTGCTCGAAGGACCCGGCGGAGATCACCGACGACGAGCTCGGCGTCTTCCCGGACTACGAGGCCTTCTGCGCCGCCGCTGGCTAGCCTGCTGACGATGGCGACGATCAAGGTTCCCCCCGTGTTGCGGCCGTCCGTCGGCGGCGAGAAGGAGGTCGCGGCGTCCGGCGAGACCGTCGGCGCGGTGCTCCAGTCGCTGGCCGACCAGCACCCCGCGACCCAGTCGCAGCTCTTCAGCCCGGACGGCTCGCTGAACCGCTACGTGAACGTGTACCTGAACGACGAGGACGTCCGGGTGCTCGACGGGCTCGATACCGGCGTCGGCGAGTCAGACACGCTGGTCATCCTGCCCGCCATGGCCGGCGGGTGATCCGCCCGGCGGTCGCCGCCGACGTCGACTCTCTGGTCGGCGCGTACGACTGGCTGTTCGCCCCGCCGGGGTCCACGCCGGGGCGGTGGGACCCGGAGCGCGCCGCCGCGAGGCTCGAGGATGCGATCGAGTCTTCCTCGTCCGAGGTGTTCGTCGCCGACGAGGCCGGCGTGATCGGGGGCATCTGCACGGTCTACCTCGACATCGAGTCCGTCCGCTTCGGCCATCGGGCCTGGGTCGAGGACCTCGCCGTCGACCCCGCGCTGCGCTCGCGCGGGCTCGGCAAGGCGCTTCTCGACGCCGCCAAGGCCTGGGCCCGCGAGCGAGGCGCCGCCCGTCTCGAGCTCACCTCCGGCGAGGCTCGGGTCGACGCCCACCGGTTCTACGAGCGCGAGCGCCCGTCCTGGCGCTCCCTCGCGTTCGGCTGGGACCTCTAGCCGCTCACTGCTGGTCGTCGTCGCCGCCGTGCCGGATATCGTCGGCGACGAGGCGCTTGAACGGCTCGAGCTTCTCGTAGAGCTCCTCTGGAGGGACCTCGCGGTCGGGCTCGTTCGTGCCCAGGACCCACGGCGCGGCGTCGACCGCGGTGCGCCAGGCCGCCTCCTCCGGCTCGGTGCTGTCGCCCGGCTCCGGACCTTCGTCGTCGGGAGCACGGGAGATCGCGTCGAGGTAGACGTTCTGGAAGCCGTTGCGCTCCTGCTCGTGGAACTCGATGTGGGCGCGGCGGCCCTCGAACTTCGCTGCCTCGCTGCCGATCGCGGGCCGGAACGTCGTGTACTCGCGGCCGTTCTCGTCCCGCACGACGTACCGGGTCTTGCCGGTCCGCGTCTCGACCGCGTCGACGCTCTGGATGCGCACGTCGGCCTCCACACTTGCCACGTACCCGCTCGACCCCATGCTCCACGCCAAGGCTCGCGGGTAACGTCGAACCCGATGCCGACCGAAAGGATCGTTCACGTCAACGGGGTCGACCTGTGCATCGACACGTTCGGCGACCGCGCCGCCCCCGCGCTCGTGCTGCTCCACGGCGCGGGCAGCACGCTGCTGTCACCGGCAACCCGACCTCCCGGGCATGACCGACGAGCTGCGGGCGTTCTTCGCGGACGAGCTGCCCGAGCCGGACTGGTCCGACCGCGCGGCGGTGGTCGAGTTCCTGGTGCACGCGGAGCGCCCGTACGCCGCCCGCTTCGACGAGGCGGGAGTGCGCGAGCTGGCGGGCCGCGTCTTCGATCGCAGCCCCGATCTGGAGGCGACCCTGACCGACACGGGCACGTTCGATATGGGGGAGCCGTGGAGGCATCGTCTGGGAGAGGTGGCCGCGCCGACGCTCGTCATCCACGGCGCCGACGATCCCTTGTTCCCGCTCGCGCACGCGCGGGCGCTCGCGGACGAGATACCGGGCGCGGAGCTGCTCGTGCTCGAGCAGACCGGCCACGAGTACTTCCCGCCCGCCATCTGGGACGTGGTCGTGCCCGCCATCCTGCGCCACACCTCGTGACTGCGGCGGACGAGCGGTCGGTGTTCGCGGACCGCGTGCCGACCGCGTTCGAGCAGACTTAGCCGGCCGTGAACAACGCCCGGATCGCCGACCGCCTGGACGCCTTTGCCTCGCTGCTCGAGCTGTCGGAGGCGAACCCGTACACGACGCGTGCCTACCGCCGTGCGGCCGAGACCATCCGCGCGGCGCCGGCGCCGGTCGCCGACCTCGTCCGCAGCGGCCGTGTGCGCGCGCTGCGCGGGATCGGACCGGGGATCGAGGGCAGGCTGCGCGAGCTCGTCGAGACCGGCGACATCGCCGAACTGGCCGAGCTCGAGCGCGAGCTGGCGCCCGGCCTGATCGGCCTCGGGCGCTACCTCGGGCTGGGCGCGCGGCGATCGGTCGAGATCGCGCGGGCGCTCGGCGTCCAGACGCCCGACGAGTTCCGCGAGGCGGCGGCCGCCGGCCGCCTACGCGGCGTGCCGGGGGTCGGGCCGAAGACCGAGGCGCAGCTCCTGCGGGCGCTGGCGCGCGAGGGCGAGCCGCGCCCCCAGCGCGGGCTGCTGCTCAACCGCGCCTGGGAGCTCGTGGACGGGATCGCGGGCGCGGTCGGCGGCGAGGCGGCCGGTGACGTGCGGCGCTGGCGCGACTCCTGTGAGCGCCTCGCGGTCGTCTGGTCCGCCGCCGACCCGGCGCCCGTGTTGGCGCGCTTCGCCGACCTGCCGCAGATCGTCGCGGTGATCGAGCAGACCGAGCGGCGGGCAGTCGGGCTGACGGTCGACGGCGTGCCGGTCGAGCTCCTCGTCGCCGAGCCGGAGCGCTTCGGCACGGACCTGCTCCGCGCCACGGGCGCGCCCGTGTACGTGGTCGCGCTCGAGCCGCTGCCGGACGGGGCGGACGAGGCGGCGGTCTACCGCGCGCTCGACCTGTCCTGGTGTCCGCCCGAGCTGCGCGAGGAGCCGTTCCGCGGCGAGCCGCCGCCCCTCGTCGAGGTCGCCGACATCCGCGGCGACCTTCACTGCCACTCGACGTGGTCGGACGGCCGGGCGAGCGTCGAGGAGATGGCGCGTGCCGCGATCGAGCGCGGCTACGACTACCTCGCGATCTGCGACCACACCCCGGCCGTCGGCGCCGTCCGCGGGTTGACGGCCGACGACGTCCGGCGCCAGGCCCAGGAGATCGCGGCGGCCAACGAGCGGCTCACGCCGTTCCGACTCCTGCGAGGGATCGAGTGCGACATCCTGCCCGACGGGCGGCTCGATCTCCCCGACGACGCGCTGGCCGAGCTCGACTGGGTGCAGGCGAGCGTGCACGGCGGGCAGCGGATGCCACGGCCGGAGATGACCAAGCGTGTCGAGGAGGCGCTGCTCAACCCCTACGTGCGCTGCCTCAGCCACCCGACCGGCCGGCTCATCAACCGGCGGCCGGAGAACGCCGTCGACCTCGACCGGGTGTACCAGCTGGCTGTTGACCAGGGCGTCGCGCTCGAGGTCAACGGCCTGCCCGATCGTCTCGACCTCCGCGGCGAGCACGTCCGCGACGCTCTCGCGGCCGGAGCGCAGATCGTCTGCTCGACCGACGCCCACTCGACCCGCGGACTCGGGAACATGCCGCTCTCGGTCCACACGGCACGCCGCGGCTGGGCGACCGCGGCGAACGTCCTCAACACCCGCCCGCTCGACGCGATCCTCGCGGGGCGCCGGGTGGCCCGATGAGCGGGTGTCGTGACGGTGGGGATGCGGCGCCGACGTTCGTCAGCGCTGCCGCTACCTCCGCAGCCGCAACCGGCTCACCACGCCGCCGTGGTCGGAGGGCCACAGGCCTGCCTTGGTCCGCTCGGCCGGATCGTTGCCCGTCTCGAACGCGCGGAGGGTCTTGAGCCCCGGCTTGGTGAGCACGTGGTCGACGGTGTGGTCGAACACGGCATTCGGGTCGAAGAGATCGTCGTAGCAGCAGCTCTGGACCGCGCCGTTGTCCTTCATCCCGAAGCCGGCCAGCGCGTGGAACGCGAGGTCGTCGCCGGGCTGCTCGGGCTCGTTGTGCCGGGCGACGCCCGAGTTGAGGTCGCCAACGAGGATCACCTGCTTGCTCGTATCGAGCGGGCCGGCGATCAGCTCCTTGGCCTGCGCCTCGCGGATCGTCGGATCGCCGAACGCCTCGAGGTGGGTGTTGACGAACCGGAAGCGGCGGACCTTGTTCTTGCCGGGGAGGCGCGCCTCGACCGACGCCCAGCCGCGGTCGACCGGGATCACGACGCCGCCGACGTTCGGCTCGTACCGGGTGTCGAAGTGGCCCTTGCGCGTCTTGCCGAGCCGGACCCGGCTGCCCTTTCGGACCAGGATCACGTCACGCATCGTGAGCCGGGCGTCGAAGTCCGCGCCGAACGCCGCGAGCGGGCCCGTGCCGGTCATGTCGTTGTTGTCCGCGTTGACGGGCAGTTCGGCATCGAACTCCTTCTGCACCACGACGACCCGGTATCGGGCGCGGAGCTGCTTCAGCCGCCGCTTGAGAATCGCGAGGAAGTCCTGCTCGACCTCGGTGGCCGCCGTGGCGCCCGGGATCGGGCTGATCGGTGGCGCGCCGCCGTCCGACGGCTCCTGCTTGCGCCACAGCGCCACCTCCTGCAGGCCCACGAGGTCGGCCTTGGAGCGCTTGATCTCGCGGGCGAGCGGCACGGAGCGCTGGCGGAATCGCGTGCTCTGCAGCTCGCGCCACACCGCGCCGGCGCCGTCGATCGCCGCCGGGATGCTCGTGGCCTGGATCGCCGGTGCGAGATCCGCCCCCAGGAACAGGTTGCGGGTCATCACCTTGATCTCGCGATCCTTGCTCTTCGCCTGCGCTGCGCCCGGCAGCACCATCGCCGCGACGCCGAGGAACAGCGCCACCGACACCCTCGAATCGACCCTCACCGGAGCTTCCTTTCAGACGGCCACAATTTTGGGGCAATCTATCGGCCGCACCGTGCGGCCGCGCCGGATCAGCGGGTGAGGCGGGCGAGCCAGCGCGGGAGCGGCACGGGTGAGAACGCGTTGGCGGTCGCCGCGGCGAACTGGCGCGGCTCGAGCTTGGAGAGCAGGCGCCGCAGCTCGTCGCGCTCGGCGGGGCTCAGGTCACGCCCCCTGCGCACCAGCTCGCTCAGGCGGCGCCGATCGTTGGAATTCAGGCGCCGGAAGTGGCGCCGGGCGAGGAGGACGATCTGGCCGATGGCCAGGAGTCGAACCAGCGGCATGCGTCGGAGCATTCGGAACATGACGTCGTCCTACCCGCCGCAGATAGGTTGTGCACGATGCGGAGGCGCATGCTCCCCGCGGTCATCGCGCTATCCGCGATGGTCGCAGCCCCGACGATCGCCGAAGCCCGGCCCGTCGCCAAGCCGCGCTTCGTGCGGAACATCCCCACGGGTGAGACCGGCTGGTTCTCGTCGCCGGGTCTCGTGGACCTCGATGGCGACCGCCGGCTGGAGATCGTGGCGCCGTTCTACAGCACCTTCGTCTACAGCGCGAAGGGTCGGCTCCTGGGCAAAGGGACGGCCACGAGCGGGCGCGTCTACGCCCCGAGCGTGGTTGCCGACCTCGACCGCGACGGCGTACGCGAGGTCGTCGTCGGCGGCAACGACGGGACGGTGGCGGCCTACAACCTGCGCGGCGGGCGGCTGCAGCTCGAGCCCGGCTGGCCGGCCTCCACCTGCAGCGGCGGCCAGTGTCCCGAGACGCGCGGGATCGCGGCGGCCGACCTCGACGGCGACGGCCGCATCGAGGTCGTCGCGACGACGACCAACACCTCCCCGACCGGCTCGCAGGTCTTCGTGTTCGACGCCGCCGGCAGGCTTTACGGGGCGCCGGCCTGGCCGCGGTACAACCGGTCGTCCGACGCCGGCTTCAACGGGATGGGCAACCACGGCTACGGCGCGTACGGGGAGAACGTCGGGATCGGGAACCTCGACGACGACCCGCAGCTCGAGATCGTCGTGACGTTCGACAACCACCAGATCAACCTCTTCAACCACGACGGCACGTCGGTCCTGGCGTCGCCCTGGTACCGGAACCGTGCCAGCGAGTACGCCGGGCGGCGACTGGGGTGGGGCCAGTTCATCCGCTGGCTGAGCCCGCGCGTCGAGGACGATCACCTCCACCGCCACGTCGGCGCGTGGCCGGACGTGCGCCGGACCGCATGGCTGCAGTGGACCGCGTCGCCGCCGTCGATCGCCGACCTTGACCGCGACGGACGCAACGAGGTGATCGGCCTCCCGAACGTCGAGAAGCACGAGCCCTACGAGACGCAGTCGTACGCGTTCATGGTGCTCGACGGCGCGTACGGCTCGGGGCGGCGGTCGGCGCGCCGGCACAAGGGCTTCCGGCGGCTGCCGCAGACCCGCAAGCCGGCCGTACGGCCCGACGGCGACTGGTATCCGCCGAGTGGCATCCCCGCCCCCACGATCGTCAACCTGCGCGGCGATCGGCGTCCCGAGATCGTCGCTTCCGTTCCGGACGGCGCCGTGTACGCGGTCGGTCCCGGCGGCAAGCGGCTCTGGCGCTACGACTACGCCCGCGGCGCGAAGAAGACGTTCGCCTCGGAGGTCGTCGCCGCCGATCTCAACCGCGACCGCCGCCCCGAGCTCGTCCTCGGCACGTACGGCCCGAACCGCGGTGCGGGCCGGCTCATGGTCCTCTCCGCGAGCGGCAAGCGCCTCCACGATCTCCGTCTTCGCCACCAGGGCAGTGACGGGAACGGCGTCGGAATCCCCGCCGCACCCTCCATCGCCGACATCGACCGCGACCGGCGGCTCGAGATCGTGGTCTCGACGTTCGACCACGGCCTCGACGTCTACCGCGTCCCCCGCTCACGCCCCACGCGCCTGCCCTGGCCGACCGGCCGCGGCAATCTGCTGCGCAACGGCGCGCCACGGTGACCGCCCCGCGGTTAGTGAGACGCTCTGCGCCCGAGGACGAGCAGGTACTCGTACGGGTACTCGGCCGGCTCGCCCGGCGGAGCCTGGTTCGCGCGCGTGGCGAAGTCGAGGAACTCGCGGTCGAGGGCTTCGAGGCGGTCCGGGTCACCGGCGAGGCTCGCGTAGAGCGCGACGACCGGGCCGAACGTGCGCTTGAAGAACTCGCAGTAGGCGGCCGCATCGCCAGGGCTTCGTTCCACATACTGCCCGCGCTCCAGCTCCAGCGGAGCGAGCCGGTCGCCGAACAGCTCGCGCACGTGGGCCTCACTGCCCCACAGCACGGGTGGGATCGCCCCCGGCGGCGGCGGCGCGTAGCGACCGAAGAGCTCGAAGAACTCTGAGGCGAGGCCCTCGGGGATGAAGTTGATCATGCCGATCGTGCCGCCCGGACGGCAGACGCGGACCAGCTCGTCGGCGACCGCCCGGTGGTCGGGGGCGAAGATCGCGCCGACCGCCGAGGTGACGACGTCGAACGCGCCGTCGGCGAACGGCAGCGCCTGGGCGTCTCCCTCGACCCATTCGACCGCAACGCCGTGAGCACGGGCCTCGCGGGCGCCCGCCTCGAAGTTCTCGGGCGTGAGGTCGAGCGCCACCACGTCGGCGGCCGCCTCGGCGGCGCGGATCGCCACGTTGCCCGAGCCGGCGGCCACGTCGAGCACGCGGTCCCCGGCTGAGATCCCGCAGGCCTGGACGAGCACCGGCCCCAATCCCCAGACGGTCTGGGTCGCGAACGCGTGGTAGTCGCCGAGCGCCCACATCGCGCGCTCCTGACTCTGTGTTGCGGACATGTCCGGACCCTAGGTGGCGCCAGGGCCCGCGTCTTCGCCACGACCGGCCATCTGCAGGTCGCGCCGACGTGATCGGTTCGGGCTACGCGGAGGACCGATCCGGCAGGCCGGAGCGGACGGCATAGGCGGCCGCCGCGGTGCGCGAGGGGAGGTCGAGCTTGCGCAGGAGGTTCGTCACGTGCCGGTGCACGGTGTGTTCGCTCACGACCAGCCGCTCCGCGATCTGCCGGTTCGTGAGCGCGTCGGCGAGCAGCGCGAGCACCTCGCGCTCGCGCGGAGTGAGGTCGCCCAGCGGGACGTCGGCGCCGAGCAGCCGTCGCGCGCGCTCGGCGTCGAGCTCCGCTCCGAGCTCGAGCAGCCGCTCGAGCGCGGCGTTCGCCTCGCGAGCGGCGTCTGCACCGCGGCCGAGCTCGATCAGGCATGCCGCGAGCTCGAGCCGCGCACGGGCGGCCTCGTACGGCGCGCCGCTGCGGTCGTAGCCGTCGACCGCGTCCTCGAACAGCTCCCGCGCGCGATCGTGCTGGTCGTTCGCACAGGCGAGCGCGCCCTCGGCGCGGTCGGCGCCCGCGCGCAGCGCGTCGGTGCCGATCCGCCGCTCCACGCCGCGGAGGGCCTCCAGCGCGGCGCCTGCCTCCTCGAGCTCTCCGCGCGCAGCACGCGCGACGACGAGCAGCTCGAGCGCCGGAGCCCGGGCGAGCCCGCGCTCGCGGGGCAGCTGCCGCAGCAGGCGGACGAGCAGGTCCACGGCCTGCTGTGCATGCCCCCGGTCGAGCGCCAGACGGGCGCGGCAGAGGTGCGCGTTCCTCGAGCCGCCCGCCTGGTCGAGAAGGCGCTCGGCGCCGTCCCGCCGTCCCTGACGCCGGCGCAGCTCGGCGAGCGCCACGAGCGGCCCGCCCACCCAGGCCGGCCGCGACGCTGCGAAGTCGGCGACGGACGCCTCGAGCATCGCCTCGGCGTCGCCCCACCGGCCGCGCCACAGCTCGACGGCGCCGTACTCGGCTCGGCAGAACGCCAGCATGTAGCGGCTCCCGTACCGGTCGGCGAACTCGGCGATCCGGTCGCACCACTCGGACGCCCGCTCGAAGTCGAGCGCGCTAATGCACGCGCTGACCAGCATGCAGAACGTCCACGCCGACGAAATCGGAATCGAGGGATCGCCGGCCAGCGCCGTCGCCGTGGCCTCGTCGAGACAGCGCATCCCGTGGTCCACCCGGCCGCACGCGACGAGCGTCGATCCCTGCAGCCCGAGGCCGAGCATCTCGAGGTCGGCGACCGCGAACCGGCGACCGATCTCCGCCGCGTGCGCGGCCAGCTCACCCGCCCTCGCCGTGTCGCCCGCCGCGTGGGCGAGGTAGCCCTCGTGGAACGCGAGCCAGCCGTGCTCGGGACCCGGCTCGATCCCGGCCAGCAACCGCTGCGCGCGCCGCAACCACCCGCTCGCGACCGCCCACGCGCCGCAGAAGTCGAGCTGGTCGGCGGCGAGCCACGTCGCCATGCGAGCCGCCCCGGCCGGGTCACCCCGCTGCATGTAGAGCCGGTATGCGGCCTCGCGAGCGGCGAACACGCCGGGGCCGTCGTCCAGCCACCAGGCCGCCCAGCTCAGGCCCTCGAACGCCTCGGGCGTCGCCTCGGCGGCGAGCGCCTCCCCGAAGCGCTCGCGCGCCGCCGCCCAGTCCGCCTGCCGCAGCTCGCGCCAACCCGGGGCGTCGCGCGTCTCGTTCACGACCGCATTCTCCCGCGCCGCGACGCGAGCGTGGGAGCGAGTTTCGGGGCGGCCGTCCAGGGGGTTCGGCAAGGGGGTAAGGGGGTGGGATCAGGGTGAGGGTGTAGGGACCCACCCTGATGTGCGCGTCGGTCGGCCGCGGGAACCTGCTCGCATGGCTCGATTCCTCATCTCCCGCAGGCGGCGGCCCCGCCCCAGCCCGCGCAGGAGCACGACGCCCGGTGCCCAGGCCCCGGGACCTCTCGCGGGGGAGCGCGGCACGCCCGCGCTCCCCTCGCAGGTCTGACCCGCCGGACCTCACGAAAGGACCCGGAGCGACGTTGGAACCACCATGACGACCGCCACTCGCATCTCGCTGACCGAACGCGTCGACGCGCTCCCGTGGGAGGCCCTGCGTGAGCAGCTCGACACCCGTGGCTTCGCCGTCACGGCGCGGCTTCTCAGCGAGCGGGAGGCGGGCGAGCTCGCGGATCTCTTCGACGGCGGCCGGTTCCGGTCGACGATCGACATGGCCCGGCACCGCTTCGGCGACGGCCGGTACCGCTACTTCGACCACCCGCTGCCGGAGCCGATCGCCGAGCTGCGGAGCGCCCTCTACCGCCACCTGGCGCCGATCGCCAACAACTGGGCCGAGCTGCTGAGCGGCGACAACCCCACCTTCCCGCTCGAGCACGAGGAGCTGCTCGAGCGCTGCCGCGGGGTGGGCCAGGAGCGCCCGACGCCGCTGATCCTGCGCTACGGCGCGGGGGACTGGAACGCGCTCCACCAGGACCTCTAAGGGCCGCAGCGGCTACCACCGGGTCGGGCTGCGCCACGGCGTCAGCACGGTCACAAGCGGCCGCCGCACGGCGCTCGGGATCATCTTCCACGACAGCCGCTGATCACCAGCGGGCGAGCTTCCAGACCGCCGGGCGCGGGCCCTCGGCGCCGATCTCCGCGAAGATCGCGACCGCTACGCCTCCGGGCGGCGACGTGCGCGGCATGTGCGGCTTCCACGACGCACGCCGCCCTCCGCCGCTCCTGATCAACCCAGGACCGAACGCAGGTACGCGCCGCATTCGCGCACCGCCTCGGTGAGCTCGCCGCGCAGGCGGCACTCGACGGACAGCACACCGTCGAACGCGATCTCGCGCAGCGTCGCCACGACGGCGGGGAAGGGGATGTGGCCCGTGCCCGGCTGCGCGCGGTTCGAGTCGCTCAGGTGGACCGCGCCGAGCACGGGGGCGACCGCGCGCAGCGCGGCGCAGAGGTCGTCCTCCTCGATGTTCATGTGGTACGTGTCGGCGAGCACGGCAAGTCCGCCGGTGCCGGCCTCGGCGATCAGCTCCGCCGCCTGCGCGAGCGTGTTCACCATGTGGTCCTCGTAGCGGTTGAGCGGCTCGAGGAGCAGCGCGACCCCGAGCTCCGCGGCATGGGCGCCGAGCTCCGCGAGCCCCTCGAGCAGCACCTCGCGGTCCTGTGCGGGCGCGCGCGGTGGCTCGTCGAACGGCGGCAGCCGGCGCGTGAACATGCCCCACGCCGCCGGCGTGATCACCCCGACGCCGCCGAGCGCCGCCACCCCCTCGAGCTGGCGCCGCAGCCGGTCGACGGCATGCCGCCGAGCGCCAGCGTCGAAGTCGCCGAGCCAGCCGTCCAGCTCCGGGCATGCCGTCCACGCGTGCCCGCGCAGCGCCTCGACGTCGCGCGACGGATCGGCGTCGCGCAGCTCGAGCCCGTCGAAGCCCGCCGCGAGCGCCTCGCGCAGGCCGGACACGAGGTTCTCCTGGACCGCGAGCCGCATCAGGCGGCGAGGCCGCGCGCCGCGAGCAGGGCGTCGACGTTCGCGGGCTCGAGCACGTGCTCGAGCGCCAGCGTCGTCGCGCCGACCACGCCGGCCCGCGGGCCGAGGCGGCTGGTGAGGATCCGCAGCTCTCGCGTGGCGAGCGCCGACGCGCGCTGGTAGACGCTCTCGCGGATGCCGGCCAGCAGCGGCTCCGAAGCCTCGGCCAGCTCGCCGCCGACGACGATCGCGGTGGGTGCCACGACACTCACCACCGCGGCCAGCGCGGCGCCCAGCACGCGGCCCGCCTCGCGCACGTGGTTCATCGGCGCGGCACGGCCGCCGCGCACGAGCTCGACGATGTCGGCCGTCGATGACACGTCGAACCCCGCCTCGGTCAGCTGGCGGATGAGCGCGCCGCCGGAGGCGAGCACGGCCACGCAGCCGCGGTTGCCGCACGAGCACATCACGTCGGAGTCGCGGATCGCGCGGATGTGGCCGATGTCGCCCGCCCGGCCGTGGCTGCCGCGCAGGAGCTTGCCGTCCGAGATGACGCCGGCCCCGATGTACGTCGCCACCTTGACGAACACGAAGTGCGAGAGATCGGGCCAGTGGCGCCGGTGCTCGCCCAGCGCCATCGCGTGGACGTCGCGCTCGAGCAGGGCGGGCGCGCCGAAGCGCTCGCGCAGGTGCCCGGCGACCGGGTAGCCGTCCCAGCCCGGCATGATCGGCGGGTTGACCGGCCGCCCCGAGGCGACGTCAACCGGGCCCGGCACGCCGATCGCGGCGGCGAGCACGTCGCCGCCGTCGCGCCCGGCCTCCGCGAGCAGCGCGTCGAACGTGTCGCCGACCCACTCGAGCACCGGCTCGGGGCCGTCGGCGATCCGGATCGGCTCCTCGCGCTCGGCCAGCGACTCGCCCGCCAGGTCACACACAGCGAGCCGCCCGTGGCCCGCGCCGAGGTCAGCAGCCAGCACGACGCCCATCCGCTGGTTGAAGGCGAGGGCCGCGGGCCGGCGGCCGCCGCTCGACGGCCCGGCCTCGGGCGCCTCGACCAGCAGCCCGGCAGAGAGCAGCACGCCGAGGCGCTGCATCACCGTCGAGCGCGAGAGGCCGGTAACGTCCATGACGTCGGTCCGCGTCAGAGCATGCCCCTCCCGGATCAGCCGCAGCACGCTGCCAGGCGAGCCCGACATCGATAGGGGCACGGTGGCCATCGTTGCGACACCTTACCTTCGAGAGGCAACTTCTGTGTAGTCGCTAAGCAAAAGTTTGGTTGGTAACGCACCTCATGGCAATCTTCTGCTTGCACGGCACCGGTCAAGTGCTTTACGCTCGCGCCGCCAACGACCTGAGGAGGAGAGCCGAGAGTGGCTCGGGCACTCGTGCTCGAAGGACCGCGCTCCCTGCGCCTGAGGGACGATGCCGACGCGCCAGACCTCGGTCCCCGCGACGTCCGGGTGCGCACGCTGCTCAGCGGCGTCAGCCACGGCACCGAGCTCAACCTCTACCGCGGGAGCTCCGCGTTCGCCGACCGGGAGTTCGACCGCGAGCTGCGGGCCTTCGTTCGCCCCGACCCGCCGCAGCCGGCGTATCCCGTGCCGCTCGGCTACGAGCTCGTCGGGCGCGTCGAGGAGGTCGGCGCCGACGTCCGCGAGCTCGAGCCCGGTGCCGTCGTGCACGCCGGCGCCCCGCACGGCGAGCAGGCCGTGGTCGATCTCGACGCTCAGGCCTCGTATCCGCTCGTCGCCCTGTCGGAGCGCGGCGAGGACCCGCCGCCGTGGGCGCTCTTCACGAGCCTCGGTGCGGTGGCTCTGGTCGCCGCCCACGACGCCCGCCTGAAGATCGGCGACCAGGTCGTGATCGTCGGCCTCGGCGCGATCGGCCTGCTGCTCGTGCAGCTCGCCCGCCTGGCGGGTGCCGGCCGCGTGACCGCCCTCGACCTCGTCGAGAGCCGGCGGGCGCTCGCGCTCGAGCTCGGCGCCGACCAGGTGCTCGACCCGCTCGACCAGCCCGAGGGGGCCGGCGCCGCCATCAAGCGGGCGGCGGGCCGCGGCGCGGACGTGACCGTCGAGACCTCCGGCCGCACGGCCGGCCTCCAGGACGCCGTCGCCGCGGCGGGGCTGGGCGGCTCGGTGGTGACCGTCGGCTTCTACCAGGGCGGCGCGCCGCAGCTGCGGCTGGGAGAGGAGTGGCACCACAACCGGCTCGACATGGTCTCGAGCATGGGCGCCTGGGGCGCCCCGCACCGGGCGCACCCGGCCTGGGACCGCACGCGCGTGATGCGGACGGTCGTCGACCTCTTCGCCGCCGGCCGGCTGCGCGTGGACGAGCTCCCGATCCGGAAGTTTCCCTTCGAGCAGGCGGTCGAGGCGTACGCCTGGCTCGACGAGCACCCCAACGACGCGGTCAAGGTGGCGCTCACGTATGACGGCTCCAACCCAGGAGGAGGAGTGCTGTGAAGAAGCCATGGGCAATCCTGGCCGCTCTCATGGTCGCCGCGGTCGTGGCGATCGGATGCGGCGGCGACGACGACGACGATGGCGGGGGCGGAGGCGGCAGTGGCTCCGCGAGCGGCGAGACGCTGACGATCTGGAACAACGAGTTCCAGCCCGACCGCATGAAGGCCACCCAGGCCATCCTCGACGAGTTCACGCAGAAGACCGGCATCAAGACGAAGCAGGTTGCGGTGCCCGAGGACCAGCTGGCGACGCTGATGACGAATGCCGCGGCCGCCGACGAGCTGCCCGACGTCGTGCTCGCCACGCCGACGGCGCAGTCGCAGCAGTACGCCGCCGAGGAGATCTTCGACTCCGAGGCCGCCCAAGCGGTCGTCGACAACCTGGGCGCCGACACGTTCTCGGACAAGGCACTCGAGCTGATCAGCCGCGACGGCGTGGCCACCGGCGTGCCGAGCGACGGCTGGGGCCAGCTGCTCATCTACCGCAAGGACCTGTTCGACAAGGCCGGGCTGCAGGCGCCGCAGACGCTCGACGACGTCCAGGCCGCCGCCCAGAAGCTCAACAGCGACGGCATGGCGGGCATCACGCTGGCCACCGCGCCGGGCGACGGGTTCACGGCCGAGACCTTCGAGCACATCGCGCTGGCCGACGGCTGCAACATGGTCGACGACGCCGGCGAGGTGACGTTCGACTCGCCCGAGTGCACCGAGTCGCTGCGCTGGTACGGCGACATGGCCAACAAGTACTCGGTCAAGGGCGCCCAGGATGTGGACTCCACGCGCGCCACCTACTTCGCCGGGCGCGCCGCGATGATGTTCTGGTCGCCGTTCCTGCTCGACGGCATGGCCGGCCTGCGCGACGACACCAAGCCGACGTGCCAGGAGTGCAAGAAGGACCCGGCGTACCTGGCCAAGAACAGCGGCCTCGTCGGCCCACTCACGGGCGCGGCGGGCGAGCCGAGCCAGTTCGGCTCGGTGTCGACGTTCAACATCACGGTCGACGCACCCACCGAGGACGCCCAGAAGCTCGTCGAGTACATGATGGGCGACGGCTACGTGCGCTGGCTCGGGCTCTCGCCGCAGGGCAAGTACCCGGTGCGCTCGGGTGACTCCGAGGATCCCGAGAAGTTCACGAAGGCGTGGGCTGGGCTCGAGAGCGGCGTGGACAAGAAGGCGCCGCTGAGCGACTTCTACTCCGAGGAGTCGATCGCCTCGCTCGGTGAGGGCGTCGAGAACTTCCAGCGCTGGGGCTTCGCCCAGGGCCAGGGCGCGCTGATGGGCGCGCTGTCCGGAGAGCAGCCGGTGGCCAACGCCGTGGCCGACGTGATCGGAGGCAAGGACCCGGCGGCCGCCGCCAAGGATGTCCAGGCGACCGCGGAGGAGCTGCAGGCCGGGCTGCAGTAGTCATGGTGGACGCTCCCGTCCCCGTCGAGGCCGCGCCTCAGAGCCGGCGCCGCGCGCGGAACACCCGCGCGCGGCGCGACTCGCGCGCGGGCGTGCTGCTCGTGTCGCCCACTGTGATCGTCGTGGTGGTCATGGTGGTGGTGCCCGTGCTGTGGGCGCTGATCCTCTCGTTCCAGCGCATTCGCCTGCTGCAGCTCCGCCGCCTCGACATCCTGGGCGGCGACTACACGCTGCGCAACTACGACCTGCTCCTGGGCTCGTCGGACTTCGTGGCCGCGGCGCGCACGACGCTTGTCTACTCGGTGTTCGGCACGACCGGCGCCATCGTCCTCGGCCTGATCGCGGCGCTGCTCGTGCGGCGATCGTTCCGGGGCCGGGGCCTCGTACGCGGCATCCTGCTGCTGCCGTACGTGGCGCCGGTGGTGGCCATCGCCTTCGTCTGGCAGGTGCTGCTGTCCCCGCAGCTCGGGTTCGTGAACGCGGTGGGGACCGACGTGCTGGGCTGGGACTCGCCGATCCCGTTCCTGAGCCAGGAGGAGGGGACGATCACCGTGTTCGGGCTCAGCATCGGCGTGCCCACCGCGCTGCTGATGGTGATCCTCTTCGAGTCCTGGAAGTCGTTCCCGTTCGCCTTCCTGTTCCTGCTCGCGCGGCTGCAGGCCGTGCCGGCCGATCTCGAGGAGGCGGCGCGGGTCGACGGGGCGACGCCGACCCAGGTCTTCCGCCACATCATCCTGCCGCAGCTCATGGGCGTGATCGCGCTGATCGCCGTGCTGCGGTTCATCTGGACGTTCAACGCGTTCGACGAGATCTACCTGCTGACCGGCGGGGGCGCCGGGACCGAGGTGCTCGCCACCCAGGTCTACAGCTTCCTCCAGGCGCGCAACGACGTCGGGGCGTCGGCCGCAGTGGCGATGTTCATGGCGGGCGTGCTTGCCGTGCTGCTGCTCGTCTACCTCAAGTTCTTCGGCGAGAGGGATCGCCAGCCATGAGACGCAATCGCTGGTCGCGCTACCACATCGAGGTCGCGGCGCTGCGCGTGCTGCGGCCGCTGGGGATCGCGTTCTTCGTGCTCATCACGCTGTTCCCCTTCTACTACATGGTCCTGCTCTCGATGCGCGAGGTCTCGGAGATCCTCGAGTCGCCCGGGCAGATCTTCATCGGGCTCGGAGACGTCACGACCGCCGCCTACGAGCGCGTTCTCAAGCCCACGGACGAGGGCGGCGAGGGCTTCGTCCGCTTCATCGTCAACTCGGCGCTGCTGGGCCTCGGGACGGTGGTGGCCACGCTCGCAGTGTCCATCCTCGGCGCCTACGCGGTGTCGCGACTGGAGTTCTTCGGCAAGCGCACGGTGCACTTCCTGTTCCTGGCGGTCTACCTGTTCCCGCCGATCCTGCTCGCGATCCCCCTGTTCGTGGCCTTCTCGAAGATGGGGCTGCGCGGCGAGCTGTGGGTGCTGGTCATCGTCTACGTCGCGCAGACGCTGCCGCTCTGCGTCTACATGCTGCGCAACTACTTCGACACGGTGCCGGTCTCGCTCGAGGACGCGGCGGAGGTCGACGGCGCCACGCGGCTGCAGGTGATCCGCAAGGTGACGCTGCCGCTGGCCGTCCCGGCGATCGCCGCCACCGGGCTGTTCACGTTCATGATCGCCTGGAACGAGTTCCTGTTCGCGCTCCTCTTCCTCGTCGAGGAGCGCAACAACTGGACGGTCTCGCTCGGCGTGCAGCAGCTCACGGAGATCGAGACGCCGGCAACGACGCTGATGGCCGGGTCGGTGATCCTCACGATTCCGATCATCGTGCTGTTCCTCTTCGCCGAGCGGCTCATGACCGAGGGCCTCACGCGGGGCGCCGAGAAGGGATGACCGCGCTGAGCGGGGCCGCCGAGGCGGTCCTGGCCGCGAACTGGCGGGGCGGCTCGACCGTACCCTCGCCCCGCCAGTACCCCCATCAGTGGGGCTGGGACGCGGCGTACATCGCGATCGGCTGGTCGTGGCTCGACCCGATGCGCGCCGCCACCGAGCTCGAGTCGCTGCTGCGCGGGCAGTGGCCGGACGGCCGCGTGCCGCACATCGTCTTCCAGCCCGGCGTGCCGGAGGACGCGTACTTCCCGGGCCCGCAATTTTGGGTCCCGCCCACCCCGCGCGCCGGCAAGGTCGGCGGTGTCGCCACCTCGGGGCTCACCCAGCCGCCGCTGCACGCGCGCGCCGCGTTCGAGGTGGCCGAGCGCAGCGACGGAGGGGGCGAGTTCCTCGTGCGCGTGTTCCCCCTCCTGGCCGCCCAGCACGAGTACCTCGCGGGGCGGCGGGACATCGGCGGCGGTGGGCTGGCGGCGATCGTCCACCCGTGGGAGTCGGGGCTCGACGACAGCCCGGCCTGGGACGAGCCGCTCGCGGCGGTGGAGCTGCCGCCGCACGGCGTCGAGCCCTACGAGCGCCGCGACCGCCGTCACGTCGACCCGAGCGAGCGCCCGAGCGACGCGGCCTACGATCGCTTCGTGCACCTCGCGCGCGCCTACCGCGACGCGGGCTACGCCGACGACGGCAGCGGCCAGTTCCTCGTCGAGGACCCGCTCTTCAACGCGATCTGGCTGTGGTCGACCCACGCGCTCGCGGAGATCGCCGAGCGGGTGGGGGAGGATGCCGGGCCGTTCCGCGAGGCGGCGGCCGGGATCCACGCGGCGCTGCACGCACGGCTGTGGGACGGGGAGCGCTTCCGACCGCGCGACCTGCGCTCCGGGCGGCTGCTCGAGCCGCGCACGATCCTCTCGCTCGCCCCGCTGCTCGATCCCGACCTGCCGGCGGATGTCGCGGCGCGGCTGGCGGCCGAGCTCGAGTCGCCGCACTTCCGTGCTCCCGGCGGGATCGGGGTCGCGTCGTTCGACCTGCTCGGAGCGGGGTTCGACCGGCGGCGCTACTGGCGCGGGCCGGTGTGGGCGAACCTCAACTGGCTGCTGGCGCGCGGCTTGCGCGGGCACGGGCTCGAGGCGCAGGCGCGGGCGCTCGAGGACCTGACCGTCCGGCTCGTCGAGGCCGCGGGGCTGCGGGAGTACTTCGATCCGCTGAGCGGCGAGGGCCTGGGCAGTCGGGACTTCTCGTGGACGGCGGCGGCCGTGGTGGACATCCTGCACTCGCGCGCGTAGGCCGCGTCGTCGACTGGATCGCCTCGCGCCAGCTTTGCCGCATTCTCTGGATACCCCTACCCCCTATTGGTATATGCTGGATCCCATGGAGGAGCCATCCATGTCCGGAGCGCACGCATCTGGTCGACGTGGTCGCGGCATGAGCGCGCCCACGAGGCTGGCCGGCTTCGCCGTGGTGCTGGCGGTCGTGTTCGGCGGCGCCGCCCTCGCGGGCGGCGCGTTCGGGCCCGACAGCGAGGGCACGGCCGGTGACGAGACCCGCGACGGCCACGAGGGCGAGACGATGGACGGCGCCCGGATGGGCGCCGAGCCCGCGGGCGACCCCGTGCGCGGCCTTGCGGTCGCCGACGACGGGCTACGGCTCGCGCTCGCGGCCGACGCGCTGCCGCGCGGCGAGGAGGCTGAGCTGCGGTTCACGATCCTCGGCGCCGGCGGCCGCGCGGTGCGTGACTTCGAGCTCGCCCATGAGCGGCCGATGCACCTGATCGTCGTGCGCCGCGACGGCCGCGGCTTCCAGCACCTCCATCCCGAGATGGATGCCGACGGCACCTGGCACGTCGAGCTCATCCTCCCGGATGCCGGCGCCTACCGCGTGTTCGCCGACTTCGAGCGCGGCGGGACGTCGCAGACGCTCGCCGCCGACCTGGTCGTCGACGGCGACGCCGACTACCGGCCGCTGCCCGCGCCGGCCGTGAACGCCGACGCCGGCGACGGGTACCGCGTGCGCGTCGACGGCACCCGAGGCGTCCGCGCCGGCCGGGAGGCCGACCTGCGCTTCACCGTGACCCGCGGCGGTCGGGCCGTGCAGACCGAGCCGTACCTCGGCGCCGGCGGACACCTCGTCGCGCTGCGCGAGGGCGATCTCGCCTACCTGCACGTGCACCCGGCCGACGACGCGGTGGCGTTCACGACCGAGCTCCCGAGCCCGGGCCGCTACCGCCTGTACCTGCAGTTCAAGCACGACGGGCGCATCCGCACCGCCGCCTTCACGCTGGAGGTGGGCCGATGAGCGCCCCGAGCCACGTCGAGCTGCCGATCACGGGCATGACCTGCGCCTCGTGCGCGAACCGCATCGAGCGCCGGCTGAACAAGCTCGACGGCGTCAACGCGAGCGTGAACTACGCGACCGAGAAGGCGTCTGTCGAGTTCGACCCGGCGGCCGTCGGCCGCGAGCAGCTCGTCGCCGCCGTCGAGGCCGCCGGCTACCAGGCCGCGCTCCCGGACGCGCCGGACGCCCCCGAGGCGCGTGCCGAGGTGGACGAGACGGAGCCGCTGCGGCACCGGGTGATCGCCGCTGCCGTGCTCTCGCTGCCGGCGCTGCTGATGGCGATGATCCCGGCGCTCCAGTTCGACAACTTCCAGTGGCTGTCGCTCACGCTCGCGACCCCGGTCGTGCTGTGGGGCGGCTGGCCGTTTCATCGCGCGGCGTGGGTCAACCTCAAGCACGGCACGGCGACGATGGACACGCTCGTCAGCCTCGGCACGCTCGCCGCGTGGCTGTGGTCGCTGTACGCGCTCTTCATCGGCGACGCCGGCATGAACGACATGCGCATGGGCTTCGACCTGGTCCCGAAGTCAGGCGAGGGCGCCGATCAGATCTATCTCGAAACCGCCGGTGTGGTGACCACCTTCATGCTGGCCGGCCGCCTCTTCGAGGCGCGGGCCAAGCGGCGGGCGGGCGCCGCCCTGCGCGCGCTGCTCGACCTCGCCGCCAAGAGCGTCGCCATCCTCGACGCCGACGGCGCCGAGCGCCGGGTCCCGGTCGAGGAGCTGCACGTGGGCGACCGTTTCGTCGTCCGGCCCGGCGAGAAGGTCGCCACCGACGGCGTCATCGAGGACGGCCGCTCGGCGCTGGACATGGCGGTGCTGACCGGCGAGTCGGTGCCCGTCGAGGTCGAGCCCGGCTCGGCCGTCGCCGGCGCGACCGTGAACGCCGGCGGCCGGATCGTCGTGCGCGCCACCAAGGTCGGCGCCGACACGGCTCTCGCCCAGATCGCCCGGCTGGTGGAGGACGCGCAGACCGGCAAGGCGCCGGTCCAGCGCCTCGCCGACCGCATCTCGGGCATCTTCGTGCCGATCGTCATCGCCCTGGCGGCCGCCACGCTCGGCTTCTGGCTCGGCGCCGGCGAGAGCGCGACGTTCGCGTTCACCGCGGCGGTGGCCGTGCTCATCATCGCGTGCCCGTGCGCGCTCGGGCTGGCCACGCCGACCGCGCTGCTGGTCGGCACCGGCCGCGGCGCGCAGCTCGGGCTCCTGATCAAGGGGCCGGAGATCCTCGAGTCGACTCGCCGGGTCGACACGATCGTGCTCGACAAGACCGGCACGGTGACCACCGGCAAGATGAGCCTCGTCGGCGTGACGGTCGCTGAGGGCGTGAACGAGGCGGACGCGCTGCGGCTCGTCGGCTCGCTCGAGCACGCCTCGGAGCACCCGATCGCCCAGGCGATTGCGACCGCCGCCGCCGCTCGCGGCCCGCTTGCCGCGGTGGACGGCTTCGACAGCCGCGACGGGCTCGGGGTGGAGGGCGTGGTCGAAGGCCACGCGCTCGTCGTCGGCCGTCAGGCGCTGCTCGAGGACTGGGCGATGCGCCTTGGTCCGGAGCTCGACGCGGCCCGCGTGGCCGCCGAGGCGGGCGGGCAGACCGCGATCGCCGCCGGTTGGGACGGGCGTGCCGTCGCGGTGTTCGCGGTCGCCGACACCGTGAAGCCGACGAGCGCCGAGGCCGTCGCTTCGCTGAAGCGGCTCGGGCTACGCCCGGTGCTGCTGACCGGCGACAACAAGACGACGGCACGCGCGGTCGCCGCCGAGGTCCGCATCGACGAGGTCATCGCCGAGGTGCTGCCCGCCGACAAGGCCGACGTCGTCCGCCGCCTGCAGGGCGAAGGCCGGGTCGTCGCCATGGTCGGCGACGGCGTCAACGACGCTCCGGCGCTCGCCCAGGCCGACCTCGGCCTGTCGATCGGGACCGGCACCGACGTGGCGATCGAGGCGTCGGACCTGACGCTGGTGTCCGGGGACCTGCGGGCCGCGGCCGACGCGATCGGCCTCAGCCGGGCCACGCTGCGCACGATCAAGCAGAACCTCGGCTGGGCCTTCGGGTACAACGTGGCCGCCATCCCGCTGGCCGCGATCGGGCTGCTGAACCCCGTCATCGCGAGCCTCGCGATGATGTTCTCGAGCCTGTCGGTGGTGGGCAACGCGCTGCGCCTGCGCCGGTTCCGCTCGGCGCACGGCGCGGACGAGCTCAGTCGTACGGCGCGTACCGGTGGTGCAGCATGAGGTCGTTCCCGTCCGGGTCGGTGAAGAAGGCCATGTGGCAGACGCCGGTGTCGAGGATGTCGCCGGAGAACTTCACGCCCTTGGCCTCGAGCTCGGCCCTGGCGGCCTCGACGTCGTCGACGTGGAGGGCGGGGTGGGCGTTCTTCTGGGGCGCGAACGGCATCCCCTGGCGCGCCGGCTCCCAGATGCCGAAGCAGGTGTTTCCCGCCCACACCTCGTAGCGGCCGTGCTCGTCGGGGCGCAGCCCGAGCGTCTCGACGTAGAAGCGCCGCGCGCGCTCGGCGTCCTGCGTCGGGATGCCGACGAAGTCGAGCTTGCCGATCATGGTTCCTCCGCTGTGTCGGTTGGCCCTTCGGTGGCGATGAGCAGAATGCGAACGGCAGGCCCGAGGCCGGCGGCCTCGCGCAGCGCGGCGCAGGCCGGGTCGGCGGCGAGCGCCCGCAGGCCGGCGAGTGCGGCGGCGCCCGAGTCGCCGATCGCCAGCCCCACGGCGGCGAGGTCGCGCCTCGCGGCGCGGGCCTCGCCGTCGTCGACGGTGACCGTGCCGTGGAGGCCGTGCCGCAGCGACGGCCAGGCGGCGATCGACGCCTCCGCGCAGTCGAGCCCGGCCATCGCGGTCCCCGGCGTCTCCACCGCCACCGGCTCGCCGGCGGCGAGCGAGGCGGTGAGGCAGGCGGCGGCGGCCGGCTCGACGCCGACGACCGCGACGCCGGCGTGTGCTCCGAAGCGCGCCGCCGCGGCAGCCAGCGAGCCGACGCCGACCGGCACGATCAGCACGTCGAACGAGGCCTGCTCGGCGGCCTCCGCGAACAGCGTGGCGTAGCCGTCGATGACCCACGCCGCCGGGCCGGACGCGCCGACGTCGGCGATCTCGAGGCAGCCCGGCCGCGCGGCCTCGCGCTCGGCCGCCGCCACGGCCTCCTCGTACGTGCCGTCGACCAGGACGACGTCGGCTCCCTCGCCCGCGATCGCCTGGCGCCGGGCGGGGACCGAGCGGGCGGGCAGAAAGACGCGGGCGCGCAGCCCGCGCCTGGCGGCGACGTGCGCGACGGCGCGCCCGTGGTTGCCGGCGCTGGCGGCGACGAGGGTGTGCACGTCCGGGTGCTCGCGCAGCGCCCGCTCGGTCGCCCAAGATGCGCCGAGCACCTTGAAGGCGGGCAGGCCGAGGCGGCTCGACTCGTCCTTCATCCGCACGTCTCCGGCACCGGGCGCGAGCGGCGAGACGTCGCGCAACGGCGTCGGCTCATACCCGGGCAGGGCGGCGTGGAAGGCGCGCGCCTCGCTGGACGGCGCGGGCACCGCCCCGGCGTCCCGGTGCGGATTGACGAGCGCCCTCATCCGCACAGCCGCGTCGCGGCCTCGATTAGCGTCCGCGTCACCGCCTCGGTGTCGGCGATGCTCACCCACTCCTGCACCGCGTGCGCGCCCTCGCCGCCCGGGCCGAACATGACGGTCGGGATGCCTGCCGCCGCGATGAACGCCGCATCGGCCCAGTAGCTGGCGCCGCCGACCTCCGGGGCGGCGCCGAGCACCGCAGCCGCGGCGCCGCGGACCGCCTCGACCACCGGCGCACCCGGATCGACCTCGAAGGGCTCGCGCGCGAGCAGCGTGCGTTGCTCCGCGACCAGGTCGGGCTGAGCGGCGAGGATGGCCGTCAGCTCCGCCTCGACGCCGGCCGCGGTGTCGCCCGGGAGCGTCCGGCGCTCGAGGCCGATGCGGCAGCGCGCCGGGTAGCTCGAGAGCTCGGCGCCGCCCTCGATCAGCGAGGCGTGGACGGATCCGCGGCCGAGCAGCGGGTGCGTGCGGTCCGCGAGCGCGGCGTCGAGCTCGCCGAGGCCGACGAGCACCGGGCCGGCCTTGACGATCGCGTCGACGCCGAGGTGCGGGCGCGAGCCGTGCGCGGCCCGTCCGGTGACCTCGATCTCCGCCCACACGAACCCCTTGTGGGCGACGACGACCTCCATCTCCGTGGGCTCGGTGACGACCGCGGCGTCCGCCCGCACCGCGGCGAGCGCCTCCTGCACGCCGAGGCTGGCGTGCTCCTCGTCGGCGACCGCGGCGACGACCACGTCGCCCGCCAGCGAGCGGCCGGCGGCCTCGCGGCAGGCCAGGAGAGCGGCGGCGAGGCCGGCCTTCATGTCGTAGGCGCCGCGTCCGTGGAGACGGTCGCCTTCGACACGCGGCGCGTGGGGCGCGTCCATGCCCTCGACGCCGACGGTGTCGAGGTGAGCGCACAGGAGGAGCGTCTTGCCGCCGCCCGTGCCCGGCGAGCGGACGATGACGCTGGGGCGGCCGGGGGTGGCCTCGAGGATCTGGGTCTGGAGGCCCGTCTCGCCGGCCCAGCCCGCGACGAACCGGGCGATCTCACCCTCCCCCGCGCCACCGGGCACGAGGGAGGGGTTGACAGAGTCGATGGCGACGAGGCGCGAGGTGAGATCGACGGCGGCGTCGCGCACCGCCGTGATGGTGTCAGGTCAGCGCGTCAGCCACGAACCGTCGTCGTAGCCGGAAGTGGTGCTGGTGCGGCGCTCCTTGAAGCCGGGACGATCCTCGGCGACGAGATCGGAGACGGCGGAGCGGAGGCGGCGGAGGGTGGAGGTCATGGAAGTAGAGTCGCAGCGCCGCGCCTGTCGGAACACGGGGCCACCACGTGAACCGACGGTCGGTTGAGCCGCGCCCGGGGTGGTGGTGGCCCCGGCCGGGGTGAGGGTGCCCGTAGGGCCTTCGATCAGCCCTCTCGCGCGTCGCCGGCTCGCCGTCGAGCCAGCGCAACACCGACCTCGGGCACGGGCCGGACCGTTGTCACCCCGCGAAGCGGCGGACCTCGATCGGGAGCGTCGTCGCGCGCGACAGGCGGCGCCCCCACGCGAGGGCCGCGTCGGCGTCGGGAACGTCGACGACGGTGAAGCCGCCGAGGTGCTCCTTGGCCTCGATGAACGGGCCGTCCGTCGTGAGTGCGTCGCGCACGACGGACGCGGTCTCGGGAGGCTCCAGGCCGCCGGCGAACACCCAGACGCCCGCGGCCCGCATCTCGTCGTTGACCGCGCCGACGTCGCGCATGATCTCGTCCAGGTTGTCGGGCGGCGGGCCAGCGCCGTACGGCTGGTAGACGCTCAGCAGGTAGCGGGTCATGCGCCGGCGAGATGGTAGGTGCCGATCACGACACCCGTCGTGGTGGTGACCGGATCGGTGAGGTTCAGCGGGATTCGGGGGCCGTCGGCGTCGAACAGCCGCGTGCCCGAGCCCAGGACGAGAGGATGGATGAGCAGCTGCAGCGTGTCGACCAGGCCCGCCCGCAGCAGGGTGCGCACGAGCTCGCCGCTGCCGAGGACCGCGAGGTCGTCCTCCGGCGCTGTGACCTTCAGCTCGCGCACGGTTTCGGCGGCGTCGCCGGGGAGCAGCGTCGAGTTCCGCCACGGCAGCGGCTCCTCGAGCGTCGACGATGCGACGTACTTCATGCGCGCGTCGAGCACGGGCGAGAACGGGTTGTCGTCGCGGCCGGCCCACGCGCGCATGAACGACTCGTAGGTTCGGCGGCCGAACAGCAGCGCGCCCTCGCGGGCCATGCCCTCGCCCATCACCTGGGCCTGCACGGGGTCGCTGTACGGCACCGCCCAGCCGCCGTGCTCGAACCCGCCGCGCGTGTCCTCCGCGGGGTGTCCCGGCGCCTGCATGACGCCGTCCAGCGTGATGTTCTCGACTGCGGTGATCCTCGTCATGCCCTCATGACGAACGAGGGACGTCGATATCGACACGCTCCTGGGAGACGGCGCAGGCGACGGCATAGACGGCCGCGGCGGCGGCGCTGGACTGAGAGGGAGGCCGTAGGGGGGCGCGGGGGCGCACCCCCCTACGGCGTTGGGGAGAAGCTTCAGCGGTACGAGCGCGCGCCCGTCGACGAACGTGCGGTGGTGCGCGCGACCGGCGCGGCGGACGACGAGCCGGAGCCGTCCGCGATCGCGCCCGGGGCCACGGAGCGGATCCACTCCCGGAGGGTGTCGTCCGCGACGCGGCCGTAGACGCCGGGGAAGCCGGGGTCGGCGCGGCCGTTGCCGTAGCTGGTGTCGCCCACCAGGCGCAGCTCGCTGCCGGCGCTCACGAGCAGCGGGCCGCCCGAGTCGCCCTGGCAGGTGTCCACGCCGCCCTCGAGGAACCCGGCCGCGACCTGCGTGCGGCTCTCGAAGCCGCCGAACAGCGGGTCGACGCCCTCGACGAGGTACGGGTACGCGGCGGCGGCGACCGCGTCGGTGGCGATCGGGACCTGCGCCTCCTGCAGCACCGCCGGCTGCTCGCCGCCCGACTCGGTGACGCCGTAGCCGGCGATCGTGGCCAACGTGCCCGGCGACCACAGGGAGCGCTCGGCGGCGGAGGCGATCTTCACCGGCGGGAGAGCCGACGGCGAGTCGAGCTCGACGACCGCCGCGTCGCCGCTCACGCTGCCCAGCCCCGCCCAGCCCGGGCTGACCGAAACGGACCTGGCGACGTGCTTCTCACCTTCGGACTCGTAGCCGGTCAGGCTGCCCGACGGCGTCCGGTGCGCGCCGAGGCTGACCTCGATCAGCTGGCCGGGCTGGCCGAGCGGCACGTTCGCGACGCCGCCCGGGACGAGCGAGGAGCAGTGGGCGGCGGTGACGACGTGCGTGCGCGTGACGAGCGTCCCGGTGCACTGGAACGAGCGGTCGATGAGGATGTGCGCGACGTACGGATACTCGCCCGGCGACGCGTCGTGACCGCCGACGATCGCCTGCGCGGGAGAGGCGACGACCAGCCCGGCGGCCAGCGTCGCGAGGAAGGTCCGGTCCAGTGGCATGTCCACCCCAACGACATCCGCGTGCGGAACTGGCGCGAAGCCCGGTTCCTCCGTCGTCCCGACAAGGTCATGACACAGAACCACCGGGTTCGTACGGGGTCTTGACAAACAGGAGCGGTTCCTGTCGGATACCCGCGCCATGACTACGGGTCGAGCCGGCTCTCTCGAGGCGTTGCGGCGCCTCAACCGCCTCCGCGTCATCCACGCGCTGCGTGACCAGGGGCTCATCTCGCGGGCGGAGATCGCGCGCCGGACGGGGCTCTCGCGTTCGACGGTCTCGAGCCTGGTGGCCGACCTGCAGGCCGACGGCCTCGTCGTGGAGCGAGGGGAGCCCGGGGAGGCGCACGGCACGCAGGGCGGGCGGCCGCCGATCCTGCTGTCGTTCGACTCGTCGGCCGGCGCCGCTGTCGGCATCGACTTCGGGCACAGCCACCTGCGGGTTGCGGTGTCCGACCTCTCGTCGCGCATCCTCGCCGAGCGCGCCGTGCCGCTCGACACCGACCATGCGGCCGAGGAGGGCCTGGACGCCGCCGCGGACCTGATCGTGGAGCTGCTCGGCGAGGCCGGGATCGACGAGAGCCAGGTGATCGGCGCCGGGATGGGACTGCCCGGCCCGATCCTGCAGGAGGACGGGATCGTCGGCTCGTCGGCGATCCTGCCGGGCTGGGTCGGCGTGCCGGCGGTGGCGGAGATGCGCCGCCGCCTCGAGGTGCCGATCCTGGTCGACAACGACGCGAACCTCGGCGCCCTCGCCGAGGCGGCGTTCGGCGCAGGTCAGGGCGCCACCGACCTCATCTACCTCAAGGTCGCCTCCGGCATCGGCGCGGGGCTGCTCCTCAACGGCCGGCTGTACCGGGGAACCGGCGGCCTCGCGGGCGAGCTCGGGCACTTCCTCGTGGACCCCAGCGGCCTCGTGTGCCGCTGCGGCAACCGCGGCTGCCTGGAGACCCTGGCCGCCACGGGGGCGCTCGTGGAGCTGCTGCGGCGCAGCCAAGGGGAGGACATGACGGTCCAGAGGATGCTCGACCTCGCGCGCGAGGGAGACATCGGCTGCCGACGCGTGATCGCCGACGCGGGCCGGGCGATCGGCCGCGCCGTGTCGATGCTCATCAACGTGCTGAACCCCGAGCTCGTGGTCGTGGGGGGCGACCTCGCCGCCGCCGGGGATCTGCTGCTGGACGGCGTTCGCGAGTCGATCGCGCGCGCCGCGCTGCCGTCCGCCGCCGAGGCCGCCGGGGTCGTGACCGGCGTCCTGGAGGACCGGGCGCAGGTACTGGGCGCGATCGCACTCGTGATCAGCGAGGCCGATCGTGCGTTTCCGACCAAGCTCGCGGCGGGTGCCGCCTGACGGGCTTATGCTCTGCCAACCACGCGCCTGAGTGGCGCAACCAAGGAGGAGAGGGGAATGACGGGACGCATCTTCGCCATCGCCGCAGTGCTGTTCGCGATGGCCTTCGCCGTCGCGGCGTGCGGCGGCGACGACGACGACGGTGGTGGTGGCGGTGGCTCCGCCGACAGCGGCGAGGCCAAGGGCAAGATCGGGGTGATCCTGCCCGACGCGGCGTCGTCGGCCCGCTGGGAGACGGCGGATCGCCGCTTCCTCGGCGAGGCCTTCGAGGCGGCCGGCGTGGAGTACGACATCCAGAACGCCAACGGCGACAAGGCCAAGTTCTCGACCATCGCCGACCAGATGATCAACGGCGGCGTGACGGTGCTCATGCTCGTGAACCTGGACTCGCCCTCGGCGGCCACGGTGATCAAGAAGGCCAAGGATCAGGGCATCCCGGCGATCGACTACGACCGGCTGACGCTGGGCGGCGGCGCGGACTACTACGTGTCGTTCGACAACGTCGCGGTCGGCACGACGATCGGCGAGGGCCTCGTCAAGTGCATGCAGGACAACGGCAACGACTCGGGCCCCGTGGCGCTGCTCAACGGCTCGCCGACCGACAACAACGCCACGCTGTTCAAGCAGGGCTACGAGAAGGCGATCACCGGCGCCGGCTTCGAGGTCGCGGCCGACCAGTCGGTGCCCGACTGGGACAACACGAAGGCCGGAACGATCTTCGAGCAGATGTACACGAAGGCGAACGGCGACTTCGTCGGCGTGGCGGCGGCCAACGACGGCCTCGGCGGTGCGGTCGCGGCCGTGCTCAAGCGCAACGGCGACACGGACAAGATCCCGACGACCGGCCAGGACGCGACGGCCGAGGGCCTGCAGCGGGTGCTGCTCGGCTCGCAGTGCATGACCGTCTACAAGGCGATCAAGAAGGAGGCCGACGCGGCGTCCGGCCTCGCCATCGCGCTCACCAAGGGCGACCAGGCCGGCGCCGACAAGCTCGCCTCGGGCTCCGTCGAGGACACGGAGACGGGCGAGCAGGTCAAGTCCGTCCTGCTCGAGCCGGAGGGGATCACGAAGGAGAACGTCAAGGACGTCGTGGCCGACGGCTTCGTCGCCGCCGACGACATCTGCACGAACGCCGCGCTGAAGAAGGCGTGCAGCGAGAATGGGGTCCAGTGATGCCATGACTGACGGCGTGACCTCGCAAGGATCCGCGACCCCGCAGGGACAGCCCGTGCTGTCCCTGCGGGGGATGAACAAGAGCTTCGGCGCCGTCCACGTTCTGCGCGACGTCGATCTCGACACCTACGCCGGCAAGGTGACGGCGCTCGTCGGCGACAACGGTGCCGGCAAGAGCACCCTGATCAAGGGCGTGGCCGGCATCCACCCGTTCGACCACGGCGAGATGTTCTGGGAGGGCGAGAAGGTCGAGGTGCACGGCCCCCGGCAGGCCAACGCGCTCGGCATCGAGATCGTCTATCAGGACCTGGCGCTGTGCGACAACCTCGATGTCGTCCACAACATGTTCCTGGGCCGTGAGGTCAAGGGCGGCGTCACGCTGAACGAAACGGCGATGGAGAAACGCGCCGGGGACACGCTGCGCGGTCTTTCCGTGCGGACGCTGCGGTCGCTGCGCCAGCAGGTCTCGAGCCTGTCCGGCGGTCAGCGCCAGACCGTGGCGATCGCGCGGGCAGTGCTGTGGAACTCCAAGCTCGTGATCCTCGACGAGCCGACCGCGGCGCTCGGCGTCGCGCAGACCGAGCAGGTCCTGAGCCTCGTCCGCCGATTGGCGGACAACGGGCTCGCGGTGATCCTGATCACGCACAACATGAACGACGTCTTCCAGGTGGCCGACAACATCGCGTGCCTGTACCTGGGGCAGCTGGCCGCGCAGGTCGACGCCAAGGAGGTCAGCCACGGCCAGGTCGTCGAGCTGATCACGGCCGGCCGCTCCGGCGACATCGGCCTCCAGCCCGAGGTCGCCGCCGCGAACGTGGGAGGTGAAGCATGAGCACCGCGGCGCCGCCCGCCTCGCAGTTCGACATCCAGGAGGAGACCGGCGGCAGCATCGGCGCGGCAGCACGGGAGTACTGGACGCGCGTCAAGGGCGGCGACATGGGTTCCCTGCCGGCCATCATCGGGGTGGTCGCCCTGGTGGTGATCTTCGGGATCATGGAGGGCGACACGTTCCTCTCGAAGGGGAACTTCGCCAACCTCATCAACCAGGGCGCCGCGATCATGGTGCTCGCGATGGGGCTGGTGTTCGTCCTGCTGTTGGGCGAGATCGACCTCTCGGCCGGCTTCGCGGCCGGCATGGGTGCGGCGATCCTCGCAACCACCCTCACCGAGCGCGACTGGCCGTGGCCGCTCGCCCTGCTCGCGGCGCTCCTCACCGGCGTGGTGATCGGCTTCGCGATCGCGGTGCTGGTGGCGCGGCTCGGGATCCCGAGCTTCGTGGTGACACTGGCGTTCTTCCTCGGCCTACAGGGCGCGATGCTGCTGATCATCGGCGAGGGCGGGACGATCCCGATCCGCGACGACGCGATCCTGTCGGTGATGAACAAGAACATGCCGGTCGCCCTCGGCTGGCTGTTCGCGCTCATCGTCATCGGCGGCTTCGCGGCGGCGACGTACATGCGGATCCGGTCCCGTCGCAAGGAAGGGCTGCCGACCGAGGCGATGTCGGTGTGGGGGCTCAAGGTCGCGGCGTTGGCCGTCGTCGTCCTCATCGCGGTGTACCTCCTCAACCAGGAGCGCCAGCGCGAGACCGCGGTCATCACGATCCAGGGCATCCCCTGGGTCGTCCCGCTCGTGACCGCACTGGTCGTCGGCCTGTCGTTCGTGCTCGCCCGGACGGCCTTCGGGCGGCACATCTACGCCGTCGGTGGCAACGCCGAGGCGGCGCGACGGGCCGGCATCAACGTCCCCAACATCAAGACCGCATGCTTCGTGCTCTGCTCGACGCTGGCGATCGTGGCGGGCGTCCTGATCGCGTCACGCGACAACTCGGTGTCACCCACCACCGGCGGCGCCCAGACGCTGCTGTACGCCGTCGGCGCGGCGGTCATCGGCGGCACCAGCCTGTTCGGCGGCCGCGGCCGCGTCTATGACGCGGTGACCGGCGGCCTGGTCGTGGCGGTGATCGCCAACGGCCTGCCGCTCGTGACCCAGCAGTCCGGCACGCAGTTCATCGTCAACGGCGTGGTCCTGCTCGTGGCCGCGAGCGTCGATGCGATCTCGCGGAGGCGGGCCGCTGCAACAGGCAGATGATGAGGCGGTGCGGTGGGGAATCCTCTCCACCGCCCGCATCAACCGCAAGCTGCTCGCGGGCGCGCGGCTGGCGACCGGCGTGGACGTCGTGGCCGTCGGGTCACGCGACCGCGAGCGCGGCGAGGCGTTCGCCGCCGAGCACGGCATCCCACGCGTCCACAGCTCCTACGACGAGCTGCTGGCCGACCCGGAGGTAGAGGCGGTCTACATCCCGCTGCCCAATGCGCTCCACGTGCCGTGGTCGGTGCGCGCGCTCGACGCCGGCAAGCACGTGCTCTGCGAGAAGCCGCTCGCGCGGCGGGCGGCGGAGGTGGAGGCCGCCTTCGACGCCGCCGAGCGCACCGGGCGCCTGCTGATGGAGGCGTTCATGTGGCGCTACCACCCGCAGACGGAGGCGCTCGTGCGCCTCGCCGCCGAGATCGGGCCGCTGCGGGTCGTGCGCGCGTCGTTCGGGTTCCCGCTGCCAGCCGAGGACACGGCCAACGTGCGGCTGCAGGAGGACCTCGAGGGCGGAGCGCTGATGGACGTCGGCTGCTACTGCGTGAGCGCACTGCGCCTCCTGTGCGGCGAGCCGGGGCGGGTGACCGGGGAGGCCGTCGCACGCGCCGGGGTCGACGGTCGGTTCGCCGGCGTCCTGCGGTTCCCCGGCGACGTGCTGGGGACGTTCGACTGCGGGTTCGACGTGCCGCCGCTCGGGGCGATCGAGGTCGTGGGGGAGGGCGGCGTCCTCACCGCCGCCGACCCGTGGCACGGGAACGCCCCGCGCCTCACCCGCGACGGCGAGGAGGTGCCGGTCGAGGCGGTGAACCCGTACGGGCGCGAGCTCGAGGACTTCTCGACCGCCATCCGCACCGGCGGTCGCCCGCGGCTCGGCCGCGAGGACGCGCTCGGCCAGGCGCGCACGATCGAAGCGCTGTACGCGGCCGCTGCCCGGTGACTTGCCCCGCCGTCCCAGGGCGGTTACGGTCGGCGGGCGATGACCGAGGTTCGCCTGCACGTCGCCGGCTACCCGGACAGCGACAGAGACGAGAGAGCGGATCTCGCCTGGCGGCTGCGCGAGGAGCTCTGGGACGGTCCCGTCGAGGACGTCTCGCACCCGTCGACCGAAGCGCCCGAAGGCGCGAAGGGGGGCGCGCTGGAGTGGGCGCAGCTGCTCGTGACCCTGGCGGGCACCCTGCCGCCGTTCATGATGGCCGTACAGGGGTGGCTCTCACGCCACCGCGGCGCCGCCGTCACGGTTGAGATCGGCGGCGACAAGCTCACGCTCGGCGAGGGGTCCGAGGACGAGCAGCGCCGGCTCGTCGACGCCTTCCTCGCGCGCCATGGCGGCGCCACCTGACGCGCCGGCCCGGCGCCGCAGGGCGCTGCTGGTGGCCGCCGGGACGTACTCCGATCCCGGGCTGGCCCAGCTGCAGGCGCCCGCGGGCGACGTCGACTCGCTCGCCGGGGTGCTCGGCGACGGGTCGATCGGCCACTTCGACGTCGAGGAGCTCGTCGACCGCCCGACGGAGGAGATCAAGAAGGCGATCGAGGGGTTCTTCGGCGCCGCGAAGCCCACCGACCTCCTGCTCCTGTACTTCTCCTGCCACGGGGTGCTGTCGCAGGGCCGGCGCTTCTACTTCGCGACGGCCAGCACCGCGCTGCAGTACCTGCGGGCGACCGCGATCGAGGACGGCTTCGTCAACGGCGTCATCCAGGAGAGCCGCGCGCGCACGATCGTGCTCATCCTCGACTGCTGCCACAGCGGTGCGTTCGGCAAGGGCAAGGCGCCCAAGAGCGCGCTGACCGTCGACGTCGAGCATCGCTTCGAGGGCCAGGGCCGGGTGACGCTCTCGGCCTCCACCGAGCTGCAGTACGCGTTCGAGGAGGAAGACCCGGCGACGGGGATCAACGAGCTCGCGCCGTCGACCCCCGGATCGCTGTTCACGAGCTGCCTCGTCGACGGGCTGCGCAGCGGCGAGGCCGACATTGACAAGGACGGCGAGATCGGGGTCGACGAGCTCTACGAGTACGTGTGCCAGAAAGTCCGCGAGCGCTCGCCGCACCAGACGCCAGGGATGGCCGGCGACGTCCGCGGCGAGATCGTGATCGCCCACAGCCGCCGCGGGCCGTCGCTGCCGCGCGAGCTCGAGCAGGCGGCCGAGAGCAGCCTCTCGCGGGTTCGCGAGGGCGCCGTGCACGAGCTGGCCGTGCTCCTGGACGGCGGGCCGCCGTCGATCGCCGCCTCCGCCCGCGCCATGCTCGAGCGGCTCGCGCGCGACGACAGCCGGCGGGTCTCGGCCGCCGCGCAGGCCGCGCTCGGGGGCGAGCCGCCGACGAAGGTCGTGCCGCCGCCGCCGGCGCCGCCGGACGAGCCGCCGCCGAAGACGCCGGACGAGCCACCCGGCGACCAGCCGGTGCCGCCCGATCGGCCCTCACGCTCGCGTCGCCGCCGGCCGAACGCCGGCGTGGTGATCGTCGCGGCGGTCGGAGTGTTGGCCGTGGGGGCGGCGCTCGTGGGGCTGCTCGGCGGTGACGGCGGCTCGGACACAGGACCGATCACCCCCGGCCAGCCATTCGACTTCGACAACGACGGCCGCCAGGAGATCCTCCTCGGCGCCGCCCGCGGCATCGAGGCCGGCGGAACCGACCCGGTGGGCGTCGTGGTGGCCCACGCGGGCCCGGACTCTGAGGACGGCGTGGCGATCCGCTCCGAGGACGCCGGCGTACCGGGGCCGGCCGCGCGCAGCGATCGCTTCGGCGCCGCGCTCGCGAGCGGCGACTTCGACCGCGACGGCACGCCCGACCTGGCGATCGGCGTCCCAGGGCGCGACCGCGTCGCCGTACTTTACTCGCCCTCCCCGGACAGCCTCGACCGCACGCAGGCGCTCACCGGCGACGCCATGCCCGACCCCCCCGGCACCAAGTACTTCGGCTTCGCGCTCGTGGCCGCCGACTTCAACGGGGACGGCTACACCGATCTCGCGGTAGGGACGCCGGGCTCGCCCGGGCAGCGAGAGGCGTCCCAGCCGGGCGCCGTCCACATCGTCCCCGGAGGCCGCCAGGGGCTCGACGCCGGCGCCGCCCGCGCTCTGGCCCCGCCCAAGCAGCGCCCAGCCGGCTTCGGTAGCCGCCTGGCGGCAGGCGACCTCGACCGCGACGGCAACCCGGACCTGGTGGTGGGAGCGCTCGACGAACCGGACCTGCGCGTCCACGGCAGCCTCGCGTTCTGCCTCGGCACCCCAGAGGGTCCCGACTCCTGCGCCGCCCCGGACTCCTCGACCTCGATCGCGACCTCGTCCCTGGCCGTCGCCGACGTGAACAGAGACCGCTACGCCGATGTGGTGCAGGGCGACCAGGGCTACGAGGACGGCTCGGACGAGTTCCCCAACGAGGCCGGCGAGGTGCGGCTGTGGCTCGGCGGGGAGGATGGCCCGGGCGACGAGCCGATCCAGATCACCCAGGCGAGCGAGGGCATCCCGGGCGACCCGGAGCCCGGCGACGACTTCGGGCACGACGTGGTCGGCGGGGACGTCGACGGTGACGGGCTGGCCGACATCATCGTCGCCGCCAGGCGCGACGAAGGGACGGGGACGGTCACGGTGATCCGCGGTGCGCGGTCCGGCTACTCACGGACGGCGGCGTACATGCTGGAGGCGCCGAAGGCCGACGGCGGCCAGTTGGGCGGCTCGGTCGCGCTGCTCGACCTCGACAACGACGAGGAGGAGCTGCTCGACCTGGTCGTCGCGCGCGAGGAGGTGTCTGACCTGGACCAGGCGCTCGTGGTCTACTTGCGCGAGGGCAACCGCTTCGCCCCGGGCGTCAGCCTCGACGGCCTCGACGGCCTCGCGCAGGCCGACGACTCGCCGCTTCGCATCGGCCGCTGATAGCTTCGGCGCTACCGCCAGCTAGGGAGGGGCTCATGCGTCACATCACCGCGCTCGTCGCCGTGCTCACGGCACCCGTCGCCGCTGCTCGCGCGAGTGCCACGCTGGCGGCCACCGCCGCCGCGCGACGGCAGCGATAGACATGATGATCACCCACCTCTCGAAGCGGGTCATCCCGTTCCGGCCGCATGACGCGAAGCGCGTCGGGGAAGGCTGCTTCTACCTCGACCAGATCGTGTGGCTCAACGGCGACCGGATCGAGATGGGCGACCGTGTCTCGTTCAACTACGGCTGCTACGTCAACGGCTTCGGCGGGCTGACGTTCGAGGACGGGGCGAACATCGGGCCGTGCTGCATGCTCCACACCGCCAACCACAACTTCGACGACCTCGACAAGCCGGTGGTCGACCAGGGGTGGGCGGAGTCGCCGCCGATGGTCATCGGCCGCAACGCGTGGCTGGGGATGGGCTCGATCGTCCTACCGGGCGTGAGGATCGGCGAAGGGTGCGTGGTGGGCGCGGGCAGCGTGGTCACGCGGGACCTCGAGCCGTTCTCGGTGGCGGCCGGGAACCCGGCGCGCGTGCTGCGGAGCCGGCGCTGATGCGGGTCCTGCACCTGCAACAGCAGCCGTGCATGCGGGCGCTGAAGTACGCGGTCGGCCTGCGCGCCGTGCGCACGGAGCTGGAGCTCGGCTTCGCGTACCGCGGCCGCACGCTGACCGAGTTCTACGGCTCGGGCGACGAGCTGTTCGACCACTGGTGGCGGCTCGGCGAGGACCTCGCCGGCGACCTCGAGCGCGTGATCGCCGAGTGGGAGCCCGACCTCATCCACTCCCACAACCTGCCCGACCTGCTCACCGTGCTGGCGCTCGAGCTGACCGACGTGCCGGTCATCCACGACGTGCACGACATGCAAAGCCTGCGCAGCACCCCGTACGAGGACGGGTTCCCGGACCCCGGCGACCCCGCCGAGCTCGAGCGGGCGGCGGTCGAGGGCTGCGCGGGGCTCATCACGGTGTCCGACGTGCTGCTCGGGGAGCTGGCCGCGCGCTACGAGCTTCCGGCGCACACCCGCGTGCATCCGAACTACGCGCTCGCCCGCGACCTCCCTGCCACCCTGCCCGAGCCCACCGACGGCCCGCCGCGGCTCGTGTACCAGGGCACGCTCTCGAGCAGCGGGGGCCACTACGACCTGCACGAGATCTTCGAGGCGATCGCGGCGCAGGAGATCGAGCTGCACGTCTATCCCGCGCGCGAAGCGCCGTCCTACCGCCCGCTCGCGGGCGTCACCGTCCACGACCCGCTGCCGCCTGCCGCGCTGATGGCCGCGCTGCCGAGCTACGACTTCGGCTGGGCCGGCTTCAACGCAAAGCTCAACGCTGCCCACCTCGACACCGCGCTGCCCAACAAGGCGTTCGAGTACGTGGGCTGCGGGCTGCCCGTCGTCACGCTCCGCCACCGGGCGCTCGCCCGCCTGGTGGAGGAGGAGGGGATCGGCCTCACCCTCGACCGGGTCGAGGAGCTCGGCGCCGCGCTTGAAGCGGTCGACCGGCGGGCGGTGCGCACTCGGGTGGCGGCCGCGCGCGGCGACTTCACCGTCGAGGGCAACATGGGCCCGGTCGTCGGGCTCTACGACGAGCTCAGCCTGACGCGGCCTGCTCGGACGCCCACTGGCCCACCAGCCCTCTGAAGTGGGCGAGGAAGCGCTCCTGCTCGTGCGCCGGGTACGTGCTGCGCACGGTGTCCACGAGGAGGCCGTCGAAATCCGGCGAGCCGACCCAGTCGAGCACGAGCTCCTCGACGTGCGGGAGGCGTGAGTCGCAGAAGTCCTGGTAGCGCTCGACCTCGAAGAACTCGTCGGCCAGGCGGCGGTAGGCGGCCATCTTCTCCTCGTAGCTGAGATCCTCACGGTCGCCGATGTCGAAGTAGCGGCGGGTGTCGAGGTCGACGCCCGGGCGCCGGCCCGTGACCACGCAGAACACGGTCCAGCGCAGGAGCGCCTTCATCGCCCACGGGAAGTAGTAGTGCAAGCTCGTCACGGCGACGTCGGGCGAGGCGTTCGCGTAGTCGATCGGATGCGCCTCCGAGCCGCGCACGAGCGTCTCGCAGGAGTTGAACTCCCAGCGGAAGAACGCGTTGATGAGGCGGCTGACGGTGAGCACCTCGTCGCCGACCTTCGCGTCGAGGAACCCGTGATCGACCGCGTAGCGGTCGTGCATCGGCTCGTCGGGGCGGAAGTGCATGATCATCGTCTCGGCGCCGATCGAGAGCGAGCGGGCGAAGACGTCGTAGCCGTCGACCGAGGCCTGCAGGTGCATCAGCCGCTGCCCGGAGGCGTCGTAGGCCCGGTGCAGCTCCTCGGAGTTGCGGATGTGGCTGACGCCGACCCACTGGCCCCCGTCGTAGGGCTTCATGAACAGCGGGTAGCCGATCTCGGCGGCGATCGCGTCGAGGTCGAACGGTTGGTTGTAGCGGGCCGCCGTGTACGCGTAGCGGGTGTTCTCCGGCGGGTTCTTGTACGGCACGAGCACCGTCTGCGGCACCTTGAGCCCGAGCCGGAGCATCGCGCAGTAGGCGGCGTGCTTCTCCATCGCCTGGAACGTGAAGGGCGAGTTGAGCAGGTAGACGTCGTCCATCAGCGCGACCTTCTTGAGCCACTCGCGCGGCACGAAGTACCAGTAGGCGAGGCGGTCGACCACCAGGTCGTAGCGCGGCTTGTCGCGCAGGTCGAACGGCTCGATCGTGATCCGCTCGGTGGCCACGTGGTGCGTGGTGCCCGCGGCATCCTTGACCGGCCCGAGCCGTCCCAGCAGCGTCTCGAAGGCGCGCGGCCAGTCCTCCTCCGTGCCGAGGAGCAGCCCGATCAGGTGTCGCGTAGCGTCTGCCATCAGCAGAACCGGGGGAGATGATGCGCGATCTGCGCGCGCCATGACGGCCAGTCGTGCGGGACGTCGTGGCCCCACAGGTCGAGCTCGTGGCGGATCCCCTTCTCCGCGAGCAGCCCGGCGAGGTGCCGGGTGCTCTCAAGCGCGCCCGTGGTGTCCTCCCACATGCCCTGGCCGCACACCAGGAGGAAGCTGGCTCGCGAGCGGATCCAGGCGAGGTGGTCGCCGTGGAACCCGGACACCTCGCCGGTGACGCCGAACTCGTAGTTGCCCGACAGGCAGATGGCGGCGGTGAACACGTCCGCTCGCCGGAGGACGAAGTTCGCGGCGTGGAAGGCGCCCATGCTGCAGCCGGTGGTGAGGATGTCCTGGGCGCCGCCGAGGTCGTCGTGGATGAACGGCGCCACCTGGTCGATGACCCAGGACTCGTAGCCCCCGCGGTCGCCGGAGTCGAACGCGTCGACGCTGTAGACCTTGACGCGGCCCGCCTCGAGCAGGTGCCCCACGGCCTCGGCCATCCCGCGGTCCTGGAAGTCCCACGCGCCGCCGCCCTCGGAAGGGAACGCGATCAGTGGACGGCCGTAGTGGCCGTGCACGACGACGCGGCCGGAGGCGCCGATCGCGGGGGAGTACAGCTCCACGACGCGGGCGCTCATGCCCACACCCTCGCGAGCAGCCGCGTGAGGTGCGGATGAAGCGCGTCGCGCCAGCCCGTGTAGTTGTGCAGGTCGGGGTTCACGTGCAGCGTCGCCTCGAAGCCCTGGGTGGTGAGCGCGCGGGCCATGAGGCGGTTGTTGGGCAGATTCTCCTCGCGCGCGCCGCACGTCATCGTGACGGGCACGGGCGGTCCGGCGTCGCGCTGCAGCTCGCGCACGACTCGCACGATCCGGCGGTAGCGGGGGAAGCGTGACTCGTGGGCGTCGTGGCGGGGGACGAAGAAGGAGCCCGACTGCAGGAAGAGGCCGGCCAGCACGCCGCGGCGGGCGTGCGCGTGGAGCATGGCCAGCGCCCCCAGGCTGGCGCCCGCGCCGACCGGCACCATGGCATCCTCGAGCGCCGGCAGCAGGTCGGTGGCCAGGGCGCGGGCGTAGTGGGCCGAGCCCGAATACCACTCGTCACGGTGCCCGGGCGAGAGCATCGCGACGCGGAAGGGCGGCAGCTCGTCCGTCGCGATCATCGCCCCGGCATACCGGGTGAGCGAGCTGAGCGTGTCGTACTCGGGGCCGTCGTGGGCGACGAGCAGCGGGAGCGTGCCTGCGGCGGGGCTCCAGATCCGGATCGGGACGGTCCGGCGCAGCCCGCGCCCGCGGGGGGCGATCTCCGTGATCTCGCCGGGGACGGGCTCGGTCTGCAGCCAGGCGGGCGCCTCGTAGCCGGCAGAGACGAGGACCGACTTCTCGCCGAAGGCACCGGGGGCGCGGTGCGGATTGGCGGGGTCGCAGACGGTCTCGCGCTCGCCGCCGGGGTGCTCGAGCTCGAGCTGGTACTCGAGGCGGTCGAGGGGACCAAGGTCGACGTCGAGGTTCCAGTGGTCGCCGTCGTAGCCGAATGCGGCGTCCGGGAGGTCGGACTTGAGGCGCACGGCGGCGTAGCGGTGCTCCGGGTCGGCGAACCGCAGGGTCAAGTGGGCGCCCCGGCGCGGGCGAGGCGGGCGGCCGCCTCGTCGATGACCGCGTCGTGCTTGCAGAACGCGAAGCGCACGAGCGAGCGGCCGGCGTCCTTGTCGTCGTAGAAGACGCTCGTGGGGATGGCGACCACGCCGGCGCGCTCCGGCAGCTCGCGGCAGAAGCCGGCGCCGTCACCGTCGACGCGGGCGTTGACGAAGTACGTGCCGGCGGGCGGAATCGGCTCGAGCCCGGCCGCCTCGAGGCCGGCGCAGATGCGGTCGCGCTTGCCGCGGTAGTCGTCCGCCAGTCCCGCGTAGAAGGCGTCGGACATGCCCAGCGCCGCTGCGCTCGCATGCTGGAGCGGCGTCCCGCCCGCGAAGGTCAGGAACTGCTTGGCGGCGCGAACGGCGGCGATGAGGGAGGGCGGGCCGGTCGCCCAGCCGATCTTCCAGCCCGTGGCCGAGAACGTCTTCCCGATCGACGAGATCGTGAGCGTGCGCTCGGCCATGCCGGGCAGCGTCGCGAGCGGGAGGTGCTCGCCCTCGTAGACGAGGTGCTCGTAGACCTCGTCGGCGACGGCGATCAGGTCGCGTCGGCGACAGAGGCCGGCGATCTGCTCCAGCTCCGCGCGGGTGAACACCTTGCCCGTGGGGTTGTGGGGCGTATTGAGGAGCAGGAGCCGCGTCCGCGGCCCGACCGCCTCGTGCAGCGCGTCGAGGTCGAGCCGCCAGCCCGGCGGCCGGAGGGTGACGACGCGCCGACGGGCGCCCGCCATCGCGATCGACGCCGCGTAGGAGTCGTAGAGCGGCTCGAAGACCACGACCTCGTCGTCGGGCTCGAGCAGCCCGAGCATCACGGCCGCGATCGCCTCCGTGGCCCCGAACGTCACCTGCACTTCGATCTGCGGGTCGACCTCGAGGCCGTAGAAGCGCCGCTGGTGGTCGGCCACCGCCTCGAGCAGGGCGGGCACGCCGGACAGGGGCGCGTACTGGTTGTGGCCGTCGCGCAGCGCCCGCGCCGCCGCCTCCAGCACCTCGGGCGGCCCGTCCTCGTCCGGGAATCCCTGCCCGAGGTTGATCGACCCCGTGCGCTGCGCGAGGGCCGACATCTCGGTGAAGATCGTCGTGCCGAAGCCGGCCAGCCGAGAGGCGATCACCGCGGGCACCCTATTCGCCATGATGACCGCCATGGCGTTCACGGGTCTGCGGGAGCGGCTGCGGCGGCGCGAGCCGCTGGCCGTCGCGTTCCTCGACCTCGGGTCGCCCGTCAGCGCGCAGGTGACCGCGATGAGCGGGTTCGACGTCGTGGTCGTCGATCTCGAGCACGGGGCGGGCGACGAGGGCGCGGCTCGCGCGCAGATCGCGGCCGCCGACAAGCACGCCGCCGTCGTCGTCCGGGTCCCGGACGGCCCCGCCCAGGCCGGCCGCATGCTCGACGCTGGCGCCCAGGGCGTGATCGTGCCGCAGGTCGGGTCGGTCGATGAGGCGGCCGCGGCGGCGCGGGCGGTCCGCTACACGGGCTCGCGAGGCATCTCCCCGTTCTCGCGCGGCAACCGGTTCGGCGCCGCCGGCCCGGCGTTTCGCTCCGTGGCCGACGACGCGCTCGCGTGCATCGTGCAGATCGAGCGGGCCGGCGCGCTCGAGGCGGTCGCCGAGATCGCGGCCGTGGAAGCTGTGGACGCGTTGCTGATGGGGCCGGCCGATCTGTCGAACGATCTCGGTGTGGAGCTGGACCTGGAGAGTGCGGCTCTGCTGGATGCGGGGCGGCGGATCGCCGCGGCTGCTGCCGCGGCCGGGAAGACGGCGGCGATCCATATCGGGAGCCCTGAGCTGGCGCCCGGGTTCCGGGAGATGGGCTTCAGCATGTTCTCGTGCACGTTCGAGAGCGCGGTGCTGGCGGCCGGCTCTGCGGCTGCGGCCGCGGCGCTTCGAAAGTCAATCCCGGCTGGGTAGGCAGGGTGGGAGCCGGCCGCGGTGCGGGTGCATTTCGTCGACTTCGTCATGCGGATTCTCGCGACGTCGACGAAATGCACCATATAGGGGCCTAACGTCGACTTCCCGAGCCGGAACATCGCGAGGTCGACCAAATGCACCCTCGCGACCGCCCGAGCTCGCCGCCTCCCTACCCCAGCCGCCGTTGACGTTCGCCGAGGTACCCGGGGATCCGTCCCCAGGGGCACCAGTGGGTCTCCTCGGCCCCGGACTGGGAGCCGATCCCCGACGACGGCGTGCCACGCTTCCCGGGCCGCCGCGAGGAGCGCCTCAGCGGTACGTGACGGTCTCCCGGGAGCCGCTCTCGGCCGACCGCAGCACCGCGTCGCACACCTCGGCTGCGCGGTAGCCGTCCTCGAGCGTCGCGCCGTGGGGCGCCACGTCAGAATCGTCGCGGATCGCGGTCAGGAGGTGGTGGATCTCGTGCACGAACGTGTGCTCCCAGCCGATGATGTGCCCCTGCGGCCACCAGAACTCCCAGAACGGGTGGTGGGCCTCGGTGACGAGCACGTCGCGGAAGCCCGCGTTGCCCTCGCAGTGCTCGAGCTCGTTCAGCCGCTCCAGGTTGAAGGCGAGTGAGCCCTCGGACCCGTTGATCTCCCAGGTGAACGCGTTCTTGCGCCCCTGGCAGAAGCGCGACGCCTCGATCGTCCCCACGGCGCCGCCCTCGAACCGCACCGCCGCCTCGAACGCGTCGTCGACCTCCCGGCCGGGCGCGAACGTGGCGGTCAACGCAGACACCTCGGTGATCTCGCCGACGAGGTAGCGCGCGAGGTCGATCACGTGCGCGCCGAGGTCGCCGAGCGCGCCCGAGCCCGCGGCCTCCTTGTCGAACCGCCAGACGGCGGCGTCGGTCGTGCCCCACTCCTGCAGGTACGCGCCGCGGAAGTGGCGGATCTCGCCCAGCGCGCCGGACTCGATCATCTCGCGCGCGAGCCGCACGGCCGGCACGAAGCGGTAGTTGAAGGCGCACATCTGCTTGACGCCCGTGGCCTGCACGCGCTGCCAGGTCTCGTAGGACTCGGCGGCGTCGCGCCCCAGTGGCTTCTCGCAGATCACGTGCTTGCCCGCCTCGGCCGCCGCGATCGTCGGCCCGGCGTGCAGGTTGTTCGGCCCGGAGTTGTCGAACAGCCCGATGCGGTCGTCCGCCACCAGCGCCTGCCAGTCGGTCACGTACGCCTCGAAGCCGTAGCGGCGCGCCGCCTCGGATACCGCCTCCTCGTTGCGCCCTGCGATCGCCACGAGCTGCGGCTCGAGCGGCGGCGGCCACGTCATGTAGCCGATCTTGTGGTACGCGTTCGCGTGGGCCTTGCCCATGAACGCGTAGCCGAGCATCCCGACCCCGATCTCGGCCATCACGCCTCCTTCGCGAACGCGGCGTCGAAGGCCACGGCCGAGGGTGCGAAGTCAGTCCGGCGCACGAACGCCAGCGCGTCGGGCGCGCCCCAGTCGCGGTCCATCCCCGAGTCCTCCCACTCGATCGACAGCGGCCCGGAGTAGCCGATGCGGTTGAGCGCCCGGATCATGGCCTCGAAGTCGACGTCGCCGTGGCCGGGGGAGACGAAGTCCCAGCCCCGTCCCGGCTCGCCGAAGTTCAGGTGCCCGCCGAGGATCGACGAGCGGCCGTCGAGGTGGCGGACGGAGTCCTTGATGTGGGCATGGAAGATCTTGTGGGCGAACTCCGTGATGAACGCCGCGGAGTCCAGGAACTGGTGCTCGAAGTGGCTCGGGTCGAAGTTGATGCCGAACCCGGGCCGGTCGCCGATTGCGGCCAGTGCCTTGCGCGTGGTCACGAAGTCGTACGCGATCTCCGTCGGGTGCACCTCGAGCGCGAAGCGCACGCCCTCGGCTTCGAACACGTCGATGATCGGCCCCCAGCGCTCGGCGAACTCGTCGTAGCCGCGCTCGATCGCGTCGAAGTCGTTGGGCGGGAACGAGTAGAGCATGTGCCAGATCGGCGAGCCGGTGAAGCCCGTCACCACGTCGACGCCGAGCTGGGCGGCGGCGCGGGCGGTGTCCTTCAGCGCCTCGGCCGCCCGCCGGCGGACGCCCTCGGGATCCCCGTCGGCCCAGATCTCAGGCGACAGCACGCCCTTGTGACGCGCGTCGATCGGGTCGCAGACCGCCTGGCCCACCAGGTGGTTTCCGATCGCCCAGCAGCCGAGGCCGTGGCGGTCGAGCAGCTCGCGCCGCCCGGCCGCATAGCCGGAGTCGCGCATCGCCTCGGCCACGTCGAAGTGGTCGCCCCAGCAGGCCAGCTCCAACCCGTCGAAGCTCCAGCCGGAGCACTTGGCGGCAAGGTCGGAGAGCGGCAGGTCCGCCCATTGCCCGGTGAACAGCGTTACGGGTCGTGCCATGGCTCCTCCAGCTAGCTGTTGGCGATCTCCAGCCGCACCCCGGCGGCACGGTACTTCTCCGTGGCGGGCTCCGGCAGCCCGTCGTCGGTCACGATCAGATCCAGCTCCTGCGCCTCGGCGATGGTGACGAGCGACGCACGGCCGAACTTACTCGCGTCGATCAGCCCGACGGTGCGCGCGGCCCCGGCGCGCGCGGCGTTCACCACGTCGGCCAGCGGGCGGCGCGAGGTGGTCAGGCCGGCGTCCAGCGTCAGCCCCGCCGCCGACACGTAGGCGACGTCGAAGTTCAGCTCGTGCAGGAACTCGACGGTCCAGCGGCCGGCGAGCATGCGCATGTGCTGGTCGAGCTCACCGGGGCAGACCACCACGTGCATCGGCTCGGCGAGCACCTCGTGGGCGATGGCCGGCGAGTTCGTGACCAGCGTCAGCTCGTTCGGCGGCTGCTCCATCAGCCGCCGGGCGAGCGCCAGTCCCGTCGACGACGCGTCGATGAAGATCGTCGAGGCGCTGGTCACCGTGCGCGCCACATGCGCGGCGATCGCCGCCTTCGCCGGCCCCTCCTGGTTCACCCGCTGCGCCCACGCGGTGGCGATCGGCGGCGCGCCGGTGCCCCGCAACGCCTTCGCCCCGCCGTGCACCCGCTCCACCAGGCCTTCGCGCGCCAGCTGCTCGAGGTCCCGGTGCACGGTGATCGGCGACACCGAGTGGTCGCGCGCGAGATCGGCGACGGACACGCCTCCGTCGCGCTGGATCCGCTCCAGGATCTGGGCTCGGCGCAGGGCTGGTGGCATCGGCCCTCAGACGCGATCCTCGAACGCCCTCCGAGTCACCTCGACCTCGAGCGGCCGGAACTCTTCGATCGCCTTCACGAGATGGTCGGCGAACCGCTCGAGCGCCTCCTCGCCCTTCTCGGGGGTAGCGGTCATCGGGTTTCCGATCACGCCCGTCCGCGAGAACTCGCCGTGGTCCATCGGGAACACGAAGTACTGGTAGCCGTCGAACTCCACGTCCGGCGCGCCGTCCTTCTTGATGAACGACTCGGGCAGCCAGCCGGGCACCCGCGCGCGGTCCTGCTCGGCGCGCTCCATGTGCACGAGCGCCGGGTTGTGGGCCATCACCTGCGAGGTCTCGAGCTCCGACGCGTGCCACCCCGGCGTCTCGTCTGGCGGGTTCTCCAGCAGCCCGTCGAGGAGGCCGATGTAGCGCTCCGCGTACGGCTTGTAGAGCGCCACGAACGCCCCCGTCTCGTACTTGATCCGCCGCAGCAGGGGGTCGAGCACCTTCGTGTTGGAGCCGTGCCCGTTGACGAACACGAGCTTGTTCCAGCCATGATGGATGAGCGAGCGGGCGATGTCGTAGAGCACCTCGTTGAGCGTGCTCGCCCGCAGCGTCACGGTGCCGACCCCGGACTCGGTGTCGCGCAGATGCTGCGGCGAGTAGCCGGCCCAGAACGGCGGCGTGTACGGCACGTCCGCCTTCTCCGCGGCCCGGCGCGAGACCTCGAGCGCGGTGATCGTGTCGGTGCCCAGTGGCAGGTGCGCGCCGTGCTGCTCGAGCGAGCCGATCGGCACGAGGATGAGGTCCGAGCGCTGCTGGAACCACTCGATGTCCGGCGGCGCGAGGTCGAACAGGTTGTGGGATACGGGTCCCACCCACCGGCCGTCACCGGGCATGGGCTGCCTCCTGGGTCAGGGTCAGGTAGCGCGCGGCGACGACGTCGGCGAACGCCGCGTCGTCGACGTGCGCGTCGACGGTCTCGTACGGGATGTCGTCACGCAGTGCCGCCTCGAGGGCGTCGAGGAACGCCCGGTCGGCCTCCGGGTCCCAGAGGTCGCCGCCCTCGGCGTCGGCGAGCGAGAAGCCGCGCGTGGGGGCGACCACGTGCACCGGCCCGCGCGCCTCGTTCAGGCGCTCGGCCACGATCCGCCCGAGCGTCGCCTCCTCGGCGGCGTCGAGCCGCACGAGCGTGGCGACGGGGTTGTGGAAGTAGCTCTTGCGCGAGCGATAGCGCTCGGGCACGGTGTCGCGCGGGCCCTGGTTGAAGAAGTCCACGCAGCCCGGGACCACGACCTGCGGGATGCCGTAGCGGCCGGCAACGCGCAGGCGGTCGGGACCGGTGGCGTGGATGCCGTCGAGCAGCGAGTTGGCCAGCTCGGAGAGCGTGAAGTCGATCACCCCGCCGAGCGCCCCGGCCTCGATCAGGTGCTCCATCGCCGGCCCGCCGACGCCGTTGGCGTGGAAGATGACCGGCTCGTGGCCCGCCTCCACGAGCGCATCGCGCACGCGCATGACGCCGGGCGTCGTCTGCCCGAGCATCGTCACGCCGACGCAGCGCTCGCCCAATGCCTCGACCGGTCGGCCCCCTTGGAGCACCATGCCGGCCACGGCGGCGGCCGCATTGTCGAAGATCGCGCGCGAGATCTCGTTGAGGCCGAGGATGTCGATCACCGAGTGCATGACCGTCACGTCGCCCTCGCCCACGAAGGGGCCGAACGGCCGGCGGCCAGAGGCGCTGGGGGAGACGATGAGCTTCGGCACGCCGACCGGCAGCGCGTGCATGGCGGCCGCGCCCAGCAGCGCTCCCTCGGCGCCGCCCAGGCACAGCACGCCCGCGATGCGGCCCTCGGCGTAGGCGCGCAGCACGACCGCGCGCACGCCGTCGAGCATGAGCGCGACCGCGGCGCCGCGCGAGCCCGCCGCCCGCACGGCCTCCAGCCCGTGGCCGCCCGCCCGGGCGACCTCCTCGCGTGGCACGTCGGCGACGCAGCCCTCGGCCTCGCCGAGGATCCCGGAGTCGACGATCAGCGGCCGCGTCCCGAGCGCGGCCAGCCGGTCGCGCACGTACGCGATCTCGGCGCCCTTCGTGTCGAGGGTGCCGATCAGCGCGATGCCGGGAGCGTCGCCCACCGCGCTCAGACCGCCGCGCCCTCGGCCGCTGACAGCGCCTTGCGCAGCCGGTCGATCGACTCCTGGACGTACCGGTCGTAGTAGTGCTCCGGCAGCGCGCCGGTGCCGTGGTCGCGCAGGAACTGCTCCATCCCCTGGCTCGCGCCGGCGTCGGCGGCGTCGGCGATCTCCTGGCGCGTGGAGAGCGGCGTGCGGTCGACCGGCACCACGAACTCGACCGTCAAGTAGTCGTCGTAGCCGATCCCGATCAGCTCGCGCACGAGCTGGTCCCAATCGATCGCGCCCTGCCCGCAGGGCAGGCGGTTGTTGTCGGCGACGTGGAAGTCGACGAGGTGGTCACCTGTGTCGCGGATCGCCTGCGCCCAGTCGGCCTCCTCGATGTTCATGTGGAAGATGTCAAGCGTCACGCCGCAGTTGCCGCCGACGTCCTTGGCGAGCTGGACCGCCTGGTCGGCGCGGTTGAGGAAGTACGTCTCGAAGCGGTTGAGCGGTTCGAGCCCGATCCGCACGCCGACCTCCTCCGCGTGCGCCTGGCACTCCTTGAGGCCGTTGACGGCCCACTCCCACTCCTCCTCGGGCGAGGCCATAGGGACGACCTTGCCGACCGTCGAGGGGACGATCGTGAGGATGCTGCCGCCGAGGCCGGCGACGAGCGACAGGCAGTCCTTCACGTACTGCACGCTCGCCAGCCGCACGTAGTGGTCCTCGTGCACGAGGTCGCGGCCGCCCGTCATGAGCGTCACCGAGCCCCAGCACTCGAGTCCGTTGTCGTCGAGCATCCGCTTGACGGCGTCCGAGTCGTAGAGCGCGGGCTCGCCCGAGATCTCGATCCCGTCGTAGCCGCTGCGGCCGAGCCGGGTGATCGTCGTCTCGATCGGCTCGGGCCGCATCCAGTTGTGCATGGCCACCTTCATATGGGTCTCCTCCCCTCGGACTACAGGCCGAGCTTGCCGGGGTTCATCACGTCGTGCGGGTCCAGCGCGGCCTTGATCTGCCGCATCGCGTCGAGCGCCGCGCCGTGCTGGCGGCGCATGTACGGGCCGAGCTTGATGCCGACGCCGTGGTGGTCGTTGATCACCGCTCCCGCGTCGAGCGCCGCGGTCATGCCGTCCTCCCAGATGCGGTCGTGGAGCGCGAGCGCGTCCGGCCCGCCGTCCGGCACCACGAAGCGTCCGTAGATCATCGTGCCCCACGTGTACCAGTGCGAGAAGTGCATGCGCAGCTCGAGGCCCGCAGAGCGGTACGGCTCGCGCACGGCGGTCCGCAAAGCCTCGTAGACCGCCTCGATGCGGGCATAGCTCGCGACCACGTCGAGCGTGCCCCAGATGGCCGGGAGCTCGGGCTGGTGGGGCGGGTGGTAGAAGTCGTAGCGGCGGTCCCACCAGCGCTGCCCGAGCGCCGGGTCGAGCACCTCGGCGCCCGCGCCGGCGGCCAGCTCGAGCACCCGCCGCTCCTCGAGCGCGGCCGCCTCGGCCTCGCCCTCGAACGCGAGCACGGTGTAGACGCCCGACAGCTCCTCGCCGACGACGGGGGAGAACGCGAGCCGCGTCGCCTCCTCGTCGTACATGCGCACGACCGACGGCCGGTGCCCGAGCTGGAGCGCCCGCCGGATGGCGCCGATGCCGGCGCCCACGCCGGGGAACGCCACCGCCGCGAAGCGCCGCGCCTCCGGGATGGGCACGACCTGGAGCGTGGCCCGCGTGACGATCCCCAGCGTCCCCTCCGAGCCGACGAAGAGCTGCGTCAGCTCCGGCCCGACCGCGTGGCGGGGCGCCGACACGGTCTCGAGCAGCCCGGTGGCCGGCGTCGCCACGCGCAGCGAGAGCACGAGGTCCTCGATCTTGCCGTAGCGGGTCGAGAGCACGCCGGAGCCGCGGGCCGCGATGTAGCCGCCGACCGTCGCCCACTCGACCGACGCGGGGTAGTGGGGGAGCATCAGCCCGCGGGCGTTCAGCTCCGCCTCCAGCTCGCGGCCGTTCTTGCCGGCCTGCACGGTGACGGTCATCGAGAGCTCGTCGACTTCGATCACCGCGTCGAGCGCCCGAAGGTCGACGACGATGCCGCCGTGGATCGCCAGCGCGCCGCCCTGGGTGCCCGAGCCGCCGCCCCACGGGACGACCGGGACGCGGTGCGAGTGGGCGATCGCGAGCACGGTCGCCACGTCCTCCTCGGTGCGTGGCCGTACGACGACGTCAGGCCGCGCGAGCGGCGTCCCAGCGGCCTTTGCGGCCAGCGCGGGCCAATAAGTGTCGGCGGTGTAGGCGTCGAGCTCCCGCGGCGCGGTTATAACCGCGGCGCCAAGGGCCGAGGAGAGGGCGGTCTCGGCGTCCGCGAGCGCTCCCGGGCTGATCGTGGTCAAGGGCGCCTTCCAGGACTCTTCATAACTTGACAAATAACTCTGCATCAGCTTTCAATTCCTGTCAAGCACATGCGAACGAGGGACCCGAAGCGCATCGCCGGGCTCGCCGTGGCTGTCCTCGTGGCGGTCTTTCTGGCGGTCAAGGCCGCCGACGACCTGCGCCAGTTCGTCATCGTGACGCTGAACGGCACGACGCTGGCCGCGCTCTACTTCGTCGTGGCCAGCGGCTTCACGCTGATCTTCGGGCTCATGCGCGTGGTCAACATGGCGCACGGGTCGCTGTACCTGCTCGGCGGCTACCTCGCGCTCGAGATGCAGGACGCGTGGTTCAAGGACGACTCGGGCCTCGGCCTGTCGCTTAGCGGCGCCTCGGACACCGAGTACGGCCTCGCCGCCTGGGTCGTCCCGCTGGTGCTCGCCACGCTGATCATCGGGTTCGTCGGCGTCGCGATCCAGCAGGTCTTCCTGCGCTGGAACCAGGGCCAGGACCTGCGCCAGGCGCTGATCACGATCGCGCTGTCGGTGATCATCGGCGACCAGATGCTCGCGCGCTTCGGCGGCATCTCGAAGGACATCGCGACGCCCTCGTCGTGGCCGACGAGCGTGCTGCTCCCGGGCGACGTGCGCTTCGGCTTCTTCCGCGGGGTGATCGTGCTCGGCTCGGCGCTGCTGATCGGGCTCGCGCTGTGGCTGATCATCAAGCGCACGCGGTTCGGGAAGATCGTGCGCGCCGGCGTGGACGACCGTGACATGGTCTCCGCGCTCGGGATCAACGTGCAGCTCGTCTTCGCCGGCGCGTTCTTCCTCGGCGCGATGCTCGCGGGCTTCGGCGGCGTGCTGGGCGGGACGATGCTCTCGCTCGCGCCCGGGCAGGACACGGCGTTCCTGCTCAACTCGCTGATCGTCGTGATCATCGGCGGCATGGGGTCGCTCGGCGGCGCGGCGATCGGGGCGATCGCGCTGGGCCTCGTCGACGCGTACGCGGACGTCTACCTCGTGTTCGGCGACACCGACCTCACGAACTACTCGATCATCGTCACGTTCGCGCTGCTCGTCGGCGTGCTCGCGGTGCGGCCGCTCGGCCTGTTCGGGAGGCCGGCGTGAACCCCGTGGTGACCACCGGGCGGCTCTCCTGGCTCGCCCTCGGCGTCGTCGTGCTGATCGCGGCGCTGGCGCCGCTCGTCACGTCGGACTTCTTCCTCACCGTGATCCTCACGAAGGCGCTGTGGCTCGGCGTCGCGGCGGCCAGCCTGATCTTCCTCGCCGCCTATGGCGGCATGGTGTCGCTCGCCCAGGTCGGCATCTACGGGGTCGCCGGCATGACCTACGCGAACCTCGTGCTGGCCGACGGCGGCAGCTCGGCGGCGTGGAACCCGTGGCTCGCGGTCGTGGCCGCGCTCGTGGTGGCGACGGTGGTCGGCCTGGGCTTCGGCTGGATCGCGGCGCGCAGCGAGGGGATCTACTTCCTGATGATCACGCTCGCCTTCAGCGTGCTCGTGTTCTACTTCTTCTCGCAGGTCACGCAGCTGTCGGGCTTCGGGGGCGTGAACAACGTGGACCTGCCGGGCCTGCTCGGGAGCCCTGAGCAGGACCCGGTGCCCCGGTACTTCGTGACGCTGGTGGTCGCCGTGGGGGTGTTCCTGCTCCTCGGGGGCCTGTCGCGCACGGCGTTCGGGCTCGGCCTGCAGGGCGTGCGCGACGAGCCCGCCCGCATGCGCGCGCTGGGCTTCGACGTCACGCTGCACCGGACCCTGGCGTTCGGCGTCGCGGCGTTCGTGGCGGCCATCGCCGGCGTGCTGTCGGTCTGGTACAACCGCCGCATCACGCCGGGGTCGATCAACCTGGCGCAGACGATCGACGTCCTCATCATCGCGGTCATCGGCGGCCTCTACCGGCTCGAGGGCGCCTGGGTGGGGGCGCTCGCCTACGCGCTGATCGACAACTACTCGCGCGAGTGGATCCCCGAAGTCGGCAACGTCCTCGGCCCCGCTCGCTTCAACACGCTGATCGGAGTCGTCTTCCTGATCATCGTCCTCCTCTCGCCCGGCGGCCTGGTCGGGATCTGGGACGAGATCCGCTGGCGGCCAAATCTGTCCATCTGGAGGAGGAGGAGAAGTCTTGAAGGGACATAGGACATGGGCGCTGGTCGGGGTGCTGGCGGCCCTCGCTGTGGTCGCTGCCGGCTGTGGCGGCGACGACGACGACGATTCGGGCGGCGGAGGGACCTCGACCGAGCAGTCGAGCGGCGGCGGCACGATCAAGATCGGCTTCCTGTCGGACTGCGAGGGGACGTTCGGCTCGTTCTTCGAGCCGACGATCTCGGGCGCGAACCTCGCGCTGATCAAGTACGCGGGCGCCAAACCGAAGGGCGACAAGCCGAGCGACGGCGTCACGGGCGCCAAGATCGGCGGCAAGGACGTGGAGATCGTCAGCTACGGTTGCGCGGACGACACGGCCGACAAGGCGATCGAGGAGACGCGGCGCCTGATGGAGCAGCAGGACGCCGACGTCATGATCGGGCCGCTGTCCGGTGACGAGGGCATCGCGGTCGCCAACTACGCCAAGGAGCACCCGGACAAGACGTTCGTCAACGGCATCGCCGGCGCGCAGGACTCGACGCTGAAGGTGCAGGCGCCCAACTTCTACCGCTACCACCCGGACGGCGCGCAGTGGTCGGCCGGCCTTGGCGACTACGCCTACAACGACCTCGGCTGGAAGACCGCCGCGATCATCGGCGACGACTACTCGTTCCCGTACACGTCGCTGGCCGGCTTCGTGGCCGAGTTCTGCGCGATCGGCGGCAAGGTCAACAAGCGCATCTGGGCGCCGCTCGGCGAGGAGGACTACTCGTCCTACATCTCGCAGATCCCGGACAACGTCGACGGCCTGTACGTGGGCATCGGCGGCGCTGGGCTGATCTCCTTCATCAAGCAGTACCAGGAGCAGAAGGGCCGCGTCGACACCGAGCGGATGCTCGGCAATGTGTTCTGGGACGACCCGCTGGTGCTCAAGGAGGTCGGGAAGTCGCTGGTCGGCGGCGCCACCGCGGCGATGACCGCGGCGGACTCGACCGAGCCTGACGTGAAGACGTACATCGACGGCCTCAAGGAGGCCTACGGCGACGAGATCGCCGGGCTCGGCCCGTCGGTCTTCACCTACGGCTACTACACGGGCATGACCGCGCTCATCAAGGGCCTCGAGGCCGCAGGAGGCGACGTCTCGGACCAGTCCAAGCTCCAGCAGGAGCTGGCCGACGTGACGCTCACCGGCGACGAGGCGCCGTGGGGCGACGTCAAGCTGGACGAGCGCCACCAGGCGATCTCCGACGTCTACGTCAAGAAGATCGTCAAGGACGCCAACGGCGACGGCGTGCCGGACGTGCAGACGTTCCGCCGCATCCCAGAGGTCGACCAGACGTTCAACGGGTTCTTCACGCCCGACACGCCGGCCCCGGACCGCACGAACCCGAAGTGCGCGACGGGCGACGCCCCGCCCTGGGTCGGCAACGCCGAGGAGGTCGACTTCTCGAAGTAGGACCGTGGCCGCACCTCGGACATCCGCTGACGGCGCCGCGCCGATCCTCCGCCTGCGGGGGGTCGGCCGGCGCTTCGGCGGCGTGCTCGCCGTGCGCGACGTGCACCTCGACGTCCGCCCCGGGGAGCGGCGGGCGATCCTGGGACCCAACGGCGCCGGCAAGACGACGCTGTTCAACCTGATCTCGGGCGAGTTCCCACCCAGCTCGGGGAGCGTCGAGCTGTTCGGGGAGGACGTCACCCACGCGCCGGCGCGCAAGCGGGCCCGCATGGGCCTGTCGCGCACCTTCCAGACGTCACGGCTGTTCCTTGGCCTCTCGGTCGAGGACAACCTCTATCTCGCCGTCCTCGGGGTCAGCAACGGGCACCTGCGCATGGTCCCGTCGCGAGCCGACGGCGAGCTGCGAGAGGCGGCGCGGGCGATGGCCGCGGCGGTGGGGCTCGAGACCCGCCTGCCGTCGCTCGTGGCCGACCTCTCGCACGGGGAGCAGCGCCAGCTCGAGGTCGGCATGGCGCGCGCGTCGAATCCCAAGCTGATGATGCTCGACGAGCCGGCCGCCGGCCTCTCGCGCGCCGAGCGCGGGAGGCTGACCGAGCTGCTGCTCTCGCTCGACCCGTCGATCACGCTGGTCCTGATCGAGCACGACATGGACGTCGCGCTGCGCGTGGCGCAGTGGGTGACGATGATGCACGACGGCGCGATCATCGTGGAGGGCACGCCGGACGAGATCCGGGCCGACCAGACGGTCCACGACCTCTACCTGGGGAGTGGGATCGGGCATGACTGAGCCGCTGCTCGCGATCGAGGGACTCGACGGCTTCTACGGCCCCGCCCACGTGCTGCAGGGCGTGAGCCTGTCGATGGAGGCCGAGCCCGTCGCGCTGATCGGCCGCAACGGGATGGGCAAGTCGACGCTCTGCAAGGCGATCGTGGGGCTGCTCGGCGCGACCGGGCGCTCGTCAGGCTCCGTCCGGCTCACAGGCGAGGAGCTGCACGGCAAGCCCGCCTACAAGATCGCCAAGGCGGGCGTCGGCTACGTGCCGCAGGGCCGGCGCCTCTTCACCTCGCTGACCGTCGACGAGCACCTGCAGATCGTGGGCGCTCCGAGCGGCGCCGCGTGGACGCCCGCGCGGGTGTACGAGCTCTTCCCCCGCCTCGCCGAGCGCCGCAACGTGTCCGGAACCTCCCTGTCGGGCGGCGAGCAGGAGATGCTCTCGATCGGCCGGGCACTGCTCACCAACCCCAAGCTGCTGATCATGGACGAGCCGTCGGAGGGCCTGGCGCCGACCGTCGTCGAGACCCTGATCGAGACGATCAAGGACCTGGCGGCGCACGGGATGGGGCTTCTCGTGGTCGAGCAGAACCTCGGCGTGGCGACGACGCTGGCCGAGCGGGTGATCGTCATGGTCGCCGGCTCGGTCGCCGCCGAGACCACCTCCGAGGCGCTGCTCGCCGACCCGGAGGCGCAGAAGCGCTTCCTGGGCGTCGAGCCGCTGCCGGACGCGGCCTGACCCTCGCGCGGATAAGGTCAACAATATGGAGCGAGGAGGGCTGGCGAACCAGCGCGCGGTCCGCCGCCACAACCTCGGCGTCGTGCTCCGTCACGTGTCCGAGCATGGCCCGCGGTCGCGCGCCACGATCGCGGTCGAGACCGGCCTCAACAAGACCACAGTGTCGAGCCTCGTGACCGAGCTGATCGAGCTCGACCTGCTCAACGAGCGCGGCCTCGACCGGCGCGGCACGGTCGGGCGGCCGGGCCAGGTGGTCGAGCTCTCATCGTCCGGCGTCGTGGCCCTCGGGCTCGAGATCAACGTCGACTACCTCGCGCTGCGGGCGCTCGACCTCTCCGGCACCGAGCGCCACAGCGCGCTCGAGGCGCGCGACAACCGCCGGGTGAGCGGCGGCGAGGTGCTCGAGCACCTGGCCGCTCTGGCCGCCGAAGCGCTGGCCGCGGTGCAGGAGAAGGGCCTTCGCCCGGTGGGCGCCACGGTCGGCCTCCCCGGGCTCGTCGACGCCGACCGCGGGGTGCTGCTCGTCGCCCCGAACCTCGGGTGGACCGACGTGCCGGTGGTCGATGACCTGCGGCGCCGCCTGGGCGAGCCCGGCTTCCCGGTGACTGCCGAAAACGAGGCCAATCTCGCCGCGCTCGCCGAGCTGTGGGAGGGCACGGCGCGCGGACTCAGCGACGTGCTCTACGTGTCGGGCGAGATCGGCGTCGGCGCGGGCGTGATCGTGGGCGGCGAGCTGTTCCGGGGCAGCGGTGGGTTCGGGGGCGAGTTCGGGCACATGACGCTCGAGCGCGACGGCCGCCCGTGCGGCTGCGGGAGCCGCGGATGCCTGGAGACGCTCGTGGGGCTCGAGGCGCTCCTCGGACGGGCAGGGCTTCCGCACATGCCGGCCACCGGCGGCTCGACCGGGCCGGTACGCGAGCTGGCCGAGCGGGCACGCGGCGGCGACGGGCGCGCGCTCGAGGCGCTGGCGGAGGCGGGCCGCTGGCTGGGGGTGGGCATCGCGTCCGCCGCGAACCTGCTCAACTTCCAGGCCGTCGTGCTCGGTGGCTCCTTCGCGCAGCTCGCCCCCTGGCTCGCCGCACCGATCGCGGACGAGCTGGAGCTACGCGTGCTGGCGTCCTCGTGGGCGACGCCGCGGGTCATGCCGTCCACGCTCGGTCCGGAGGCGGCGGTGCGGGGAGCGGCGGCCTTGTCACTGCGGCGCATCTTCGCCGACCCAGGCCTGGCCGCGTGACGGCGCTCGTCGGGCTGGACGTCGGCACGTCGGCGGTCAAGGCGCTCGCCGTCTCGCCCAACGGCGAGCTGCTCGCGCGCTGCGAGGTCGGCTACCCGCTCTCGACGCCCCGGCCCGGCTGGGCCGAGCAGGACCCGGAGGACTGGTGGCGGGCCACGGAGGAGGCGCTCGCCGGGCTCGGCGTGAGCGATGTGGCGGGCATCGGGTTGAGCGGCCAGATGCATGGCCTGGTCGCGCTCGACGCCGCCGAGCACGTCATCCGGCCGGCGATCCTCTGGAACGACCAGCGGACCGCGGCCGAGTGCGCGGAGATCGAGGAGCGGGTCGGCTTCGAGCGGCTCGTGGAGCTGACCGGGAACCGCGCGCTGACCGGGTTCACGGCGCCCAAGCTGCTGTGGCTGCGCCGTCACGAGCCCGAGTCGTACGCGCGGATCGCCCACATTCTCCTGCCGAAGGACTACGTGCGGCTGCGGCTGTGCGGCGAGCGCGCGATCGATGTGGCGGACGCCTCCGGGACGCTGCTGTTCGACGTCGCGCGGCGTCGGTGGAGTGACGAGGTGGTGGCCGCGCTCGAGCTCGACCCCGCCTGGCTCCCGCGCGCGCTCGAGTCGCCCGAGGTGTCGGGGACGACGCCCGACGGCGTGCCGGTGCCGGCGGGCGCGGGCGACCAGGCGGCGGGCGCGGTCGGCGTGGGGGTCGTGCGACCGGGTCCGGTGTCGGTCGCGCTCGGCACCTCAGGCGTCGTGTTCACCGCGCTGGACGCGTACGCGCACGACCCGCAGGCGCGCGTGCATGCGTTCTGCCACGCGGTTCCCGGCGCGTGGCACGCGATGGGCGTGATGCTGTCGGCCGCGGGCTCGCTGGCCTGGCTGCGGAACGCGGTGGCGCCGGGCGGCGACTACGGCGCGCTGGTGGCCGAGGCCGAGCCGTGGGAACCGGGAGCGGAGGGCCTGACGTTCCTGCCCTACCTGGTCGGCGAGCGCACCCCGCACGCCGACCCGCACGCGCGCGGCGCGTTCACCGGGCTCTCGCTGCGCCACGACCGCGGCGCGCTCGTGCGCGGTGTGCTCGAGGGCGTGGCCTGCGGGCTGCGGGACTCGCTCGACCTCGTCGTGGAGCTCGGCGCTCGGCCCGAGGCGGGGCGGGCATCGGGCGGCGGCGCGCGCAGCGAGCTGTGGCTGCGGATCATCGCCTCGATGCTCGAGCTGCCGCTGGAGCGGCTCGCCGTAGAGGAGGGCGCGGCCTACGGCGCCGCGCTGCTGGGCGGCGTCGCGGGCGGCGTGTTCGCCGACGTGCAGGAGGCGGTCGACGCGTGCGTGCGCCCGCGCGAGGCGGTCCAGCCCGTCCCCGAATGGGTCGAGCCCTATCGCGAGCTGCGTGAGCGCTACCGGGCGCTGTACCCGGCGCTGCGCCGCGCGTCCGTCTGACTACACTTTGTGAAGCATGGCGCAGCAACTGCGGAATCGGCCGTGTGGCGGCCGGTACGGGGACATCGTGCAGGCGATCGGCAACACGCCGCTCGTCGAGCTCAAGCGGCTCTCGCCGCGCCCCGGCGTGCGGATCTGGGCCAAGCTCGAGTCCCATAATCCGACGGGCTCGATCAAGGACCGCGTGGCGCGCTCGATGATCGAGACCGCCGAGGAGCAGGGGGCGATTCGGCCGGGCCAGACGATCCTCGAGCCGACGTCCGGGAACACCGGCATCTCGCTCGCGATGATCTGCTCGCGCAAGGGCTACCCGCTCAAGGTCGTGATGCCGGACAACGTCACGCCCGAGCGCACCCAGCTGTTGAAGATGTACGGCGCCGAGATCGTGTACTCGGAGGGCTCCAAGGGCTCGAACGGCGCGGTCGAGCTGGCGCTCGAGACGGCCGCCGCGGACGCCTCGTACTACATGCCCTACCAGTACGGCAACCAGGCGAACCCGCGCGCGCACTACGAGGGCACGGCGAAGGAGATCCTCGACGAGCTCGACGAGATCGGGGCGTTCGTGGCCGGGCTCGGCACGGGCGGCACGCTGATGGGCACCGGCCGGCGGCTGCGCGAGGAGCTCGGCGACAGCGTGAAGATCGTCGCCGCCGAGCCGATGCAGGGCGAGCCGGTGCAGGGCCTGCGCTCGCTCGACGACGGCTTCATCCCGCCGATCGTCGACCTCTCGCTGCTCGACCGGAAGATCTTCGTCACCAACCGCGACGCCATCGTCTGGACACGGAAGCTGCTGGACGAGGAGGGCATCTTCGCGGGCGTCTCGTCCGGCGCGATCGCCTCGATCGCCGTGCGCATCGCGAACGAGATGGACGAGGGCAACGTGGTGTTCATCGTCTGCGACGACGGCTGGAAGTACCTCTCGTCCGGCGTCTACACGCTGCCGGTCGACCAGATCGAGAACCTGGACTCGACCGTCTGGTGGTAGTTCGCCCGGGCCTTCGTCCGGCCGGCCCTATGACGGCATGGCCCGCTCTCCGTGGCGGGTCGACAAGGAGAGCCCTGCTCGTCGCGGGCGGCGCGGCGGCGCTGGGCGGGTGCGGCGAGGACGACGTGCCGGCCGCGCCGAGCGCGGCCGACGTGCTTCTCCGCTCGCTGGCCGCCGAGCGGGCGCTCGGCGCGGCGGCGCCGGCTCGGATCGCGGCGCGCGCGCGGGAACGGGCGCGGCGGCTGGCGTCGGCCGTGTCGGAGGAGGGAGGGCGGCCGCACGACGCGCCGGCCGGCGCCGCGGGCGGCGATGCCGCAGCGGCGGCGCGCGCGGCGCTCGTCGCCCACGTCGAGTCGCTGCCGCAGGTGGGCGGCGACCTGCGGGCGCTGGCGGGCGACGTGATCGTCGGCGCGGCGGCCGACCTCGCGGCCCTCACCGGCGAGGCGGAGCCGTTTCCGGGGACGCCGTCATGACCCCCCTGCTGCGGCGCCGGGAGCTCGTCGGCGCGGCGGCCGCTGCCCTCGTCGTCCGGCCGTCCTCGGCCGCCGCCGCGGCGCCCGACGACGCCGAGCTCCTGCTCCGGCTGATCGCGCTCGAGGAGGCGGCGGCGTTCGCCTATGGCGGCGCCGGCGCCGGCCCCGACGACCGCGATCACGCCAGGGCGCTGCGGACGCAGCTCGACGCGCTCGGGCGCCAGGCGCCGCCCGGGCCGACCTCGGCCGAGGAGCTCGACGGCCCGGCCCGCCGGCTCGCCGTCGCGGCACCCGGCGCGCGTGCCCGGGCCGCCGCGGCGCTCGAGAGCTCGCTGATCGCGGAGTACCGGGCGGCGCTCCTCGAGCTCCGGGAGACCAGCATCCTGCGCACCGCCGGGACGATTCTCGCCTCCCACAGCCAGCACCGGCTACTCTCCGTCAGGACACACTGACTCTGGAGAGGAAGCACACCATGCCAGTCAGCGTCGGCCCGACTGAGCTCATCATCGTCCTGGTCATCGCCCTGCTCGTGCTCGGCCCCAAGCGGCTGCCGGAAGTGGGTCGGTCCGTCGGCCGCGGGATGCGCGAGTTCAAGGACTCGCTCAGCGGCGTGTCGCGCGACGAGGACGAGGACGAGGTCAAGCCGCTGCGCCAGCCGGCCAAGACCGTCGAGTAAGTGGACCCGTCCGAAATTTCCGAACGGATCCACTAGTTGCGGATCTCGTCCCAGCTGCTCGACGAGATCGTCGCCCACGCCCGCGAGGATGCGCCGAACGAGTGCTGCGGGATGATCGCCGCCCGTGACGGGCGGGCGACCGCCGTGCACCGCACCCGCAACATCCACGCGAGCCCGCTGCGCTACGAGCTCGACCCCAAGGAGCAGCTGCTGGTGCTCAACGCGATCGACGACGCGGGCGACGAGCTGGGGGCGATCTACCACTCGCACACCCGCTCTGCCCCCGAGCCGTCGCAGACCGACGTGAACCTCGCCAAGTGGTGGCCCGAGCCGCTGTACGTGATCGTGGGACTCGAGCACGACGAGCCCGAGGTGCGTGCGTGGCGGATCGTCGACGGCGCGGCCAGCGAGGCCGCACTCGAGGTGGAGGACGGGGCGCCGGTCGACACCTGACGCGCCGCTGGAGTGTCCGGCCTGCGGTGCCGCCCACGCGGGCGACGACCGTTTCTGCCGCGAGTGCGGCGTCCCGCTCGTTCACGCGCCCGGCAGCGGCGCCGCCGACCGCCCGCTGAGCGCCGCGGGTGAGCGCGCGCGCAAGATGCGCCCCCAGTACGCGGAGGGGCCGCTCGTGCGCGTGGCGACCGCTCGCCACCAGGCGGAGGCCGAGATGATCGAGGGGCTGCTGCTCGAAGAGGGCGTCCCGTCGCTGATCCGGCGCTCGGGTGGCTTCGACGTGCCGGACTTCCTGGCCAGCGGTCCGCGCGACATCCTCGTCCCGGCCTCGGGGGCCGAGCGAGCGCGCGAGGCGCTCGGCGTCCCGGAGCCGGCCCCGGCGCCGGTGTCGGCCGGGGAGGGTACGCCCGCCTGGGTGAAGGCGCTGGCCGTCGCGCTCGCGGTCGGGATCGCGGCGGTGATCGCCGCGGGCGTGTTCGCTGCCGTGTTCTAGGCGAGCGTCGACGGCGGCTAGGTGGGGAGGCGGCGAGCCGTCAACGCAGCGAGGCAGCATTTCGTCGACCTCGCGACGTTCCGGCGCGCGACGTCGACGTTAGTCCCCTATAGCCAGCATTTCGTCGACCTCACGGACGACGCCATGACGAAGTCGACGAAATGCTGCCTGGGCACGGCCGGCTCCCTTACTTTCCTACCCAGCGCCGTTGACGTTCGCGGGCGCCGCCAGCCGCGCGAGGTGGGACCGCCACGCCGCCTCGGTATGCCGCGACCTCCGGCGCCCGAACGCCGTGGCCAGCGCCTCGTCGGGCGCCGCGCGCGCCATCGCCACGGCGGCGCGGTCGCCCTCCTCGCGGGCGAGGAGGTCGAACACCGTGCCGCCCAGCAGCAGCGCGTCGGCGCGCGCGGGCGGGAAGGCCGGTGCGGGGCCCTCGCGCAGCCGGCGCGCGACGGCCGGGCGCACGTGCTTGGTCTGGCCGGAGAGCCACTGGGCGGCGCCCTCGACGAACCACGCCGAGCGCACCCAGCGGGTCAGCCGCCGCGGCCCGAGCGGGGGCGGGAAGCCAGGGTGGCGGGCGGCGAGCGCGCGCCGCGCGAGCAGCCCCGAGGGCGAGAGCATGAGCAGTTCGAGCGAGCCCTCGACGTTCGAGGCGCGCTGGGCGAGCAGGCGGGGGGAGAGGACGTGCAGCTCACGCTCGGCCGCCCAGCCGACCACGTAGCGCCGCGCCGAGGGCGCGGTCAGGCGGCGCTGGACGGCCAGCCAGGGCTGCGCCGCGTCGAGCTGCGCCGGCGAGCCGTGGAGCACCACCGACAGCGCGCCGAGCTCGACCTCGAGCTGGCGCTCGAGCCGCCCGCGCGCGTACTCGAGCTGCGCGAGCACGCGCCCCGCATCGGGCGCGTCGCGCTCGTCGTGCCGCGCCACGAAGGTCTCGCTCGGAGTCTCCAGCCACATGTCACGGGCGGGGCGCGTCGGGCCCCGCCGGCTCATCGTGGCACGCGCCGATGCGTCAGGCGTACGCGAGGGCGCCGTCGCCCTGCGCGATGTGCGCGATCTCCTCCGAGGCCCGCTCGAACTCCTCGTCGGAGAGCACCGGGGTTCCCTCGAACGGCAGCTCGCGGGTGATCTGCAGCCACGACCGGCATCCGCCGTAGTCGTCGCGCACGCGCACCGTCACGGGGCGCGGGATCCTGAAGGTCCGCAGCAGCAGCACGTGGAGCGGATGCCGCCGCTTCCAGGCGAGTCGCTTCTCGGCGTAGTCCGGCGTCCACACGTAGAACGGCGACAGCGCGTCCACCACGCGGCGGTCCGTCACCGTCCACGCCGCGGCCACCTCGGCCCACGCGCGGATCCGCACGCGATCGGGCTGCGAGATGCCGCCGTCGCGGGTTACCGCGTGCACGGGCGGCTCACCCTCCGCCCAGACGCCCTCCTCGAGCGCCCGACGGAGCTCCGGCTGGTGCGACTGGCGGACGAGATCACCACGCTGGTGATCGAACGTCGGGTACAGGAAGAAGCGGTCGTGCTCGAGCGCGAAGTGCTTGTCCGGCTCGCGGATCCCGCCCTTGCGGAGCGTCACCAGCTGCTCGCCCTCCGCGAGTGCACGCACGGTGACGGCCCATTCCTTGAAAGCGATCGGCATAGGGATGGTTGGGAAGAAGGTGTATTAGAGAGGTGCGAACCCGCTGAAAAAGCGACCCCACGCACCCTGCCCTGATTGCTCCGCTCACTAACCACGTGAACGAGCGACATAGTATGCACAAAGTCGCGGAATCGCCAAATTCCGCTGCAAATTCACGGTGTTTCGTACGACGAGGGCCTGTTACAAGTGGGCGTCGTTGAGCGCCTCGACGACCTCGAGCACGGCGGCGAAGTCCTGGTCGCCCAGTCCGCGCCCCGCGCCGGCCGCGTAGAGCTCGCCCGCGAGCGCTGCGGCAGGGAACGCCGCGCCGGCCTCCCGCGCCTCGTCGAGGCACAGGCGGACGTCCTTGAGCATGTGGTCGAGCTTGAACAGCGGCGAGAAGTCGTGGGCGAGCATCGGCTTGCCCTTGAGCTGCAGCATCGTCGAGTTGGCCGAGCCGTTGGCCATCACGGTGAGCAGTGCCTCGAGGTCGACGCCGGCGCGCCGGCCGACCACGAGCGCCTGAGCGAGCGTCGCGCAGTTCGCCGCGCTGACCGCGTTGGAGAGCACCTTGACCTGCTGACCGGTACCAAGCGGGCCGACGTGGACGATCGTCTCGCCCATCGCCTCGAGCACGGGCCTCCCGCGCGCCATGTCCTCGTCGCTGCCGCCGGCCATGATCGTCAGCGTCCCGTCCTCGGCCCGTGGCGCCGAGCCGGTCACCGGCGCGTCGATGAACGCGTGCGCGCGGGCCACGACCTCTGAGCCGATGCGGCGGGCGGCGGCCGGCCCGATCGTCGACATGTCGATGAACAGCGTGCCGGGGCGGGCCGCTTGCGCGGCGCCGTCCTCGCCGAGCAGCACCGCCTCCACCTGCTCGCCGTCGACGACCATGGTGATCACGATGTCGCTGTGCTCGCCGACCTCGCGCGGGCTGGCGGCGACGTGGCCGCCGTGCTCGGCCGCCCACGCCTCCGCGGTCTCGCGGGTGCGGTTGTAGACGGTCAGCTCGAAGCCGGCGCGACGCAGGCTGGCCGCCTGCCGCGACCCCATGATCCCCAGTCCGATGAACCCGATCGCCTCCGCCACGGGCGGCAGGCTATCGTCACGCGGCGAGCGGGACCTCCTCCGGCTCTGCCAGGTGCTGGTGCGACGGGCAGTAACCGTTGTGCGGGAGCGGCGTGCGCTGGCACGGCGTTCCGCGGCGGGTCGTCGCGCGGCACTCGATCCGGTTGCCCTCGACGTCGTAGCCGCTGAGCGGCATCGACGCGAAGTAGTCCTTCGCGAACGTCATGTAGCGGTCGACGACCAGGTAGGCACGGTGCTGGGCCGACATCGGGAAGTAGATCCGGATGTCGTTGAAGAGCGTCTTGGTCGGCTTGGCGAAGTAGTGCCAGTCCGTGGCGAGCCGGTGCACGGCTGCCTCGCACGCCCGCAGCACCCGCTCATGGTTCGTCGGACCGCACTGGCCCGGCGTGTCCTCGAGGATGTCGGGCGCGAGCTCTCGATAGATGGAACGGCTGAAGCGGTACATGCGTTCTCCCCTTCGAAACTCTCGCGCTGGAGCAGGGTTCCCCCAAGGAACCCGGATTGGTCACTAATAACCGATCACGTTCAGTTTGGAACCTACAACGTGTTGTCTTCCGGTTAAGCGGGAACCCGTGTTCGCTTTCGCCGGTCGCGCGACAGAACCTTCTACTGCCAGGGCTCCAGCCGTGGATCGTCCGCTCCGGGGTCGATCACGGTGTGCCGGCCGTCGAGCGCGGGATCGCGGTCAGGGAACTCCGAGCGTGCGTGGGCACCGCGCGTCTCGGTGCGGAAGAGCGCGGCGCGGGCGACGAGGCGGGCGAGCGGATGCGGGTCGTCGAGCAGCGGTCGCAGCCCCTCGGCGTCCCGTTCGAGCCCGGCGTGGCGCCACATCGCCTTGCGCGTCTCGCGGGTGGGCGGCGTGGCGACGGGCTGCTCCGGGGCTGGGGGCGGCTCGCCGGCGGGCGGCTCGTCGAGCCCGCGCAGCGCCGCTCGGCGGCCGAACACAAAGCACTCGGACAGCGAGTTCGAGGCAAGGCGGTTGGCGCCGTGGAGGCCGGTGCACGCGCACTCGCCGACCGCGTAGAGGCCGGGGACCTGCGACCGGCCGTCGACGTCGGTGACGATCCCGCCCATCACGTAGTGGCTGGCGGGAGCGACGGGGACGAGCTCGGTGGCGGGGTCGAGGCCGGCCTCACGCAGCGCCGTGACGACGTTGGGGAAGCGCGCTGGGTCGACGCCGCGCATGTCCAGGCCCACGGAGCGGGTTCCCTGCTCGGTGAGGGTCCGGAAGATGGCGCGGGCGACCTCGTCGCGAGGCGCCAGCTCGTCCACGAAGCGCTCACCGTGGGCGTCGTGCAGCGTGGCCCCCTCGCCGCGGACCGCCTCGGAGATCAGGAAGCCCTCGCGGCCCTCGACGCCGACGACCGCGGTGGGGTGGAACTGGACGAACTCGAGGTCGGCGAGCGCCGCGCCGGCGCAGCGGGCGAGCAGCAGACCTGACCCGAACGAGCCCGGCGGGTTGGTGGTCCGCGACCACAGGGCTGCGGCGCCGCCGGTGGCGAGGATCGCCGCACGCGAGCCGAGCGCGCTGCCGTCCTCGAGGCGGACGCCGGCGCAGCGCCCGTCCGCCGTCATCAGCAGGTGGGCCGCCCGGGCGCCCTCGTGCACGCCGATCGACGGGTTCTCGGCCACGACGGCGGACAGCTGGCGCAGGATCCGGCGGCCGGTCGCGCTCCCGCCCGCGTGGACGACTCGGCGCAGCCCGTGGCCGCCCTCGAGGCCGAGCGCGACGTTCCCGTGCCGGTCGGCATCGAACCGCACGCCGAGCTCCTCGAGGTCGCGGAAGCGTGCGGGCGCCTCGGCGGCGAGCACGCGGGCAGCCGACTCGCGGACGAGGCCCCGCCCGGCCATCAGCGTGTCCTGCAGGTGGCGCTCGGGCGAGTCCTCCAGCGAGAGCGCCGCGGCCAGGCCGCCCTGGGCCCAGTACGAGGCCGTCTCTGCCAGCGGGCGGGCGGACACGAGGACGACGCGCGCGCCCTCGGCGGCGGCGACGAGCGACGCGAACAGGCCGGCGGCGCCGGCGCCCACGACGACCACAGCTGCGCGCTCGACGCCCACGGACGCCGTACGGTACCGGCGTGCCCCCGGTCTGGTTCCGACACGAGGCGTCCTTCGGTCACGACATCCTCGGCCACCCCGAGCGGCCCGAGCGCATCCGTGCGCTGGAGGCCGAGATGGCGCGGCACGACTGGTTCGGAGCGTCGGTCGTCGAGGCGCCTCGGGTGAAGCGGGAGCTGCTGCACGCCGTGCATCCCGAGTCGTACGTGGCGACGATCGAGGAGGTGTGCGCGCGGGGCGGCGGGTCGCTGGACCCGGACACCGCCGCGGTTCCGGCCACCTGGGAGGCCGCGCTACGGGCGGCGGGCGGGGCGGGCGCGCTGGTCGACGAGCTGCTGGGCGGCTCGGCGCGTGTGGGCGTGTCGGCACTGCGACCGCCAGGACACCACGCCGAGCCGGCGCAGGCGATGGGGTTCTGCTTCTTCGGCAACGCCGCCGTCGCGGCCTCGCGCGCGCGGTCCGCGTACGGCGTGTCGCGGGTGCTGATCCTCGACTGGGACGTGCACCACGGCAACGGCACGGAGGCGATCTTCGCCGCCGATCCCGGTGTGCTGTTCGTCTCCATCCACCAGTGGCCGCTGTACCCGGGCACCGGCCCGGCGTCGTACGTGGGTGAAGGGCCGGGGGAGGGCTACACGGTCAATCTGCCGGTGCCCGGCGGGACCGGCGACGCCGGCTTCCGCTCGCTGGTCGATCACGTCGCGGTGCCGCTCGTCGGGGCGTGGCGCCCCGAGCTCGTGCTCGTCTCCGCCGGCTTCGACGCCCACCACGCCGACCCGCTCGCCACCTGCCGCGTCACGGAGGGCGGCTTCGCGGCCATGACCGCGTCGCTGCGGCGGGCTGCAGACGCCGTCGGGGCGCCGCTCGGACTCGTGCTCGAGGGCGGCTACGACCTCGGAGCCGTTGCCGGATCGATGGCGGCGCTGATGCCCGTCCTCGTCGCCGAGCGCGCGCCGGACCCCGGGCCCGTCGAGGTCCATCCGCTCGCCACCGAGGCCGTGCAGCGCCTCGCGCCCTGGTGGCCGGACCTCGCCGGCCGCTGACGGTCGTCAGGGCTGCGGGGTCGCGCCGCCGGAGGCGGACTCCGGCACCACGCGGCGTACGTACGCGCCCTCGACCTGGCCGGAGAGGTCCTGGCGCGCCTGGTCGGCGGCGCGGCGGCTGTCGTATTGACCCGAGAAGACGACGACGCGGTTGGGCTCGAGGGAGGTGAAGTCGTTCGAGTCGAGGACGCCGACCGACAAGCCCTGGCCGGCGAGCTCCTCGGCGCGGGCGTCGGCGGCTTCGCGGGTCGCGGAGGACTCGAGCACGATCGTCCACGCGGTCGTGCCTGCGGGCCACTCGGCGATCGCGGGGGTCGCCGTGGTTGCGGGCGGGACCGTGGTCGACTCCGGCGTGGGGGCGGGCGTGGCCGCGGCGGTGGGAACCGGGGTGGCCGCCTGCGGCGCGACCTGCTCGGCGTCCTGGGCGAGCTCGACGAGCGCCAGCACGAGCGCGACCAGGGCCAGGGCGAGCAGGCCTCCGACGAGCAGCACCGGCCCGCGCCAGCTCGGCGGCGAGGCGATCGTCGCGCCAACCTCCGAACCGCACTGCAGGCACCACTCCTGGTCGGCGCGGAGCGCCGACCCGCAGCGCGGACAGCGACGCGGCTCGGCCACGGGCTCCGCCGGCGTCGGAGCCGGAGTCTCGACCGCGCTCATGCCTGCTCCCGCCGGCCGTCGACGAACGTCACGGCCTGGTCGCCCTCAGCGCCGCGTGCGTCCTCGCCGACGGGCGGTCCGTCTGCGCCCGCCGTCTTCTCTGCCGGCCCACCCTGGGCGCGGGTTCCGCGGCCGGGCTTCGCCTCCGTCCCATCCTCGGGGTGCGGTGTGCCGTCGGCCTTCTCGGCCGCCCGATCCTCGCGGCGGGCGGCGCGGTCGAAGGTCGTCGGCTGGTCCGCGGAGCCGAGCCATTCGCCGGTGACGGCCGCCGGGCTGTCCGCCGCCCGCTCCGGCTCGGAAGGCTTGCGACGGAGTCCAGCCCACAGACCGGTGGCGGCGTGGCTCTCCTCGGCCGGGGCGGCCTCGCGCTTGGCGCGCGCCTTGACGTCGAGCGGCTCGCCGCAATGCGAGCAGAAGTGGGCGTCGCTCGCGTGCAGCTCTCCGCACACGGGGCAGGTGCCGCCGATCCCGGCCTCGCGCAGTGTCGTCGTCGCGTGCGGCTCGCCGAGCCGGGCCTCGAGCGCCAGGACCTCCGCGTCAAGCGCGGCAATCCGCTCGGCCTTGGCCTGCTGCAGCTGCGCGGCGGTCTCCGCCCGACTCCCGCTGCGATGCACCTCGTACGTGAAGCCCCCGAGGTCGCGCAGCAACAGCTCGCGTACGGAGCGCAGATAGCGCAGCCGGCGGCGCAGCTTCCCGCGACGCGCGCTCGCCGGGGCTTGCTCGAGCTCGGCGGGGTCGACGCCGGCGGGGAGGTCGTGGGCGCGCACCGGCTCGGTCTCCGCCGGACGCTCGGGGAACTGGCCGGCGATCGGCACGGTGGTGACGGGCGGCGGGGCCTCCTCGGACTTCTCACCCCGGCCGCTCCAGCCGGTCGGGCCGATCGCCCAGTCGCGGGTGACGGGGTCGCTGGCCGGCGCGTCGGTCTCCCGGATCACGTGCGTGGGCTGATCCTCGCCGGGGACGGGCACGGGCGGCTCGCCGCCGGCCGGGGCGGGCGGCGCGGCCGGCTCGGAGGACACGGTCGCGGAGGACCGGTTCTCGTCGGCGGTCGCGGGGCGTCGTGTCAGGCGTCGCAGCAGGCCGCTCATGCGCGTAAGCAGGGGCAGACGACGGACGTGCGCCCCGAGCCGTCGAGTATAGGGTCGGCGTTTGCGGCCACTCTCAGGGAGCCCGGTCCGGCGGCCCTCGGAGCGGGATCTCGAGCCCTACGAGCCCGCGACGACGTCCCGCCACGCGGCCACCACGCGCGCGGCCATCCGATCCGCCGAGAAGAGCGCGGCTCGCGCGCGCCCGTCCACCCGGGGGTCGCCGGCCTGGAGCACGGGGCGCAGGGCCGCGCGCCAGGCCGCCGGATCCCACGGCGCGCAGAACGCCCCCTGGATTCCGTCGAGGGCCACGGGATGGATCCCGACCGGCGTGCCGAACGCGGGCACGCCGCACGCGAGGGCCTCGATCACCGACAGTCCGAAGCCTTCCGCCTGCGAGGGCACGAGGACCGCGTTGGAGGCGTTGATCCAGTACGGCACCTCGTCGGGCGGGACGCGGCCCATCGTGAGCAGCGTGGTGTCGCCCGCAGCCTCGCGGGCGCGGTCGAAACGCTTCAGCGGCCGCGAGGGGTCGTGGGGGAAGAGGAGGTAGGGGCGGTCAGGGTCGAGGCCGAGCCGCTCCCGCGCCTCTCGCCGCGGGATCGCGCGGAAGCGCTCGAGGTCGATGCCCACCGGCAGCACGGCCACGCGGCGCGTCGCGCCGGCGCCCTTCAGGTGGCCGCTGAACTCGCGCGAGACCGCCGCGGGGAGCGCGGTCAGCGGCAGGATTGCGCGCGTGAGCCGGTTCGAGCGGGGATGGAAGAGGTCGTTGCCGTGCAGCGTCACGACCACGGGTGTCAGTCCGGCCGCGACGACGGGCCACGCGGTCAGCCCGAAGTGCGCGTGGACGACGTCGAACTCGTCGCCGCGTCCGTGCCGGCGCCGCAACTCGAGCGCCGCTCGCGGATAGGCCTTCAAGCCCGGCGGGAAGGGGAACAGCTCGATCTCGACATCCCCCCGGCGCCGCAGAGCCTCCACCTGGTCGCGCACGAACGAGCCCAGCGCCGGCCGCTCGGGGGTCGGGTACATGTTCGTCACGACGAGCGCACGCAAGGTCGCGCCGAGCCTAGTCGCCCACTCCTGTCAGGCGCGCGCGAGCCGGCACCGGCTGCTTACCGTGGCGGGCGTGCCAGGACGAACTGCGCATTGAGGGAGAAGGCGGTGGCGGGCGTGGCGGGACCAGCTGCGCATTGAGGGAGAAGGCGGTGGTGGGCGTGGCGGGACGAACTGCGCATTGAGGTGGCTGGTCTCGGGCTCGCCCGGTGAGGGCGTGCAGAAAGTGCCCAATCGCGGCGTGCTCGGCCGCGGTTGGCCGGTTCTGCACCGCTCAGGGCACGAAAGTCGACACGCTCCGCGCTCGCGGTCGCGGCTGGCCGGTTGTGCACGCCTGCTCCCCGCCGACGACCCTGCCCGGCTCGCCGACCCGCGTCCCAACGAACCCACTCCCTAGATGCCGCAGTCCGGGCCACCCCGGCCACCGGGCCCGGCCCTAAGTGCCGCCGTTCAGTACCACCTGCGCGACCACGGCGCGCGACGCCGGCACATCTGGAACAGCCGCGACACACAGCCGCAACACCCGCGTCTGGATCGGTCACGCGAGCCGCCCGAGACTGGTCGAGCCTCCGATCCGACCAGCGGGGGTGCCGGGCCTCGCGGCACGCGGGGCGTGAGGACTGGGGATGCGAATGCGATTCCAGCTGATGGGTCGCGCCCATGCGCGGCTGGCGCACGCGCTCGCGCGCGCCGACGGCCAGGGGACAGTGGAGTACGTCGGCCTGGTGCTGCTCGTCGCGGTGCTGATCGCCGGTGTCGTGAAGGCGAGCGGCGGGTTCTCGGACACCGGGATCGCCGAGGCGGTCGTCAAGAAGATCAAGGGTGCGATCAATGGCGTCGGAGAGGGATGACGGCTGCGGGGATCCTGGCCGACGCCGGCGTGTCGCCGGTGGCAGCGCGGTGCTCGGGGCTGCGCTGCTCTTGATCGGCGCTGCTCTCCGCCACGACTCCCGGGAGGACGGCGACTTCGACTCGTGGGCGCGTCGCGGTGGCCTCTGGGCCGGCGTCGCAGGCCTCGTGGTCTTCCTCGACGGTGCGTAAACGGGCTCATGAGCAAGCGGGCCGGGACGTCGCGCCTCCGTTCCCGCGACTGGCGTTCCCGCGGGAACGCCTGCCAGACTGCCCGCGGTGATGGAACCACCGCGAGACGGGCGATGGACGACGAGACGCGCCGATGACGGCGAAGGCGAGTCATGACCAGCGACGGGCAGTGGTGACCGGGGAGATGCGCGGCGCGCCGCCGGCCGCGCCCGAGGAGGTGCGCCGGCGACCCGTCGGGGTGTTCGACTCCGGGGTCGGTGGGCTGACCGTGCTGCACGAGCTGCTCGTGCAGCTGCCAGCGGAGGACTTCGTGTATCTGGCCGACTCCGCTCGGTTCCCGTACGGCGGCCGGGGGATCGGCGAGCTCGAGAGCTTTGCGCTCGAGGTCGCCGACGAGCTGATCGCTCGGCGGGTCAAGCTGCTCGTCGTGGCGTGTAACTCGGCCACAGCGGCCGCGCTGCCGGCCATCCGGCAGCGGCTCATGGAGACCACGCTGGGCATCGAGGTCCTGGGCGTGGTCCAGCCGGGCGCGGTGCAGGCGGTGGCCGCGACGCGCAACGGCCGGGTCGGGCTGCTCGCCACGCCCGCCACGGTCGAGAGCGGCGCGTACGCCGGCGCGATTGCCGCCGCCGACCCGTTCGTGGGGCTCACGTCGGTGGCGTGCCCCGACCTCGCCGCGATCATCGAAGCCGGCTTTCCCTTCGACGAGCACGTCGTGGACACCGTGCGCGAGTACTGCGCGCCCCTCCGCCAGGCCGGCGTCGACACCGTCGTGCTCGGCTGCACCCACTACCCGCTCGTACGGCCCATGCTGCAGCGCATGCTTGGGCGCAGCGTGAACATCATCGTCTCCGGCGATCCCCTCGCTCACCAGGTCGAGCACGTCCTCGGCGCCCGCGGCCTCGCCAACCCGCGCACCGACGGCGAGGGCGACTACTCGTTCCTGTGCACCGGCGACGGCGAGGCGTTCCGCGCGCTCGGCACGAGATTCCTGCAGCTCCCGCTCGGCGCCGTTGAGCTCGTCGCGGTCGGCGAGGCCACTCCGATGGTCGGCGGAGGCCCGGGGATGAACCGCGACCGGGTCGCTGCAGGGGGCCCGACATGAGTCGCGCGGATGGCCGCGCGGCGGACGCGCTGAGGCCGACCGTGATCGAGCCCGGGTTCGTGCGGACGGCGACCGGCTCGGCGCTCATCTCGGCCGGCGACACGCGCGTCATCTGCACGGCGTCCGTGCAGGAGTCCGTGCCGCGGTGGCTCTCCGGCAAGGGCCGGGGCTGGCTGACCGCGGAGTACGGGATGCTCCCCGCGTCGACCGGCGACCGCAAGCAGCGCGACGTGACCAAGGGCCGCCCCGACGGACGCACCGTGGAGATCCAGCGGCTGATCGGGAGATCGCTCCGGGGCGTCGTCGATTTCGAGGCGCTGGGGGAGCGGACCATCTACGTCGACTGCGACGTGCTGCAGGCCGACGGCGGCACCCGCTGCGCGTCGATCACCGGCGGCTACGTCGCGCTCGAGCTCGCGTGCCGCGCCCTCCGCGAAGACGGCCGCCTGAAGAGCACGCCGCTCACCGGCAGCGTCGCCGCCGTCTCGTGCGGCGTCGTCGAGGGCACCCCGCTGCTCGACCTCGACTACCCGGAGGACTCCTCGGCCGAGGTCGACGCGAACGTGGTGATGACCGGCGAAGGGGGCCTCGTCGAGGTTCAGGCCACCGCCGAGCGCACGCCGCTCTCGCGCGCCCACCTCGACGACCTGCTGGCCCTCGCGCAGACAGGCATCGATCAGCTGCACGAGATCCAGGCATCCGCCACCCGCTGAGGCGCGCGTGCGCCTCCTGCTCGCCACCCGCAACGACCACAAGCTGCGCGAGTTCGCCCGCCTGCTGCCGAACGTCGAGCTCGACCCGCTCGCCGACGACCTGCCGACCCCTGTCGAGGACGGCGACAGCTACGCCGCCAACGCGCTGATCAAGGCCCGCGCCGCGGCCGCAGCCACGGGCCGCCCGGCGATCGCCGACGACTCCGGCATCGAGGCCGAGGCACTGGACGGCGCCCCAGGGGTGCGCAGCGCCCGCTTCGCCGGCGAGCACGCGACCGACCAGGAGAACCTCGCCAAGCTGCGGGCCATGGCGCCCCCGAACTCCGGCCTGCGCTACGTGTGTGCGATCGCCCACGTCGACCCCCACGGCCTCGAGCACGTCTTCGAGCGCACTACGAGCGGCACCGTCGCCCCCGAGCCCAGGGGCGACCGCGGCTTCGGCTACGACCCGCTGTTCGTGCCCGACGACGACCCCCGACGCCGCACGATGGCCGAGCTCGCCGACGTGGAGAAGGACGCGATCTCCCATCGAGGCCGCGCCGCCCGCGCGCTGGCCCATTGGCTCGGCGCATGACGCAACCGCGCAGGCGAGGAGCCACCGCGTGAGGGGCCCGCGCACACGAGCGGCCGTCGTCTCGATCGGCTCCAACGCCGCGCTGATCCTTCTCAAGCTGATCGCCGGCGCGGTCACCGGCTCGGTGGCGATCCTCACGGAGGCGATCCACTCGAGCGTCGACCTCGTCGCGTCGCTGATCGCGTTCTTCTCGGTCCGCCAGGCCGAGGAACCGGCCGACGAGAGCCACCGCTACGGCCACGAGAAGTTCGAGAACGTCGCGGCGGCGGCGGAGGGCGTGCTGATCCTCGTCGGCTCCGGCGTCATCGTCTACGCCGCCGTTAGCAGCCTCGTGGAGGGCCCTGAGCTGCACTCGCTCGGCTTCGGCATCGCGGTGCTCGCCTTCTCGACCGTCGTCAACCTCGGCGTGTCCACCTGGCTGTACGCGAGAGCGCGAACCACGCAGTCGGCCGCCCTCGAGGGCGACGCCGCGCACCTGCGCACGGACGCGTACACGTCCGGCGGCGTGCTCGTCGGCCTCGCCCTCGTGCACTTCACGGGCGCCGAGTGGCTCGACCCGGTCGTCGCGCTCGTCATCGCCGCGGCGATCGTCGTCACCGGCCTGCGGATCGTCGCCCGCTCGTGGGCGGTGCTGGTCGACGAGGCGCTCCCGCCCGAGGAGCTGACCGCGATCCGCCACGCGATCGAGGACTTCGGCCCCCGCGGCATCGTCGGCTTCCACCAGCTGCGCACGCGCCGGGCGGGGGCGCGCCGCTACGTCGACCTGCACGTGCAGTTCCGGCGCGGCACCACGCTCGAGGCCGCGCACCGCACCGCCCACGCCCTCCAGGACGAGATCACGAGCCGGCTGCCCGGAGGCACCGACGTGCTGATTCACCTCGAGCCCGAGGACCGCGTGCGCCCCGACGTGACCGCCTAACGCAGGTTGATGGCGGCCGCCACGGCCACAGCGAGCACGACGCCCGCGTAGCCGTAGTAGTCCGAGAGCAGCAGGATGAGCGCCGCCACCACGCAGATGACGACGGTGACGAGCCAGGCGATGCGTGAGAGCGGCACGGGGCGGCTATTCTCGCGAACGGTCCATGAGCCCTGCCTCAAGCCTCCGGCCGTGAGCTCCGGCGCGGCCCTCACGCCGGCGCTCGCGCTCGACTACCTGCGCGAGCTCTCGGCGGACATCCGCACCGGCGTCGTGCTCGGTGCCGACGGCGCGCTGCTCGCCGGCGCCGATGCGCTCGCCGGCCCGGCGCGTGACCTCTTCGAGGGCGCCGGGGACGCCGAGGAGATCCACGTCGTCACCCGCGACGGCGACGTCTTCGGCGCCCGCTCGGACCGCCACGCGATCACGGTGGTATGCGGTCGCTTCGCCCTCCCGTCGCTGATCCGCTACGACCTCAAGCTGGTCCTCGCCGACCTCGACGGCGCCGAGCCCCCGCCCGCCCCGTGATCCCCAAGCGCAAGCCCGCAGTGCCCCGGCCGCGCGGCGCCGTCGGCAACGTCGCCGCCTCGCTGGCCCGGCGCAGGGCCGCCCGCGAGCCGCGCGTGGTGCTCACCGACCCGGGCGGACACCCCCGCACGCTGCACCCGTCCGACCCCGTTGCGGAGCGCGTCCTGGACGCCGCGGAACGGCTCGTTTTGGCGGCACAGCGCGGTTCTGGCGTCTGATTTGCCACTCCCGGTCTGCCGCAAATTGCGGGTAAACGTCCAGATTTGGCTCTAGAGCGTCCGATCTCGGTGTTAGCTTCGCCCGGGTCATCCAGATGCCCCCGGTCCTGCCGCGGGGAACAAGGAGGGAAGTCATGGCTACGAAGTCGGAGTTCGTCGACAAGGTCGCGTCAGAGAGCGGCCTGAGCAAGAAGGACGCCGGAGCTGCGGTTGATGCCGTCATCACCACGATCGAGAGTGAGCTCAAGTCGGGCGGGGAAGTCTCCTTCACCGGCTTCGGCAAGTTCCACGTCGCCCAGCGCGGCGCCCGTGAGGGCCGCAACCCGCGCACGGGCGAGACGATGACGATCGCGGCGAGCCGCGTGCCGCGCTTCACCGCCGGGTCGGGCCTCAAGAAGGCCGTCAAGTAGCCGGCGCCGTGTCGGGCGCCGGCGAACGGTCGCCGGCGCCCGGCCCGGCAACGCCGCCCTTCGGGGACCGGCTCGCGGCCGCCGTGGCGGCGCGCGAGTCCCAGATCGTGCTGGGGATCGATCCCGATCCCTCGCGCCTGTGGCCGGAGGCCCTCGTGCGCACCTCGGAGGCGCGCGCGAACCTCGCGCAGGCGGTGTCCGCCGCGCACGAGGCCGCCCGCGCCGTCCTCGAGGCGGCCACCCCGCCGCCCGGAGGGAACGGCTGGCCCGCGCGCGCGGGCGCCGAACCGCCGCGACCGCCGGCCCTCGAGGCGGCGGCAGCCGTGCTCGCACACTGCCTCGCCCTGATCGAGGCCGCCGGCCCCGCGTGCGTGGCCGCCAAGCCGCAGCTCGCCTGCTTCGAGCGGCTCGGCTTCGCCGGCGCGCTCGCGCTCGAGGCCGTCTGCGAGGCAGCCCGTGCCGCCGGGCTGCTCGTGCTCGCCGACGGCAAGCGGGGCGACGTCCCCGTCACGGCCGCCGCGTACGCCCAGGCGCTCACCGGCCGTACGCCGTCGCCGTTCGGCGGCGTCCCCGGCCTCGGGGTCGACGCGTTCACCGCGAACCCGCTGCTCGGCCGAGACGCGCTCGAGCCGCTCGTGGCCGGCGCTCGCGCGGCCGGCGCCGGCGTCTTCGTGCTGGTGCGTACGTCCAATCCCGGCGCCGCCGACCTGCTGGACCTCCCGCTGGCCGGCGGCGAGCCGCTGTGGGAGCGCCTCACGACCCTGGTCAACGACCTCGGGCGGCCGAGCGCCGCCGGCCTCGCCGACGTCGGCGCGGTGACCGGCGCCACCGCGCCCGAGCACCTCGCGCGCATGCGCGAGCTGATGCCGTCGGCTCCGTTCCTGCTCCCCGGCGTCGGCGCCCAGGGCGGCGACGTCGGTGCGCTCGCGCCCGCGTTCGCGCCCGGCCGCGCGGGCGGGCTCGTCACCGCCTCACGCTCGATCGCCGACGCGCACGAGGCGTCCGACGGGGAGCGCGCGGCCGCCGCGCGGGCCGAGGCGGAGCGCCTCCGGGACGCGGCGTGGAACCTCGTCTGAACGCCCGCGACGGCCCCACGGAGACCTCCGGGAGCGCCGCTATCATCGCCCACGATGGCCGGTCGCAGCCCCGCGCGGTTCCTGGCACCGCTCGCGCTGGTGGCCTTCGCCGTCGCACTGTTCGTGATCGTCACGGGCTCGAGCGACACCGAGACCGAGAGCGGTCCCAACCGGGCGTCAGAGGCGCGACCCGCGAGCACGCCGCAGGGCAGGAGCGACAACGGCCGCAAGGGCCGCCGCCGCTACACGGTCAAGCCAGGCGACACGCCGTCGTCGATCGCCGAGAAGACCGGCGTGCCGCTCGCGGAGATCCTGCGCCTGAACCCCGACCTGGACCCGCAGGCCCTCAGCCCGGGCCAGAAGATCAAGCTCCGCCAGTGACGCGCCCGGTCCTGGCGGCCGTCGCGCTCGCGGTCGCCATCCTGCTCCTCGTCGAGCCTGCAAACGCCTCGGCGCGCGACTGCCCAGCCGAGGTCAAGGCGCCGTACGCGTTCGCGATGGAGGCCTCGACCGGCGAGGTCGCATGCGAGCGCGGGGCGGACGCCCGGCGCCCGGTGGGCTCCACGGTCAAGCTGATGACGGCGCTGGTCACGCTCGAGCGCACGGACATGGACGACGTCTTCCGGGCCTCCGACTACCGGCCCGCGCCGGCCGAGTCGCGGATCGGCCTCATGCCGGGCGAGCGCATGACCGTGCGCGACCTCCTCAGCGGCCTGCTCGTGGCCTCGGGGAACGACGCGGCGATGACGCTCGCCGAGGGCGTGGCCGGCTCCGAGCGCGCGTTCGTCCGGCTCATGAACCGCCGCGCGCGCGAGCTGGGGCTGGAGAACACCCGCTACGCGAATCCGATCGGGCTCGACGAGGCGGGCGCGTACTCGAGCGCGCGCGATCTCACGACGCTGGCGCTCTACCTGCGCAGGACGCGGCCGTTCTTCCGCCGGATCGTGGACCAGCCGCGCGTGACGCTGACCACCGGCGCCCAGACGCGGACGCTGGCCAACCGCAACACGCTGATCGCCGGCACGGATTGGGTGAACGGCGTCAAGACGGGCTACACACAGCAGGCCGGCGACGTGCTCGTCGGCTCCGGCCGGCGCCGCAAGGTCCAGGTCGTCTCGGCGGTCCTCGACGAGCCCACCAAGACGACCCGCAACACCGACACGCTGCTGCTGCTCGACTTCGGCACCCGGAGCTTCCAGCGCGTGGCCGCTGCGCCGGCCGGCAGGCACGTCGGCGTGTGGGTGCCGATCCGCTACCGCCCCGGCGCCCAGCTCGAGCTCGTGATCGGGCGCAACGGGCAGCGGACCGTGATCCCCCGCGGGCAGCGCGACCTCCTCACCGTCCGCCCGGGAGAGTGGCCCAAGGAGGTCCAGGGCCCGATCGCCGACGGCCAACGGCTCGGCCGCGCGGACGTGCTGCGCGACGGGGAGCGGATCGGCAGCGTGCCGCTGGTGGCGGCCGGCGCGGTGCCCGAGGCGGACCTGGCACAGCGCACCAAATCCTGGTTCACGCGGCCTCTTGCGGTCGTGCTCGCGTTCGCCGCCCTGGGCGGTACGGTGCTCCTAGCCCGCCGGCGCCGGCGAGCGCGTGGTCCTGGCACCAGACGGTCTCGCGACAAGGCGGGAGTCGCATGATCATCACGGTCACCCTCAACACGGCCATCGACAAAACGCTCTCGGTGCCGAACTTCCGGCTCGGCCGCCGCCACCGGACCGTCGAGCAGACCACGATGCCGGGCGGCAAGGGCGTCAACGTCGCGCGGGTGCTGAAGACGCTCGGAGCTCCGGTGATCGCCACCGGGCTGACCGGCGGCGCCACCGGCACCCGCATCGTCGACCAGCTGACCCAGCTCTCCGTGCTCAGCGACTTCGTGCGCATCCGCGAGGAGTCGCGCACCAACACGGCGGTCATCGATCCCACGACCGGCGAGCAGACGGAGATCAACGAGCGCGGCCCGAAGGTGTCAGAGCAGGAGGCCGAGCTGTTCGTCGACAAGCTGCTCTACCTCGCCAAGGGGGCGAGCGTGTGCGTGTTCGCCGGCTCGCTCCCGAGGGAGGTCGACATCGACGTATACGCGCGGTTGATCCGGGAGCTGCGCCGCCTCGGGGTGACGACCGTGGTCGACACGGACGGCGACCCGCTGCGCCGGGCCGTGCGCGCGGAGCCGAGCGTGGTGTCGCCGAATGTGCTCGAGGCGGAGGAGCTCGTCGGCCACGAGTTCAACGACGACGAGGATCGGGTGATCGCCGTGCGCGAGATGGTCGGTCTCGGCGCGCGCGAGGCGATCATGACGATGCCCGACGGCTGCTTCGCCCAGATGCTCCCGTCCGAGCCGGGAGCCGACCCTGACCTGTACCGCGTGGTCGTGCCCCCGGGCGCCGTCGAGCCGCGGGCCAGCGTCGGCTCGGGCGATGCGTTCCTGGCCGGCTTCGTTGCCGCCCGCTACGCCGGCCGGCCGACCGCCGAGTGCCTGGCCTTCGGGGTCGCCTGCGGCGCGGAGTCCACCCAGCATCTGGGTGCCGGCCTCGTCGATCCGGACCGCGTGCGGCGCCTGCTCGACGAGATCGAGGTCCAACGTCCGGAATTACCGGCGGAGGTCGGCTAGAAATGTAACCTCGCTGCAAGGGGCGCCGTCAGGCGTTGCGGCGCAGCGAACCCCAATGTGTCCGCCCCCGCACCTAGGATCTGCAAATGGAAGTTGAGATCGGCCGCGGCAAGAAGGCACGCCGCGCTTACGGATTCGACGACGTCGCCATCGTTCCCTCCCGCCGCACCCGGGACCCCGACGACGTGGACGTCACCTGGACGCTCGGGCCCTACCGCTTCGAGCTGCCCCTGCTCGCCTCGGCGATGGACGGCGTGGTGTCGCCCGAGACGGCGGGCATCATCGGCCGCCTCGGCGGGCTGGCGGTCCTCAACCTCGAGGGCATCTGGACCCGATACGAGGACGCGGAGGGCCTGCTCGAGCGGATCGCCTCGCTGGATCCCGATGAGGCCACGCGCGAGATGCAGGAGATCTACCTCGAGCCGGTCAAGGAGGAGCTGATCGCCCGCCGGATCCAGGAGATCAAGTCGCATGGCGTGGTCGCCGCGGCGTCGCTCACGCCCCAGCGGGTGGAGCGCTGGCACGAGCTGGCGCTCGACGCGGGGCTCGACATCCTGGTCATCCAGGGCACCGTGATCTCGGCCGAGCACGTCTCGAGCCAGGGCCACGTGCTCAACCTCAAGGAGTTCGTGCGCGAGCTGCCCGTGCCCGTCGTGCTCGGCGGCTGCGCGAGCTACTCGACCGGCCTGCACCTCATGCGCACGGGGGCGGCC
>DATAFH010000110.1:0-32197 GCA_036257565.1 Solirubrobacteraceae bacterium | reverse complement strand
CCCTCCCCATTTGGTCAGTTCTCTCGAACATCTGATGAGAACGGGGCCAGTCGGGGGACCGGGTTCGTACGCTCGATGTATCGGCGCGGCACCGATGCCCGCCGCTGACGTACAGGAGCGATGAAGGACCAGATCACGGGGCGGCCAAGGACGGTCTCCGGCACCGCGGCGGACCCCGGGCGGGTGGCGACGACTCCGCTCGCCCCTACGGTGCTGCTGGCCGACCCCGACCCCGAATCGCGGGCGATGATGCGCGACGCCCTGCTCGAGGGCACCCGCCCGTGCCAGCTCCGCACGGTCGAGACCGGGAAGGAGCTCGAGGGCTACCTTCGCGATCCGAACCCGGCGAACCCGAAGCCGGCGCTCGTCCTGATCGACCTCGACCTGCCACCCGAGGGCGGGGTCGAGACCCTGATCAAGCTCAAGCGCGACGCCGACCTGCGCCACATCCCCGTCGTGATCCTCACGAGCCGGCCCGAGCCCACCTCGACGGCCGCCGCCTACGAGGCCGGGGCCAACACCGTCATCCCCAAGCCGGCCACGTTCATCGCGCTCGTCCGCCTCGTCAAGGTCCTCACCGCCTACTGGCTCGAGGCGGCGGCGCTCCCGCCGCAGCAGGATCTGCCGTGACCACCAGAAAGCACGAGGAGCTCCAGCGGCTCGTGGAGTCCGAGCGGCGGCTCGCGCTGGCCATGGAGGGCGCCAACGAGGGCTTGTGGGACTGGGATGTCGCCAACGAGCGGCTGTACCTCTCCCCCCGCTGGAAGGCGATGCTCGGCTACCAGGACACCGAGCTCGGGGACGCGCCCGGCGAGTGGCTCGGCCGCGTGCACGCCGACGACCGCGCGCCGCTCCAGCAGGCCTTCGAGGCCCATCTCTCGGGCGCCTCCCTGCACTTCGAGCAGGAGTACCGGATCCAGCACCGGGACGGCTCGTACCGCTGGATGCTCGCCCGCGGGACGGCGGTTCGCGACCACGCGAAGCAGGCCACCCGCGTCGTCGGAAGCCAGACCGACGTCACGGATCGCAAGCTCGCCGAGCAGCGCCTCCAGCACGACGCGATGCACGACGCGCTCACCGGGCTGCCCAACCGCGTGCTGTTCCTCGACCGCCTCGACCAGGCGATCCGCCGCGCGCAGCGCGCCACCCCGCCGGCCGCCGCCGCGGTCCTCTTCCTCGACCTCGATCGCTTCAAGCTCGTGAATGACTCGCTCGGCCACCGGGCCGGCGACCAGCTGCTGATTGCGGTCGCCAAGCGGCTCGAGTCGGCCGTTCGCCCGCCCGACACCGTCGCCCGCATCGGCGGCGACGAGTTCACCGTGCTGCTCGACGGCGTGTCCGACGCGCACGAGGCGACGCTGGTCGCCGAGCGCGTCCACCAGACCCTGCGCGCGCCCTTCCGCATCGACGAGCGGGAGCTGTTCGTCGACGCGTCGATCGGCATCGCGCTCGCGGCCCGCGACGCGGCGCCCGACACCGTCCTGCGCGACGCCGATGTCGCCATGTACCGCGCGAAGGCCGACGGCAAGGGTCGCCACGCGGTGTTCGACGGCCGCATGCACCAGCAGGTCATGCGCCGGCTCGACATGGAGGCCGAGCTGCGGAAGGCGATCGAGGAGCGCCGGCTGGAGGTGGTCTACCAGCCGATCGTGCAGACAGCCTCGGGCCGGATCGCCGGCTTCGAGGCGTTGTGCCGCTGGCCCGACGCGAGCGGCGGCTTCGTCGACCCCGCGGAGTTCGTCCCCATCGCCGAGGAGACCGGCCTCATCGTGCCGCTCGGTCGTGACGTGCTTCAGCGCGCCACCCGCCAGCTCGCCGCCTGGCGGCGGACCCCCGCCGGCGCCGGCCTGACCACCGGCGTCAACGTCTCACACCGAGAGCTCGCCGACCCCGAGTTCGACCTCATCCTCGAGGAGGCGCTCCGCAGCTCCCAGCTGGACCCCCGAGCCCTCCGGCTCGAAATCAAGGAGCACGCGCTCGAGCACGCCCGGCGGGCCCTCACCCAGACGCTCGAGACGCACGGTGTGCGCTCGCACATCGACGACTTCGGCAGCGGCGCCAGCTCACCGCGCCTCCTGCACGACTTCCCGGGCGACGCGGTCAAGATCCACCGGGCGCTGGTTGCCGCCATGGGGCGGGAGCCCGGGGCGTTCGAGATCGTCAAGGCGCTGGTGGGACTCGCCCACAGCCTCGGGCTCGAGGTGGTGGCCGAGGGCGTGGAGACCGCCACGCAGCTCGACCGCCTCAAGCTCCTGGGCTGCGAGTTCGCCCAGGGCTTCCAGGTGAGCGCGCCGCTGCGCCCGGAGGACGCAACGGCGATGCTCGAAGACGCGGCGGTCAGGCGCTAGGCGCGCCGCTCGGAGCGCTCGGCCTCCTCCGCGCGCTCGCGGTCGAAGCGGCCCTCGCGCTCGTCGACCGCACCCTGCTCGTAGTCGCTCGACGGCTCGTGCATCGGGCGGTCTTCGGCGGCCCGGGAGCCGGTCGCGGCATCGTCACCCGTGGTTGACGCGCCGGTGAAGCGATCGTCAGACCGGTCGCGGTCGGCGTCCGTCCTGCGATCGGCGTCCGCCGCCGGAGTATCCGCGGACGTGCCGGCGAAGCGATCCCGCTCGTGCTCGTCGATCAGCTCGTCGTCGGCGCGACCCTCCTCGTGCATCCGGGCGCGCTCCTCGTGCAATTCGGCCTCGGCGCGCTCGCGCTTGGCCTCCTGCTCGGCCATCCGGGCCTTCTGCTCGGCGGTCTCGGCGTGGCGCTTGCGCTGCTCGGCCTCGGCGCGATTCTCGCCGGCTACCTGCTGACGGCGGTTGTGCAGCTCGCGCTCACGGGCCTTGACCTCCGCCTGCCGGCGGGCGCGCGGCAACACGAACGCGAAGAGCGCGATCAGGATGAGTGCGATCACGACGATCGCGATGATCAATCCGGTGGACATGGATTCCTCCCTATCGGGTCACGCCGGATCCTTCCCGCCACACTTGGATCCCATGCCGCCGACTTTCGACCTGCAGTCGCACTCCACCCACTCCGACGGGGCGCTGCCCGCCGCCGAGGTCGTCGCCCGGGCCGCCGCCGCGGGCGTCGAGCTGCTCGCGCTCAGCGACCACGATACGACGGACGGCGTGGCCGAGGCGCGCCAGGCGGCTCGCTCACACGGCATACGATTGACCCCCGCGGCCGAGCTGTCCGCCGTCCACGGCGGGCACGAGGACCTGCACATCCTTGGCTACGAGCTCGACGCCGAGGACCCCGGCCTCGTGGCCGCCCTGAAGGACTTCCGGGACGACCGCGCGCGCCGCATCGACGCCATGGCCGACCGCCTGCGCGAGCTCGGCTTCGAACTCGACCCGGCTCCGCTGGCGGCGCGGCGCAGGGCCGGCAAGCCGATCGGCCGCCCCCACCTGGCCGACGCCGTGATCGCCCACCCGGCGAACGCCGAGCGGCTGAAGCAGGAGGGCATCAACGGCCGCAGCGACCTCTTCCCGCCCTACCTCGTGCCGGGCGCCGCCGCCTACGTGGCGCGGAGCCGCCCCACGGTCGCCGCCGCGATCGACGTCATCCACGCCGCCGGCGGCATCGCGGTCTGGGCCCACCCGTTCTGGGACCTCGACAGCACCGACGAGACGCTCGCCACGCTGCGCGAGTTCGCCGCGAGCGGCCTCGACGGCGTCGAGGCGTTCTATCCGCCCCACACGGAGGCGCAGACCAAGCTCCTTCACGGAGCGGCCGCCGAGCTCCACCTCCTCACCACGGGCTCGTCGGACTTCCACGGGCCCGACCACGAGGGGTTCAACCGCTTCCGCGCGTTCGAGCTCTACGGGCTGGAGCCGAACCTCGGACCGATCGGGTCGGTCACCGCGGCTCGACCGTCACCGTGACCGTCGACTCCCACGTGAACCCCTTGACCCTCGCGACGACGGCCTCGAACCTCATCGCACCCGGCGGCCGCTCTCGTCGGTCGAGTAGCCGCCCAGCGCCTCGACGCGCTCCAGGAACGCGGGCGACGCCAGCAGCTCCCACAGCGGCGTGAGCAGGCGGTCGTCGACCGTCTCGGCCGCCATGACGAGATCGTACGGCTCGCGGGTCACCGGCACGAAGCCGAGCCCGAAGGCGCGCGCCGCCGCCAGCACCCCGAGCCCGCAGTCGGCGCGGCCGGCCGCGACGGCCGCGGCGACCGCCAGATGCGTGTGCTCCTCGCGCTCATAGCCGCCGACCGCCGCGGCGGCGATCCCCCGGCGCGCGAGCTCGTGGTCGAGCAGCACGCGCGTGCCCGCTCCACGCTGGCGGTTCACGTAGCGCAGGCCGGGCCGCACGAGGTCGTCGATACCGCCCAGGCCGAGCGGGTTGCCGGAACCGACGATCAGCCCCTGCTCGCGATGCACGAGCCGCACGACGGCGACCGGCCGGTCGCCCAGCACCCGGTCGACCCACGGCAGTGTGTAGCTGCCCGTGTCGGCGTCCAGCAGGTGCGAGCCGGCGAGGTGGCAGAGGCCGTCGCGCAGGGCGACGAGACCGCCGAGCGACCCCACGTTCGTCGAGGCGAGCGTGACGCGCGGATCGGCCGCACGCAGCGCCGAGGCGGCCAGATCGAGCACCAGGTCGTGCGAGCCGACCGCGACGATCGTCTCCTCGACCGCGCCGAGCTCGCGTAGGAGCCTCACCTCGACCTGCTCGCCGGCGTGGTGGCCCTCGAGCGCGGCGGGCACGACGAGCAGCCCGTCGGCGCGCACGAGCGATGTCAGCATGCCGGCGCCGCGGGCGAGCGGTGCCGCCACGAGCTGGCCGCCGACACGGCCAAGCCGCACGCGCACCCAGTCGTCCATCCCCATCGTCGAGGCGAGCTTGCGCGACAGCCGCGCGCGGACCCGCGGCCGGTCCGGCGGCGCGATCCCCTGGAGGCCGGCGAGCAGCGGCACGGCGAAGATCTCGAACGTGAGCGCCGCCGACACCGGGAAGCCCGGCGCGCCGATCACGGGCGTCTCGTCGACCGCCCCGAGCACGACCGGGTGGCCGGGCTTGACGGCGACGCCGTGGACGGCAAGCGCGCCGAGCCGCCCGACGACCGCTGCCGTGTGGTCGTCGCGGCCGGCGCTCGACCCGGCGACGACGATCACGAGGTCGCTTTGCGCCGTCGCCGACCGGACCGCGGCCGCGATCCGGTCGGGGTCGTCCGGCGCGATCGGCAGCGCCTCCGCCAGGCACCCGGCCTCGCGCGCCTGGGCCACGAGCATCAGCGAGTTGGTGTCGAGCACCTCACCCGGACCGGTCGCGGTCCCGACCGGTCGGACCTCGTCGCCGGTGGGCAGCACGGTCACGACGGGCCGCGCTCGCACCCGCAGCCGCTCCAGGCCGGCGGCGGCGGCCGCGGCGGCCTCGACCGGTCCGAGCCGCTGCGCCTCCGGCAGCAGCAGCTCGGTCGCGCTGACGTCCTCGCCGATCGTGCGGACGTGCTGGTACGGCGTCGCGGCGGCCTGGAGCTCGGCCTTCCCGCCGGCGTGGTGCACGTGCTCGCGCATGACCACGGCGTCGAACTCGGGAGGCAGCTCGTCGCCGGTGTCGACGACCGCGAATCGGGCCGGCGCGAGCCGCACCGGCGTGGTCTCGCTCGCCCCCGCGGTGTCGGCGGCGCGGACGGCGATCCCGTCCATCGCCGCCGCGTCGTAGGCCGGCGAGGAGCTCACCGCCCACACCGGCTCGGCCGTGACGCGGCCGACGGCGTCGGCCACGCCGACCTCCTCGACGCCGGTCCGGGTCGGGCAGCCCGCCGATTCACACGCAGTGCGCCAGGCGGCCAACGCCTGCGCCGCCGGGACGTCGCTGATGAACGTCATCGCAGGAGCACGACGTCCACGTCGGTGCCGCCCGCCAGGCCGGTGGCGGGCTCCGGGACCACGACGTAGCCGTCGGCGGCCGCGAGCATCGAGAGCAGTGCGGACTTGCCGAACAGCGGCTCGGCCAGCCCGTCGTGCAGGCGCACCTGCACGACGTCGAGCCGGCCCGCGGCCGAGGGCAGGTCGCGCGCCAGCCGCGCCCGGACGACGGGATCCGGCGGCGGCACGGTGATCCCGCCGACGAGCCGCACGAGCGGCATGCCGACCAGCCGGAACACGACGAGCGCCGAGCGCGGGTTGCCGGGCAGCCCGACCACGGGGACGCCGTCGCAGTCGGCCAGCAGCGTGGGCTTGCCCGGCCGGATGGCGAGCCCGTGGCACCAGATCCCGGGCTCGCCGAGCGCCGCCGCGGCCGCCGCCGTCTCGTCGCGCGCCCCGACCGACGAGCCCGCCGACACGACGACCATGTCGCAACCGTCGCGCGCCCGCCTGAGCGCCTGCTCGAGCGCGACACGGTCGTCCGGCACGATGCCGCGTGGGTCGGGCTCCCCGCCCGCGTCGCTGACGAGCGCGGCGAGCGCCACGGCCGTCGCGTCGCGCACCTGGCCCGGCTCGAGCACGGGCGTCTGCGGGGCCACGACCTCGTCGCCGGTCGAGACGATCGCCACGCGCGGTCGCGCGTGCACTGCGAGCGTGGTGACGCCGGCGGCCGCGAGCATGCCGAGGTCCTGCGCGCGCAGCGCCCGCCCTGCGGGGACGAGCTCCGCGCCGGCGCGCGCGTCCTCGTCGGCCCGCACCATCCCGTCGCCGGGCGCCGCCGGCCGCATGACCTCGATCGCGCCCGCGAGCGGCTCCTGCGTGTGCTCGACCATCACGACGGCGTCGGCCGACCCTGGCAGCGCGCCGCCGGTGGGAATCGCGACCGCGGCACCGGGCGCGACGTCGACCGCGGCCGCAGCGCCCATCGCCACGGTCCCGGCCACCGTCAGGTAGGCCGGCAGCGATTCGGAGGCGCCGAACGTGTCAGCGGCGCGCACGGCGTAGCCGTCGACGGTGGCGCGCGCGAAGCCGGGCAGGTCGTCCGGCGCCCGCACCGGCTCGGCCGGCACGCGCCCGAGCGCTTCGCCGAGGTCGACGGCCTCGACGCCCGTGCGCCGCCCGGGCCGGAAGCCCGCCAGCGCCTCCCCAACCGTCCGCACCGCGAAGAACTCGCGGATCAGTCCCCGACCTCCTTCACCGGCAGGCCTTCCGGGCCGGACGCCGGAGGCAGCCGCGTGATGCTCATGACCGGCCCGAGGGCGACCTGCCCGAGCCCGCAGATCGAGGTCAGGCGCAGCGTCTCCTCGAGGCCTTCGATCCGCTCCTGCACGACGTCGAGCCCCAGTCCTTGCTCGAGCACGTCCTCGAGCATCGCGTGCGCCTTGTGCGAGCCGACGCGGCACGGCACGCACTTGCCGCACGACTCGTTGCGGAAGAAGCGCAGCACGTTGGTCGCCGCCGCGAGCACGTCGGTGCCCTCCGCGACGGCCACCAGGGCGCCCGAGCCGAGCATCGAGCCCTTCTCGGCGAGCGGGTCGAAGTCGAGCGGGACGTCGAGCGCGTCCGGGCCGAGGAAGTTCGACGACGCGCCACCCGGCTGGAAGGCCCGCAGCGCCGCGCCGCCCGCCATCCCCCCGGCCTGCTCGATCAGCTCGCGCGCGGTCGTTCCCATCGGCACGCAGTAGACGCCGGGGCGCTCGACGTGGCCGGAGACCGCGAAGAACTTCAGCCCGCTCCCGCCGTTGACGCCCTGCGAGCGCCACCAGTCCGCGCCGCGCTCGACGATCACCGGCACGTCGGCGAACGTCTCGACCGAATTCATCAGCGTCGGCTTTCCGTGCAGGCCGTCGACGGCGGGGAACGGCGGCTTGTTGCGCGGCTCGCCGCGATGGCCTTCCATGCACTCGATCAGGGCCGACTCCTCGCCGAGGATATAGCCGCCCGGCGACGTGAAGACGCTCACCTCCAGCCTGTCCAGCAGCCCGGCGGCCCGCAGCGTCTCGAGCTCGGCGCGGATGACGGCCTCCTCCGGCCCGTACTCGTGGCGGATGAAGACCCAGCCCTGCTCGGCGCCGCACACGAGCATCCCGAGCAGCAGCCCCTCGAGCACCAGGTGAGGCTGCTCGGCGACGATCTGGCGATCCTTGAAGGTGCCGGGCTCGGACTCGTCGGCGTTGCAGATCGCGTATTTGGGCTCGGCGCGCTGGGCCGCCACCGTCTCCCACTTGCGCCCCGTCGGGAACCCGGCGCCGCCCATGCCGCGCAGTCCCGAGTCCTTGAGCGCGCCCATGATCGCCTCGGCGGTCAGCTCGCCTGCCAGTGCCCGCCGCACCAACCGGTAGTGCTCGCCGTCGGACTTGTAGGGGTCGTTGGGCCGGCGCGCCTCCGGCCGCTGCGCCTCGGCGTCGGCGAGCCGCCCGTCCAGCGCGCCGGCGACGTCGGCGACGCGCATCGGCTGCTCGTCGACCGCCGCGGCGGGGGCGATGTCGCAGCGCCCGAGGCAAGACACCTCGTGCAGCTCGACGTCGTCGCCATGGCGCTCGCGCAGCTCGGCGAGCCGGTCGGCGCCGCCCTGCAGCCAGCATGAGAGGTCCTGGCAGACCGCCAGTCGCACGTGTTCCGGCGGCTCGGACCGGAAGTGCGGGTAGAAGGAGATCAGCCCCTCGATCTCGTACAGCGGGCGCCGCCACTCGCGCGCGAGCGCCACCAGCTCATCACGCGGCAGCCAGCCGTGCCGGCGCTGGATCTCCGTCAGCGGCGGGATCAGGCTCGGGCCGGGGAACCGGCCCGCGCGTGCCTCTGCGCCCGGCGCACGCGCCATCACGCGCGCTCGACGCGGACGGCGCAGAACTTGTACTCGGGGATCTTGCCCATCGGGTCGATCTCGTCGATCGTGAGCACGTTCGCGGCTGCCTCGCGGAAGTGGAACGGGATGAAGCAGCTGCCGCGCGTTTCGCGGTGCGAGACCCGCATCTTCAGCTCGATCGAGCCGCGCCGCGACGTCACGCGCACGAAGTCGCCGTCGGCCGCCCCCAGCTCGGCGGCGTCGTCGGCGTGCAGGTACACGTGCGCCTCCGGCTCGATCGCATCGAGCGCGTAGGAGCGGCGGGTCATTGAGCCCGTGTGCCAATGCTCGAGCAGCCGGCCGGTGTTGAGGACGAACGGGAACTCGTCGTCCGGCAGCTCGCGAGCCGGCAGCCACTCGGCGGGCACGAGATGCGCCTTGCCGTCGTCGGTGCCGAACGTCTCCTGGAACAGCACCACGGTGCCGTCGGAATGCTCCGGGTCGGGGTTCGGGTACAGCTTGCCGGTCGACCCCAGGTTGTCGTAGGACAGCCCGGCATAGTTCGGCATCAGGCCGACAAGCTCGTCGAACACCTCGCGCGGAGACGAGTAAGCCATCGGCAGGCCGACGCGGTTGGAGATCTGCTGCACGATCCGCCAGTCCTCGCGCGCCTGCCCGGGCGGATCGAGCGCCTTGCGCCCGCGCTGCACGCGGCGGTCGGTGTTCGTGTACGTTCCGTCCTTCTCCAGGTACGAGGTGGCGGGCAGCACGACGTCGGCGAACTCCGACGTTTCGGTGAGGAAGATGTCCTGCACGACGAGGAACTCGAGTGCGGCCAGCGCCTTGCGGACCTTGTTGATGTTCGGGTCCGACAGGAACGGGTTCTCGCCCATCATGTACATCCCGCGCACGCCGCCGTGCAGCGCCGAGGCGATGATCTCGGTCACGGTCAGGCCACGGTTGGGGTCGAGCTCGCGGCCCCACGCCTGCTCGAAGCGACCGCGCGCTGCTTCCTGCTCGACCTCTTGGTAGTCGGGATAGAACATCGGGATGAGCCCGGCGTCCGAGGCGCCCTGGACGTTGTTCTGTCCCCGCAGCGGGTGCAGGCCCGTGCCCTGGCGGCCGACGTTGCCGGTGATCGAGCACATCGCGATCAGGCAGCGCGCGTTGTCGGTCCCGGTCGTGTGCTGGGAGATTCCCATCCCCCAGTAGATGACGCCCGCGTCCGCCTCGCCCCACAGCCGCGCGATGCGGCGGATCGTGTCCGCGTCGATGCCGCAGATCTGAGCGGCGCGCTCCGGCGGGTACTGGCGCACCATCGCCGCCAGCTCGCCGTAGTTGCTGACCCGCTCGGCGACGAACTCGCGGTCGACGAGACCGAGGCCGATCACCTCGTGCATCACGCCGTTGTAGAACGCGACGTCGGTGCCGGGCTTGATCTGGCAATAGATGTCGGCGTGCTCGGCGATCCGCTCGCGCCGCGGGTCGATCACGATCAGCGTCGTCCCCCGGCGGCGGGCCTGTTTGAAGAACGAGGAGGCGACCGGGTGGTTGGCCGTCGTGTTGGTGCCGGCAAGGATCGCGACATCGGCGTTGACGATGTCGCCGTACGTGGTTGACACCGCGGCTGAGCCCACGCCCTCGAACAGCGCGGCGACGCTCGACGCGTGGCACAGGCGCGTGCAATGGTCGACGTTGTTGGTGCCGAAGCCGGCGCGGATCAGCTTCTGGAAGAGATAGGCCTCCTCGTTCGAGCACTTGGCCGAGCCGAAGCCGGCGATCGCGCCCGGGCCGTGCTCCGCGTGGATCGCGGTCAGCCGCTCACCCACGACGTCGAGCGCCTCGTCCCATGTCGCCTCGCGGAAGTGCGGCAGCACCTCGTCGTAGTCCACGAGCCCGCCGGGCCTTCGGCGCCCGCGGCCTTCGCCGCGCACGTCACTCGACAGCGGACCCTTTGGATAGGAGCCCTCGCGCCGGATCAACGGCACCGTCAGGCGCTGCTTCGAAGCCGCGTAGTCCCAGCCGTAACGGCCCTTCACGCACAGCCGGGCGTGCGACCCGGGCTGCTCGCGGCCCTCGGCGAACGCGATCGCGTTGCGCTCCTCGTCGACGTGGTAGGTGAGCGCGCAGCCGACGCCGCAGTACGGGCACACCGACTCGACCGACTTCAGCTCCGAGCGCGGCCGGATCGGCACGTCGCGGATCGGCCGGTTCACGAGCGCCCCGGTCGGGCACGCGGCGACGCACTCGCCACACGTCACGCACGACGAGTCGCCCATCGGGTCGTCGAGGTCGAACGCGATCCGTGTCGCGTAGCCCTTGCCGGAGCGGCCGATGACGTCGTTGCCCTGGATGTCGTCGCACGCCCGCACACAGCGGTCGCAGAGGATGCAGGCGTCGTGGTTGACGGCGATGACCGGGTTTGAGAAGTCCTCGCCGCGGCCGCCGCCGCCCGGCAGCGCGCCGTTCTGCTCGACGCCGTAGCGGCGGGCGAGCACCAGCAGCTCGTTGTCGGCGGTCTTCGTCTCCTTCGGGTCCTCGTCCTCCGGCGGCTGGTCGGCGATCAGGAGCTCGGTCAGCGTCGCCCGCTGGCGCTCGACCTCGTCGGTCGCGGTTCTGACCTCCATGCCGTCCTCACACGGGCGCACGCAGGCGGCTGCGAGCACGCGGCCGCCGACGTCCACCACGCACATACGGCACACGCCGACCGGGTCGTAGCGCTCGTCGTGACACAGCACCGGGATGTCGATCCCGGCCTGCTTGGCCGCGTCGTAGATCGTCGTCCCGTCGGCCACGCTGACGTCGCGGCCGTCGATCGTCAGCTCGACTGTGGCGACCTCAAGCTCCGTGATGGCCACGACTTGATCCTACGCCAGCCCGAGCTCGTGAAGCGGCCCGGCGCGGGGGACGCCGTCGGGATCAAGACCGCGCGCCTCGTAGTAGCTGGCGATCATCGCGCTCAGGCGCTCCGGGTTCAGCGCGGCGGCGCGGCCGGAGGCGACCTCGAGCGGCTCGGAGAGGAAGCGCTGCGGCAGCCAGTCGTCCGCGCGCGTCCATCCCGCGCGCAGGTTGAACAGCCGCTTGGCCAGCACGATCCGGCGCGCCGTGCGCTCGAGCTCGGCGGCGGAGACGTCCCAGCCGGTCACCGCGCGCAGCAACGCCGCCCACTCCGGGAACGGCTCGGCGAAGGCGCGGCGCAGGAACTTGCACAGGATCAGCGAGTCCATGACCGCGGCGCGATCCTCCGTGGCGATCGCGGCGTGGACGTGGGCCTCGCCGCCGGCCAGCCGGTCGAGCTCGTCCGAGAAGTCGGCCTCGTACGCGCCCGACCGGTTGTGGTCGGCGCCGCGCGCGTTGACGGCCAGCCCGAGCGCCATCGCCTGCAGCGTGCGCGGCTCGTAGCCGGGCAGCTCGAGCCCCTTGACATGCGGCGCGAAGGAGGCCGAACCTTGCCCGACGCGCTCGGCGGCACGGCGGGAACCCTCGGCCAGCAGGTCGCCCAGCCCGCTGCGCGACCCGACCTCACCGATCGCGCGCAGGAGCGCGTCGCCGTCGCCGAAGCGCAGCCACGGCGCGTCGATCAGCCCGCGCTCGGCGCACTCCATCGCCCACGCGATCGTGCCGCCGGTTGAGATCGTGTCGAGGCCCAGCTCGTCGCAGCGCGCCGAGGCGGCCAGCACGCCGTCGGGGTCCGAGACCCCGCACAGCGGCCCGAGCGCGAACACGTTCTCGTACTCGACGCGGACGCTCCCGCCGCCCTTGACGTCGTATATGTGCTCGCACCCGATCGAGCACGAAGCGCAGCTGTCGCGGGCGCGCAGGCGCAGCTCGGCCAGGTTCTCGGCCGCCAGCCCGGTCGCGCCCTCGAAGGTGGCGGCGGTGAAGTTGCGCGTCGGCAGCGTCGAGAGCTCGTTGAAGGCCAGCAGGTTCGCGAGCGTGCCGAGCTCACGGTACTTCTCGGTCGCGGGCCCGAACGACCGGCCGCGCAGGTCACGCGCCGCCGCCTGTACGGCCGCCGGGTCGGCGAGTGGCGGGCGGCCGGACGAGGCGCGGACCGCGAGCGCCTTGATCCGCTTGGCCCCGAGCACCGCGCCGAGACCGCCGCGCCCCGCGTGGCGCCCGTCGTGCGAGATTGTGGCGTAGCGGACGAGTCGCTCGCCGGCCGGCCCGATCGCCGCGATCCGCCACGCCGGTCCGAGCCGCTCGCGCAGCCGCGCTTCGGCGTCGGCCGCGGGCAGGCCCCAGAGCTCGCCGGCGGGCTCGATCCGGGTGCCGTCGGCGTCGACGACCAGCACCGACGGCTCCCCGGCGGCGCCGTGCACGACGATCGCGTCGTGGCCGGTGAGCTTGCCCGCGATCGCGAAGTGGCTGGACGCGAGCGCGTCGTTGAGCATCCCGGTCAGCGGCGACTTCGCGACCACGGCGAACTTCGCGCTCGTCGTCAGCGGCGTGCCCACGAGCGGCGAGAACACGAACGCCAGCGGCGCCTGCGGCGCGAGCGAGTCCACGCCGGGCGGGGCGAGCCGGTGCATCAGCCAGGTGGCGAGCCCGACGCCCCCGAGATAGTCGCGCAGCACCTGCTCCGGCAGCTCGAGCCGCTCGGCGCCTCCGGTCGCCACGTCGACCACGAGCGCACGGCCGTGATAGCCGCCGGGCATCAGCCCCCCGCGTCCGCGGCCAGCAGCGCCACCCGGTCGCCTGCCGCCAGCGGCAGCTCGGGATCGCGCGCGATCCGGTCGCCGTTGATCGCCGCGACGACGTGCTCGCCGAGCTCGAGCCCGGCCATCGCCGCCGCGGCACCGAGCGTCGCCGCCTGCACCGTCGCCCGCGCCGGCCCCGGCAGCCGGCGCAGCGCACCGAAGCGCTCGACGGTCACCGCCGGCGCCGGCAGCGCCCGCGCGGCCTCGAGATCGGCCGGCTCGTTGACGTTGACGACGGACAGCAGCTCGGGGTCGGCCGCCGCCAGGCGACGGTCGACGAGTAGCGCCGCCTCGTCGAGCCTGCGCACGCGGCACCGCTCGAACAGGAATGCCGGCCGCAGCCGGTCAGCGTTGACGAGCTCGTCCACGAGCGGCCGCAGTGTCACGCGGTAGGCGGCCGCCAGCGGCTGCGGGTAGCCGTGCACCATCGGCAGCGCGACGTCGCCGTCGCCGTTCAGCGCCGCCGCGACCGCCCGCACGAACGCCGGGTGCACGAGCGGCACGTCGGTCGACGACACGTAGGCGGCGGCGGCGCGGCCCTCGAGCGTGGCGAGGCCCGCAGCGAGGCCCTGCAGCGGGCCGCGCCCCTCACGGGCGTCATCCACGACCTCGACGCCGGCGGCCAGCGGGGGAAGCTCCTGCCCTGGCGCACGGACCACGATGAGGGGACCGCCGACAGCCCGGCCGACGATCCCGGTGACGCGGCGCAGCAGCGTCGACCCGTGCCATTCCAGCGCCGCTTTGGGGGATCCCATGCGGCTCGATCGCCCGCCCGCGAGCACGATGCCGGCGGTGCCGTCCACGTCGTCGATGTTAGAGGGCCCGTACCGCCGCCGGATCGACTCGCAGCTCGATCTCGTCGCCCGGCGCGAGCTCCGCCGGCGGCGCCTCGGGGACGTTCGCGAGCAGCGTCCGTCCATCGGCCTCGAGCACGACGCGCCAGACGGGGCCGAGCGGGATCACGCGGACCAGCCGGGCGGTCAGCCGCAGCCCGTCCGGGCCTGTGAGCCCGCACGCGCCGGCCGGCACTGCGACGTGGTCCGCCGCGACCCCGAGCAGGCGGCCGGGCAGGACATTGTGGAAGCCGAGGATGCGCGCGCAGTCGGCGTCCACCGGGTGGTCGAGGACCTCGCTCGCGGGACCCTCCTGGCGCAGTTCGCCGGCGTGCAGGATCGCCACCCGGTCGGCGACGGCCGCCGCCTCGTGGCGGTCGTGGGTGACGAGCAGCGCGGCCGTGCCGGTGGCCGCGAGCGCCTCGCGCAGGTCCGCGAGTAGCTCGCCGCGGGTCGGGGCGTCGAGCGCGCTGAACGGCTCGTCGAGGAGCAGCACGCGCGGGGCAACGGCGAACGCGCGGGCCAGTGACACGCGCTGCGCCTCGCCGCCGGAGAGCCGCTGCGCCGAGCGCTCGGCCAGTGCGGCGATCCCGAGCCGGTCCAGCCATGCCTGCCCACGGCGGCGCCGCTCCCCGCGGGCCACACCGCGGAAGCGCAGGCCGGACTCGACATTGGCGCGCACGCTCGCGCGCCGCAGCAGCGGTCGCTGGAGCACGGCGGCGGTCGCCGCCCGCACGTCGGCGCGTGCCGCCGGGACGCCGTCGATCAGCACGGCGCCGCGCTCGGGCGTCAGCAGCGCGGCGGCGGCGCGCAGCAGCGTCGACTTGCCCGACCCGTTCGGGCCGAGCACAGCGGTGGTCGTGGCGCCGCCGAGCGCCAGCCGCGGCACGGCCAGGATCGTGCGCCCGCCGGCGCGCACGACGAGATCGCGCAGCTCGAGCACCGGGGCCGTCACGCGCGGCCCCGGTGCTGGGCTGCGGTCAGGACTGCGTTCACCACGAACGCGAGCACGAGCAGGATCAGCCCGAGCGCGATCGCCAGCGCAAAGTTCCCGCGCGAGGTCTCGAGCACCGCAGCGGTCGTCAGCACGCGCGTCTGGCCGGCGATGTTGCCGCCGACCATCATCGCCGCGCCAACCTCGGAGATGACGGCACCGAACCCGGCCATCACCGCCGCGAGCAGCGGCAGCCGCGCCTCGACGACGACGGTCCACAGCGCGCGGGCGCGCGAGGCGCCGAGCGCCTCCATCTGGATCCGGAAGTCCGGATCGACCTGTGACAGCGCGGCCGTCGAGATGCCGGCGACGAGCGGCAGCGCGATCACCGCCTGCGCGAGCACCATCGCCACCGGCGTGTAGAGGAGCTCGAGGCCGCCGAGCGGCCCGGCGCGCCAGAGCAGGACGGTGAGGATCAGGCCGACGACGACGGGCGGCATGCCCATGCCGGTGTTGATCGCGGCGTGCGCTGCCCGGCGGGCGGGAAAGCGGCCGAAGGCGAGCAGCATGCCCAGCGGGACGCCGAGGCTGAACGCTATCGCCGTCGCGGTCAGCGAGATCACCAGCGAGCGGGCGATGATCTCCCATGTGTCGCTGTCGCCGCTGGTGAGCAGCCGGATCGCCTCGCCGAATGCGTCCCCGAGCACGGCCGGCTACGCGTCGGGCACGAACAGCGCGCGTCCGTACTCGGCCTTGCCGAACTCGCCGATCGTCTGCTGGACCTCGTCCGAGACGATCCAGTCGGCGAACGCGGTTCCGCCCTCGTCGTTGACGCGGCCACCGGTCGACGGGTCGACCTCGAGCACGTGGTAGCGGTTCAGCAGCGCGTCGTCGCCCTCCACCAGCACGTCGAGCGCCGAGCTCTGCTCGTTCGAGAGATACGTCCCGCGGTCGGCGATCGCGTACGCGTCCTTGTCGGCGGCGATCGTCAGCGTTGCGCCCATCCCCTGGCCGCTCTCCTGGTACCAGTCGCCCGCCGGCTCGATCCCGGCCTGCTCCCACAGCTTGAGCTCGAGCGCGTGCGTCCCCGACTCGTCTCCGCGCGAGATGAACGGCGCTTCGCTCGCGGCGATCTTCTCCAGCGCGGCGCCGATCTCGACGCGCCTCACGCCGGCCGGGTCCGACGGCGGGCCGACGAGCACGAAGTCGTTGTGCATGACCTGGCGGCGGCGCGAGACCGCGCCGGAGTCGACGAGCTCCTGCTCGGCCTCCGGCGAGTGCACCAGCAGCACGTCGGCGGCGCCGTGGCTGCCCATCTCGAGCGCCTGGCCGCTGCCGACGGCGACCGTCTGGACCGTGCGGCCGCTCTCGCGCTCGAAGCGCGGGATCAGGTCGTCGAGCAGCCCGGAGTCCTGGGTGCTGGTCGTCGTGGCGAGGATGACGGGGCGGTCGCCGGACGAGTCGTCGCCGGCGCAGGCGACCATGACGCTCGCCAGCACCACGAGCAGCAGATGTCTCATTCTGTGATAGTGCAGATTGGGAAACGTATCGCTTGAGCCGCTACATCGACATCGCCGAGCGCCTGTTGCAGGCGATCGCGGACGGTGCGCTGCCGCCGGGGGCCGCGCTGCCGAGCGTGCGCGCGCTCGCACGGCGGGAGGGGACGACGCCGGCGACCGCCGGCCGCGCCTACGCGGAACTCGCGCGCGCGGGCGTGATCGTCAGCGCTCCGCGGCGGGTCGCGCGCGTGGCGCCGGACGGCGCGGCGCGCGCGCATGAGCGCCTGACCGGCGACCGCGCGCTCCGGCTGGCGGGCAGCGACGACCCGCTGCTGGACGTCCTCGTCGCGGCGACCGGCGGCGACGTCGAGCGCGCCGGGTCGGCCGGCAGCTTCAGCGGGCTCACCGCGCTGTGGCGCGGCCGCGCCGACGCGGCGACACTCCACCTCTGGCACACGCGCGGCTACAACGCCCCGTACGCCGCGCGCGTCCTCGCCGGCCGCGAGCCCGTGCTGGTGCATCTGTGGCGCCGCGAGCAGGGCATCGTCGTACCGCCCGGCAACCCACGCGGCATCGGCACCGTCGAGGACCTCGGACGGGTCACGACCGCGCACCGCGCGGCGGGCACGGGCACCCGCGCGCTGGTCGACCGGCTGCTGCGCGAGCGGAGGCGGGCCCCGGACTCCGTGCGCGGCCCGGAGCTCGATGGGCACCTCGACGTCGGGCTCGCGGTCGCGGCGGGCCTGGCAGACGCCGGCGTGGCCGTGCGCAGCGCGGCGACCACGCTCGGGCTCGACTTCGTGCCGCTCGCCTGGGAGCCGTTCGCGCTCGCGCTGCCAGGGGACGAGCTCGGGCGTGCCACCGCGCTGCTGTCGGGACTGGCCAGCGAGCGGGTCGGCCGGTCGGCGGCCGTCATGGGCGGCTACGACCTCGCCGGGACAGGACGCGCGGAGCCGGCCGCGTCGCGCGCCTGAGCCGCGGGTATAGCAATCCCATGTCCTTTCGCATCGCTCACGGCGAGCCCGTCTCGCTCGCCGACCGCGACTGCGCCGACACCGGATCGGACACCGGCGACGAGGAGCTCCCCGAGCTGGTCGAGCGGATCGCCGACCTCCAGGCGCGCCTGTACGCCGAGGAAGAGCGTGCGCTGCTCGTGGTCCTGCAGGGCATCGACGCCGCCGGCAAGGCTCCACGGTCGCCCACGTGTTCCGCGGCACCAACCCGCAGGGCGTGCGCGTGTTCAGCTTCAAGCAGCCCTCCAACGAGGAGGTGGCGCACGACTTCCTGTGGCGCTACCACCTCGACACGCCCGCCTACGGGATGATCCACGTCTTCAACCGGTCCCACTACGAGGACGTGCTCGTGGTCCGGGTCAAGGGGCTCGTCGAGGAGGAGCGCTGGCGGTCGCGCTACGACTCGATCAACGACTTCGAGCGGATGCTCTCGCGCGAGGGCACCACGATCCTCAAGTGCTTCCTGCACATCTCCAAGGACGCGCAGCTCGAGCGCTTCCGGGAGCGGCTCGCGCGCGAGGACAAGCACTACAAGTTCTCGGCCAACGACGTGCGCGAGCGCCGCCACTGGGACGCCTACCAGGAGGCGTACGAGGACGCGCTCAACGCGACGCACACCGAGTGGGCGCCGTGGCACATCGTGCCGGCCGACCACAAGTGGTTCCGCAACCTCACCGTGGCGCGGCTGGTGGCCGAGACGCTCGAGCGGATGGACCCGCGGTGGCCGCCGCCGGAGGAGGACCTCGAGCGGTTCGCCGCGGAGGAGTTGGATCAGCTTTCCAGCCGGTAGGCGAGCGCCTCGAGAGCGAGCGGCTCGCTCACGTTGAGCGCCAATCGCGCGCGGGTGTCGTCCACGAGCTCGACGGCCTCGAGCCAGCCGGCGTGGTCGCGCTGGGCGGCGTCCTCGCGCAGCGCGTCGAGCCGGTCCGCGTTGTGCACGAGGTCCTCGGCGCCCGCCGCCACGCAGGCCAGGTCGCGGTACCAGAGCCCGACGAGCTGGAGCGCGTGCTCGAGCATGCTCGTGGCTGCGCGGCGCTCCGCCCGCCGGGCGCGCTCGTCGAGCTCGGTGGTGCGGCGGCGATGCTCCTTCTTGGGTAGGTACTCGAGCTCTTCGGCGAGCGCGGCGTCGACCGTGTCGCGCGCCCGGCCGCCCGCCGCCCGGGCCTGATCGAGCAGCGGGGCCGCGGCGAGCGGCCGGTGGTGGATCGGCGCGCGCGCGAACGCCTCCGCGCTCGCGCGCAGCTCCGGGTCGAGCGCCATCGCCAGCGCGCGCTCGCCGTCGCCGAGCGAGAGCCGCGCGCAGGCCGTCGCCGTGTCGGGCGTCACGCCGCGCGCCTGCAGGCGCTCTGCCAGCTCGGCCGACGGCAGCGGGTCGAAGCGCACGGGCTGGCAGCGCGAGGCGATCGTCGGCAGCACCTGCGACGGGTTGTCCGTGAGCAGCAGCAGCACGACGTAGGGCGGCGGCTCCTCGAGCGTCTTGAGCAGCGCGTTCGCCGCCTCGTCGTTCATCGTGTCGGCGCGCTCGAGCACGAACACGCGATGGGGCGCCTCGAACGGCGTGTGCGAGGCGGCGCTCACGACCGCCTCCTGCACGTCGCGCCGCAGCATCTCGTGCGCGCCGCTGGGCGCGACCCACGTCAGGTCGGGATGCGCGCCGTGCATCACGCGCGTGCGCGCGGATTCGTTCTCGCCGGCGAGCAGCGCGGCCGCGAAGTCGCGCGCGGCCTCGCGCTTGCCGGAGCCGGCCGGCCCGTGCAGAAGGTAGGCGTGCGCCGGGTGGCCGTCGAGCGCGGCGCCGAGGACCGCAGCCGCGTGGGGGTGCCGGTCGAGCATCCGGTTAGATCCTAGGCGTGCTGATCACGATCGAGGGGCTCGACGGCGCCGGCAAGACGACGCTGATCGCGGGATTGGCCCGGGCGCTGGAGGAGCGCGGCGAGGCCGTGCTCGTGCTGCGCGAGCCGGGCGGCGTCGAGGTGTCCGAGCGGATCCGTGACCTGCTCGCGGACCCCGGTCTGGAGATCGACCCGCGCGCGGAGGCGCTGCTCTACGCTGCCGCCCGCGCCCAGCTCGTCGCCGAGGAGCTGCGCCCGCTGCTCGAGCAGGGCACGACCGTGCTGCTCGATCGCTTCGTCGACTCCTCGCTCGCCTACCAGGGGGCCGGGCGAGGCCTTGGCGTGAAGGAGATCCGGGCGCTGAACGCGTTCGGCACGGGCGGCCTGGAGCCCGACCGGACGCTGCTGCTGCGGATCGACCCCGCTGCCGGTCTGGCCCGGATCGCCGACCGGCCCGCCGACCGCCTCGAGCAGGCCGGCGACGAGTTCTTCGCCACCGTCGCGCGCGCGTACGACGAGCTGGCGGCCGCGGAGCCGGAGCGGTTCGCGGTGATCGACGCCGCGCAGCCGCCGGACGCGGTGCTGCGCGATGCGCTGGACGCGGTCTAGTAGCCCTGGGGGTGCGCCTGGTGCCACGCCCAGGCGTCGCCGATCATGTCGTCGAGGCCCTTCTCCGGCACCCAGCCGAGCTCGTCCCGGATGCGGTCGCTGGCGGCCACCAGGGCGGGCGGGTCGCCGGGGCGGCGAGGCTCCTCGTGCACCTCGAAGTCGCGGCCGGTGACGCGCCGCACGGCGTCGATCACCTCGCGCACGGTGGAGCCGTCGCCCGTACCGAGGTTGTAGATCGCGTGGCGACCGGGCTCGACGGCCTCGAGGGCCATGATGTGCGCGCGGCCGAGATCGTCGACGTGGATGTAGTCGCGCACGGCGGTGCCGTCGCGCGTCTGGTAATCCGTGCCAAACACCTTCACGTGGTCGGCACGGCCCGCGGCGGCTCGCAGGACGAGCGGGATCAGGTGCGTCTCCGGCTCGTGGTCCTCTCCCAGATCCTTGTGCGCCCCGGCCACGTTGAAGTAGCGCAGCGAGGCGGCGGCGAGCCCGTGGGCGCGGGCCTCGTCGGCGATCATGCGGTCGATCGCGAGCTTCGAGTTTCCGTAGGCGTTGACCGGCGCGGTGGGGATGTCCTCGCGCATGGGCACCGTCTCCGGCTCCCCGTAGACCGCGCAGGTGGAGGAGAACACCAGGCGGCGGACGCCGGCGTCGCGCATCGCGTCGAGCAGGTTGAGCGCGCCGACGTGGTTGACCCGGTGGTAGCGCTCGGGGTGGGCGACCGACTCGGCGACGAGCGCGAGCGAGGCGAAGTGCAGCACCCCGTCGTAACCACCGGCGACCGCCTCGCCCACCGCCGGCTCGTCGAGGAGGTCGACCTGAGCGAGCCGCGCCCCCTGTGGGACAGCCGCGCGGTGGCCGCGGGAGAGGTCGTCGAGGACGGTCACCTGGTGGCCGGCGTCGAGCAGCTGCTGGGCGACGATCGAGCCGATGTACCCCGCGCCGCCGGTGACCAGGAGCTTCATGGGCGCGGCATGATGGCAGCTACCCTCTGGTCGCATGCGCCTTGTGCTGGCCGTGGCGGCGATGCTTGCCGTGCTCGCTGCTCCGGCCTCGGGGCAGGTCCAGCCGCCGCCGACGCCGACCCCCACGCCGACGGTCACGCCGGAGCCCACCCCGACCCCACAAGAGGTCAAGCAGGCCGAGCTGCGCAAGCGCCGTGACGTCAAGGACGTCCGCCGTGACTTCATGCGCGACAGCAAGCTCGAGGTGTGCAACCACAAGCGGTTGGCGCTCAAGCGCACCCTGCGCTCGCTGACCGAGCAGGACGAGGTCGACTTCCCGGAGTTCCGGCCCACGCTCGAGGCGGCGATCGAGGACTACGCGGAGGAGATCCGCCGCTGCGAAGAGGAGGAGGCCGAGGCGGAGGCGACGCCCACGCCGACGCCGACCCCCACGCCGCAGTCGACGCCCGCCCCCACCCCCGCGCCGGCCGTGCCCACCCCCGACTCCGGCAGCGTGCCCGGCACCGGTGGCGGTGGCGGTGGAGGCGGCGGGGGCGGCGGTGACTCCTCGCCGCGCGACTCCAAGCCCGCTCCCGAGCCTCCCTCGGAGGGCGATGTCGCCCCGGCCCAGCCCAGCCCGACCGCGGTGCCGACGCCCGCCCCGCCCGTCCAGCCCCAGCTCGCCGTGACCCGGCCGGGCGAGGACCCCAATCTCCTCGTGCCCGGCCTCCTGCTCGCCGCCGCGCTGCTCGGCCTCGGGCTCACCGGCGCGTCGGCGGTCGCCGCGCGCCGCGGCGGCCGGCTCGCCGGCTGGGGCCACGCCTGGCGCGAGGCCGCCTACCGCACCACCGGCGCCTGGGGCGACTTCACGGACTGGCTGCGGCTGGGGCGGTAGCTCCGGCGAAGGTCAACGGCGGCTGGTAGAGAGGTGGCCGGCTCGGGTGGCGGTAAGAGCACGTAACCGGCCACGCGAGGGGTCGATGAGGCCGGCGTGGCCACTTAGCTTAGGTGCCATAGCGGCACACAATTGGACAGCCTCGTCGCCCGGATCGGCCGCGTGGCCACCTGGGTGCCATAGCGGCACCTAACTGGCCACGCCCCGCCCACGCCGGTCGTGATTGCCCCGTTTCCCTACCCCGCGCCGTCGACATCTGCCGGCCGTCAATGCGCCTCCGCCTCGGAGATGCTGGCCTCGATCTCGATCTCCGTCCGGAGCGAGTTGGCGACGTAGCACGTGTCGTGGGCCTTATCGACCAGCCGGTGCGCGCGGTCGAGGTTCGAGCCGGCCGCGACCTGGATCCGCGGCCGGAGCGTGATCTGCGTGATGCGCACCGGCTCGTCGTCCTCCGGCATCAGGGCCTCGGCCTCGTCGTCGTAGGCCAGCACGTCGACCCGCGACCGCGCGGCGAGCGCGAGGAACGAGAGCATCTGGCACGAGCTGGCGGCTGCGAGCAAGAGGCCTTCGGGGTTCATGAGCCGCCCGTCGCCGCCGAACGCCGTGTCGCCGCTCATCGTGAGCGCTCGCTCCGCGGGCGGCGTGGAGAGCCGATGGGTGCGGTCGTAGCGCTCGTATCCGACCCCCGTCGAACCGCGCCAGGAGAGCGTCGAACGGTACGTGTGCGTGGCCATGACGTCAGTAGAATATGAGGAGATTTCCTGCAGATTCCGAGGCCGCCGCACCGGTTTTGCCGTTGTCTGTCCGAGGCGGCCTCGAAACTGATCGGCCCACAGATTTCGCCGAACGGCCAGCGGGCCACAGCAGGGAAGGGAGCTTCTCGATGGAGCAGTCGCCGCAGACAACACTCACCAAGGACCCTCGCACCGGCGAGGCCCTGACCGTGCGGCGGTTGTTCACGCAGGCGGGCGTGCATCCCTTCGACACCGTGGAGTGGGAGAGCCGCACCGCGGCGGTCGGCTCGTTCCGCCAGGACGAGGTCGAGTTCCCCGCGACCTGGTCGCAGAACGCGACGAACATCGTGGCCCAGAAGTACTTCCGCGGCCAGATCGAGTCGCCGACGCGCGAGTACTCGGTCAAGCAGATGATCCGGCGCGTGGCGGGCACGATCGCCGACTGGGGCCGTGAGCGCGGCTACTTCGCCTCGGTCGAGGACGGCGACGCCTTCGAGGCCGAGCTCACGTACATCCTGCTCCACCAGATCGCGGCCTTCAACTCGCCCGTGTGGTTCAACGTCGGGTTCGAGGAGAGCCCGCAGTGCAGCGCCTGCTTCATCCTCTCGGTCGAGGACGAGATGAGCTCGATCCTCGACTGGAACACCAAGGAGGGGCGCATCTTCCGCGGCGGGTCCGGGTCCGGCATCAACCTGTCGAAGATCCGCGGGTCGATGGAGCCGCTGTCCAAGGGCGGCACCGCGAGCGGCCCGGTCTCCTTCATGCGGGGCGCGGACGCGTGGGCCGGCACGATCAAGTCCGGCGGCAAGACGCGCCGCGCGGCGAAGATGGTCGTGCTGGACGTCGACCATCCCGACATCCGCGAGTTCATCTGGTGCAAGGCCAAGGAGGAGGACAAGGCCGCCGCGCTGCGTGACGCCGGGTTCGACATGTCGATCGACGGCGACGGCTTCACCTCGATCCAGTACCAGAACGCGAACAACTCGGTCCGTGTGACCGACGAGTTCATGCACGCGGTCGAGAACGACGAGGACTGGCAGCTCACCGCGCGGGTCACCGGCGAGCCGGCGGAGACCGTCTCGGCGCGCGAGCTGATGCGCGAGATCGCCGAGGCCGCGTGGCGCTGCGCCGATCCCGGCGTGCAGTACGACACGACGATCAACCAGTGGCACACGTCGCCGAACTCCGGTCGCATCAACGCCTCCAACCCGTGCAGCGAGTACATGCACGTGGACGACTCGGCGTGCAATCTCGCATCGCTGAACCTCATGAAGTTCCGCCGGCCGGACGGGACGTTCGACACGCGGCGCTTCTCGCACGTGGTCGACATCGTGCTGCTCGCACAGGAGATCGTCGTTGGGCCGTCGAGCTACCCGACGGAGGAGATCGGCCGCAATGCGCGCGCCTTCCGGCAGCTCGGCCTCGGCTACGCCAACCTCGGCGCCTTCCTGATGGCCAACGGCTTCGCCTACGACTCCGACGGCGGGCGCGGCGCGGCAGCCGCCATCACCGCGCTCATGACCGGGCGGGCGTACCTGCAGTCGGCGAAGGTCGCCGCGGCGATCGGGCCCTACGACCGCTACGCCGAGAACCGCGAGGAGCACAACAACGTCATGCGCATGCACCGCGACGCGTCGTACGCGGTGCCGGACGGCGCGGTCGACGACAAGGCGCTGCTCGCGGCCGCGCGCGAGACGTGGAACGAGGCGGTCGCGCTCGGCGAGCGCGTCGGTTACCGCAACGCGCAGGCCACCGTGCTGGCGCCCACGGGGACGATCTCGTTCCTCATGGACTGCGACACGACCGGCATCGAGCCGGACTTCTCGCTCGTCAAGTACAAGGAGCTGGTCGGCGGCGGCACGATGACGATCGCGAACCGCACGGTTCCGATGGCGCTGCGCACGCTCGGGTACTCGGACGCGCAGGTCGAGCAGATCGAGGCCTACGTGGCCGAGCACGGCACGATCGTCGGGGCCCCCGAGCTGGCCGACGAGCATCTCCCGGTGTTCGACGTCGCCGTCGGCGCGCGGGCGATCTCGCACGCCGGCCACATCAAGATGATGGGCGCCGTCCAGCCGTTCCTCTCGGGCGCGATCTCCAAGACCGTGAACCTGCCGCAGGCGGCCACGGTGGAGGACATCGCGGAGGCGTACATCCAGGCCTGGAAGCTCGGCGTCAAGGCGCTGGCCATCTACCGCGACGGCTCGAAGACCGCGCAGGCGCTGCGGACCGACGCCCAGGACGTCAAGGAGGTCAAGGCGAAGGCCGAGGCCGCGATCTCCGCCGGCGAGGAGGTCTTCACGGCCGCCGAGGTCGACGAGCTGGTCCACGAGGCGGTGGCCAAGGCGCTCGCCAACGCGCACACCGGCGAGGGCGCCCCGGCGCGCCGCCGGATGCCCCGCGAGCGCAAGTCGCTCACCCACAAGTTCTCGCTCGGCGGCCACGAGGGCTACATCACGGCCGGGATGTACGACGACGGGATGGTCGGGGAGATCTTCCTGACCGACATCGGCAAGGAGGGCTCGACCCTCCGCGGCATGATGAACTCGTTCGCGACCGCGATCTCGATCGCCCTGCAGTACGGCGTGCCGCTCGAGACGCTGGTGAGCAAGTTCGCCTACATGCGCTTCGAGCCGGAGGGGATCACCACCAACCCGGAGATCCCGTTCGCGAAGTCGATGCCCGACTACATCATGCGCTGGCTCGCCTCCCGGTTCCTGGACGCTGACGCCCAGGAGGAGCTCGGCATCCTCACCGCCGAGGTCCGAGCCCGCAAGACCGCCGAGGACATCACGACCGGCGCCTCCGGCGGCTCGGCCGGGCCGGCGAACGGAGCCGACGGCTCGGCCACGGGCACCACGGACCCCGCGCCGGCGGCCTCCGCGCTCACCGACACGCCACCGGTCGTCCCGGCCCGCATGGTCGGCCTCGACCTCGGCCCGGCGTGCCAGCAGTGCGGCGGCATGATGCAGCGCACGGGCTCGTGCTACACGTGCTCGAGCTGCGGCAACAACACCGGCTGCGGATAGTTGTCGAGGGTCACTGGCATGACCTAGCGTGCGGCACGCGAATGTCGCGTTGGGTCTGCGCGATCGCTACCAACGTCCGCGCGTCCATGCGATGCTCGACTCACGTCCGATGCCGGCCGACCGGGCCTCGGGCGTTACGTTGCGGGGGCAGGCGAGAGAGGAGGGACGAAGGGCAAGGACGTGGGCGACCACCGCCACGAGCACGCGACGCGGTTGAACAATCCGACTGCAGCTTTGGCACGCGAGGACGTCGCACCAGTCCCGCAGCGGACGTTCGTGTTCGATCCGCACCTCCATCCGCAGCTGGTGCGGACAGGAAAGGCCGAACAGGAGGAGCTTGGCGTCGAGGCGCCGTCGATCCACGTGCACGAGCGGCTGTCGACCGATGCCGTCGTCAAGGCGGCTCGTCGCGAGAATGCGCAGATTGCACTGTTGCCGATCCGGGGCTCGAGCGACCCTCAGCAGTTACACGCGGATTGCGGCGGTCGCGGTACCGTGGCCGCGCTGAATGCGGGAGCGCTGGCGCTATAGCCGTCCACCGAGCCGCCGAGCCAAGCGGCGTTCGCGCAGGAGGTCCAGGGCAGACCGAGTCCGTGCCGGGCAGGTCGCCGCCGCATCGCTCGATCGGCTGCTCGCTACTGAGTCTGACGAGGCTGAGCAACGCCCGGCGAGCGCGTGCGCCGCTGCTTGTATTGCGAGAGGAGAAGGCGCCTGCGCCCGGCGCCGGCCATGCGCGCGCTCCGGACGACCACCGGTCGTCTCGACGCGTGAGGCCTGACTCGGGCAAACGCTCGGTCTCGCAGCGTGAGCCGTAGCCCGGCCTCCGGGCGGGGTGTAGGGCAGCGCCGCATCTGCGGTCCGATCCGAGGAGGTCGTCGTGATCGTCTGTCAGGACTCGACGCGGCGGAGCGGCGTCGCTCGCCGGCCACACTGCCGGCGTTCCATCGGCGTGGTGTTGCCCCCACGGATTTGCCCTCATCGAGCCGCGGGCTCATCCTCCGACGTGGGAGACGACGTCGGACATGAGCGCCGCTGCGGCGTCGTCGTCGAGACCTTTGCGAGTGAGCCGCTGCCAAGTGAAGAAGTCCAGGGCGACGGAGAGCACCGCGTGAATGCGGCGCGCGCGCACGCCACGGGCGCCGAAGCCCTTGGCGAGCGCGTCCACCAGGTGGTTCAGCTGGGCGTCCATCGTGCGCGCGAGGAGGGCGTCGAGAGCCGGCAGGGCGGCACGGTCGCGCAGGACCTTCTCGGTCATCGGCGCGCGCGCCCGGTAGGAGCGGTACAGCGCGCGCACGACCGCGCGAACCCTGGCGTGTGGGTCGTCCTGGGCGAGTGCCCGCGTGAGGTCTGGCGGAGGGTGATCGGCCAGAAACCGCGCCTGGCAGGCGGCGAACAGGTCCGTTTCGTCGGGGAAGTGGTCGTAGACCGTCATGCGTCGGATGCCGGCCCGCCGGGCTATCTCCGCCACGGTCGTCCGTGCCGGTCCGACCTCCCGGTGCAGCTCAACCGTCGCTTCGACGATACGCCGGCGGGTCTCCTGCTGGCGTTGGGCGCGGACCTTGAGCTCGTACTTGCGGTTTTGAGTTGACACCGTGCGCGCTGAAGGATACGTTCCCCTCGTTCACTGGACACGCTGAGCGCCGAAAGGACGGCGGAATGCGCGAAACGGCGATGCCACGCGTACTGAGTCGAATCGACGGCAGGGCCGGCCGTCTCGCGTCGATCGGCGTCCGCTTCATGATCAACGGGGCGGAGTCCGGCGGCGGGTTCGCGCTCGTGGAGCACCCCATGCCGCCCCGCGCGCTCGCCGCGCCGATGCACCGCCACAGCAGGGAGGACGAGTACAGCTTCGTCTTGGAAGGCCGCGTCGGCGCCATGCTCGGCGACCACGTAGTCCACGGTGAGGCGGGAGATCTGATCTTCAAGCCGCGCCACCAATGGCACACGTTTTGGAATGCCGGCGACCGGCCGGCGCGCATCCTTGAGATCATCTCGCCGGCCGGCTTCGAGCGCTACTTCGAGCAGATGACCGAATTGGCGACCCAGCCAGGGCCGCCCGACCGATCCAGGATCCTCGCCATCGCCGACGACCACGGGCTCGAACTGGACTTCGCGAGCATCCCGACACTGACCGCCGAGCACGGACTCAGCTTCGGCAGCCAAGCGCCCTGATCCGGCGACCAACCCCGCAGCCGACCCGTTTGACCGCGCGCCTAGAAGGCCGCAGCAGCGCAGGAAGCCCGCACTCCGAAGGACCACGGCGCCCCCTGAGGGTGCGGCTGCTGCATTCGTTTTGATTGCGGTCGTCTCCGGCGCGGCGCCTCGAGCGCTCGCAAGGGACGACCAGCGGAAGCGCAGGTCGAGGCGCTGCTGCCCGAAAGGACCGGCAGTCTGCGGTGGGCGGCTCGCCACGCTGCCCACCGCTCTGTTGGACGACCGCGGTAGTCGGCGCTTCAGGGCGACGCTTCCGAGCCTGGCTTTTCGCTCTTGGGGCCGACCGGTTCGTGCGGCGCGTGCCGCCACTGTTCGGTACGCCGCCCATCGCCGCCGGTGGGTGGCGGTCGGCGTCGTGGCGGCCACAGTGCCTCCCGCTTTCGCGCAGGGCGTCAGCGTCGTGCGGATCACGTCCGACGACGTCGGCCCCCGTTGCGTCCAGGTCCGCGACCGTGGCGGAGCGACGCCGCGGGAGCGCAGCTGCCGGGCCGTCGCGCGGGCGGGGCGGCTGGCGCGCGCGAGCAGCGCGACGTACCAGAACCCCGTGTTCGGCTCGTTCCCGGATCCGATGGCGCATTTCACCGGCGTCGAGTACTACGCGTACTCGACCGGATCACGGTTCCCGGTGATCCGTTCGACCGACCTCGTGAACTGGGAGACGATCGGGACGGCGTTCGCCACCTCGCCGGGCTGGTCGAGCGGCAACCCATGGGCGCCGAGCGTGCTCGCCCACTCGCAACCATGCGCGGACCGGCCGCCGGGGTCGACCTCCAACGCCTGTTACTACCTGTACTACGTCGGTCTCAACAACCAGCTCGCGACACCCTCCAACTGCATCGGTGTCGCGACCGCCGACGCTCCCGCCGGCCCGTTCAGGGATCACGGGATCCTGACGCGGGCCGACGGGACGGTCCATCCCGTGCGAGGGCCGATCGGATGCGGCGACAGCGCCGGTTACAGCAACATCGACCCGGCGCCGTTCGTGGACGGGGCGACCGGCAAGGCATACCTGTACCTCTCGACCGGGCACGACGCCAGCGGCGCCTGGAACCGCAAGGCGGGGTCATCCCGCTGGCCGCCGACCGCATCCGCGCCTCGAGCAGCCGCCGCGTTCTCTTCGGCGCCACGCGGTCGTGGGAGGGCGGGGTCGTCGAGGGTCCGTGGATGCACAAGCGCAGCTCCACGTACTACCCCTTCTGCTCCGGCGGCAACTGGACCGACGCGAGCTACGGGATGGGCTACGCGAGGTCCTCCTCGCCGACGGGAACGTTCTTCAAGGCGTCGGCGAATCCCGTCCTCAAGAGCACCGCCGGCGTCATCGGCCCCGGAGGCGGATCGGTGACCGCCGGACCACACGGCGGCGACTGGATGGTCTACCACGGCCGAGCGATCGCCGGGGGCCCGCGCACGCTACGGATCGATCCCCTCGTATGGAACACCGCCTACGTGCCGGCGCGGGTCACCGTGCGCGGACCCACGACCACGCCGCAGCCGTTGCCGTAACGCGGCCGCCCGCATCATCTCCTCCGGGACCACCTCGGAACCGTCCAGTCCGAGTCGAGCGCACTAACGTGGTCCGCATCCGCGCCCTTCGATTGACCCGGGCTTTGAAAGCTTGAAGTGGACGACATGCGGAGTGACCCGACAGCCGGCGAGCGACTCTCCGCAGCCGTCAAGATCGTAGGCCTTGTGGGTTGTCGTGCTGCTGCGTTTGGAGCAGCAGGATCGGCGCGTCGTCAGATGCCGCCGCCTCCGAGGGGTCCGCCCTTATCGTCGAAGCGCTCATGGCGTAGCCGCTGCGCATGACGGCGGCCATGGGAATCTCCCCGTAGGCGGCCATCGAAAGTCCCCGCTGGTGGCCACCGGATCTCCTCATGGGTGGCCATCGGATCTCCCCGCGGTTTCGTCCTGATCGGCCTGTAGTCCGGGGCGTCTCGTGTTGTCGAGGCGTGCTTGGAGGGCGGGCTTGAAGAACCCGGAGGAAGTGATGGAGATCCTGGAGGCGTTCGATCTGACCGGCACGCTGCGTGGCGCGGCGGAGTTGGCGGGGTGTGATCACAAGACGGTCGCGCACTGGGTGCGCGCCCGGATGAGGCCGGCGGCGGGTTGCCGGTGAGCGTGCGGCCGGGGCCGCGGGTGGACGCGTTCGCGCTGAAGATCGAGGAGTGGGTGGATCGTTCGCGTGGGCGGATCCGCGCCGATGTCGCGCATCAGCGGCTGTTGGCGATGGGATACCTCGGGTCCGAGCGCACGACGCGCCGGGCGGTCGCGGCGGCGAAGCGGCGGTGGCGGGCCGAGCACGGGCGCCGGTTTCGGCCGTGGGTGACCGAGCCGGGGCTGTGGATGCGGTGGGACTATGGCGACGGGCCGAAGGTGGCCGGCCGGTCGACGGTGTTGTTCTGCGCGTGGCTGGCCTGGTCGCGCTTCCGCGTGATCGTCCCGCTGTGGGATCGGACGATGCCGTCGGTCGTGATGGCGCTCGATCGCGCGCTGCGGTGCTTCGGCGGCGCGCCGACCTATGCGTTGACCGACAACGAGCGGACGGTCTCGATCGATCGGGTCTGCGGGCTGGCGGTCCGCAACCCGCAGATCGTGTCGGTCGGCCGCCACTACGGGCTGACGATCGCGACCTGCGTCCCGGCCGACCCGGAGAGCAAGGGCGGCTCGGAGGCGACGGTCCGGATCGCCAGGGCCGGTCTGGTGCCGACCGAGCACAACCTGCGCGTCGACTACGCGCACTTCGGGCAGCTCGAGGATGCGTGCGTCGAGTTGGGCGACCGGGTGAACATGCGCGAGCACCGGGTGACGCGGCGCGCGCCGGCGGTGATGCTGGCCGAGGAACGCGCGCGGTTGCATCCGCTGCCGCAGGTGGCGCACACGGTCTGCTTCGGCCAGACGCGCAAGGTGTCCTGGCAGTCAACGATCAGCGTGGGCGGCGCGCTCTACTCCGTCCCAAGCGCACTCGTCGACGAGCGCGTCTGGGCACGTTCGGACGGGCACGAGCGGCGTCTTGGAGGCCGCCTGCTTCGAGGGCTGCAAAGTGCCCGACGATCTCTCCGTCGTCGGGTTCGACGACCTCGAGGTCGCCGCCTATGTCGGCCCTGACGACCGTTCACCAGCCGCTCGAAGAGAGTGGCCGGCGCGGCATCGAACGACTGGTCGCCGCCCTGCACGGCGACGACGCTCAGCCGCACGAGGAGCGGCTCGATCTCGTCCTGAAGGTCCGCCGGACCACCGCGCCAGCAGGCTGATCGGCAGGTCTGACGGCCTGGCGGAGCGACCCCAGGCAGCCTGAGTCGGCCAACCACGAAAGCCGGCTCGCTGTCCGATGCGCGCCACACAGAGCTCGCACCGTGCGCCGCGGCGATCGCGCGAGCGGCGCCATGAGCATGACGTAGACGCGACCGGGCCGGCTCGAGCGCGTTAAGCGCCCCAGGCGACAAGCGTCGCGGGGCCGCCGACCCGGCTCAGCACCCACGCCGCGTCCACCGCACATGAGGCCGTGGTCGATACTGGCCTGTCGTCGAGGAAGCTGCCGAGCGCGGCCGTCGGGGAGCCGCTGCGCACTTGCGGCGCCGGCGGCTGCGCATGCTGTTCCGGCGCCGACCGCTTGAGGACGACCCCGCGTGCCCGGCGGCTACGGCGGCGTGATCCGGTCTTCGCCGTCCGCGTCACGCACCCAGACTTCAAAGGTGCCCGAGTGCAGGTCGCACGCGAGCACCGCCGCCTCCCCCGTGGGCCCGCGGAAGCGCAGCTCGGGCGCCGCCTCGGTGCCGTCCAGCGACCATTCGCCGCCGAACGCGGGCCTCGAGCGCACACGCAAGAGATCGAGCTGCGTGCGCACCACCGGGCGCTCCAGCGCCTCCATAACCTCCTGGCGGGTGTAGTAGTGGCGATTCACGTCGCGCCCGACGCCGGTGCGCGCGAGCAGTTCCATGTCGTTGCCCCCAGCCAGCAGGCCCACGTAGTACACCTGCGGGATGCCGGGCGTGAAGACCTGCAGCGCCCGAGCAAGTAGGTAGCGCCTGTCGTCGCGCCCGAGCGCGTCGTAGAACGTGCAGTTGACCTGGTAGAGGTCGAGGTTGGAAGCGGCAGCGCCCGTCGCCCGCGCGCTCGTGCCACCCGAGTTGGCGTGGATCGCCTCGACCAGCGCGTCGATCGCCTTCTGTCCGAGCAGCCCGCCACGAGAACGATCGGCCTGGTCGGCGCCGACGTCGATCACGCCAATGCCGTCGTGTGTGTCCAGCACGGTCACCGCGTTGCCCGGACGCTCCTCCCACCACGCCCGCAGCGGAGCGCCGTCGCCCGTCGT
>DATAFH010000109.1:0-11446 GCA_036257565.1 Solirubrobacteraceae bacterium | reverse complement strand
GTACAGCAGCGTGAAGCCGACCAGCGTGATCCACACCTCGGCCGCGCTGACGCTCGGCGAGTCGGCGTCGCTCGTCTTGAGCAGTCCGAACACGACCCAGGGCTGGCGGCCCATCTCGGTGAACGTCCAGCCGGTCAGGCTGGCGATGAAGGGCAGCGATACGGCCGGCACCGACCAGGCGAGGAACCGCCTGGACTGCTCCAGCCGGCCCCTGCCGGCACGCCACCACCCGTACGCGCCGAGCAGGAACATCAGCACGCCGGCGCCGATCATCGCCCGCCAGGTCCAGTACGTGACGGCGACGATCGGGGCGTACTCGCCGGGACCGTACGTCGCGCGGTACTCGTCGTTGATGTCGTTGATGCCCTGGATCTCGCCGCGCGGGTAACCGGTCGAGACCCACGACAGCAGGTTGGGGATCTCGACGTTGCGGTTGAGCCCCTCGGGGTTGGACTCGAAGTCGCCGACCGCGAACAGCGAGAGCCCCGCGCCCTCGGTGGTCTCGAACACGGCGTCGGCGGCCGCCATCTTCATCGGCTGCTGATCGGTCATCAGGATCCCGTTGAAGTGGCCCACGACGACCTGCAGGAACGCCGCGACGGTGACCACCGGCAGCGCGAGCCGCATCGACGAGCTGAACACGCCCGCGGCCTCGTTGCCGCGGCGCATGTGCCAGGCCGAGACGGCGAGCACGAGCATCCCCGCCGTCATCAGCGCGGCGAGCATCGTGTGCACGAACGCGTAGATCGCGGTGTTGCTGAACAGCACGTCGGCGATGCTGGTCAGCCGCGGTCGGCCGCCCTCCATCTCGTAGCCGACCGGGTGCTGCATCCATGAGTTCGCCGCGAGGATGAAGTACGCTGACAGCGCCGTCGACCCGGCCACCGCCCACGCGCACGCGAGGTGCACGCGCGGCGACAGTCGGCCCCAGCCGAACAGCCACAGCCCGAGGAACGTCGACTCGACGAAGAACGCCGCCAGGCCCTCCATCGCCAGCGGCGCCCCGAAGATGTCGCCGACGAAGCGCGAGTAGTCCGACCAGTTCATGCCGAACTGGAACTCCTGCACGATCCCCGTCACCACGCCGAGCGCGAACGAGACGAGCATCAGCTTGGCCCAGAAGCGCGTCGCCCGCAGCCAGCGCTCGTCACCGGTCCTGTACCAGCGCGTCTGGCAGTAGGCGACGAAGATCGCCATGCCGATCGTCACCGGCACGAAGATGAAGTGGTACAGCGTCGTGATCCCGAACTGCCAGCGCGCCAGCTCCAGTGACGTCACTCGCACACTCCCGTCGTCGACGGGCTGGAGCATAAGCCAGCGCGCCCGCGCGATGTCGAACCGGCGAACGAGGAGGGCTCTGCATCACCCACGCGATCGCTCGGCTTCACCGGGCTCACCGTTTCCCCGCTCGGGCTCGGCTGCAAGGGCATGTCCGACTTCTACCGCCCGGCCGACGAGGCGGAGAGCGTGGCCACGATCCTGGCCGCGCTCGACGGCGCGAATCAACCTGTTCGACAGGGGCGACTACTACGGGATGGGACACAACGAGCTGCTGCTTGGCGGGCCGCAACCGCGAGCACGCGGTCATCAGCGTGAAGTTCGGGCTGATGTGCGCGCCGAACGAAGGGATCGTCGGCAACGACCTGCGCCCGCAGGCGGTCAAGAACTCCCTCGCGTACACGCTGCGCCGGCCGGGCACGGACTACGTCGACGTCTACCGGCCTGGACGTGTCTCCCCGGCCTTCCAATTCGCGGCATGGACTGACCCCGGCATCGACGCCGCCTACGAAGGGTGCGAGCCCTGGTCCTCGCGGACTCTCTCCCCGCGAGTGACAACCAGCGCCCGGCCACGCACTTCGAACGCCGAGCGGGCAACGCCGGTCAGCACGTGGCTCGCGAGCGGGATCGCACCGTTCGGAGCGGCGAGCGGGCGGGAGCCCGCTTGCCAGGTGGACAATGATCGCCCGTTTTTCGTTAGGAGGTCCAGGCTGCTGCAGGGCCTGGCTGCCACGCACTGCCGATGTGTTCGGCGGCTCGGCGATCTGTCGTGTGAACAACCTAGAGCGGCTGGCTCGCTCGGGCGACGGGGTTCCTGCCGAACATGGGGCCAGGGTTTGTACGGGGTCCGCGCCACCGTTCGCTGGGGGCGGCTGCACCAGCGTTGCGGCCTCCTCGGCCATCTGGAGGTCCTCGTCGGCCCGGAATCCGTAGTTCTCCGTCGGCCTCGGCGGGTTCGAGCGCATCCGGACACGAGGACCCGGATGCCGGCGATTCTCAGGCGTGTCGCGCCGCCGCTCGGCCGGGTCCGGTCAGGCCGCGCAGTATGAGTGCCCACACGCCCTCGAACGCGGCGTCGATGCCGGGGTCGGACCATTGCGCTGCGTACAGCGGGTTGTGGAAGCGGCCGGTCGCGTCGAACACGGCGCGCGCTGCCGCGCGCGGGTCGTCGACGGCGAACTCGCCGCGCTCGACGCCGTCGGCGATGATCCGTGCCAGCTGCCCGATCAGGAGATCGACGTGGGCGGTGATGATCGCGCGGGACTCGCCGGCGAGCCGGGCGTAGGTGGCAAACAGCTCCGGATCGTCGTGTGCGCGGCCGCGCTTGGATGCGATCAGCAGGTCGAGCCATCGGCGCAGACGCTCGGGCGCCGCGCCGTGTTGGCTGGCGACGGCTTCGAGCGGCTCGGAGAGGCTGTGCAGCCAGCGCTCGGCGACCGCGTCGCGCAGCGCCGCCTTGCTGAGGAAGTGGCGGTAGACGCTGCCGTGGCTGACGCCGAGCTCGCGTGCGACGTCGACGACGGTCGTCTTGGCCGGTCCGTAGCGGCGCAGGACGTCCTGCGCCGCGTCGAGGATCCGCTCGGGTGTGAGCGGGGCGTCGGTCACGTCCGGCGGCGCTCGCTGTCGAGGATCGCCATCTGATTGGCGTCGTAGCGCTCGCCGGCGACCGCGTCGGGCGGCACGGCGCGCTCGATCGCCGCGCGGTCGTCGTCGGTCAGCTCGAGCTCGAGGGCACCTAGCGCCTCCTGGAGCCGGTTGCGGCGGCGCGCGCCGACGAGCGGGACGACGTCCTGGCCGCGCGCGAGCACCCAGGCGATCGCGACCTGCGCCGGGGTGGCGCGCTTGGACTCGGCGATGGTGCCGAGGGCGTCGACGAGCGCGAGGTTGCGGTCGAGGTTCTCGCGCTGGAAGCGTGGGGCGTGGGCGCGGAAGTCGGTCGGTGCGAGTTCGCGGTCGCGCGACCAGTGGCCGCTGAGCAGCCCGCGGGAGAGCACGCCGTAGGCGGTGACGGCGACGTCGAGTTCGCGGCAGGCGGGCAGGATCTCGGCCTCGACGCCGCGCGAGAGCAGCGAGTACTCGATCTGCAGGTCGGCGACGGGGTGGACGGCGTCCGCGCGGCGCACGGTCTCGGCGCCGACCTCCGACAGCCCGACGTGGCGGACGTAGCCCGCCTCGATCAGTTCCGCGATCGCGCCGACGGTCTCCTCGATCGGGAGGTCTGGGAAGACGCGGCCCGGGCGGTAGATGTCGACGTAGTCGGTGCCGAGCCGGCGCAGCGTGTAGGCGAGGAAGTTCTTGACCGCCGCGGGCCGCAGGTCGTTGCCGACGATGCCGCCGTCGGGTCCGCGCATGAGCCCGCACTTGACGCTCAGCACCGCCTGCTCGCGGGCGCTACCGCGCAGCGCCTCGCGCAGCAGCAGCTCGTTGTGGCCCATGCCGTAGCAGTCGCCGTGTCCATCAGCGTGATCCCGGCGTCGAGCGCCGCCCTGATCGTCGCGACGCTCTCCGCCTCGTCGGCGGGACCGTAGAAGTCGGACATCCGGCCGGTTCCGGCTGCGCGTCAGGATCGCGGGGGTGGATCGTGCGCGTCGATCAGGGTCTGCGCCGCCCGCGCCACCGCGGTGGCGGGGCTCTCGCGGCGGCCGAACATGCGCGCGGCCGCGAAGGCGCCGTCCATCAGCAGCAGCAACTCGCGCGCGACCTCGGCCGGGTCGCGGGCACCGGCCGCGGCCGCCATGTGCTCGAGCCGGCGCAGGACCTTCTGCTTGTGTGCCCTGGCCGTGCGGTGGCCGGGGTGGTCGGGCTCGGGGAACTCGGCCGCGGTGCCCTGGAACGTGCAGCCGAGGCACTGCGGGCTGAGCGCGAGGGCACCGACGGCCTCGAACAGCGCCACGAGCTGGGCGCGCGGCTCGCGCTCGCGGGCGATCGCGTCGTCGAACCACGCCCAGAAGCGCTCGTTGGCGTCCTCGAGGTAGGCGACGATCAGCTCGTCCTTGGAGGCGAAGTGGTGGTAGAGCGTCGTCTTGGCGACGCCGGAGCGCGCGACGACGGTGTCGACGCCGACCGCGCGGAAGCCGTCGCGGTAGAAGAGCTCGCCGGCGACGTCGAGGATACGCCGGCGCGCGGGCGTGCTGTCACGGGTCTTCGAAGCCATGGCTACAGACAGGTCTGTAGTATGCGCGATCGGTGAGCGTCGGCTTCGGAGGGTGAGCGATTCAGGTCGGGCTGCATGTGGCGAGCTTCGCATGGGCGCGCGGGTCGGCGGCGATCGGCGACACGCTCGCCGACATCGCGGTGGCGGCCGACGCGGCGGGCTGCGAGCACGTGTCAGTGATGGACCACTACTTCCAGATCGACCGGATGTTCGCGGTCGACGATCCGATGCTCGAGGCCTACACGACGCTCGGGTATCTGGCGGCCTCCACCGCCCGGGTGAGGCTGCACGTGCTGGCGACCGGGGTCACCTATCGGCACCCCGGGCTGCTGGCGAAGATCGTCGCCACGCTCGACGCGCTCTCGGGCGGCCGCGCCGAGCTGGCGATCGGCGCCGCCTGGTATGAGCGCGAGCACCGCGGGCTGGGCGTCCCGTTCCCCCCGCTGCGCGAGCGCCTGGAACGGCTCGAGGAGGCGATCCGCATCTGCCTGCAGATGTGGAGCGACGACGACGGGCCGTTCGAAGGCGAGCGCTACCGGCTCGCCGAGACGCTGTGCTCGCCGCGACCGGCCGGCCGGCCGCGGCTGATCGTCTGCGGCGGCGGCGAGCGCCGGACGCTGCGGATCGCCGCCCGCTACGGAGACGAGTCCAACGTGATCGCGCGCTCCGCCGAGGAGGTGGCGCGCAAGCGCGACGTCCTGCGCGCGCACTGCGAGGACATCGGCCGCGACCCTGCGGAGGTCGTCATGTCGGTGCTCTACACCGGCGACGCGCTGATCAAGGACGACACCGCGCGGTTCGTGCAGGAGATGCGGCCGTTCGCCGCGCTCGGCGTCGAGACGGTGATCGTGATGCCGCTCGTCGAGCAGCCGGTCGCGTTCGTAGAGCGCCTCGGCCGAGAGGTCGTGCCGGCGCTCGCGGAGCTGTGACCAACGGAGATCGGGAGGCGCGAATGTCGTCAAGCAAGCGGGTGCTGATGGTCGTCGCCAACTCGAGCGTGTCGGCGCTGACGGGCTGGCCGATCGGCTTCTGGGCGTCGGAGCTCACCCACCCGTGGTACGAGTTCCGCGAAGGGGACCACGAGGTCGTCGTGGCCAGCCCCGAGGGCGGCGAGGTGCGCGTGGACGGTCTCTCGGACCCGCGCGACGAGAGCGGTTACTCGGCCGGCGACGTGCTCTCGCGCGGCTTCCTCGCCGACCCGAAGCTGTCCGCGCTGCTCGCCGACACGCCGCGGCTCGCCGCGCTCGACCTCGACGCGTTCGACGCGATCGTCGCCTGTGGCGGCCAGGGGCCGATGTACCAGTTCCGCGAGCACGAGGAGCTCAAGCGCGCGATCGCACGGTTCCACGCCGCCGGCAAGCCGACCGCCGCGCTCTGCCACGGCGTCTCGGCGCTGATCGACGTGCGGCTGGCCGACAGCAGCTGGCTGGTCGAGGGCAGGACGGTGACCGGCTTCGCCAACATCGAGGAGGACGCCTCAAACGAGGCCGCCGGCCAGACCGTGCAGCCCTGGCGGATCGAGGACGCGCTGCGCGAGCGCGGCGCCGAGTACGTGCGCGGCGGGCTCTGGCAGCCGTTTGCGGTCAGCGACGGCAACCTGATCACCGGCCAGCAGCAACACTCGGGCCGCAAGGTCGCCGAGCTGGTGCTCGAGGCCCTGGCGTAGGAGTCCGCTCGAGCGTGAAGCTGAGCCTGTACGCCGGCGAGACGCGCGACCTCGAGCGCTGCCTGGCGGCGATCGTGGACGCCGAGCGCCGCGGACTGCATGCCGCGTGGCTGCCGGGCGGGCTCGCGCTCGACACGCTCACCGTGCTCGCCGTCGCCGCCGGGCGCACCGAGCGGATCCGGCTCGGAGCCGGCATCGCGTACGCGTGGCCGCGGCATCCGATCGTGCTCGCGCAGCAGGCGCTGACCGTCGCCGCCGCCTCCGGCGGCCGCTTCGAGCTCGGCATCGGCACCGGGCACCGCGGCATGCTCGAGCAGACGTTCGGCCTCACCTGGGACGCGCCGACCAGCCGCATGCTCGAGTACGGCGGAATCCTGCGCGACCTGCTCGAGCACGGACGCGCCTCGCTCGACGGACGGCACTACCGCGTCGAGGCCGCGCTGTGGCTCACCGAGCGGCCACCGGTCCCGATCGTCGTCGGCGCGCTCGGCGAGCGCATGTGCGCCGCCGCCGGCCAGTTCGCCGACGCCATCATGACCTGGCTCGCCCCCGCCTGCTACCTCGACAGCGTGGTGCTGCCCGCGGCCCGCCGCGGCGCCGAGCAGGCCGGGAGACCGCAACCGCGCATCGTCGCCGCCATCCCGGCCGCCCTGACCAGCGACCGGCCCGCGGCGCTCGCCGGGCTCAACGCCACCTTCGGCATGATGTCCCGCGCCCGCTCCTACGTGGCGATGCTCGAGCGGGCCGGGCTCGCACGGCCCGCCGACGCCGGCGGCTGGACGGAACAGATGCTGGACACGGTCGTCGCATGGGGCGACGAACGCGCGCTCGAAACCCGCGTGCGCCAGCTCGCCGACGCCGGCGCCGACGAGGTCGTCCTGTGGCCGTTCCCGGCCGGCGCCGACCCGGCCGCGTCGCTCACGGCAACGGTCGACACGATGCAGAGACTCGCGGCGCGACGTCCGGCCGGTCCGGCCCGCCCGCGCGAGACGACGACGGAAGGAGCACACCGATGAGGTCCGCCGTACTGGGAACGGGCGCCGTCGGCCAGGCGCTGGCCGCCAAGCTCGTCGCGCTCGGCCACGACGTGGCGGTGGCCACGCGAGACCCGCAGGCGACACTCGCGCGAACCGACCCGGACGCGCTCGGCAACCCGCCCTTCAACGTCTGGTGCCAAGCGCACCCCGACGTGGAGCTGACAACGCCGCCGCAGGCAACCGCCCAGGCCGAGCTGATCGTCAACGCCACCAACGGCGCCGGCTCGCTCGCGATGCTGGAGCTCGCCGGCGAGGAGAACCTGTCCGGCAAGCTGCTCATCGACATCGCCAACCCGCTCGACTTCTCCCACGGGATGCCGCCGTCGCTGTTCGTCTCCAACACCGACTCGCTCGGCGAGCAGATCCAGCGCCGCTTCCCCCAGGCGCGCGTGGTGAAGGCGCTCAACACGATGAACTGTGAGGTGATGGTCGACCCCGGGAAGGTGCCGGGCGAGCACGACGTCTTCCTCTGCGGCGACGACCCGGACGCCAAGCGCCAGGCCACCGAGCTCCTCCAGCGTTTCGGCTGGCCCGCGGCGCGGATCATCGACCTCGGCGCCATCTCCTCCGCCCGCGGCACCGAGATGTACGTGGCGCTCTGGCTCCGCCTCTGGGGCGCACTCGGCACAGGCCACTTCAACATCGCGGTCGTGCGTGCCGAAGCGTGACCGGCCGCGGCGGCACCTCGCGGACCGGCACGGCGACGGCGATCGAGCTCAGCCGGCAGGCCGCCGAGAACCCGGCGCGAGCGAGGCCGCCCCGTGCCGTAACCCCGATCGCCTTCCGGGACCGCGCTCCGGGCGCGCGGACCGCTCCTCTCAGGCGAGGGCAAGAGCCAGGTCAGCCAGGGCGGAGCTGCAGCTGCGCGCGGAGGTCGATCGCGGTCTTCGCACGCGCAGGTTCCTCGGGTACCGCGAGAGCGCCGGATGGGCTCACGGTGCGCGGCCGATCGTCGCCGAGCTGGAGAAGGCCGTCGACGAGGCTCCGTCGCGGGCGCTGGTCGAGCTGCTGCAGCGAGCGGTCGGTCACGTCGTCAAGGTGATCATGCATGCGGACGACTCGGACGGGCTGATCGGGGATCTGGCCCGTGAGCTGCTGGCGCTGCATGCGCGGGCGTGCTATGCCGGCGTGGCAGACCCGGTCGAGCTGGCCGCGTGGATGGTCCGGTTCGGGTTCGATGATCAGGACTTCTTCGAGGTCGATCCGGTTCACTATGCGAGCGCGCTCGGTGAAGCCGGGTTGGCGGCCTACCGCGACGCGGTCGACGCGCGCCGGGACGGCGACTCGTTCGCCCTTCGCTACGCGCGCGAGCGGCTCGCGATGCTCGACCGCGACATCGATACGCTCGTGAGGCAGCTCGGCGGAGACCTGACGACGCCGTACCAGTTCATTCGCGTAGCTGAGGCGATGCGCGAGCTCGGGCTCGAGGACGAGGCGCTGGCGTGGGCGAAGCGCGGGATCGCGCAGACCAGCGGCTGGCAGGTCGCTCAGCTGTATGACCTGGCGTGCGACGTTCAGCCCGCTGAGCCGCTCGAGGTGCTCGCGCTGCGGCGCGCGCAGCACGAGCGGATGCCGTCCTCATCGACCTATCGCGCTTTGCGGGCGTCCGCCGAAGCGCTCGGCGCCTGGGCGCTCGAGCAAGAGACGGCGCGGGTGACGCTGCAGCGCGCCGACCCGCGCGGGTACGTCGACGCGCTTCTCGGCGACGACGAGGTCGAGCTCGCGTGGACCGCGGCCGCCGCGGCGCCGGACGATGCGCTCGGATCGGACTTGTGGCTGCGGCTCGCCGAGCGCCGCGAGCGCGACCGGCCGGCCGACGCGCTCGCGGTCTATCAGCGGATCGCGGACGAGGTGCTCGAACAGGCCGACCGGCGCGCGTACCGCTCGGCCGCACGGATCCTCCAGCGCGCGCGAGCCGCGGCGCAGGCCGCCGGCGAGCTCGACGCGTTCGCCGAGTACCTCACGGGCTTGCGCGAGCGCTACCGGCGACGGCCGACGCTGATCGCGATCCTCGACAAGGCCGGCCTCCGCTGAACGGCGCCCCGGCTGAGCGTCAACGTCGTGCGCGGCGTGGCGTGGCCTGCTCCCACCAGTCCGGGAGCTCGCCCTGATCGCGCAGCCACTCGAGCGTCCTCGCCGTCCCGTAGACGTGTGCGCCGCCGCCGGTGCAGAAGCTCCACAGCTTCTGCGTCGCCCGCTTGTAGTGATGGATCAGCTCGTCGAGCTCGAACGCATCGATCTCGCCGGCGTCGTAACGCTCCAGGCCATCCCGCACGTGGTCGATCAGCCGCGCAAGCTCGGTCTCGTGGTAGGCGCCGACGGCAGCACGCGCCGCGCGACGCTCGGCCTTCGACGGACCGGCGTGAGCGCGTGTTCCGCTGTCGGGATCGCTGGTCGCCATCTAATGCGGACTGTACTCGGCGCCCCGCCGCGCCTACGGTCCTGATAGAGCCGGTCCGTCCGGGCGCCTGGCGATCCTCCCTTACGATGGCCAATCGCACGCGAAGCCGCCGCGCCCGCCACGGGACGGTGCCGCGCACGGTGTCCCCCGCGGAGCGCTCGCTGCTGGACGCGATCGCCGAGGGCGAGCTCGACGATCATCTCGGCGCGCTCGCGTCGGCCGTCGACGCACGCAGGCGGCTGCTCCACACGATCGATTCGAGCCACATGCTCGCGACGCTCTGCGTCGGAGATCGCGTCCGCATAGGTCAGCGCGTCAGCCCGCGGTACCTGGCCGGCCTCGACGGGACGATCGTCGAGCTCGACGACCGTGCTGCGACGGTCCGTCTCGGTTCCCCAATCGGGCGCTTCGAGAGCGGCCGGGTGCGTTGCCCTCCGCTGGTGCTCGAGAAGCCCTGATCGAGAAGCGACCTCGCGCAAGCCGGGTAACGAGTGGGCAATGGAGGGTGCCGAACCCTGCTGCCCGCTGCGGTCGTCTGCCGAGCCGTGGTTCGGGCGGATTTGCACGCACTTTGGCGCCTGTCGCGGCCTACCGTGCAGCAGACAAGCTGCCATGGTAAGGGGGTCGCCGGTTTCGAGTCCGGCAGAGGGCTTAGCCAATTTGCAGGGTTTTTCGCACTACGCGCGTCGTCGGCTCAGACGACCGAGGAACACCAGAGGAACACCGTCCCCTCGGCCGCGTGACGAGGCCTCCTCGTGGCGCGGACGCGTCCACGAGGCGCTCGCTGCCGCGACGAAGCAGCAGCACGAGGAATGCGGCACGGCGCGGCCACCGGAGTGTCGAGTCGCATGAAATGCAGCACTAACGAGCTCACCGCTGCTTTCTGCGGATGCAGGAGCGAGGCGGGCGGGGATCGCGCGCCGGTGTACTACTCCTCATCGTCCTTTGCGGGCCTGTCCACTGCGCCGATCGAGACGTCCGTTTGCGCGCGGGAGCGCAAGCCTGAGACCGCGAGATCCGCCCCGTCGTCGACCGGCGAGTTTGCCCCGTAGGCGCGTGACAGCCCTCGCTCTTCGGTATCCGCCGCAGGTCCGTTCGGCGCCCCAGAGGTTGACGTCGCCCTTGCTCGACGGTCAGGTACGGCTCCTTAGCGCCATGGCGGGCCACCGCAGAACGGGCTGCAGCGGATGGGGCTCCGCCGTTCGTCGAGAGTCGATCGGGATCGCCCTCGAGTTGCGCGACCAGCTCCTGGAGCGAACAAGCGGACTGCGGCACGGTGGAGAACAGCTGTTCCCGATGTTGTCGCGGATTGTTGCCGCGAAGTCCTCCACGCCTGATCGACGTCATGGCCCAGCGAACGACAACAGCCCCGCAGTGCGGGCCTTCGCTCGATGCGCCGAAGAGGACTCGAACGTCCACCCGGTTATCCCGGACCAGGTCCTGGCTGGCTCGCCTGACCTCGCCCGGATCGCCCGCCCCTGACGATTGGCGGCTCGACGATCCTCGAACCGGCCGAGCCACTAGAGTCGTTGGTGACACCACGACCGCCGCGCTGCCCGCCAGGTCTCACTTCCTCCCGACGCGTGACGCCACGGCACGAGCTGATTTGAGGTAGGCCGATGAGTCCCACGAATCCGGCGATCCCGAAGCGCTTCGGCTTCCTCCGCCGTCGGCGTGCCTCGGTGAGGCGGCGCTCCCTCGACTCCGCCGCAGCCCCGAGCCCGCCGACGCGACCAGCGTCCGAGCGCGCGGAGCCGGGCGTCGCACCAGCCCAGACACCGACGATCGCGCCTCCCGACTTCGTCCAGCTCGAGGCCGAGGAGCGCTACCACCGCGAGCGCCTCGCCCTCTACCGGGCTCGTTCGTATAGCTCGAGGCCGACCAGCCCGGCGCGGCTTCGCGAGCTGGGC
>DATAFH010000108.1:0-28432 GCA_036257565.1 Solirubrobacteraceae bacterium | reverse complement strand
GTACCGCGACGACGGCGCGCCCGGGCCGCGCACGGAGTACGGACCCGACTACTACGGCGGGTTCCTGCTCGACCCGGACGGCAACAGCGCCGAGGCCGTGCACGGCGAGCGGGCGCGCCCCGTGCCCGACGGCCGCGTCGATCACCTGTGGATCCGCGTCGCCGACCTCGCGGCGTCCAAGCGCTTCTACACGACCATCGCGGCCCACGCCGGGATCCGGCTGGGGGACGACGAGCCCGGCCGCGTGCAGTTCAAGGGCGAGGACTACAGCTTCTCGCTGATCGACGACGAGCGGCCGCTCACGGAGCACGTCCATCTCGCGTTCCCCGCCCGCGAGGACGCCACGGTGCGCGCGTTCCACGCCGCCGCGCTTGCCGCCGGCTACGAGGACCACGGCGGTCCGGGGGAGCGCGCCGTGTACCACCCCGGCTACTACGGCGCGTTCGTGCTGGACCCCGACGGGCACAACGTCGAAGTGGTCAACCACAACCGCTGAGCGATGACCGACGACGCCGCCCGCCACACCTCCCGCGAGGGCCTCGCCGCGCTCGACGACCACCCACATAAGCGGTCCTGAGGAAGCGGCCCGGGCCCATCACACCGCGCGATCCTGTTTCACGGCGATTTACAGGGATTGACGAGTCGAACCACGAGGGTTACTTGATGGCGTCGTAGACCTTGAACATCGGCATGTACATTGCGACCACGATGAAGCCGACGATGCCGCCGACGAGCACGATCATGACCGGCTCGAGGATCGAGGTGAGGGCCTTGATGGCGGCCGCGACCTCGTCCTCGTAGAAGTCGGCGACCTTGGTGAGCATGGTGTCGAGGTTGCCGGTCTCCTCGCCCACCGCGATCATCTGCGCGACCATGGCCGGGAAGATCGGGGCGTCCTTGAGGGGCGCGGCGATCGAACCTCCGGACTTGACCGACTCGATGACGGCCTCCATGGCGTCCTCGACGACCGCGTTGCCGGCCGTCTGGCCCGTGACCTCGATCGCGTGCATGATCGGCACGCCGGCCGAGTAGAGCGCCGAGAAGGTGCGCGACCAGCGGGCGAGGGCGATCTTCTGGACCGTCTGGCCGATCTTGAACGGCACGCGCAGGCGGATGCGGTCCCACTGCGGGCGGCCCCAGTCGGACTTGCGCCACTTCTTGAAGCCGACGAAGCCGCCGACCGTGACCGCGAGCAGGATGTACCACTGCCCGGTGACGGCCTTCGACATCGAGACGGTGAACTTCGTGATCAGCGGCAGCTCGCCGCCGAAGTCCTTGAAGACGCCGACGAAGACGGGGACGATGAAGGCGATCAGGCCAAGCAGCACGCAGATCGCGAAGGTCAGCACGACCGTCGGGTAGGCCATGGCGGACTTGACCTGGCGGCGCAGCGAGTCGTCCTTCTCGAGCTGGTCGGCCACGCGGTCGAGCGACTCCTCGAGCACGCCGCCGGCCTCGCCGGCGCGGACCATCGCCACGTACAGCGGCGAGAAGATCTTCGGGTGCTTGGCAAGCGCCTCCGAGAAGGAGATGCCGGCCTCGATGTCCTCGCGCACTCCGCCGACCGTGTCGCGCAGGAGCTTGTTCTCGATCTGCTCTTCGAGCACGTAGAACGCGCGCAGGAGCGTCATGCCCGACGAGATCATGGTCGCCAGCTGGCGGGTCATGATCGTCAGCTCCTGCGCCTTCACGCGCTTGAAGAGCGTGATCTCGGCCTGCAGGCCGGTCTTCTTCTCCTTCAGGTCCATGACCGTGAGGCCACGGGCCTTGAGCTCGTCGACGACGGCGTCCTTGGTCGCGCCGACGATCTCGCCGGTCGAGGGGATGCCGGCGGCGTCGACCGCCTTGTACGTGAAGCTGGCGGCGGCCATCAGGCGGCCACGCCCACCGGGGGCGACGTCGAGGGCGGCTTGGAGGCCGACTGCTGCGGGGCGGAGTGGACGAGCTTGCGCATCTCGCCCGGCTCGGAGGAGCGCGTCTCGGCGACCGCCATCGTGATCTTGTTGTCGCGCACGAGGCCCGCGAGCGACGCGTCCATCGTCTGCATGCCGTGCGCGCCGCCCGTCTGGATCAGCGAGTAGATCTGGTGCGTCTTGCCCTCGCGGATGAGGTTGCGCACGCCCGGGGTGGGCACGAGCACCTCGGCCGCCACGCAGCGCCCCGAGCCGTCGGCGGTCGGGAGCAGCGTCTGGGTCACGACGCCCTGGAGGCCGATCGCCAGCTGCGCGCGGATCTGGCCCTGCTGGGCGGGCGGGAAGACGTCGATGATGCGGTCGATGGTCTGCGGCGCGTCCTGGGTGTGGAGCGTCGCGAAGACGAGGTGGCCGGTCTCCGCCGCGGTGAGGGCGGTGCCGATCGTCTCCATGTCGCGCATCTCGCCGACGAGGATCACGTCCGGGTCCTGGCGCAGCGCGGCCTTGAGCGCCAGCGCGAACGACGGCGCGTCCGCCCCCAGCTCGCGCTGGTTGACGATGCAGCGCTTGTGGGAGTGCAGGAACTCGATCGGGTCCTCGATCGTCATGATGTGCTCGTCGCGCGTCTCGTTGATCTCGTCGATCAGCGAGGCCAGCGTCGTGGACTTGCCGGAGCCGGTCGGACCGGTGACGAGCACGATCCCGCGCGGCTTCTTCGAGAACGTGCGGATGACGGGCGGCAGGCCCAGCGTCTCGATCGGCACGGTCTCCGTCGGGATGAGCCGGAACGCGGCGCCGATGGTGCCGCGCTGGAAGAAGGCGTTGACGCGGTAGCGGCCGACGCCGGGCACCGAGTAGGCGAAGTCGAGCTGCCAGTCGGTCTCGAGGCGCTGTCGCTGCGAGGAGTTGAGGATCGCGTAGATGAACTCGCGCGTGTCCGTCGGCGTCAGGGCCGGCTGCCCGTCGACGGGGATCAGCGAACCGCGCACGCGCAGCATGGGCGCCGAGCCGGCGGTGATGTGCAGGTCGGACGCCTTGTTCTTGACGACCGCGAGGAGAAGTTCAGAGAAGTCCAGGCTCACACGCGGTACATCGGCACGCCGGAGCCTGTTCTGTAGGGGTCCGGACCGGATCTAGCGAGTGCCGGCGACGCGCGCGATCTCGGCGATCGACGTCAGCCCGCGACGAACCTTCTCGAGCCCGTCCTCTCGCAGGCGCATCATGCCCTCGTGCACGGCGGCGTGCGCGATGGTCTCGGAGGGCTCGCGGGCCACGGCGAGCGCGCGGATGGTGTCCGACACCCACATGACCTCGTAGAGCCCGATCCGGCCCTTGTAGCCCGAGCCGCCGCACCGGGCGCAGCCCACGGGCTCGTAGGCCTCGAGGTCGAGCCCGACGTTGAAGCCGTTGGCGCGCATGACCTCGGACTTGATCGTCGTCCGGCGCTTGCATTCCTCGCACAGGAGCCGGGCGAGCCGCTGGGCGACCACGCAGTCGACCGCCGAGCCGACGAGGAACGGCTCGATCCCCATCTCGATCAGGCGGGTCACGGCGCCGGGCGCGTCGTTCGTGTGCAGCGTGGAGAGCACGAGGTGGCCGGTCAGCGCCGCCTCGACGGCGATCTGCGCCGTCTCCCGGTCCCGGATCTCGCCGACCATGATGATGTCGGGATCGGCGCGCATCATCGACCGCAGGCCGCTCGCGAAGGTGAGGCCGGCCTTCGGGTTGACCTGGACCTGCGTGATGCCGTCGAGCTGGTACTCGACGGGGTCCTCGATCGTGATGATGTTCTTCTCGATCGTGTTGAGCTGGTTGAGGGCGCCGTAGAGCGACGTCGACTTGCCCGAGCCGGTCGGACCGGTGACGAGCACGGCCCCGTGGGCCTGCGAGAACGCCTTGGTGAAGCGCTCGAGTGCCTGCGGGAGCATGCCGAGCTGCTCGAGCTCGATCATGACCTTGCTCTGGTCGAGGATTCGCATCACGACGTTCTCGCCGTACGCGCACGGCAACGTCGCGACGCGGAGGTCGATCGGCTTGGTCTCGACCTCGAGCGAGATGCGCCCGTCCTGCGGCACGCGGCGCTCGGCGATGTCGAGGTCCGCGAGGATCTTCACGCGCGAGACGACCGCGGGCACCGCGCTGCCGGGGACGAGCGCGGCCTCCTGGAGCACGCCGTCGATCCGGTAGCGGACGCGCATGTCCTCGTCGCCAGGCTCGAAGTGGATGTCGGAGGAGCCGCGTTCGACCGCCTCCTTGATGACTCGGTGCACGAGCTGGATGACCGACGCGTCCTCGCCCGAGGCGCCGAAGTTGATCGGCGCCTGGTCGCGGAGGTCGTAGAGCCCGGCGGGCGCCGGGGCCGACGGCGGCTGGACCGCGTCCGGATCGTCGTCGTCTTCGAGCGGTGCCGTGCCGCCGTGGCCGAAGTCGGGGTCCTCGAGGCGCTCGAGCAAGCGTTCGATGTCGGGCGGCGAGGCGACCGCCGGGCGCACCTCGTAGCCGGTCATGACCGCGATGTCGTCCTGCGCGAGCACGTTCGCGGGGTCGGACATGGCGACGAGCAGCGTCCGTTCGCCGGCGAAGGCCACGGGCACGGCCTGGTAGCGCTTGACCGCCGCCGGTGTCACGAGCTTGGCGGCGTCGGGGTCGACGCGGTAGAGGCCGAGGTCGATGTGGTCGAGCCCGAAGCGCTCGGCCACCGCGCGCGCGAGCTCCTCCTCCGCCAGCGTGCCGTCCTTGATGAGGATGCGTTCGGGGAGGGCGCCCTGGTCCTCGGCCTTGGCGATCGCGAGGTCCATCGTCCCTTGGTCGACGAACCCGAGGTCGACGATGACGTCGCTCAGCACACGGCCGGAGCCGCCACGCCGGGATGGCGTGGTGACACCGTTGCCCTTCTTCTTCGGGGGTGCCCCGGTCTGTGCTGACGGATTCATGGGTTGGCGATGGTCTTGGCGGCCTCCCTCATCGCCTTGCGGGGAGCCTCCAGGCCGGTCCAGCGCTCAAACGACGCAGCGCCCTGCGCAACCAGGATCTCCAGGCCGTCGACCACGCGCGCCCCCCGTGTTCTTGCCGCTTCGAGGAGGCGAGTGCCGCCGTCCCGGTAGACCATGTCGACAATCAGGCTCCCGGCACGTAGTTCATCGGCCGTCAGCGGGAGGGCCTTGAACGTCGCCCCCGGGTCCTGGAGCCCCACTGAGGTGCAGTTGACGACGATCTCGGCGGCCTCCGGGGCCTCCGTCGCACGCACGCCCAGGTCGGCCGCGAGCGCCCGCGCGCGCTCGGGCGTGCGGTTCCAGACGGTGACCTGCGCGCCGGCCCCGCGCAGCGCCCAGGCGGCCGCGCGGCCGGCTCCGCCGGCCCCCAGCACCAGGACCGAGCGGCCCGCGGGATCCTGGCCCAGTGCGGCCAGCAGTCCGGGCGCGTCGGTGTTGTCGGCGTGGATCGCGCCGTGCTCGAAGGTCAGTGTGTTAGCCGCGCCGATGGCCTGGGCGGAAGGCGACGCGTGGTCGGCCAGGGCGAGCGCGACCTCCTTGTGCGGGATCGTCACGTTGACGCCGCGGAAGCCTGCCGCGGGCAGGGCCCGCACCGTCTCCGTGAACAGCTCGGGCGGCAGCGGGAGCCGCAGGTAGCGCCAATCGTGCAACCCGGCCGCGGCCAGCGCCGCGTTCTGCATCTGGGGCGAGCGCGAGTGCGTGACCGGCCAGCCGCAGACGCCGAGATAGATCAAGGACCGCCGCGCGACGCCTGATAGCGCGCCACGTCGCGCTCGAACTCCGCGTTGGTCTCCGAGAACGCGTGCTCGCCCGAGTCCCCGGGCTTGCGGACGAAGAAGATGTAGTCCGTGCGCGCCGGCTTCGCCGCCGCCTTGAGCGACGCGAGGCCCGGATTGCCGATCGGCGTCGGCGGGAGCCCGCGCCGCAGGCGCGAGTTATAGGGCGTGTCGGTCTCCAGCTCGGACACGCGCAGCGGGCGCGACCAGTTCTGGATCTCGTAGCGGATCGTGGCGTCGATCCCGAGCGGCGTGCCGTCGCGCAGGCGGTTGTAGATCACCGACGCGATCAGCGGGCGCTCGCGCGCGAGCTGCGCCTCGCGCTCGACGAGCGACGCGATGATCAGCACGTCGTAGCGCGAGAGGTTCTTGCTGCGCGCGTACGACATGTCGACCTTCGCAAAGTTCCCCTTGAAGGCGGCGAGCTGCTTGCTGACGAGGTCGCGCGCCGGGCTGCCGTCGACGAGCGTGTAGGTGGCCGGGAAGAGGAAGCCTTCGGCGGTGCGTGTCCCGCGGGGGGCGCCGAGCCGCCGCACGCGGCGCACGACGCGCGCCTCGGAGGCCGCCTTCTGGTAGCTGCCCTTGAGCGGGCCCTTGTCGACGATCGGCGCCGTCTCGCGGATCGACGGCCCCTCGGGGACGGTGACGTTCACCGTGGGGACGACCCGAACCTTCGGCCCCTTGGTGAGCGCGTCGATGGCGTCGCCATAGCTCATGTCCTCGCGCAGCGTATAGTCGCCGGGGCGCAGGCCGCCGCGGCGGCCGGTCAGCGTGGCGTTGAGCTCGAAGAACGTGCCGCTGGCGACGGCGCCCTCGGCGGCGAGCAGGTCGCCGATGGCGCCCGTGTCCGCACCCTCGGGCACCTTGACCCGCACGCTCCCCGTCCCTCCGCCGTGGAACGGCTGGAAGGTCGCGTTGATGAGGTAGAGCGCCGCCGGGATGGCGATCAGCGCGAGAATGGCGAGCAGCCGGCGGCCCCAGTAGCCGCCGCCAGGACGGGAGCGGCGCGGCGCGGGGCGTCGTGGCGGGCGGCGAGGCGGCGGGACGCGGCGCGGAGGCACCGGGCGATCGTCGACGGCGGTCACCGCGTCATCGTAGGTACCCGACCGGCGGGCAGCCCGTTCGGCGGCGGCCCGCTCCCGCTCCTCCGGCGTCCGCTGTTCGGGGCCGGACGCCATCAGGCGTGGCGATCCTCGGCCTCCAGCAGCAGGTGGAGGGGCCGCCCGTCCTCTCCGGGAACGGCCTTGAGGGTGCCGACGACCGGGACCATCAGGCCCTGGCCGTGCATGTACGTGCTCTGAACCGACACCGACTCGATCTCCCCCGTGGCAAGCTGCCGCAGCTGCTCCTGCTGCTGCTGGTACGCGGCACGGTCGTGCGGCGAGGGCCACGCGGCCTTCCCGAACGCGTGCTCTTGGTAGCCCACCAGTCTTGCAAACGGGGGATTGAGCTCGCGGAATCGGCCGTCGAGGCCGAGGATCGCGAGCGGCTGCGTGGCGTCGTCGAAGCCGTGCCGCGGCTGGCGCGGGGTGACCTCGCTCTTGCGCCGGAGGTCCTGCGCCGGCGTCTGCGGGCGGCGCAGCTTGGCGGCCTCCTGCGGCGCGGCGTCGCCGCGCGCGGCGGCGAGGAGCTGGGAGAGGACCTCGTGCACGCCCGAGCCGCTGTCGGAGCTCGTCTGGGCCGCGGCGCGCTTGGCCTGCTCGGCCTCGCGGCGGGCCATGACCGCCGCCTGTCCGGCGGAGGTGAGACCGGCCTTGACATCCTCGAGCGTCTTCAGCGCGTAGGTGAGCTCGGCCTGCATCGCCTCGACGCGGCGCTCGCCGGCCTCGGCCGCCGACCGGGCGGCCGCGGCGTCGTCGCGGACGGCCCTCGAGTCGTCGCGCACCGTCCCGATGTCCACCCGGATCGACTCGAGCCCGTCCCGCGCCTCCTCGGCGATGCGGCGGACGGCCGCCATCTCGTTGCGCAGCTCGGTGCGCTGGGTCTCGAGCGCGGCGGCCTGCGCCTGGCCGGACTCGACGGCCTCCTTGCCGAGTCGCTCGATGCGCGTCCCGATGGCGTCGAGGCGCTCGCGCCCGGCGGTCATCTCGGTGCGCAGGGCCTGCGTCTTGCTGTCGAGCTCCGAGAGGCGCTCGGCGTTGCGCTCGCCGGCCGTGACCGCGGCGTCGATGCCTGCGCAGGCCTCGTCGGCGGTCGTTGTCGCAGCGGTGGCGGCCTCGGTGGCGCGCTCGACCTCGGTGCCGAGGGCGGTGACCTTGTCGCCCGTCGACTGGAGGTCGCGGCGGGCGGCGGCGACGTCCTCACGGGCGCGGCCGGCGTCCTGGCGGGCCGCCGTGGCGGCCTCGTTGGCGGCAGCGGCCTGCTCGCGGGCGCCGAGCGCCTCCTGGCTCGCGCGCTCGGACTGGGCGCGCGCGATCTCGGCCTCGCCGGTGAGGCGGGCGACCGCGTTGCGAAGCTCGTCGAGCTCGTCCAGCCGCTCCTTGAGCGCGCGGACGTCGGCGAGCACGGCGCCCGCGCCACGGTCGACCTCCCCCACCCGCTCCTGCAGCGTCGCGATGTCCGCGGCCGACTCGGCGATCCGCGCCTCGAAGCCGCCCGTCTTCGCCTCCGCGCGCCCGGCGGCGGCCGCGACGTCGTCGAAGCGCCCGGCCAGCTCGTCGACGCGGTCAGCCGCACCGGCGGCCCGGGCCGCATCCGCGCGCGCCGCCGCGACTTCCTCGTCGAGGCGGCGCGTGGCGGCGTGGCCCTCGTCGACCCGCCGAAGCACCTCGTCGCTGGCCTCGGCGACGCCCTCCACCCGGCGCGCGACCTCCTCGGTCGCCGCCGACACCTCGTCGACCCGCCGAGCCACCGCATCGCCGGCCTCGGCGACGCCCTCGATCCGGCGCGCGACCTGGTCGGTGGCCGCCGACACCTCGTCGACGCGCCGCACCGCCTCGCCGCTCGCCGCGGCAACCTCGTCGACCCGCCGCACCGCGGCGTCACTCGCCGCGGCAACCTCATCGACCCGCCGCACCGCAGCGTCACTCGTCGCAGCGACCTCGTCGAGTCGGCGAGCCACCTCATCGCCGGCCTCGGCGACGCCCTCGACCCGGCGCGCGACCCCTTCGGTGACCGCCGACACCTCGTCGACCCGCCTCGCAACCTCGTCGCCGGCCTCGGCGACCTCATCGACCCGCCGCACCGCGGCGTCACTCGCCGCGGCAACGTCATCGACCCGCCGAGCCACGGCGTCGCCGGCGTCGGCCACGCCCTCGACGCGGCGCGCGACCTCTTCGGTGACCGCCGACACCTCGTCGACCCGCCTCGCAACCTCGTCGCCGGCCTCGGCGACGCCCTCGACCCGGCGCGCAACCTCTTCGGATGCCGCCGACACCTCGTCGACGCGGCGCGCGACCGCGTTCCCGGACGCGGCGAGCTCGTCGACGCGGCGCACCGCCGCGTCGCTGGCCGCGGCGATCTCGTCCACGCGCTGCGCGGCGGCGTCGACCTCGTCCAGCCGACGCGCAACGGCATCCCCCGATGCGGCAAGCCCGTCCACGCGGCGACCGACCTCGTCACCCGAGGCCGCGACCTCTTCCACCCGCCGCATGGCGGCGTCGCTGGCCGTGGCGGCTTCGTCGACCCGCCGCGTGACCGCGTCGTTCGCGGAAGCGAGGTCCTCGACGCGGTTCGCCACGGCGTCAGCCGCGGCTCCGACGTCGTCGATCCGGCTGTGGGCGTCCTCACGGACCTGCTCGACGCGGCCGGCGACCGCGTCGGCGTGCGCGGACAGCTCTTCGAGGCGCCGCGCAGCGCCCTGCGCCTCACCCGCGAGCTCTTCGACACGAGCGGTGACGGCGCGCTCGGCGTCGGCCAGCTCGTCGATGCGGCGGCCCGTGGCGTCGCTCGAGGCGGCCAGCTCGGCGACGCGCATCCGCAGGGCCGCCTCGGCGCCGCGCAGGGCGTCCAGCTCGCTGCCCATCGCGTCCACGACGTCGCGCTCGACCGCGTTGGCGGCGGAGGTCGTGTGATCGTCGTCGCGCTCCTCGAGCGAGCGCCGCAGCTCCTCGACCTGGGCGACCGTGCGCTCGCCTGCGGCGCGGAACTCGTCGCGCTCGCGACGCGCCTCGTCGAGCCACGTGCGCACCTGCTCCTGCTGGCGGCGCAGGTCCTCGAGCCGGCCGACCGCCTCGGCGTGCTGCCCGCGCAGCGCATCGAGGGCCTGCCGCGTAGCGGCGCCCTCCCGCAGGTCCGCCACGTCGCGCGCCGTGCCGTCGCGCAGCTCGGCGAGCTCGGCGTTCAGCGCCTCGACGCGTCCCGCGCCCTGGCGCAGCGCGGCGACGTCGCTCTGGAGCGTCTCGACCGCGCCGTTCGCGGCGACGTCGTCGCGGAGCGCGCTGACCTCGGCGCGCAGTGCCTCGAGATCGGCCGAGCTCGACGTCGCCTGCGCGATGTGCTGTAGGCGCTCGACCTGCGCGCGCAGGTCGTCCAGCTCGGGCGGCGCCGTGCGGAGCTGCTCGCGCAGGTCCGCGAGCTCGGCGCGCATGGCGTCGAGCTGACCGGCGTCGCGACGGAACTCCGCCGCTGCGGCCTTGAGCCGCTCGACCTCGGCACGCAGCTCGTCGATCTCCGCGGGCGCGGCGCCCGGCTGCAGCCCCGCGAGCCGCTCGCGCACCGCGTCGAGCTCGAGCCGCAGCCCTTCGACCGCGCCAGAATCCTCACGCAGCGCGGCAACCTCGCCGCGCAGACCCTCGACCTCGCGCGACCCCTCACGCAGCGCAGCAACCTCGCCGCGCAGACCCTCGACCCCGCGCGACCCCTCACGCAGCGCAGCAACCTCGTCCCGCAGACCCTCCACCTCGCGCGACCCCTCACGCAGCGCCGCGATCTGCGCGCCGAGCGCGGCGAGCTTCGTGTCGACGGCGTCGACGCCGCCGAACGCTTCGCGGAAGGCGGCGACCTCGCCGCGGAGGGCCTCGAACCCGGCCGAACCCTCGCGCAGCATGGCGATCTCGGCGCCGAGGACGTCGACGCTCCGGGACGCGTCCCGGAGCGCGGCGAGCTCGTCCCGGAGGGCCTCGACCTCGGCCGAACCGTCGCGCAGCGCCGCGATGTCGGCGCTCAGCGCGTCTACGTTGCGCGCCGCCTCGCGGAGCGCCGCGACCTCGCTGCGGAGGTCATCGGATTCCGCCGAGCCCTCGCGTAGGGCCGCGATCTCGCGCCGGAGGCCGTCGACCTCGCCGGACGCCTCGCGCAACGCGTCGATCTCGCCGCGCAGGCCGTCGACGTCGCCCAGGGCGGCGATGTCGGCGCGCAGGGCGTCGACCTCCCCGGCGGTGTCGCGCAGGGCGGCGATCTCTTCCCTGAGGGCGGCGAGCTGCGCCGCGCCCTCGCGCAGCGGGACGAGCTCCTCGCGGAGCGACTCGATCCGGACGCGGGACGCCTCGCTGTCGCGCGCCAGATCCTCGATCCGGCGCCGGTCACCGTCGGCCTCGTGGCGCTCGACGGTGACCGCGGCAAGTTGCTCGCGCAGCGCGTCGGCCTCGCGCTGGACGTGCTCGACCCGCTGCAGCGCGGCGGCGAGCTCGGCGCGGGACGCCTCCGCTTCGCGCGTGCGCTCGCGCTCGAGCCGCTCGAGCGTCTCGGCCAGCTCCGCGCGGGCGGCCTGCGCGGTCTCCTCCTGCTCGGCGCGGACCTGCTCGAGCTGCACGACGAGGTCGGCCACCTCGACGTCGCCGGCGGCCGCACGACCGCGCTCGGCCTCGGCGATGCGCGCCTCGACGACCGCGCGAGCCTCGTCGGCGCGGCGGGTGGCCTCGGCGACCGCCTCCTCGGCCCGGCGCTGGGCCTCGGCGACGGCGGTGGCGAGCCGGGCGTCGGCCGCGGCGGACGACTCCGCCCGCTGGCGCTCCAGCCGGTCGAGCCGGCCGGCCAGCTCGACCCGGGCGGCCTCGGCGACATCAAAGGCCCGGGTGCGGTCGTGGGTGGCCTGATCGGCGTCCAGCCGCGCGCGCTCCAACCGCTCGAGCCGCGCGAGCAGTTCGCGATCGTCCGTGCCGCCGCCCGCCGCGGCCAGCGCGCGCTGGACCTCGGCGCGCATGGCCTGCGCCTCGCGCTCGGCCGCCTCGGCGCGCCGCTCGGCGCTCTGGCGCGCCTCTTCGAGCTGGCCGGGGAGCCCAAGCGCCACGCGCTCGAGCTCGTCGATCCGCTCCATCGCCGACAGCAGCCGGGCGACCACCGCGGCGGCGTCGTCGAGCTCGGCGATCGAGTTGCCTTGAATACCTGGGTCGATGCTGGTCAGGCGCTCCTCGACCTCGGCATCTGCCTCGGCGCGAGCCGCCTCGCGGCGCGCGAGCTCGTCCTCCACCCACGGCGTGGCCTCGAGCGGCCGGAAGACGACCAGCGTGCCAGCCGTGCGCCAGCCCTCCCAGGGCTGGGTATCGGGCTCGAGCGCCTGGCGCAGCGCGCGCACCACGACGGGGTGCTGCGCCCGCATGCGCTGCAGCATGAGGTTCATCGGCAGCTCGAAACCGAGGTCCTCCAGGAAGAGCGAGAAGTCGAAGCCCTCGTCGAGCTTGACGGGAACGAAGACGGTCTCGACCGGGAACGTCGTGCCGTCGGCCTGCAGGGCGGTGAGCTCGACGCGCCCGGGGGCCTGCGGCGCCTCCCCGCTCTCCAGGAACCGGCGCCATGACTCGCCGCCGGGCGGCACCGGACCCTGGATCAGGGTGCCGAAGAACGACTGGCCGAGAACCTCGTTCGCCGGCCGGGCGAAGAGCAGCTCAGCCGGCTCGGACCACTTGGAGACCGACCCTTGGCCGTCGGTGAGCACGAAGTAGCCGCCGACGATCTGCCGCAGGAGATCGTCGAGCGGATCGGTGGGCTCGGCCGCTTCGGGCACGGGCGTATTGGATGTCGCGAGGGAATCCACGGCGGGTCGTCACTCCTTGCCCCCTCTATCGGCAGATCGACGGCCCACGTTCAACCATTCGTCGAGGAGGACGGCCGCCGCGCGCGAGTCCAGGGCGGCCTCGCCCCCGGCCTGCGCCGCGAGCGACGTCGTGAAGCGCTCGTCGTAGAGCTCCACCGGCACGTCCACCACGCCGCGTAGCCGCTCGGCGAACTCGCGCGTCTCGCGCGTCTGGCGCGAGTCGCCGCCAGACAGGGAGACCGGCAGGCCGACGACCACGCGCTCCGCCCCCAGCTCGTCGACGACCTGCGCCACCCGCCGGAGCCCCCTGCGTGTCCCGGCGGCGAGGACCGGCTCGAGCGGCGTCGCGAGCGTCCCCGTCGGATCGGATACGGCCACGCCGCAGCGGGCGTGCCCGTAGTCCAGCGCGAGGACCCTCAAACGCCGAGCGCGCGCTCGATCTCCGCGCGCGCCGCCTGCAGGGCGTCCGGCAGCTTCTCGGGCTGGCGCCCGCCGGCCTGGGCCATGGTGTCGCGCCCCCCGCCCCCGCCGCCGACGACCTCGGCCGCAGCCTTGACCACCGCGCCGGCGCGCACGCCGCGCTCGACAGCGCCGGGCGTCGCCGTCACGAGCAGGCTCGCACGGCCGTCCCCGGGCGCGCCGAGCACGACCACGGCGGGGTCGCCGAGCTGGTTCTTGAGCCGATCCGCGAGATCGGGCAGCGCCTTCGGGTTGTCGACCTGCTTGAGGTCGAGCAGCACCTTCACACCGTCGACCTCGAGCACCTTGTCGGCGTCGACCCGGTCGTCGACGGGCGCCGCCGTGCCGCGCTTCTCGAGCTCGCGCCGCTTGCGCTCGCGCTCGGCGGCCACGTCGGGCACCGACTCCGGAGAGGTTCGGAGGACGTGCGCGGCCTCGGTCAACAGGCGGTCGCTGCGCCGCAGGTCCTCGATCGCCGCCTGGCTGGTGATGGCCTCGATGCGTCGCACGTTGGCGGCCGACGAGGTCTCCGCGGTGATCTTGAAGGCGCCGATCACGCCGGTGCTGCGGACGTGCGTCCCGCCGCACAGCTCGCGCGACCAGTTGCCGTCGCCGACCTCCACCATGCGCACGACGTCGCCGTACTTCTCGCCGAACAGCGCCATCGCGCCGAGCGCTCGCGCCTCCTCGAGCGTCGTGCTCAGCGCGCGCACGGGCGAGTCCGCAACGACCGCGCGGTTGACGGCGTCCTCGACCGCCCGCAGCTCGTCCTCGGTGAGCGGGGCGCCGTGGGTGAAGTCGAAGCGCAGCTTGTCCGGCCCGACGTACGAGCCCGCCTGGCGCACGTGGGTGCCGAGCGCGTCGCGCAGCGCCGCGTGCAGGAGGTGAGTCGCGGTGTGGTTGCGCTCGGTCAGGTGGCGCGAGGGGTCCACGCGCGCGATCACGCGCTCGCCCTCGTGAAGCTCGCCCTTGAGCGGCTCGAGCACCAGCGCCTGGTCGTCGCCCACCCGCACCACGTCGAGCACGCGGGCCGCGCAGTCGCCGTCCTCGCACTCGATCACGCCCTCGTCGGCGATCTGGCCGCCGCCCGTGGCGTAGAAGGGGGACTCGACGAGCTTGGCCAGCACCCGACCGTCATCGTGCGTGACCGCCGCCACCGCGGTCGCCTGCTCGGTGGTCTCGTAGCCCGTGAACGTCGTCGGGTAGCCGGCCTCCTCGGCGAACGCCTGGATCCGCTCGCGCACGTGGTCGCGCGCCCCGCGGCCGCTGCCGCGCGCCCGGATGCGCTGCTCCTCCATCAGCCGCTCGAACCCTGCGGCGTCGACGCCCAGGCCCTGCTCGGCGGCGAGCTCGAGCGTGAGCTCGAACGGGAAGCCGTATGTGTCGTGCAGGAGGAACGCCTGGTCGGCGCCGATGCCCTCCTCCCCCGCCTCGCGGGCGCGCCCGATCATGTCGTCGAGCAGCCGCATCCCCTGGTCGAGCGTGCGGTTGAACGCCTCCTCCTCGGTGCGCACCCACATGTCGATCGTCTCGGCCTGCTCGAGCAGCTCGGGGTAGGGCCGGCCCATGAGCTCGCGCACGCGGGCCGCGTACTGCGGGAGGAAGCCCGGCTCGATGCCGAGCCGCCGGCCCTGCACGATCGCCCGCCGCATCACGCGCCGTAGCACGTAGCCGCGGTCCTCGTTGGACGGCACGACGCCGTCGGCGATCAGGAAGCTCATGCCGCGCGTGTGGTCGGCGAGGATGCGCAGCGCGCGGTCGGTCGCGAACGTCTCGCCGTAGCGCTTGCCGCTCAGCTCCTCGCCGAGGTCGATCAGCGGACGGAACTCGTCGGTCTCGAAGACGGAGGTCGTGTCCTGCAGGTACGCCGCGAGCCGGTTGAGCCCGAGCCCGGTGTCGATGTTCTGCGACGGCAGCGGGGTGAGCGTGTTGCCCGGGTCCTGGTTGTACTGCATGAACACGAGGTTCCAGAACTCGAGGAAGCGCTCGTTGTCGCCGCCCGGGAGGTCGTCCTCCTTGCCGAACTCGAGTCCCCGGTCGACGTACAGCTCCGAGCACGGGCCGCAGGGGCCGGTCGGCCCGGACTCCCAGAAGTTCTCCTCGCGGTCGCAGAGGACGATGCGCTCGCGCGGGATCCCGATCTCCAGCCAGGCGTCGATCGCCTCCTGGTCCGGGCCGAGGTCGAGCTCGTCGTCGCCCTCGAAGACCGTGATCCAGATCTTGTCCGGGTCGATGCCGAAGCCCTCCGTGGAGAGCTGCCATGCGAACTCGGCCGCACCGCGCTTGAAGTAGTCGCCGACCGAGAAGTTGCCGAGCATCTCGAAGAACGTGAGGTGGCGGTGCGTGGTCCCGACGTTGTCGATGTCCGGCGTGCGGAACACCTTCTGGCAGCTCACGAGCCGATGGTGCGGCGGCTGCTCGAGGCCGAGGAAGTACGGCTTGAGCGGCTGCATGCCGGCGATCGTGAGCAGCGTCGACGTGTCCGACGGCGGCGGCACGAGCGGCGCCGACGACAGCCGGTGGTGGCCGTTGGCCTCGAAGAACTCCAGGAACGTGCGGCGGATCTCGTCGGTCGTCATCCGACGAGGAGTCTAGGCCGCGATCGTGCCCCAGCCCACGACGACGTCGCCGCGCAGTAGGCACGCGGTCTGCCCCGGGGCGGCGCCGTCGACCGGGCCGTCGAGCTCGAGCTCCAGCCGGGCGTGGCGTCCCGGCCCCGGGTCGCCGGCGAGGCGGCACGCGACGGGCCGCGAGCGGTAGCGCAGCCGCACGGCGTCGACCTCCGCGCCCGCGCGGTGCAGCCGGGCCCCGCGCACCGGCACCCGAGCGGCGGCGAGCTCCGCGCGCGGTCCGACGGTCACGCGGTTGGTGACGGCGTCCTTGGCCAGCACGTACAGCGGCTCGGCGGCGGCAACCCCGAGGCCGCGGCGCTGGCCGACCGTGAAGTGGTGGTGTCCACGGTGGCGGCCGAGCACGCGGCCGCCCCTGTCGACGAGGTCGCCCGGGCGATCCGCGAGACGGCCGTGGCGCGCGAGGAACGCCGCCTTGCCGGTGCCGGCCAGGAAGCACAGGTCCTGCGAGTCGGGCTTGGCGGCCACCGGGAGCTCGGCCTCGGCCGCCAGCGCCCGTACCTGCGGCTTGGTGAGCTCGCCGAGCGGGAAGCGCAGCCGCGCGAGCGTGGCCGGCGCGAGCGCGGCGAGCATGTACGACTGGTCCTTGGCCGCGTCGGCCGCGGCGCGCAGCAGCCCGTCCCCGGTCTGGCGTGCGTAGTGGCCCGTGGCGAGCGTCGCGGCGCCGAGGCGGTCCGCGAACTCGAGCATGGCGTCGAGCCGCACATGGCCGTTGCAGCCGACGCACGGGTTGGGCGTCTCGCCGCGCGCATGGCCGTCGAGGAACGGGTCCACCACGCCGGCGCGAAACTCGCGACGCAGGTCGAGCGTGAAGTGCGGCAGCCCCATCCGGTGGGCGACGGAGCGAGCGAGGCGGACGGCGTGCGCCGAGCAGCACGACGCCTCGGCGTCGTTCTCGGGATCCGCCCACAGCTCGAGCGTGACCGCCACCCCGTTCTGCCCGCAGAGCAGCGCGGCGACCGCCGAGTCGACGCCGCCGCTCATCGCCACCAGCGTCCGCTCCGGGTCGGAAGCGAGCGCCGCCCCGCGGCGCACGGCGGCGCCCAGCGCGCCGTGCAGCGCATCGGCGGCAAGGTCCGCCGCGTGGAACTTGCCGGGCGACAGCCCGCCAAGCTCGGCGGCGATCTCATGGGCGCCTACGCGCGCGGCGTGAAGGACATGGGCGCCGTCCACGAGCGTGACCGCGGCCGAGCCGGCCGCCGTCATCGTCCCGCAGCCCGAGGCGTCGAACCCGGCGGCCGTCACCCGCTCGCCGTCCACGCGGACGGAGAGGCGGATCAGGTCGCCGCAGGCGGCGCTGCCGGCGCTGCCGTCGTGCGCGCCGGCCGGGCGCTCGCCCAGCCCGGCGGGGTGCTCGAGGTGCTCGCGGAGGGCCTCCACGAGCGTGAGTTTAGGGTCAGAACTGGGAGCCGCAGCGCGTCAGGTTCTGGCCGTCGAAGCGCTTGGTCGCCCGCCGGGAGGTCGCCCGAACGGCACGGCTGTAGCGCTGGTCGGCGGCGACGATGCTGCTGATGCTGGTCGTCGGGCTGACCGTGGCCGAGTAGGTGCTGAGCTGGGAACCGACGGCGGTCAGGTCGGCCAGCGACGCGGACTTGAACGCCCGCCACCGCTTCGGCGCCTTGACCGCCTTGAAGTCGGCGATCAGGCGGGCGAAGGAGCGGTCGACCGAGGCCAGCCTCGCGTCGGCGTTGCGCGGCGTGCTGCCGTAGAAGTTCGGGATCGTCGCCCGCGTCCTGCCGTTCTGGCGGCACACGCGGTCGACGGCCTTCAGGTAGCTACTCGTGAACAGCCCGCTCGAGTTGCGCAGCGCGTCGACCACGGCCTGGTCGATCGTCGTCGTATCGACGTAGCCGACGAGCGTGTCGGCCCTGCCGTTGCGGTCGGCGACCACGATCGTCGGCGACTGCTCGACGTCGACGCCGCGGGCGATGCGGCCGTACTTGGAGATCTTCTTGATCGAGGCGACGTCGACCGCCACCCGCCCGTCCCAGCGGTTGACGTCGTGCAGCGCCTCGCGCACGGCCTTGTCGTCGACCGACTTGCCGTTCCAGAACAGGAGCACGAGCACCTTGTCCTTGCGCAGCGCCTGGCGCACGGGCTTCGGCACGCCGCGCAGGTCCGCGGCGGCCATCGGCGCGGCGCCGCCGGCGCTCGCCGTGCCCGCAGTGCTACCCACGGCCGTGCCGGCCGCGGTCTCGCCGGCGTCGACCCCGTCGATGCTCTCCTGCTGCGCGAGCTGCGCGTCGGACGCGTCGACCGCGCCCTGGGCCGCCTCGGCGGCCTTTCCGGGCGCGCTCACGGCACCCTGCGCCGCCACGGGCTCGTTCGCGGGCGGGATCACCTCCTCCTTGGGCCGGAGGAACAACATGTACAGGCCCAGGAAGGCGACGGCGAAGGCGAGGAGAATTCGGATCGGCGGGGAGATCTGGCTCACGCCCTCGCATATCGGCAGCTGCCCCGGCCAGGTTGAGCCGCTTGGGGTCTGTCCCCTAGATGATCGTGCGCAGTCCGAGCTCGCGCAGCTGGGCATCGTCGACCGGCGCGGGCGCGCCGGTCAGCAGGTCCGAGCCGCTCGCCGTCTTGGGGAACGCGATCACGTCGCGAATCGAGTCGCGGCGGGCGAGGACGGCCGCGATGCGGTCGATGCCGAGCGCGATCCCGCCGTGCGGCGGCGCCCCGTAGCGCAACGCGTCGAGCAGGAAGCCGAACCGCTCCTCGGCCTCCTGCTCGGAGATGCCGAGCGCCTTGAACACCTGCTGCTGGACCTCGGGACGGTTGATGCGGATCGACCCGCCGCCGATCTCCGAGCCGTCGAGCACGACGTCGTAGGCGCGGCTGCGCAGGCTGCCGGGATCCTCGAACGAGCCGACGGGCGCGGTGAAGGGATGGTGCAGGGCGTCCCAGCGGCCCTCCTCCTCGCTCCACTCGAACATCGGGAAGTCGACCACCCACAGCAGGCTGTGGCCGCCGGGCGGGATCACGTCCGGGAAGCGGCGGGCAAGCTCGAGCCGCAGCTCGCCGAGCGCGGTGGCCGCCGTGCGCTCCTGGTCGGCCACGATCAGCAGCAGGTCGCCGGGCTGGGCGCTCAGCAGGCGGCCGACCGTCGCGCGCTCGTCGTCGGAGAGGAACTTGGCGACCGGGGAGCGCCACGATCCGTCGTCCTGCACGAACGCCCACACGAGGCCGCCGGCGCCGAAGCGCTTGGCGACGTCGGTCAGCGCGTCGAGCTCGGACCGCGGCAGCTCGCGGGCGCCGGCGTTGATGCCGCGCACCACGCCGCCGGCGGCCAGCGTGCCGGCGAAGACCTTGAACTCGCTGCTGCGCACGGCGTCGCCGAGGTCGTGGATGTGGAGGCCGAAGCGCGTGTCCGGGCGGTCGCTGCCGTAGGTCGCGATCGCCTCGTCGTAGCCCAGGCGCGGCCACGGGGGCGGCGCGGCCTCGAAGCCTGCCTCCTCGAACACCCGCGCCAGCATTCCCTCGATCGTCGTGATGACGTCGTCCTCCTCGACGAACGCCATCTCGAGGTCGAGCTGGGTGAACTCGGGCTGGCGGTCGGCGCGCAGCGCCTCGTCGCGGAAGCAGCGGGCGATCTGGTAGTAGCGCTCGAAGCCCGCCATCATCAGCAGCTGCTTGAACAGCTGTGGCGACTGGGGAAGCGCGTAGAACGAGCCCGGAGCGTTGCGGGCGGGGACGAGGAAGTCGCGCGCTCCCTCGGGGGTCGAGCGCGTGAGGTCAGGTGTCTCGATGTCGAGGAAGTCGTGCGCGTTGAGGTACTCGCGCATCGCGCGCGTGACGGTGTGGCGGATGGCGATGGCGTCCTGCATCGACGCCCGCCGCAGGTCGAGCATGCGGTGGCGCAGCCGCAGCGCCTCGTCGACCTGCACGTCCTCCTCGATCGGGAACGGCGGCGTCTCCGACGCGGCCAGGTGCTCGGCGTCGGTCACCGCCAGCTCGATCTCCCCGGTCCGCAGCCGCGGGTTCACGTTGCCCTCCTCGCGGCGGACGATCTCGCCGGCCGCCGAGACGACGTGCTCGGAGCGCAGGCGCTGCGCCAGCGCGTGCGCCGCGGGCGCGGTCTCGGGGTGGAAGACGAGCTGGACGATGCCCGTCCGGTCGCGCAGGTCGATGAACACGAGCCCGCCGTGGTCCCGCCGGCGGTGGACCCAGCCGGCCACGCGCACGGTCTCCCCCACGCGCGCGGCGTCGAGCTCGCCCGCCCAGGCGTCGCGGTACGGGTTCGCCCGCGGCGGCCTCAAAGCTGAGGCCTCCCGATGTGATGCATCACGGTGCCTGTCTCGACTTCCCGCTGCTCCCCAGTCTCCATGTCCTTCAGCGACGTCCCCTCGTCGCCGAGGATGGCAACGTACCGGGCGCCCGCGCGGTCCGCCTGCTTGAGCTGGCCCTTGAGGCTGCGCCCGCCGAGCTCGACACGGGCAGCAAGCCCGGCGCGCCGGGCATCCGCAGCGAGGCGGAACGCCTCGGCCCGGTGGTCGGCCCTCGCGTAGGCGACGTAGATGTCGAGCGGCGGCGAGGCGATCGGCGGCGGCGGGCTCGCCAGCAGCATCCGCTCGATGCCGGCGGCCCAGCCCATCCCCGGCGTGGGCCGCCCACCGATCTGCTCCATGAGGCCGTCGTAGCGGCCGCCACCGCCGACGCCGGACTGGGCGCCGAGCGCGTCGGAGGTGAACTCGAACACCGTTCGCGTGTAGTAGTCGAGGCCGCGCACGAGCGCCGGGTCGACCTCGTAGGCGAGGCCGACGGTGTCAAGCAGGCTCGTGACGGCCTCGAAGTGCTCGCGGTCCTCGGGCGTGAGGCGGTCGAGCAGCAGGGGAGCGCCGCGCATGACGTCGCGGGTGCCGGGATGGTCGGCGTCGAACGCGCGCAGCGGGTTGAGCTCGATCCGCTCGCGGACCTCGCGCGAGAGCTCGTCCTCGTGCGCCCGCAGGTAGGCCTGCAGCTCGTCGCGGTACTCGGCGCGCGTGGCGGGGGTGCCGAGGCTCGAGATGCGCAGGCGCAGGCCGCGCGCCGCGATCGCCTCGAGGATCTCGGCGAGCAGGAGGATCGACTCGGCGTCGACCGCAGGGTCGTCGGACCCGATGGCCTCGGCGCCGAGCTGCCAGAACTGGCGGAAGCGCCCCTGCTGCGGCCGCTCGCGGCGGAAGAAGGCGCCGAGGTACCAGAGCTTCACGGGCTGGGGCAGCTTGTGCATCCCGTGCTCGAGGTAGGCGCGGCAGACCGGCGCAGTGCCCTCCGGGCGCAGCGTGACGCCCTCCTCGGCGAACGTGTACATCTCCTTCTGCACGACGTCGGTCGACTCCCCCACCCCGCGCGCGAACAGCTCGGTGGCCTCGAAGATCGGCGTCTCGATCCGCTCGTAGCCGGCGCGTTCGAGGATGCCCTTGGCCGTCGTCTCCAGCTGCTCGCGGGCGAGCGCGTCCTCCGGCAGCACGTCGTACGTGCCGCGGGGTGCCCGGATGCGATCGCTCACCGCGGCGCGAGCAGGAACGGGTTGGTGGCGCGCTCGCGGCCGAGCGTGGTGACGCCCATGTGGCCGGGCAGCACACGCGTGTCGTCGGGCAGCGCGTCGAGCAGGTCGGCGATCGACTCCATCAACCGCTCATGATCGCCGCCGGGCAGGTCCGTGCGGCCGATCGAGCCCTGGAAGAGGACGTCGCCGGAGAGCACGAGCCCGTGATGGGGGATCGAGAAGGAGACATGCCCGGGGCTGTGGCCGGGCGTGAAGAGCACGTCGATGTCGAGGCCCGCGAGCGTGAGGTGCTCTCCCCCGTCGAGCGTGCGCTCGGGGTCGTACGGCTCGTACGGCCCGTAGCCCGGGAACACGTAGGCGTTGATGTCCCTGAGGACGAACGTCTCGGTCGCCGGGCAGTACACCGGGGCGCCGGTGTGACGCGCCATGGGCGCCACGGCGCCGACGTGGTCGAAGTGGGTGTGGGTGAGCAGGATCGCCTCGACCGTGACGTCCTCGACCGTCTCGATCAGGCGGTCGGCCTCGTCGCCCGGATCGACCACGATCGCCCGACCGTGCTCCTCGATCACCCAGCAGTTCTCCGCCAGGGGCCCGACCGTGAAGCCGCGGGCCTGCATCAGCCCTTCGATTGGCCCTGCCTGCGCCGCTGCGCGCGCCGGTAGACCCAGCTGTCGGTCATGTAGGCGAGGGGCGTGTAGAGCAGCACCGCGAACACGGAGATGGCGATCGACTGGCCGATCGACGCCTGGCTCCCGAACAGGCCCAGCTGCGTGAAGGCGAGCAGCAGCCCGGCCATCAGCGCCGCCTTCAGGAACGCGCTCTTCCAGGTCGGCGGCTTGTTGCGGCGGTCCTCGAGGGCGGACTGCCGCGAGGTCTTGCGCTGCTCGTCGGCGGTCGGGCGGCGGCCGGTGCGCCCGCGCGACTCGACGACTCCGGCGGCGTTGCCGCGATGCTTGGTCCGGCGCTTGCGCTTCGTCTGGGCCATGGTGACCTGGGAGGGTACCGGTTACAGGAGGGGCGCTCCGCGCAACGGGACGTTGGGCGGGAAGGTCTCGAACGCCGTCCGCGGGGCCGGAGCGATCAGCTCGGCGCCCGCGACTGGGGCGAGGCGCTGCACGGCCCGCACGACGTCCCCGGGGCTCGTGCGCTCGAGGTCCTCGACGTTCGTGGAGACCTGGACGATGCCCTGGCGCTCGAGCTGGAGGCCCAGGGCGCGGACGCCCGGCAGGCCCTGCGCGCCCGTCTCCCGGATGGCCGCGGCGATCGCCTTCGCGGCGTCCAGCGTGGCGGGCGGCGCGAGCTCGACATTGAAGGCCGCGAGCGGCGGGCGGGCCGCCACGAGCACGGCCCCGGCGGTCGGGTGGAGCGTGCGCGGGCCGGCGTGCGGCGCGAGCTCGCCGCTGTCGATGCGGCGCTGCAGCTGCTCGGGGCCGCCGCGCCGGAGGTCCGCGCGGGTGCGCCCGTCGCCGAGCGCGCCGTAGAGGAAGACCGGCAGGTCGAGCGCGTCCGCGAGGTGGTAGCCCAGAATCAGCGCCTCGGCGACCGCGGCGCCGCGCTGCTCGTGGTCGAGGTGCACGATCGGCGCGACGTCGACCGCGCCGACCCGCGGATGCGCCCCCTGGTGCCGGCTCAGGTCGATCCGGGCGACCGCCTCGCGGGCGCCCGCGAGGACGCGCGCGGCCAGCTCGCCGGGCTCGCCCCGGAGCGTGAACACGGCGCGATGGTGATCGGGGTCGTGCGAGCTGTGGATCAGCCCGGGGCCGAACGCGGCGCCGATCGCCTCGAGGGCCGCGACGTCGCGGCCCTCGCACACGTTGGGGACGGCCAGCAGCACGGGTGGGTGTCCTACCAGACACCCACCGCGGAGCTCAGGCGGCGACCGTCACGCGCGGGCGCATCCGCTCGCGCATGCGCTCGGCAAGCGCCGGCGTCGCGTCGAAGGCGAGGATCCCGGCCGCGCGCATGCGCATGTGGGCGAGCAGCAGCGGGGCGCCCGGCATGGCGGCGAAGACGGCGCGATTCTCGTCGATGGCCAGCGCCGCGCCGACGACGCCGCGGATCTCGCCGACGAGGATCCGGCCGGTCGGCCAGTCGTCCTCGGTCGCCCAGCCGAGGCGGACGAGCTCGGGGACGTCGGAGACGCGGGCGTCGCGGATCACATAGGCGTTGGGGGCGTACATCGCGGGAGGCTCCTGGGGAGGGGGCTTTCCTGCGTAGACGCCATCTCTCGCGTGCCTATTCCCGCCACGGCGATGCGGGCGCTGATCGTGGTGCCACCCTCAGGCGGGCTCTCGATGTCGAGCTCGCCGCCCAAGGCGCTGACACGGTCGGCCAGGCCGCGCAGGCCCGAGCCGCCGGAGGGGTCGGCGCCTCCCACGCCGTCGTCGCTCACCTCGACGACCACCGACGCCCCCTCGACGCGAACGGCGACCTCCACCCGCCCGCAGCGCGCATGCTTGGCCGCGTTGGTGATGGCCTCCGCGACCAGGAAGTAGGCCGTCGCCTCGATCGCCGGTGCCAGCCGCGCCCGCGGCAGCGGTCCGAGCTCGACCGGGACCACGGCGCGAGCGGCGAGCCCTTGTAGCGCCGCCCCGAGGCCGCGATCAGTGAGGACGCTCGGATGGATCCCGGCGGCCAGCTCGCGCAGGTCGCGGAGCCCGTCCTGCAGGCGCTGGAGCGCCACGTCGACCAGCTCCAGGGCTTCGTCCGGCGCTCGTGACCACTTCTCGCGCGCCAGCCTCAGGCTGACGGCCGCGGAGACGAGCTCCTGTTGCGCCCCGTCGTGCAGGTCGCGCTCCAGCCGGCGGCGTTCCTCGTAGCCGGCCTCGACGATCCGGGCGCGCGACCCGGCCAGCTGCTCGCGCGCGTCGGCGTTGGCCAGCGCAGCCGTCACCAGCTCGGCGAAGCCGGCGATCCGCTGCTCGGTGTCCTCGGGGAAGGCGTACGGCCGATCGCCGACCGCCATGACGGCCCCCCACAGACGACCGGCGACCCTGATCGGCGCTCCGACGGCACACCAGACGCCGAACGCCCGCAGCCGCTCTGCCAGCTCGCCGCCCACTTCGCCGTAGTCGTCGACCCGCTCCGGCCGGCCGCTCCGATAGAGCTTGGCCGTCACCGTCTCGCCCTCGACGGGAACGGTGTCCTCCACCGGGAACGACGGCGTTCCGCTCGCCGCCCAGGCGCCGACCACCGTGGCGGTCCCGTCACCCTCGTAGCGCAGCATGTCGGTGCTCTCGACGCCGAGCACGCCGCCGAGCTCCTCGCAGACGGAGTCGAACAGGCGTCGCGGAGCGGGATCCGCGGCCACCAGCGTGGCCACGCGGCGCAGCGCCGCCTGCTCTGCGAGCAGCGCCTCGAGCCGCTCCACGGAGTGTGCATACGAGGCCATCCGAGTCAGATTGTCGCTCACGTCGGCTGCGTACGCCCCGCGCGGTAGGCGAAGGGTCGCGGCGAGGCGAGCGCCCTCGCACCGGCGATCTCGCCGGTCCGCGGCTACGAGCGGGCGTTCTCGCGCAGGCTGCGGAGCGCCCGCAGGGTCACGACCCCGCGCGACTCCACGGACTGCCCGGGCGACCAGCCGACCCAGTCGAACAGCCAGCCGCCGTCGTCCTGCTGGCCCCGCTCGAGGCGGTTGAGGTCGGCCTCGATCTGCTCGTCGGTGAAGAGACTGCGGCTGCGGCCGTCCGGACGCTCCGAGAGGGTGAGCGGGGTGAGCCGCTCGTCCTCGGTTCCTCCGGTGACGGCGATCGCGCCGTCGGGCCCGATCGCGGACCGCAGCCTCTCGATCGCGGCGACGGCGCGCGGCTCGTCGGCGACGGCGTCGAGGAAGTCGAGCGCGCACTTGACGCCGTAGGCTCCGAGGCCGTCCGGGCGCTCGAGCCTCGCCCAGCACCACTCGGTCGCGTGCTGCAGCCACGGCTCCTCCGAGCCTGCCCGCCACAGCGAGCCGGCGAGGGCGAGCGTAAGGAACGAGCCGCCGGGCGCATGCCTGATGAAGGGGGCGCGAGGATGATCCATGGCCGTCGGCATCACGAACGGCACCCCACCGTCCGGCTCGGAGATCGAGGCCAGCCACGCGGCCGCGCCAGCGACCATCGGGTCGTCCAGCCGGCCGACCTCGTCCAGCACCTCGAGCGCATGGAGCGTGGAGGACGGCTCGCTCTCGGGAGCGCGAACGTCGGGCTCGAGCGCGTGGCCGAACCCGCCGTCGGGGTTGCGGTAGGCGCGCAGCGCGTCGAGCACAGGGGCGACCGGCGCACCGTCGAGGAGGACGGCGAGCCGGTGCCGGTCGAGCAGGCGGGCGTTGGCGAGGACGAACCGGCGGGCGGCGTCGGTGTCGATCGGCATCCCGCCAAGCTACGCGCCGCGGCGAGCGTGAGCTTCGTGGTCTTGCGCGGGTGGGATCATCACGATGTGCGCGGCGTTGTCAGGTCGCCGTTTCGCACGCGCCCGGCGCGGAGCACGGGCGTCGCGTTCGAGCGCGAGATCACGGCCGCGTTCAACCGCGACCGGATGCCGGACTCACGACTGACCGCTCGTCATGACCGACCGCAGCGCGCCGTCGGCAAGGCCGGCCGGGGGCGAGGCGGTCCGTCGCCGGCGCCGCCGCAGCGAGCGCACCAGCAGGTACGGCGCGGCGATCAGGGCGCCGATCGCGGCCAGCGGCGCAGCAAGGGCGAGCAGCAAGATGGCGGGCAGGACGACGAAGAGGATGATCCCGGGCACGGCGAGCACGAGCAGGGGCATCAGAGCGACTCCGAGTCCGGTGCTGAGATCGATCAGCTCCTCGAGCATCTCTCCGAACGTCGGACGCGGGGGCTGAGGCGTACGCGCGGCGTCGCGCGGCGTCGCCGTCGTCGATGTGGGAGGCGTGTCATTCATCACCTGTATGACGAGTCGCGGACCGACGATGTGACAGTCGGCCGGCCACGCGGCCATATCGACGCGTCTCGTCTCGCCGACGCCAGCCGCTTGTCTCTATCTCCCCGCCGAGTAGCTCGGCTGGTTAGAGCCGCGGACTCAGGGGGTGCGACGAACCGCAACGATCACCCGTCGACAGCCGCCGAGGTTCGTGGTCGCGCGAAGGACTGTTGGCGCCTCAACGAGCCGCTAGCCTTTGCGCCTCCCGCCGGAGTAGCTCAGTCGGTTAGAGCAGCGGAATCATAATCCGCGTGTCGGGGGTTCGAGTCCCTCCTCCGGCACCTTCCGAAAGCCCTGCTAGTGCGGGGCTTTCGGTAAGCGTTCAGTCGGTTTGGGGGACATAACCGGCGGGCGTCGAAATGTCGAGGCGTGGAACGGGTCGAGGCGGAGGCGATCTACGACCAGGGCCGTGAGGTCGTCGTCGCGGTCTTGTTGCGGATGGATGAGCAGATCCAGCGGCTGACGGAGCGGGTCGCCCGGCAGGAGGAGCGGATCGGCGAGCTCGAGCGCCGGCTGGGTCGCAACTCGCGCAACTCGTCGTTGCCGCCCAGTCAGGACCCGCCCGGGTCGGCTCCCAAGCGCGGCACGGGCCGGTCGGGGCGCGCGCAGGGCGGCCAGCCCGGGCATGAGGGCCACGGGCGGCCGCTGCTACCGGCGTGGGCGGTCGACGAGGTCATCGACCATTGGCCCGAGCGCTGCGCGTGCGGGCACGTGTTCTGCGCGGCGGAGCGGGTCGCGGCGGGCGAGGCGGCGCGCCATCAGGTCGAGGAGCTGCCGGTGATGGCCACGCGCGTGACCGAGCATCGCTGTCAGCGCGTGCGCTGCCCGGACTGCGGCGCGCGCGAGACCGGCTCGTTGCCGGCCGAGGTCGCCGCGAGCGCGTTCGGTCCCAGGTTGCAGGCCGCGATCGTGACGTTGTCGGTGCGCAACCGGATCTCGCGCCGCGACGTCGTCGAATGCTGCGAGCAACTGTTCTCGGCGCGGATCTCCACCGGCAGTGTCGAGGCGATCCTGCAGCGCGCCGGCGACGCGCTCGAGGCGCCCTACGCGCACCTGCTCGCCGCCGTCCGTCGCGCGCGGCACGTCAACATGGACGAGACCGGCTGGCGGCTGCGCGGCGAGCGGCGCTTCCTGTGGGGCACCTTCAGCGCCCGCCACGCGGTCCTGCGGATCATGGCCGACCGCGACGCCGACCGCGTCTGGGAACTGCTCGGGTCGAGCACCGCGACCGTGACGTCGGATCGCTGGTGGGCCTATGACCAGCTGCCGCTGTGCCGCCGCCAGGTCTGCTGGGCGCACCTCAAGCGCGACTTCGCCGCGCACGCCGACGGCCTCGGCGCCCAGCGCGAGCTCGGCGAGCACGGCCTGCGCATCTGCGACGAGCTGTTCTGGGCGTGGGAGATCTACCAGCACACCGGCGAGCGCTCCGAGCTGCAACGCCGCGTGCTGCCCCTGCGGCGCCAGCTCAAGCCGATCCTGCGTCGCTACGCCACCAAGACGCCGCGCAACAAGCGCACGCGCGGGATCGCGCGCAACCTGCTCAAGCTCTGGCCCGCGCTGTGGACCTTCGCCACCACCCCCGGCGTCGAGCCCACCAACAACCACGCCGAGCGCGCGCTGCGCGGCGCCGTCATCTACCGCAAGCTCGCGCTCGGCAGCCAATCCACCGGCGGCGAGCGCCGGCTCGAACGCCTGCTCTCCGCCCACACGACCTGCCGGCTGCAGCGCCGCTCGCTGCACGCCTACCTCATCGACCTGCTCCGCGCGCACGCCCGGAGTGACCCGCTCCCGCTCCTCGCCTGACCCCTCAAGCGAGCGACTGAACGCTTACGGATCTGGCCCGATTTCCAGGGATTTCGCGGATCCCTCGGGACCTCGACGGGGCTTCATATGAGCCGAATTCGCCGTCTTTCGCCAGCGCGTGCAGTATGAGCGCAGTATGGACTGCGCCCGGCAGCTCAACGCCAGGCACCGCTGGAGCGCCGCCGTGGCGCGACGGCTGTTCCGATGAACGCTGTAGGACGCTGCTCAAGCTCGGTCGCGAGGGTGGTGCTCCTCGTGACCGTGCCCAGAGAACCGTTGCGGGCCCGGCTCGCCATCGTGTCGGGGTGCTTTGCTCGTCGAGAGCAGGTCTGCGGTTTGGCGTGCCAGCCGTGAGCAAGCTCTAACGAAAGCCATTGGAGGAGCCGTCCCGGTTCTGGCGTTGAGCCTCGTTCTACGGAACCGAAGGTCAGGGGTTCGAATCCTCTCGGGCGCTAGCTGACTCGGCAGTCGTGTGCACTTGCAGTGGCTTCGCCGCCGCGGCGCACGTCACGAGTTCGGCGCTCGGAAGCTCGT
>DATAFH010000107.1:0-54820 GCA_036257565.1 Solirubrobacteraceae bacterium | reverse complement strand
GCGAAGGTGCTGTTCGAGCGCCGTGCGGTAGGCGCCGCGCGGCGTCATGGCGATCTGCGACTGGAGCACGCGCACCAGCGCGTGTTCGTTGGCCTGGGCCTCGCCCAGGTACTGCAGGACCTTCTTCTGAGAAGCGTTCATGGGTCGCCCTATCGAAGTGGAGATCCCCCCGGGACAGCAAGACCGAGAGGACGAGTCGAGGGACACAGAGAGGTGGGGCCCAGCGCCAAGCTGTCTCTTTCAACCTTGCCTCCGGGCTGGACGGGCGAACGCGCTCGCCTGCTGTGTGCGCTCGTCACACCCGTTTTCCCCGGCCTGCCGCGATGGACACGGTCGGTCACGGGCGTCACCGCATATTGACGAGCGCTTCCGCAACCGCACGGCAACGGTCGATGATCTGACGTCGTACGGCTTCATCGGCGTCACGGCGGATGATCCGCGGGGAGCCTCGACCAGCAATGGTCAACGCCGTCGGAGGAGCGGAGCCGTGCTGCACGCGAACGTCGCCGAGGGGATCCACCGCATCGAAGATGCGTACACGAATTGGTATCTGGTCGAAGACAGCGGGGGGCTGACGATCGTGGACGCCGGCGTTCCGCGCTCGTGGGATTCGCTCGAGGATGCGCTCAAGCGACTAGGGAGGGATTCGAGCGATGTGGCCGCGGTCGTGCTGACACACGCGCACTTCGACCACGTGGGATTCGCCGAGCGTGCCCGGACGCACCTGGATGTGCCGGTCTATGTGCACGAGAACGACGTGCCGCTGACCCGCCACCCTCTCCAGTACGGACACGAGCGCTCACGCGCGTACTACTTCCTCACCCAGCCGCGTGCGATGCCGATCGTCGCCGCGCTCACCAAGGCCCGCGCCTGGTGGCCGGACTCGCTGAAGAGCGTCACGCGGTACCGGGACGGCAGCCTCCCGGTTCCCGGCAGCCCCCGCGTCATACCCACGCCGGGACATACCCTCGGGCACTGCGCGCTGCATCTGCCGGACCGCGACGTCGTGATCGCCGGCGACGCCATCGTCACGTTGGACCCCTACACGGCGAAGACCGGACCACGGATCGTCGCGCGGGCGGCCACGGCCGACAGCGAACGCGCCCTGGCGACGCTCGATGCACTGGCCGAGACAGGCGCCCGCACCGTGCTCGTCGGGCACGGCGAGCCATGGCACGGCGGCGCGGAAGCTGCGGTGGAGCGGGCTCGCGCGGCGGGCGTGCAGTGACTCCGGGCCCCCCGACCGGGCGACGTGACGGGACCTCGGCCGTCAGTTGCCAGACGCGCGTGCGTGTCCTTTCCGGTGGAGCAGGTAGAGCGCGATCATGGCGACCAGAACGCGAAGCGTGTTCGCTTTGATGCCAGATCTTGGTCTCGATTGCCAGGTCAGCGGCACCACCGCGGAGGTGGCCCTCAAGGGCGACCTCGACATGGCCGCCGCGTTCAAACTCGAGCCGGCGGTCGAGCACGTGGTGTCTGGGGACGCCGTCGATGAGGTCATCTTCGACCTTGCCGGCGTCAACTTCATCGACTCTGCAGGGCTCGGATCACTGCTGTCGACGCAGGAGCGGTTGCACGATCTCGGCATCAACGCCGAGCTCCGGAGTCCATCGGCGGCGGCGCGCCGCGTGCTCGAGGCCGGCGGCCTCCTCAGCGTTCTGCGCCACCGCGACGACAGCGCAGGCTGAACCGCCGACCACTCGGTCGTCGCGTATCGCCGCGGCGGAGCCGGTCAGCCCTGCCCGACCCGCTGGTTGGCGGTCTCGGCACCGCCGCTGGAAGTGCGCGGCACGCCGGCGGCCGGTCACCCCTGCCTGCGATCCGGGCGCACCAGTGCGATCCCGACCGCCATGAGGAGCACGCCGAGCCCGAGGAACGCGAGATCCCAGCCGAGAGGCGCGCCGAGGTCGTCGCGGACGTGGTGGACGCCGAGGATCTGGTGGTCGATCAACCCTTCGACCACGTTGAACGTGCCCCAGCCCGCGAGCAGCGCCCCGATGTGGACGCGCCACGGCGGCGCGAGCCTGCCCTGCTGCCAGGCGCGCACCGTCAGGATCATGGCGGCGTTGATCAGGAAGAAGGTCGCGAGGTGGAAGAAGCCGTCGGCGAGCGTGTTCGCTTCCAGGCCGGCCACGGTGTCCGGCGGCTGGTGCCCGGTCGCGGTGAGCATGTGATGCCACTGGAGGATCTGGTGCAGCACCACGCCGTCCAGCAGCCCTCCGAGCCCGAGCCCCATCACGAATCCCGGAGTGACGGAGCTCCGACGTTCGCCGAGCGACGCGCCCGTCGGCTCCTGGGCGGCCATGGCGCTCACGGGATCGGGGTCGCCGGTGAAACGGCCGACACAGAGGCGTTTCGCGTTCCCGACTGCGTTTGGGTGTCGCGGCGTCCGCGGACCACGACGACCTCTTCGTCGGACTCGCCTGGAGCGAGCAGCCCGGTCGCCTCCAGGTGCTCGCGGCGTTCTTCCATCAGCGGGCCCAGCGGGCCGCGCTCGCGGACGGCGACGTCGACCTGCAGGCCGCCGGTGCGCAGCGCGTCCGTGGTCGCGTCGAGCCCCAGCAGCGAGGAGTGGACGACGAACAGGACACCGCCCGGTCGCAGGTGACGGGGCGCCTCCTGGCAGATGCGGTCCAACAGCGCGCGCCCATCCAGTCCGGCGTCCCAGGCGCGCCGGGCGCCCGCGGTCGGCAGCGCGTCGTAGGGCGCCGGGACGTACGGCGGGTTGGTCACGATGGCGTCGAACCGCGCGTCGCCGACGGCGCCGAGCAGGTCGCCCCGCACCGCCCGCACGCTGACGCGGTTGAGCGCGGCGTTCACGCGCGTCGTCAACACCGCCCGGCGCGAGACGTCGACCGCCCAGACCTCGCGCTCGCGGAGCGCCAGCGCGGCGCGGACGGCCAGCGCGCCGCTGCCCGAGCACAGGTCCAGTATCCGAGCGCGCTCAGGCAGCGGCTCACCGTCGAGCGCATCCGCGAGCAGCCAGGTGTCGCTGATCGGACGGAAAACGCCCGGAAGCGTGACGATCCGTACGCCTCCCGCGCGCTTCATCGCGTTGCCGTCTGGCTGTCGTTTCAACAGGTTCATCCGGGGTCGCCTACCCGGCCGCGAACCGGCTCTGCGGAGAGCGGTCACTCGGCTGACTGTTGCCCAGGCCCGCGCCCGGATAAGGACCCGGCGTGCCGCCGATCTTCGCCGCGGACACCCGCCAGGGGTACGGCGATGTCGAGCAGGTGCTCCTACCTGTCGGCATCGCGGTCTTCGCGATATTCGCCGGCCTGTCGCCTTCGTCGAGAGCCCGTCGCAGGACCCGTTCCTCTTCCACCCGGCAATCGCCGTCAGCCGCCCAGGAGGCGAACTCGACCAGCTCACGCTGGCGGATCGCGACGACTCGGCCGACCAGACCGAGGGGGACGATCCTGCAGAAGATCGGCGGCACGTGATACCTGTTCGCCAGCGACCGCGACGCGCGCAACTACCGCGTGTATGACCTGCGGGCGAACCTGCTGGGCCACCTGAGCGCCCCGTACGGCACGAACATCCCACCCGATGATCTTCCCGGTGACCGAGCACAACCGGACCCGATACATGATGGTCACGTTCGACGGCACCCAGTCCGCCGAGCCTGTGCTCGGCTACGGCACGCACGGCGACTTCCTTGTCATGAGCGCACCAGAGACGCGCCGAGGCCGAGAGTTCTAGCTATGGCGCGGTCACGGTCACGGTCACGGTCTGGGACCGCGGCACCACGTCTGCGAGGTTCGAGCAGGGCAGGTGTCGTCAGGCTCGACGGGGCGCGGCTATGCGTGCAGGGACGGCGTGGCGAGCGCGACCGGCAGCCCGCACAGCCGCCCGAGCACGTGCTGCGCGTAGCGGGCCGCGTTGTCGGACGAGCCACGGGCGGCGATCACGGCATAGCGCGGCCAGCGCCGCCGCATCTCCGTGGCGACGGCGGCCACTGCGCCCTCCGCGTCCGCCACAACCCGGGCGACGGCCTCCGGCTGCTGCGCGATCTCGGCGCTAGCGAGCGACACGGTCGCCCCCTCCCAGCAGGACCCGGACGATCTCCAGGTTGTCGTCCAGCACCACGACGTCGGCGCGAGCGCCGGGCACGAGCCGGCCGAGGTCGGGCCGGCCGGCGACCCGAGCGGGCACGGCCGAGGCCGCCGTCAGCGCCTCGGCGAGCGGCACGCCGAGCGCGTGCGCGTTCCGCACGGCGTCGATCATCGTGAGCACGCTGCCGGCGAGCTGGCCCTCCGGCCCGCGCACGACGCCGTCGGCCGACACGAGCCGGCGCCCGGCGAGCGCGAAGTCGCCGTCGCCCATCGCGGTCGCGGCCACCGCGTCGGTCACCAGCGCGATCCGCCCGCGCGCCGCCCGCCACGCCACGATCAGCGCGTCGCCCGCCACGTGGTGGCCATCGGCGATCAGCTGGACCGTCACGTCGGTGCGGGCGAGCGCGGCGAAGCCGATCCCAGGGTCGCGCGGAACCAGCGGGCGCATCGCGTTGAACAGGTGGGTCACGGTGCGCACGCCGCGGTCGAACGCCAGCTGCGCCTCGACGGCGCTCGCGTCGGTGTGCCCCGCCGAGACCACGACGCCGCGCTCGAGCAGCAGGTCGATCAGCTCGAACGCCCCCGGCAGCTCGGGCGCGAGCGTCATCTGGCTCACGCAGCCGGCGTCGAGCAGGCGCAGCAGCAGCGCCGGGTCGGGCGAGCGCTGGAAGCCCGGCGGGTGTACGCCGAGGCGACGCGGTGAGATGAACGGGCCCTCGACGTGGGCGCCGATCACGCACGGCCCGGACACGTCGAGCGGCATTTCGTGCAGCGCCGCCACGAGGTCCTCCTCGGCGGCCGTGATGAACGTCGGCTGGTAGGCGGTCGTGCCCGTCGCGAGCATCGCCTCGCCGGCGCGGGCGTAGCCGTCGCGGTCGGTGTGCATGAAGTCGACCCCCGCGAACCCGTTGACCTGCAGGTCGACGAACCCCGGCGCGGCCACGCCGCGCCCGCCGCCGCCGAGGCCGACCGCCGCGATCGTGCCGCCCGACACCTCGACGTCACCGGCGACGAGCGCGCCGTCGACCAGCGCCGCCTCCACCCCCAGCCTCATCCCTCACCGCCCGGCGGTCGTGCCCGTCATGAGGTGCTTGCGCAGCCGGATGAAGACGAGCACGACCGGCAGTGTGTCCCGGGCCGCCTCGAGGCCGGCGAGCCCGGCCGGGTGCTCGGAGCCGTCGTCGAGCCGCGGCACCGCGGCGTCGACCAGCGCGGCGATCGCCGGCTCGGCCGCCTCGACCGCGGCGAGCACGTCGCGGTGGCCGCGCACGACCGCGCGCACGATGTCCAGCGCCGGCCGCCGGTCGAGGTCCGAGAGGGCCGCCGCGCGGCCCTCGGTCTCGAGGTCGCCGAGCATGCGGGCACTCTCGCAGAGTGCCCGTCTGGCCTGGGTCAGGCTTCATCGAGGAGCGCGCGGTAGTTGGCGTGGAAGATCCGGCGGCCGACGGCGCGCAGGACGGTGTTCCTGATCGCCGCGGGGAGATATCGGGTGCGGTCGCGACGGTGGGTCTGGGCACGCACCCAGTCGGTTCTGGGCCGGCGCCGGGCCTGGAAGGCGGCGATCGCGTCGGGGGTCGCATGGGTTCCGAGGCAGTCGCTGAGCACCAGCGCGTCCTCGAGCGCCATCGCGGCGCCTTGGGCCATGTTCGGTGAAGTCGCGTGCGCCGCGTCGCCGAGCAGCACGACGCGCCCCTGCGCCCAGGAGTCAAGGGCGACCTCCTCGATCGTCGAGGTGTGGACATCGCTCGCCGCCTCGAGGAGGGCAGGGGCTGGATCCGAGAAGTCCGCGAGAAGCTCGAGCTCAGGCGCATCGCCGCCTGGAGTCGAGACCACGTCGCCGTAGCAGTACACCGAGTCGTCGTCGACGGGAATCGTGAGGAACGCCGTGCGGCGACCCAGCATCACCGACCAGGTGGTGACCCCTGGGGCTCGCGGTGCCAGCCAGCGCCAGCCGGTCTGTCCCACGGGTCGCGGCACCGCCGCGGCGCCGAACGTCAGCCGGCGGACGGCGCTCTCGATCCCGTCCGCGCCGACCACCAGGTCGTACTCGCCGGCCGTTCCGTCGCTGAAGACGACCGACACGACGCCGTCACGCTGAGTGAGCTGCTCCACGGAGAGCCCGAGACGGATGGGCACGTCGCCCGCCGCCTCCCGGAGGAGCTCGTGCAGCTCGGTCCGGTGTAGTGCGAGGCACGGGCCCACTGCCTCCCACAGCCTGGCGACGTCGACCTCGCACAGCAGCCTGCCGCGGTGATCGGAGAAGCGCTGGCGCGGGATCTCAACGCTGCGAGACACGACCTGCCTCTCCAGCCCGAGGGCACGAAGGGCGCGGGCGGCGTTGCCGGGCAGGTACCTGCCCGTACCCGCCGCCCGCCAGCCCGGCGTTCGCTCGATCAGTTCGACCGCGGCGCCCTTCCGCTCGAGCGTGGGCGCCAGCGCCAGCCCGGCGATCCCGCCGCCGACGATGAGCACTCGCCCTTTCACACCGCCACGGCGCACAGCGCGACGCCGGGGATCTCGTAGCCACGCTCGGTGGCGAAGCGAGCGAGCGCGTCCTGGACCTCCGCCCCGATCGTCTCGCGGTCCGCATGTGGGACGGCGCGCAGCGCCAGACCGAGCGGCCCCGCCGTGTCGGAGACCAGGCTCAGGTACTCATCCACGCTCGGGACCTCGAACCGCACCGGCACCTCCTCGGTCCGCACGTCGGCGAATCCGGCGGCCTCGAGCAGCGCCGTGGTGCGCGCCGGGCTCGCCATGCTGAAGACCGGCGGGCCCGAGGGCTCGGGCGGCGGCAGGTGGCCATGCTGCACGAGGACGGTCGCGAAGAACGGGTTGCGCTCCATCGCTCCCCAGACCGCCAGACTCGCGCGGGCGGCGTCGACCATGGCCGGCGAGAAGTCGGTCGAGATCAGCCGGCCGCGGTGGCCGACCACCGCAGCCGCGTCGAAGGGGCGAGCATCCGCACGACCTGGACCTCCCGTTCGGTCAATCCCGCCGGGTGCTCGATCCGCGAGCGTGCTGGCCCGCCGACTCGATCACCGCCGTCACCCCGTCGGCGTCCAGTCGTCCGGCGCTCGCCTCCGTGCCCAGGATCTCCGCCGCTCGCTCGGGCGCGACGGGCTCTCGGTACGGGCGCGGCTCGGTCATCGCGTGGTACGCGTCGGCGGCCGCGAGCAGACGCGCGGGAAAGACGAGGTCGGGGCCGGTGGCCGCTCGGTGGTAGCCCGAGCCGTCGAGGCGCTCGTGGTGCGCTCCGGCGACGGGTGCGAGCCTCGCCAGGAACCCCGAACGGGCGAGGACCCGCACCGAGTGATACGGGTGAAGCCTCACCTGCTCGAGCTCATCCGCGACCAGCGGCCCTGGCTTCTGCCAGATCCGGGGGTGCACCGCGACCCGGCCGAGGTCGTGGACGAGCGCCGCACGGCGAAGCACGACGACATCGGCTTCGTCGATCCGGCACCGCCGCCCCGCCGCTTCGGCCAACTCCCCGACGCCCGCGGAGTGAGCGAATCGCGAAGACCTGCGGCGTGAGGTGAGCGTCGGTCGTGCACCCCGAATGGGCGAGCAGGCACCCGTAGTACGTCTGCGCGAGGTTCTCGCGGTCCACGCCGAGGCGGTCGGCGAGCCGCATGGCGATCAGCGTGCTGTGCAGACCGTGCTCGAACGGGACCCCCATCCCGAAGTCGGTCGCAAGGCAGAGGCGGCGACCAGCTCCGCGCTGCGGACCTGTTCGCCGCCCTCGGTGCTCACCGGCGCGCTACGTCGCCGGCTCGATGTTCTGGTTGATGGAGAAGAAGTTGTACGGGTCGTAGATCGACTTGATCCGCGCGAGCCGGTCGTAGTTGTCGCGGTAGCTCGCGCGGACCCGCTCCTGGCCCTCGTCCATCATCATGTTCACGTACGCGCCGCCCGCGGAGTACGGGTGGAGCGCCTCGAAGTAGTCGACGGTCCAGTCGCGGATCGCGCCCACGTTGGCGGGGTCGGGGTCGACACCGGCGTACACGGTGGCCCACCGCGCGTCGCGGTAGCTCCAAGCGGTGTCGGCCGAGTCGACGTCGTGAGCCGCGCCGTCGATCGGGTACAGGTGCATCGTCGACTTCATCGTCGGCAACGCCTCGCCGAAGCGGGCGTGGGACGCGACCGCCTCGTCCGGGACCTCCTTCACGAAGTCGGCCCGCCAGTACCACTGGTCGCCCTTCGGGTAGAGGTCGTCGAAGGCGCTCTGGATGGCCGGGTGCGGCATGGGCGCAGGGCCGTGGAGGAGCGGCTCGGGAAGGGAGTCCAGCAGCGGAGCCATCGCCTTGGCCGCGGCGTCCTCGTCGGGGCCGGCGTAGCACCACACGACCCCGCACACCTTGCGCAGGTGGAGCTCCTCGGGGAAGGGCGGGGCCGGCGGCACGGTGGCGAAGGCGAAGAAGCCGTTGAGCTCGCGCGGGGCGTCGGGCAGGAACTCGCGGTAGGCCGAGAGGACCTCGGCGCTCTGCTCGACCGCCCAGAAGGTCGGGCCGGCGATCACGGTGTCGACCTCGTGGAGCCGGAACAGGAACGAGGTCACAACCCCGAAGTTGCCGCCGCCGCCGCGGATCGCCCAGTACAGGTCCGGGTGCTCATCGGCGCTCGCGCGCACCTGCTCGCCGCTGGCGAGCACGAGATCGGCCTCGATCACGTTGTCGATCGCGAGGCCGCACTTGCGCGTCAGATGGCCGAGGCCGCCACCGAGCGTGAGGCCGCCCACACCGGTCGTGCCGATGATGCCGCTGGGGGTGGCGAGCCCGTGCTTGTTCGTCTCGCGATCCACCTCGCCCCACGTGCAGCCGCCGCCCACGCGCACCGTGCGGTTGTGCGGGTCGACCTCGACGTCCTTGAACATCGACATGTCGATGACGACGCCGTCGTCGACCGTCCCGAGCCCGGCGCCGTTGTGGCCGCCGCCTCGGATGGCCAGCCGCTGGTCGTGCTCGCGCGCGAAGCCGATGGCGTTCGCGATGTCGTCGATCGTCGCCGGGCGGGCGATGAGCCCGGGGCGTCGGTCGATCATCGCGTTGTAGACCTTGCGCGCGTCGTCGAAGTCGACGTCGTCCGGGGCGATCAGCCGTCCCTGAAAACCGGAGAGCTCCCGGCGCGCCTGCGCGGGGGATATGACCGTGCTCACGTCTCGTCCTCCTGGTTGTGTCCTGGGGTCGACGCTACGGGGCGGATGCCCTCCTGTCATGACGCGCCCTGACCGACTTGTATTCCGCCGGAGCCAGGAGATTCGGGCGCGGATGATCAGGTCTGACTATGGTCTCGATCAGCTCGGTATGCACGACCTCCCCGGCCCGCTCCGCCTCTCGTCGACGTTTCCCTTCGTCGGCCGCTCCGCCGAGTTGGAGACGCTGCGGGCGCTGATGCCGATGGCCGACGGCGAGGGCCGCCGCGTCGTGCTGCTGGGCGGCGAGCCGGGCTCGGGGAAAAGCCGCCTCGTGCGCGAGTTCGCCCGCGACGCGGCGGCCGGCGGCGCGCTTGTCCTCTACGGCGCCTGCGACGCCGTGGTGCGCATGCCGTACGGTCCGTTCGTCGAGGCGCTCGACCACCTCGCGCGCGTCATCGACCCGGTCGAGCTGCGGGCGGCGCTCGGCACCACCGGCGGCGAGCTGACGCGCCTGCTCCCCGACCTGCCGTTGCGCGTGGCGGGCCTGCCGCGGCCGGTCCCGGCGGACCCCGACACCGAGCGCCACCGGCTGCACACCGCGGTGACGGACCTGCTTGCCGGCGTCGGCCGCCGGCCCGTGGTGCTCGTGCTCGAGGACGGCCACTGGGCCGACGCGCCCACGCTCCTGCTCCTGCGCCACCTGGCACGGGCGGCCGGCAACGCGCGCGTGCTGCTGCTCGCCACGTTCCGCGACACCGAGGCCGACGTCCCGGAGGCCCTGTCGGAGACGCTCGCCGATCTACGCCGCTCCGACCACGTGCTCCGGCTGCGGCTGGGCGGCCTCTCCGGCGAGGAGGTCAACGAGTTCGTCCGCCGCGCGGCCGAGGGCAGCCTCGGCGGCGGGCCGCCCGAGCTGGCGCGAACGATCAGCGACGTCACCGGCGGCAACCCGTTCCTCGTCTGCGAGCTGTGGCGGGCGCTCGTCGAGACGCGGGTCGTTGAGGTCACCGGCGGCGAGGTCCGGCTCACCCGGCCGCTCACCGAGCTGGCCACGCCGGAGAGCGTACGGGAGGTCGTCAGCCAGCGGCTCTCCCGCCTCGCGCCCCGGACCACCGACCTGCTCGAGCTGATGGCGGTGGCAGGCTCCGAGTTCGGGCTCGACGTCGTGCGGGCGGCCGCCGGGCTCCGCGAGCCGGAGCTGCTCGCGGCGCTCGACGAGGCGGTCCGCAGCGGGATGGTCGAGGAGCTCCCGTCGCACCGGCTCGCCTACCGGTTCACGCACGAGCTCGTACGGCGGGCGCTCTACGACCGGCTGTCCGGGCTCCGGCGCGCCGAGCTGCACCTGCACGTGGGCGAGGCGCTCGAGCGCGGCGAGGGGCGGTCGGGCCGCGCACTCGCCGACCTCGCGCACCACTTCGCGGCGGCCACGCCGTTCGGCGGGGCCGCTCGCGGCGTCCAGTTCAACGTCCTCGCGGCGCGGGCGGCCACCGCGGCGCTCGCCTTCGAGGAGGCCGCCGCGCGGCTGCGCACCGCGCTCGAGCTGCGGATCGACGACCCGGCGGAGCGCGCGGAGGTCTACCTCGAGCTCGGCGACGCCAGCCACCGCGCCGGCAAGGCCCTCGGCGCGCTCGAGGCCTTCCGCGCGACGGCCGACATCGCGCGCGAGCTGGGCGACGGCGCGCTGCTGGCCCGCGCGGCGATCGGCTTCGAGAACGCCTGCTGGCGCCCCGGGATCGCGGACGCGGGCGCGGCCGAGATGCTCGAGGAGGCGGCCGCGGCGCTCGGCGACGAGCGCTCGGAGCTGCGCGTCGGGCTGCTGAGCGGCCTCGCCCGCGCGCTGGACTTCCGGGGCGAGCACGATCGCGGCGCGATCGTCCGCCGCAACGCGATCGCGATGGCCCGTGGCCTGGGCGACCGCACCGGCCTGGCCACCACGCTCATGCGCGCGTACTGGTCGCGCGGGACGAGCACGCTCGAGGAGATCGTCGAGATGCTGACGGAGGCGAGGGACCTCGGCAGCGAGCTCGGCAACACCGAGATCGTCGCGGAGGCGACGTCGTGGCGGGTGCCGGCCTTCGTGGCGCTGTGCGACCACGGCGCCGCCCGGCGCGAGATCGTCGCGCTGCGCGAGATGGCCGAGCAGACGGCGCAGCCGTTCATGCTCCACGTGGCCGAGCACTACGGGTCGGCGATGGCGCTCTGCGACGGCCTGCTCGAGGAGGCCGAGGCGCGGGCGCGGCGCTCGAACGAGTGGAGCAAGCTGCTCACCGGGCGGGACGCTGCCGGCGCCTACGGGATCGAGATGTTCGGCGTCCGCCGCGAGCAGGGACGGCTCGCCGAGCTGGCTCCCGTGATCAGGATCCTCGCCGCCGACCCCGGGCGGGAGGGGCCGTGGCGGCCCGGGCTCGCGTCCGTGCTCGTCGAGCTCGGCATGGAGACCGAGGCGCGGCGCGAGCTCGCCAGAGTGGTGGCCGACGGGCTCGAGCCGTTCCGCGAGTCGCTGTGGCTCGCCACGCTCGCCTACCTGACCGACGCGTGCGCGGCGCTCGGCGACGAGGCGACGGCCGCGCTCGTGTACCCCGAGCTGGAGCCGTACGCGGGCGCCAATGTGATGATCGGCCATCTCGTCTCCTGCTACGGATCGGCCGACCGCTACCTCGGCATGCTCGCGCGGACGCTCGGGGAGTGGGACCGGGCCGAGGCGCATTTCGAGCGCGCGATGGAGCTGAACCGCCGGATGGGAGCGGTGACGTGGCTCGCCCACACCGCCTACGAGTACGCCTGCCTGCTGCGTGCACGGGACGGCGGCGACCGCAAGCGGGCGGCCGCCCTGCTCAGCGAGGCGGCGACGCTCGCCGAGCGGATCGGGATGGCGGCGCTGCTCGCCCGCATCCGGGCGCTCGGCACGCCCGCGCCCGCCGGCCCCGATGGCCTCTCGTCGCGCGAGGTGGAGATCCTCGGACTGGTCGCCCAGGGGCTCAGCAACCGCGAGATCGGCGGGGCGCTGTTCATCAGCGAGCACACCGCCGCGAACCACATCCGCAGCATCCTGCGCAAGACCCGCTGCGCCAACCGGACCGAGGCCGCGTCGTACGCGCACCGGCACGGCCTCGTCAGCACGTAGCGACCCAGGTACGATCCTCGGACCATGCCGCTCTATGTCATCGAGCGGACGTTCGCCGAACAGCTCGACCTGTCGAGCGACGACATCCGGTTGATCGACGAGATCAACGCGGACGAGGGCGTCCGCTGGCTCTTCTCGTTCCTGAGCGCGGACCGGCGGCGCACGTACTGCCTCTACGAAGCGCCCTCGCCCGACGTCGTCATCGCCGCCGCGCGCCGGGCGAACATCCCGGCCGACGCGGTCGTCGAGGTCAGCGCCGCCCGGCCGGACCTCGCGGGGAATCTGCGGGACTGGGCCGCGGCCCAGGCCAACCTCTAGCCTCGCGATAGCGCACCCGCATGGCGTCGGCCATGCGCTCGAGCGTGAAGCGCTTGGCGACGCGCCGCCGGCCGGCCTCCGCCAGCTGGGCGCGCAGCGGCTCGTCGGTGAGCGCGCGGACCAGCGCGTCCGCCAGCGCGCCGGGATCGCCCGGCGGCACGAGCAGCCCGGCGTCGCCCACCACCTCGGGCAGCGCGCCGGCCGCGAGGCCGACGACCGGCGTGCCGGCAGCCATCGCCTCGATCGCGACCATGCCGAAGCCCTCGCCGCGCAGCCCCGGCGCGTGCGGGCCGCTGGGGATCGCGACCACGTCGGCGCCCGCCATCAGTGCCTGCGGGTCGTCCTGATGGCCGAGCAGCGTGACCGCGCGCTCCAGGGAGAGCGCCCCCACGCGGGCACGGACCTCGTCCGCGACCGCGGGCTCGCCGGGATCCTCACCGCCGACGAGGCCGAAGTGGACGCCGGGCACGCGGGCGAGCACGCCGGCCGCCGCCTCCACGAGGGCGGCCGCACCCTTGACCCGGTGCAGGCGCCCGAGCAGGAGCACGACGCGGGCGGCCTCCGGCAGGCCGAACAGGCCGAGCAGCCGCGCGCGCCCGGCGGCGCGGTCCACCGGCGCCGGCGCGATCCCGTTCGGAACGACGTGCACGCGCTCCGCGGGGAGGCCCTCGACGACCGCGGCGCTCACACCCACGACCTGCCGGCAGAGGCGAGCGACGCAGCGCGCTAGCGGGCCGTCCCAGAAGAAGTCGTGCTTGACCCAGATCACCGGGATGCCCGTTCCGGTCATCGCCAGCGCGGCGACGAGCGCCGCCTTGACCCCGTTGGCGTGGACGACCTGCGGGCGGCGCGACCGCAGCACCCGCCGCAGGCGGACGGCGGCCGGGAGGATGCCGAGCCGCCGGCCGGCCGGCACGACTGCGACCGGATGCCCGGCCTCCCGCAGCCGGTCCACGAGCCACCCGTCCTGCAGCGACACCACGCCCGCCACCCACTCGGGGCCGAGTGCGCCGACCAGCAGCTCGAGGTAGCGCTCCGAGCCGCCGGGGAGCGCGTGCGAGGAGACGAACGCGACCCGGACCGGGGGCGGGCTCATGGGGCGCTCCCTCGTGCGACGTCGCGCAGGCCCTCGAGCAGGCCGCGGGCGCCCGCCCAGTCACGCTGGACGGCCCGGTGCAGCACGTGGATCGCCATCAGGGTCCACCACTGGACGCGGGCGGCAGGCGTCGCGCGAAAGCTCTTGAGGAACGTCAGCCGGCGGTTGCGGACGAGGCTGCGATTGAACTCCCGCGCGCGCGACGAGGAGAAGCCCGCGTTGCGGTGCTCGATCACCGCCTCGGGCACGTACCGCAGCCGCCCGCGCCGCGACAACCGGTACGCGAAGTCCTCGTCGTCGAGCAGCGCGTACCCGCCGGGCGCCTCGAGCCGCTCGTCGAAGCCGACCGCACGCGCGTCGTCCGCCCGCGCGGCCATGAAGCATCCGTTCATCGTCTCCACCGCGTGCGGCTCGTCGACCGACCACAGCCGGTTGGGGTAGCCGCAGCGCATCATCGTGCCCTGCGCGCCCGCGCCCGGCAGCAAGCGGCGCAAGGGCGAGTGCTTGGTCTGGATGCGCCGCGGCGAGGGCTCGACGACCTTGCCCGTGACCCCGACGACGTCCGGCTCGGCGAGCGGCGCGACGAGGCGGGCGAGCGAGCGAAGCGCGAGGGTCACGTCGTCGTCGAGGAAGGCGACGACGGCGCCGCGCACTTCGTGCAGTGCGAGGTTGCGCTGGCGGCAGGCGCCGGGCGCGCTGCGCAGATGGCGGAACACGATCCCGGGGGTCGCCGCCTGCGCTGCTTCGACGACCGCGCGCGACGCGTCGCCGGCGGATGCGTCCACGACGATCACCTCGCCGGGGAGCGGCTCGGAGCCGGCGAGCGAGGCGAGCGTGTCGGCGAGCAGCGCCGGCCGGTCTTTGGTGGGGATGACGATCGACAGCATCACGGCAGGGCGCGGACGACGGCCCGCCGCACGCGGCGCACCGCGCGCACCGGACGGTGGCGCATCAGCGGTTCGTAGCGGTCCGCGGCCTTCAGCCGCAGGCCGAGCAGCGAGGCGCCGTCGCTCATGTCCTGGCGCGGGAAGTCGAGCGGCCGGTCCGGCGCGCCCTGGCCGGTGGTGCGGCCGGCAGCGCTGAACCCGGCCGCGGCGCACGCGTGCACCGTCTCGGCGGTCGCGCGGCCGTAGGGATAGGCGGCCGAGGTGACCGGCGTCTCCAGGATCGCTTCCAGCGCGGTGCGGCTGCCCTCGAGCTGCTCGCGCGCGGCCTCCCGGGTGAGCTGGGTGAGGTCGGGATGCGTGACCGTGTGGGCGCCGATCTCCACTCCTGCGGCGTGCAGGCGCCGCAGCTCGTCGGGATCGAGGATGCGCGCGCCGGCGACGTCCGGGTGCTCGCTGCCGAGCCAGCCGGAGACCGCGAAAACGGTGGCCGGTAGGCCGCCGAGCAGCGGCACGAGCGCGTGCAGGTTGTCCGCGAAGCCGTCGTCGAAGGTCAGCGCGGCGAGGCCGGCGCCGGAGCCCTCCGCGGTGCGGCGCACGAGCTCGCCGAACGTGATGAGCGCGTAGCCCCGCCGCCGCAGCCAGGCGATCTGCCGCCGCATGGCGCCGGGCGGGATGCAGAGGCCATGCGGGTCGCGGCGCCGCGGCACGTCCGCCACCCCGTGGTAGACGAGCGCCAGCGGTGGCCGTCCGTCAGCCGCTCGCATCGCTGATCGGCCGCTGCCGGCGGACGACGCCGAGCAGCAGCCGCACGTCGGCGGGGTACAGACGGCGCTCGACGATCAGCAAAACAGCCGTGTAGGCGGCGGCGCCGAACGCGAGCGTCGCGAGACTCGCACCTGCCACGACCGCGACGGCGGCCAGGGCCGCGCACCCCGCCACCGGCCCGGCGAGCACGCGGCCCAGCGAGATCGCGCCGGTGACGCGCCACACGGCCACGGAGAGCACGACCGCGAGCAGCAGCTCGGAGATCGAGGTGGCGAGAGCCGCGCCGTCGTACGAGAGGGGCGGGATGAGCACCAGGTTGAGCGTCACGTTCACGGCGAGCACGGCCCCGGTCGCCCACGGGAGCACCGCCTGGCGGCGCTGAGCCAACAGCGTCGAGGCGGAAAGGTAGGCGATCCCGTACAGCGCCGCGGCGCCGCCGAGCAGGCGGACGGCACCCACCGCCTCGGCGTACTCGGCTCCGTACAGCGCGTCCACCACCGGCTCCGCGAACAGGACGAAGCCGGTGCCGAGCGGGAGCAGGGCGGCGACGATCAGCTTCGTGCCCAGCTCGTAGACCTGCCCGACCGGGGGCGACGAGGTCGCCGACAGCCGGGAGAGCGTGGGCAGCAGGGCGGCGACGAACGCCCAGGAGAGGAACAGCGTGCTCTCGAGCAGGCGGTAGGCGGCACCGTAGATGCCGACGTCCTCGTCGGTCTTCATGAAGGAGAGCATCGTGGCGTCGATCCGGAACAGGACGGTGTCGAGCAGGACCGTGATACCGAGCGCGGCCGACGCGCGGACGAGCATGGCCGAGCGCGCAGCGGACGGGCGGCGCTCGGGCCGCACGCCGCGGCGGTGGAGTCGCAGGGCGATGTAGGCCTGCGCGAGCACCGCGCCGGCCAGGTACACGGCCGCCATCGTCACGAGCCCCTGGCCGGCGAACAGGAGCGCCACGCCGACCACGGCGGTGAAGATCCGCTGGAGGATGAGCGCGGCGGCGACCGGCCGCAGGTCGTCGAGCCCCTGGAAGGTGGCGTGGAACACCTTCGACGCGGTCTCGAGCGCCGCCGCGAACGCGAGCAGGGCGACGGCGAGGCGCGTGTCGGCGTCCGACCCGCCGATCCACGCGATCGCCACCGCGGCGACGATCGCGAGCGCCCCGGAGGCCGCCCGCGCGAGCAGCGCGTCGGTCATCAGCCGCGGCGCGATGGCGGGCTCGCGCGAGACGTCGCGGCCGATCAGGTCGTCGAGCCCGAGGCCGGCGACGGCGGTCGTGAGCAGGGCAAGCGAGAGCGCGAACGTGAAGGCGCCGAACCCGTCCTGGCCCAGCTCGCGCGCCATGACGACGAAGAACGCGAGCGACGCCACCTTGCCCAGCACCTCGGCCCCGGCCTGCACCGAGGTGTTGCGGGCGATCGTGCGGACGGCGCTCACGAGCCGCGTCCGAGCAGCCGGCGGGCGAGCGTGCGGACCGGCACCCGTGCGCGAGCCTCGCGGTAGGCGGCCTCCGCCGCGCCCAGGAGCCGCCCGCGCGGTGACCGCGACGCGGCGAGGACGTCGAAGCGCTCCTCCACCACCCCACCGAGGACGAGCTTGTACGTCTGGGCCCCGGCGCCGAGGTCGATGCGGCTGATCCCATGGTCGATCGCGTCCCGGATCGACGCGAGCGCGAGCATGATTCCCGGCGCCAGCCAGGCGGCCTCGGGGTCGAAGCCGCTGTTGTAGAACCACGTGCCGCCGGGCCGTTCGAGCCGAACGGTGGCGCCCACGCGGCGCCCGCCGTGGGCGAGCTCGAGCACGCGCAGCCGCACCGACGGCGCACCGTCGAGCGCCGCCAGCACCCGCTCGAGACGGCCGTCGACCGCCGCGTGGCGCTCGCCCTTCGAGGCCGCGCGGAGCCCGTGGAGGACGACGAAGTCGTGCAGCGCGGGCCCGACCTCGCCGTCGGCCACCGGCCCCAGCACCGCGCCCTCCTCGGCGACCCGGCGCAGGGCGCGGCGATAGCGGGTGCGCGTCCGGCCGGGCCGCTCCGCGAGGTAGCCCTCGAAGCTGTCCGGGATCGTCAGCATGGGCACCTCGGTCGCGCCGCGGGGGCCGGCGGGCAGCGCCGACGCCGCGGCCGCGGGCAGTCCGGCCGTCTCGAGCGTCGCCCAGCGCCGGGGATTCGTCTCGAGCCACGCGCCCAGCGCGCGCCACGCGCGATCGCGGGCGGCGGCCTCGGCCAGCAGGCCGCGCTCGCCGGCGACAGGCCGGCCGGCGAACCGCCAGCGCCCGCCGCGCGCGACCTCCACGAGCCCGAGCGCGAGCGGCTCGGCCCCGTCCCCCACGCGCACGACCGCGAGCCGGGCGGGCGCGTACACGTCGGCCCAGGCAGCGAGCCAGTCGAAGCACACGAACGGCGCGGCGTCGGGCGCCCGCTGCTCGAGCGAGCGCCACGCCGGCTCCCAGGCGCGGAGCCCGCCGCGGTCGAACCTGATGATCTCGATGCGGTCCATCGCCTTCATCGTCGGCGTACGCGACGCCGGGCTCAAGGCGCGAGGTACCGCCGCACCCCGTCGGCGATGCCGCGCGCGATGCGCCGGCGGAAGCGCGGCGAGCGCAGCTTGGCCGCGTCCGTGGCGTTGCGCATGTTCGCGGTCTCGATGAATACCGCGGGCACGTCCGAGAGGCGCAGGCCGCCGAGGTCGGAGCGCGCGACGAGCCCGTCTCCGCCGAGGTACGTGGCCCGCGGGAGGCCGGTCCGCCGCTCGTACGCGAGCCGCAGCGCGCGGCCGAGGCGGCGCGAGGCATCGTGGATGTCGTCCGTCAGACCCTCGATCCAGGACGGGCGGATCACGTGGAAACCGCGCCCGCCTGGGGGGCCGCCGTCGGCGTGGATCGAGACGACGGCGTCGGCGCGTGCGCGATTGCCGATCCGCGCCCGGCGGTCGATGCACGGGCCGGCGCCGCGGTTCCCGCGGCGGGTGAGCACGACCTCGGCGCCCTCGCGCCGGAGGATCCGCGCGGCGGTGCGGGCGACCGACAGCGTGTAGCGCGGCTCGGGGTAGCCGGACGCCGTCTGCGTGCCGGTCGTGTTGCACGCCTTGCGCTGGCCATGGCCGATGGGGACGAGCCGATTGATGATCTCCGGGTGGGCGGCGTTGCCGCCGTTGTGGCCGGGGTCGAGCACGACCGTCCGGCCGGCGAGGTCGCCCCCGCCGCCTCCCGCGGCGGCGGCGAGCAGCGCGAAGACCACGGCCCACATCGCGGGACAGGTTAGGGTCCATGTGGCGATTCGTGGCGGGTTTGGGCCCCGGGTCGTGGATGCCAGGCGCCGCACGCGGGCGCAGGCGGGCGTCAGCCCGTTGAGCATCGCGGTGGGGCCTGGCGCCGCGAGACGGCGCCCAAACGCGTCAGTAATTCCTGCACGGGCCCTTAGGCCTCGGCCCGGGCGCGGACCGGCGGTGGCGTGGCCGCCAGGTCCGGAAGCGGCACGTCGGGCGTGCGCGCGAGGTTCGCGGCGGCGACGAGAAGCCGCGTGGCCACCGGGTACCTCTGGCCCGGCGGCGGTGGCGCGAGCAGCGCCTCGTAGGCGTCGAGCAGCCCCAGTAGCGCGGAGAAAAGGGGCGCGTGCGGGCCGTCCTCCCCTACCGCGCACGCGAGACGGGCGAGCCCCACCGGCTCGTCCACGCCCGCGGCCGCGAATGTGCGCGCGCAGGCCTGGGCGAGGTGGGAGATCGTGCGCTCGAGCAGCGGATCCAGCGCGTGCGGCGCTCCCGGAGGCGGCCCCGCGTCGGCGGGCTGCTCGCCGGCCACGAGGCGCTCGACCTGGCCGCCGGCGATCGACCGCAGCGCCGCTCGCCCCAGCCCCGCCTGGAGAGCGAGCCGCAGGTGCGAGGTGGCCGCGGTCAGCGGCAGCCCGTACGGCGAGTCGCTCGCCCACAGGATGTTCGCGGGCGGGACGAGCGTGAACAGCGCGATCAGGTCGCTGGGGTTCCACCACGCGGTGTCGACGAACAGGTTGGGGTGCTCCGGGAGCACCCGCCACAGCCACGCGAGGTCGGAGATCGCGGCGTGCGCGAGGATCAGCCGGGCGCCAGCGAACTCGCCGGACAGCCGGACGGTGTCCTGGCCGAGCGCCGGGATCCCGCGGCCGGCGTGGATGAGCACGCATACGCGGCGCTCGTCGGCGAGCGCCACGAGGTCGCGGACCGCAGGCTCGCCGAGCGTGAACCGCTCCGCTCGCGGGTGGAGCTTGATCCCGCGCGCGCCCGCGTCGAGACAGCGGCGGGCCTCGGCCACCGCGTCCGCGTGCGGGTCCACGCGGCAGAAGCCGACGAGCCGGCCGCCGGACGCTGCGGCGGCCTCCAGCACTCGGTCGTTGGCCGCCGGGTAGCCGGACGGCTCGTGCAGCGGGAAGACGACGCCGCGGGCGCCTGCGCGACCGAGCGCGGCCAGCAGCTGGTCCGGCGTCTGCCGCATCCCGTCGGGATCGTCGTCGCCGATGTGCGTGTGGGCGTCGAACAGCGAGAGGCCGCCGACGTCGTGCCGGAGGCGCTCCCACCACGGCGCCATGATCGCGTCGACGTCCAACATCGGCGGGGGTGGGAGGGGATCCTATTACAGCGGCTCGGGGCGATGGCCGATACTCCCCCGCATGCACTTCCGCCGCGAACGCGTCCGTCTCGAGACCGAGCGCCACGAGATCGAGGCCACCCTCCAGCTGCCGCACGAGGGCTTCCGTTCGCGCACGACCGACTTCCTCAACGCGCACGAGCGAGAGTTCCTCGCGCTCACCGACGCCCAGGTCCGGCGGCTGGACGGCTCACGCGCGGTGGAACGTCACGAGTTCCTGGCGCTGGCCGTGCGTCACATCGTGATGGTGGTGGAGCTCGAGACCCTCGGCGTGGTCGACGATTCCGGCGCCGCGCCGGAGCCGGCGCCGATGTCCGTACTCTCGGCGCCACCGCCTGTCGACTGAGACGTCCGCCTCGCGGGGTATATCTTGTCGCATGAACACCCGGACGATCGCCATCATCGCGCTCATCATCGCCGTCATCGTGCTCGTGATCCTCCTCACGTAGCGTTTAGGCGCGGTTTCTCGCTCGTTCAGGCGTAGCGGCCAAGCTGCGCGCGTATGCGCGTGCTGATCGCCGAGGACGAGCCCCGGGTGGGCGACGCCGTTGCCCGCGGGCTGCGGCGCGAGGGCATGGCGGTCGACCTCGCGCGCGACGGCGCCTCGGCGCTGCGCAAGGCGCTCGCGGCTCCGTACGACGTCGTCGTGCTGGACCGCGACCTTCCCGAGGTGCACGGCGACGAGGTGTGCCGCACGCTGGCCGGCCGGCGGCCGGATACCAAGGTGCTCATGCTCACCGCCGCCGCCGGCGTCGACGACCTGGTGGGCGGGCTCGCCCTCGGCGCCGACGACTACCTCTCCAAGCCGTTCCGGTTCGCCGAGCTCGTGGCGCGCACGCGTGCGCTCGCGCGTCGCAACGGCGCTCCCCGCCCACCCGTGCTGGTGGCGGGAGACGTCGAGCTCGACCCGGCCCGCAGAACCGTCACGCGTGCCGGGCGGCCGGTCGACCTCGCGCCGAAGGAGCTCGCCGTGCTGCAGGTGCTGATGGAGGCCGAGGGCGCCGTCGTCGGCCCCGACGAGCTGCTCGAGCGCGCCTGGGACGAGGGGACCGACCCGTTCACGAACACGGTCCGCATGACCGTGATGACACTGCGGCGCAAGCTCGGGGATCCCCCCGTCGTGCACACCGTCCGCGGCGCCGGCTATCGCGTGTGACCCTCCGACTCCGACTCACCGTCCTCTACACGCTGCTCTTCGGCGGCTGCGGCGCGCTGCTGCTCGCGATCACGTCGTGGATCGTCCACCGTCAGGTCGGGCGCACGCTGCCGCCCGCCTTCGGCGACCGGGCGCTGGCGCAGCTCGACGCCCAGCTCATGCTGGCGCTCGCGGGCACGCTGATCGTCGCCGCGGCGCTCGGCTACGTGGTCGCCGGCCGCGCGCTCGCGCCTGTACGCCGCGTGACCGGGCTCGCGCACCGCGTCACCCAGGAGCGCATGGACGAGCGCATCGACATGCATGGGCCGGAGGACGAGCTGCGCGAGCTCGCTGACACCGTCGACGGGATGCTCGACCGCCTGGCCGCCGCGTTCGACGGCCAGCGCCGGTTCGTCGCCAACGCCAGCCATGAGCTGCGCACGCCGCTGACCGTCATCCGCGCCGAGGTGGAGGTCGCGCTCGCCGACCCGGACGCCGACGCCGCCGAGCTGCGCCGCATGGGCGAGGTCGTACTCGAGGCCGCCGACCGCACGCAGGCGCTGCTCGACTCCCTGATGGTGCTCGCCCGCAGCCAGCAGGCCGTGCCGCGGCGCGAGCGCGTCGACCTCGCGCGGGCGGCGCACGCGGCAGCCTCGACCACGGCCGCCGAGTCGGCGCTGCGCGGCGTCGACGTGGGGGTCGACGCCGAGCCGGCGCCGCTCAGCGCGGACCGCCCGCTCGTGGAGCGGCTGGTCGCCAACCTCGTAGAGAACGCCGTCCGCCACAACCACCCCGGCGGTCAGGTCCAGGTCACGACCCGGCCCGGGCTCGTGCGGGTCGAGAACACGGGGCCGGTGATCGAGCCGGCCGACGTCCGCCGCCTGGCCGAGCCGTTCGAGCGTCTCCATCGCGACTCCGACGGCCCGGGCGCCGGCCTCGGGCTCTCGATCGTGCGCGCGGTGGCCGACGCCCACGGCGCCGCGGTCAGGCTGGACGCCCGCCCCGGTGGCGGGCTGGTCGCGGAGGTCGAGTTCCCTACAGCGCTCCGTCGGGAAGCTGCCCGGCGCGAAGGCGCTCCACCTGTTCCGGCGTGAACGGCGGCGCCGCCAGGTCGGCGCGCTCGTGGAAGGCCCGGAACAGGTGCACGACGTAGTGCATCCGCTGCGTGAGCTCGGCCCAGTCGCGGGCGCCGCAGTCGTCGAGCGCCGGTGGGACGGGTTCGAAGCGGGCGAGGAGCCGCTCGAGCTCCGGGTTCGCGAGAGCGGCGAGCGTCTCCGGATACGGCGCGTCGAGGTGACGGCCCAGCGCCAGCGTGGTCCCCGGAAGCGTGAGGACCATCAGGCTGCTCGTGATGACCTCCCGGCTCAGACGGCTGAGCTGGCGTTGCAGCGGCCAGCCGGTGATGCGTCGCCAGAGGGGCGCACCCGAGCCGGTAGCCGCGTCGAGCGCCTCGCGGATCTCGGGCTGCAGCCGCGTCTGCTCGTGCAGGCCGATCTCGAGGTTGGCGAGCAGGCACAGCTCGGTGCGTTCCTTCGGATCGGCCGTGCGGCGCGCCTGCTCGTAGTGCGTGAACGCCTGGCGCAGAGGCCCGGGCAGCTCGGCCGCGAACGCATCGAAGTCCGGCGCGTGCAGGTACCGGGCGAACTCCAACCCGATCTCCGCGAACACCTTGCGGTTGCCGCGGGCGACGGCGTCACTGGCCAGCTCGACGGCGTCGAACGGCGTGTGCAGGGCGGCCGTGATCCGGCCGAGGCGGCTCGTGGTGTCCAGCAGGCCGTGTCGGAGGAGCGCGCGCCACAGCGACGCCAGCGGATGCAGCAGGTCGGCGCTGCGGCCGAGCTCCGCGCGGAGGTGCTCGAGCATGTCCTCGCCGCGGATCGTCCGGCCCGCCTGGCGCGACGCCCAGGTGGCGAAGGTGCACCAGTTCGCGCCTCCGGGCTCGCGCTCGGCCATGGCCGCGGCCAGGCGCGAGTAGCACTCCGTGATCTGCAGATTGCGCAGCACGGGGGGCTCGACGGCGACGATCCGGCGGACCTCCTCGGGCTCGGGCGTCATGCGCGCGGCGTGAGGAGCTGATCCGCGGGGGCGTCGTCGTCGCGCAACGGGTCAGCGTCGCCGGCCAGCCGCTCCGCGGCGGCGCCGTCCAGCGTGCGGGCACCGCGCGCGGTCGAGCGGATGTCTGCGGGGAGCGGCCGGTCCGAGGCGAGAACGACGAAGTTGCCGCCGCCCAGCTCGTCGTGGGTGATGACCCGGACGTCCTCGAAGGTGTCGAGAAGCGTCGCGACCTCGGCGCGCAGGAGGCTGAGCGACGCGTGGTCGATGACGTTGAGCGCGTACAGGCCGCCGGGACGCAGGACGCGGCGGATCTCACGGGCGAACTCGGCGGTGGCGAGGTGCCAGGGGATCGAGCGGCCGCCGAACGCATCGCCGACGACGAGGTCCGCCGAGGCGTCCGGCTCGTCGCGCAGCGTGACCCGCGCGTCACCCACGCGGACGCTCAGCGCCGGGCCGGTGCGCAGGCCGAGCCGCTCGCGCGCCAGCGTCACGAGGTCGCCGTCGACCTCGAGCACGTGCGACCGCGTGCCGGGGCGCGTGGCGGTCAGGTAGCGCGGCAGCGTGAAGCCGCCGCCGCCGAGGAAGACTGCGTCGAGCGGGCCGGCCGGCATGGCGTCGACGGCGTCGCCGATCCAGCGGATGTAGTCGAACTCCAGGTGCCGCGAGTCCGCAAGGTCCACGTACGAGTGCCGGAGGTCCTCGAGCACGAGGACCCGGCCTGAGGACCGCCACGGATCCTCGAGCACCTTCGCGCAGTGGTACGCGGTCTCGGCGTCGCACGGCGAGCCGGCCGCGGCGGTCGCCGCGCCAATCGCCACGGAGGTCACGACGAGCGCGACCACCACCCCGCGCGTGCCGCCGCCCTTGAGCGCCACGGCGGCGCCGAGCGCGAGCAGGACGGTGCCGACGGCGAGCACCGCGACGTCCGTGGGCAGCAGCGGCACGAGCACAAACCCGGTGGCGAACGTGCCGAGCAGGGCGCCGGCCGTGGCCCACGCCGATAGCCGGCCGACGACCGAGCCGGTGCTGGAGAGGTCGCGCAGCTGCACACGGGCGACCGCCGGGGTGACCGCGCTCAGCACCGCGGCGGGCGGGAACAGCGCGAACAGCGCGATCAGCACCGCCGCGGCGTCGCCCTGGCCCTCGAGCGACGAGCCGAGCCCGCGGGCCATCGGGACGGTGGCGACAGCGAGCGCACCGCCGCCGGTCAGCAGCAGCGCGAGCAGGCGGCGCGGCTCGTGGCGATCGGCCGCGCGGCCACCGACTGCGGCGCCGGCGGCGATGCCGGCGAGCACCGTGCCGATGATCGCCGTCGTCGTCTCGAGCGTCAGGCCGACGTACGGTGCCAGCAGGCGGATGCCGAGGATCTCGAGCACCAGTACGGCGCCCGAGGCGACGAATACCAGCGCGGCGGCCACGGGTGCGGGATACGCCTCGCCCACCGGCGGGAGGCTAGTGGGGTCAGACTTGGTCGTTGCGCGCGGGCTCGGGGCAGGGCGGGCGCGGCGTGGACACGTTCACGACGTGCTCCTCGATCACCTGGCGCTGCGCCGCCGCAACCGAGCGCTGCAGCTCAGCGTCCACGCCGATCAGGCCCTGGACGGAGATGCCGACCATGGTGGCGCCGACGCCCACTGCCGCAGCAAAGGCCGACCGCGATGCGAGTCTCCCCATGCCGCGGCAGTCAAGCGGGCGAACACTAAGGGAAGGTAAGCGAAACCCGAGAGTTTCCTCAGCCTCCGGGAACCTGGGCGGGACGCCGTCCGAGAGTGACCGTGACCGTCCGCTCGTCGCCGCCGCGGCGGACCGTAATGTCGATCTCGTCGCCGGGCTGGTTGTCGTCTATCGCGGCCGCGACGTCGTCCGGGTCCTGGACCGCGTCGCCGTCCACGCGGGTGACCACGTCGCCCGTCTCGAGGCCGGCGCGCTGGGCCGGGCCACCGGCCGTCGCCTGCTGGACCTGCGCGCCGCCGTCGGACGCCGCGGTGGTCGACAGCCCGAGGTACGGGTGCTCGGGCGTCGCACCGCGCTTGAGCTCCGGCAGCACCTCGCGAACCGTGTTGGCGGGGACCGCGAAGCCGATGCCGACGCTGCCGCCGCTCCCACCGGCCGTGGCGATCTGCGAGTTGACGCCGATGACCTCGCCGCTCGCGTTCAGCAGCGGGCCGCCCGAGTTGCCGGGGTTGATCGGGGCGTCGGTCTGGATCACCTTGTCGATCGAGAAGCCGTTGGGCGACTGGATCTGGCGCTCGAGGCCGGAGACGATGCCGGCCGTGGCGGTGCGGTCGAGGCCGAGCGGGTAGCCGATGGCCACCGCGGCGTCGCCGACCTGGACGTCCCCCGAGTCGGCCAGCGCGAGCGGCCGCACGCCCTCCGCCGCGCTCTCGTCGACCTTGAGGGCCGCGAGGTCGGTTGAGGCGTCGACGCCGAGCACCTCGGCCTCGTGCAACGGGCCGTCGTCCGCGAAGCGCACCTGCACCTGCGAGGCGTCGCCGACCACGTGGGCGTTGGTGACGATCGTGCCGTCGCTCTCGACGAGGAAGCCGGTGCCGGAGCCGCTGCCGGTGCGCACGGAGACCACGCTCGGGCTCGCAGCGGCGTAGACGCTGCGCACCAGGTCGCTGTCGGTCGCGCTGCCGCGGCTCGCGACCGCCGGCGTCGTAGGCGTGGACACCGGCGCGCTCGTCTCGTCGCCGCCCGCGGCGCCCGTGCCGAGCAGCACGGCGGCGACGACCACCGCGGACACCGTGCCGCCGCCGACGGCGGCGAGCCACCGGGAGCCGCCGCCGCGCGGCGGCGGAGGCGGCGCGGCGTTGGCGCTCGTGGTGCGCGGCGGCTCGCCACCACCGACTGGCTCGCGGGGCGGGGGCGGATCGTATGTGCGGGTGGCGGGACCATCGGTCCACAAGCGGTCCATATCTCGTCTCCTGAAGAGGGTTCTGCGGCGACGCTAGGTGCGCGCGTGTCGGCTCCGCATAAGGCTTGAGCCGTCCTTGAGGGTTCGTTCAGGACCGCTTGAGAAACGCCTTCGAAAGTGCCTGCGCATGAGCGAGCGGCAGCACGACGACGGACTGGCCCTGTACCTGCGCCGGATCGCGCGCACGCCCTTGCTCACCGCCGCCCAGGAGCAGGCCCTCGCCCGTCGAGTCGAGCGCGGCGACCTCGCCGCCAAGGACCACATGATCGAGGCCAACCTCCGGCTCGTCGTCCACATCGCCAAGCGCTTCCAGCGCGAGGAGTCGGGACTGACGATGCAGGACCTCATCCAGGAGGGCACGATCGGCCTCGTGCGCGCGGTCGAGAAGTTCGACTACCGCCGCGGCTTCCGCTTCTCCACGTACGCGACGCTGTGGATCCGGCAGTCGGTCGGCCGCGCGCTGGCCGACAAGGGCCGCATCGTCCGCCTCCCGATCCCGGTCGCCGACAAGGTGCGCAAGCTCGAGATCGCCGAGAGCCGCCTCGCGGGCGCCCTCGGCAGCACGCCGACCGACGAGGAGCTGGCGGCGTCGCTCGAGTGGGAGGTCGAGGAGGTCGAGCGCCTGCGCGGCGCCGGCCGCCGCCCCGCGTCGCTCGACGCCCCGATCGGCGACGACGCCGACACCGACCTCGGCGACCTCCTCGCCGCCCCCTCCCTGTCGCCGGAGGAGGAGGCCATGGCGGGCGCCGAGCGAGCCGGAGTTGCGGCGGCGTTGGCGCAGCTGGGCCATGTCGAGCGGCGAGTGCTCGAGCTGCGGTTCGGGCTCGGCGGCGAGCCGCCGCACACGCCGACCGAGATCGCCCGCGTGCTCGGCGTCAAGCCGCACCAGGTGCGGCAGGTCGAGGACCGCGCTCTGCGAGCGCTGGGCGCCCTGCCTGACGCTCGTTCGTTGCTGAAAGCTGCGTAGCGAACGGCAAACTGCGCTGGTAGGGAGGTGAGGGCCGGCCGCGCGGGTTTGCTCCGCCACCGCCCTACCCGGCCGCCGTTGACGTACGCTCGCATCTGCATGGCGTTCGACGAGGACCTCGCGCAGCGGATCAGGGAGCTACTCCCCGACACCGACGAGCGGCGGATGTTCGGCGGCATCGGCTTCCTCGTCGCGGGCAACATGTGCTGCGGCGTCCGCGGTGCCGAGCTGCTCGCGCGCGTAGGCCCGGAGGCCGCGGCGACCGACGAGCCGGGCACGCGGCCGTTCGAGATGGCGGGCCGGACGAGCCGGGGCTGGGTGATGGTCGCGGCCGAGGCGGTTGCCGAGGACGCGGACCTCGAGCGCTGGGTCCGCCGCTGCGAGGCGTTCGCGGCGCGCCTGCCGCCGAAGCGATCGGGGTAGCAACCCCGTCATGCGCGTGGCCATGCACTGCTCGCACGAGCAGATCCCGCCGAGCGTGCTCCTTCGGGCAGTCGCCCGTGCGGAGCAGGCCGGTTTCGACGGCGGGATGTCGTCCGACCACTTCTCCCCCTGGAGCGCGCGGCAGGCCGAGTCGGGCTTCGCGTGGTCGTTCCTCGGCGCCGCGCTCGCGACCACGAGCCTTCCCTTCGGCGTCGTCAACGCCCCCGGGCAGCGCTATCACCCGGCGATCGTGGCCCAGGCCGCGGCGACGCTCGTGGAGATGTTCCCCGACCGCCTGTGGATCGCGCTCGGCACCGGCGAGGCGTCCAACGAGCACATCACCGGCGACCGCTGGCCCTCGAAGCCCGAGCGCACGGCGCGCCTGCGCGAATGCGTCGACGTCATGCGCGCGCTGTTCGCCGGGGAGGAGGTCAGCCATCGCGGCCACGTGGTAGTCGACCGCGCGCGGCTGTGGACGCTGCCCAAGCGGCCGCCGCCCCTGTTCGGCGCGGCGGTGAGCGAGGCCACGGCGCGCTGGGCGGCCGAGTGGGCCGACGGCCTGGCCACCGTCAACGCCCCCACGGACCACCTCGAGCGGATGATCGACGCGTACCGCTCGGCCGGCGGCAAGGGCCCGCTCGTGCTTCAGGTCCACCTCTCCTGGGCGCCCACCGAGCGCGAGGCGCTCGAGATCGCCCACGACCAGTGGCGCACCAACGTCTTCGCGCCCCCGGTCCCGTGGGACCTCGAGCTCACCGAGCACTTCGACGAGGCTGCCCGCTTCGTCCGCCCCGAGGACGTTCGCGCCACGGTGCTCGTCTCCTCCGACCTCGAGCGCCACGTCGAGCAGCTCCTGCAGTGGGCCGAGCTCGGCTTCGACGCGCTCGCGTTGCACCACGTCGGCCAAGACCTCGACCCGTTCATCGACGCCTTCGGCGAGCACGTCCTCCCCCGCCTGCGATGAGCATCAAGGTCACCAGCGACCTGTGGTGGAAGAACGCGATCGTCTACTGCCTCGACGTCGAGACCTTCTACGACTCGAGCGGCGACGGGTGCGGCGACCTGCCCGGGCTGACCGAGCGGATCGACTACCTGGCCGGCATCGGCGTCAGCTGCCTGTGGCTGATGCCGTTCTACGCTTCCCCGAACCGCGACGACGGCTACGACATCGTCGACTTCTACTCGGTCGACCCGGCGGTGGGCACGTTCGGCGACTTCACAGAGCTGATCCGCACCGCCCACGACCGCGGCATCCGCGTGATCGCCGACTTCGTGATGAACCACACGTCGGACCAGCACCCGTGGTTCCAGGCGGCCCGCTCGAGCCGCGACTCGCCCTACCGCGGCTTCTACGTATGGAGCGACGAGAAGCCGGAGGAGAAGCCCGGCGATGTCGTGTTCCCGGACAAGGAGGAGTCCAACTGGGCGTGGGACGAGGAGGCGGGGCAGTTCTACCTGCACCGCTTCTACTCCCACCAGCCCGACCTCAACGTCGCCAACCCTGCGGTCCGCGACGAGCTGGCGCAGGTCATGGGGTTCTGGCTCGCGCAGGGGCTCTCCGGGTTCCGGGTCGACGCCGTGCCGTTCCTGATCGAGCCGACCGGCCTGCCGGAGGGCGCGATCGTCGATCCGCACGAGCTGCTGCGCGACCTGCGCGCCCACCTCAGCCGCCGCAACGGCGAGGCGGTCCTGCTCGGCGAGGTCAACCTGCCCGCGAAGGACGTGCGCGCGTTCCTGGGCGACGAGGACGGCGACGAGCTGCACATGGTGCTCGACTTCCTTGGCAACCAGGCGCTGTACCTGGCCCTCGCCCGCGGCGACGCCGCGACGCTCGCCCGCGCGCTCGAGGCAATGCCGGAGCTGCCCGAGACCGCGTCGCTCGGCCGCTTCGTGCGCAACCACGACGAGCTCACGCTCGACAAGCTGTCCGAGGAGGAGCGCAAGGAGGTGTTCGAGCGCTTCGGCCCCGACCCCGGCATGCAGCTGTACGGGCGCGGGATCCGCCGCCGGCTGCCGCCGATGCTGGACGGCGACCAGCGGGCGATCCGGATGGCCTACTCGCTCGCCTTCTCGTTGCCCGGCACGCCCGTGCTCTTCTACGGCGAGGAGATCGGCATGGGCGAGAACCTCGAGGTCGAGGGCCGCATGGCGGTCCGCACTCCCATGCAGTGGTCGCCCGAGCCCAACGGCGGCTTCTCAACGGTGCAGGACCCGGGACGCCTCCGCCGCCCGCTCCCCAAGGGCGGCTCCGGGCCCGAGCACGTCAACGTGGCGAGACAGCGGCGCGATCCCGGCTCGCTGCTGAACTGGTTCGAGTGGCTGGTCAGGCGCCGCCGCGAGTGTCCCGAGCTGGGCTTCGGCAAGCTGACGCTGCTCGAGACCGGCGAGCCGTCCGTCTTCGCGCACCGCTGCGACTGGGACGGCTCCACGATCGTCGCGGTGCACGAACTGGCGGGGCGCGAGGTGACGGTCACGCTGCCCGTCGACGACGGCGAGGCGCTCGTCCACCTGTTCGCCGACGAGGAGCACCCGCTGCCTGCGCGACTCGAGCTCGCCCCTTACGCGGCGCACTGGTTCCGGGTGCGGCGCGCGGGGGCGCGCATGCCCCCATGACGGTTGCCGATTGACAATCAGCGCGGCGCGGTAGAAGACTGCCAGGCAACTTCGGCAGGATGTCTATTTCGGGGGGAGCCGTGAAGCGCGCCGTTGCAGCGTCCGTATCGACGCACGTCGCCATGCTCGTCGAGCGCGCGGACATAGACTCGCCGCGTGGCGGATCTGCTCCTCGGCTCGCGCGTTGATCCCGCCGGCGAGCCGCTCGCCGTCGACTCCGCCAACCTGACCACGCACGGCGTGATCGTTGGCATGACCGGCTCGGGTAAGACGCGCCTCGGGATGGTGCTGCTCGAAGGAGGCGCTGCTCGCCGGCATCCCGGCGCTGATCCTCGATCCGAAGGGCGACATGGGGCATCTGCTGCTCGCGTTCCCGGACCTCGCGCCCGGCGACTTCCGGCCGTGGGTGAACGAGCACGACGCCCGCGCGTCCGGCCTGTCCGTCGACGCGTTCTTCCCGCCGAAGGAGCGCACGGGGCTCCCGCTGCGGCGCAACGGGCTCGTCGCCTCGCCGGCTTTCGCCGCCTGGGGCGCCGGCGTGCCGCTGGACATCGGCGCGCTCCTGCGGACGCCCGAGGGCAAGCCGCGTGCCGCGATCGTCTACCTGGCGCACCCGACGAGGTGCAGGAGATCGACGCCAGGTGGCGCGAGGTCGCGGCGGCGACCGAGGCGGTCACGATCCGCCCGGAGTCAACCGACGTCACGGTCGAGCGCCTCGCGCTCGTGTGTCCCGCAGCGCGAGCCGCCGCCGCCACGGAGGACGGCCGCCTCGAAACCAGCGGAGAGGGAGGGATTCGAACCCTCGGACGAGGTCGACCCCCGTCACACGATTTCCAGTCGTGCCCGTTCAGCCGCTCCGGCACCTCTCCTGGAGGGCGATGAGCGTAGCGGCTCAGATCCCCCAGTCACCGCGTACGAGCACGGGGACGCGCTCTCCCTCTGCGGTCATGCCCGTCACCGTCATCTCGGGCGAGCCGATCATGAAGTCGATGTGGATCTGGCTCTCGTTCGAGGGGCTCGGATCGTCGAGCAGGAACGGGAAGCCCTGGCCGAGCGCGATGTGGCTCGCGGCGTTCTCGTCGATCAGCGTGTCGTAGAAGATGGTGCCCAGCTTGCCGATCCGGCCTTCCGCATCGACGAGCGCGACCTCGCCGAGGCGGGCGGCCCCCTCGTCCTGCTCGACGATCGTGCGCATCGTGTCCTGGGCGGTGTCGGCGTCGACCTGCACGGCCCGGCCGCCCTCGAAGCGCACGCGCAGGTTGCGCACGACCGTGCCGTCGGCCAGCACGAGTGGCGTCGTCGAGGTCACGTGCCCCACGGTGCGCGCCGGGTCGGGGGTCGTGAACACCTCCTCGCTGGGGAGGTTGGGCATGTGGACGATGCCGCCGATCGTCTCGAAGCGCGCGGCCTGCCAGCGGGAACCGGGGAGCAGGCCGACGGTGAGATCGGTGCCCGGTGCCTCGTAGTGGAGCGCGTCGAAGCGGCGGTCGCTGAGGCGGGCGGCGACCGCGACGAGCGTGTCCATACGATCGCTCCAGGCCGCGATCGGATCGTCCTCGTCCAGTCGCAGGACGTGCATCACGTGCTGCTCGAGGCGGGCCAGCGCGTCGTCCGGCTGCAGCTCGGGGAACACGAGCGACGCCCACGCCGGCGACGGACAGGGGATGATCGACCAGTTCGTGGTCCGCTCGTTGACCACCTCGCCGGACTCCTTGAGGGCCGGGAGCCGGTCCTTGCCCGACCGCACGGGGTCGAGATCTTCGAGCAGGCCTGGCGCCGACGGGCCGGAGAGGCCGATGCGGGCCGCCCGGTGCTTACCCAGCGCCAGGATGCGTTCGCCGTACCAGGGCGGCACGAAGTCGAGCGTCTCGTCGCGCGCGTGCGCGATGCGCGCCCGCTTGACCCAGGGATCGAACCACGCGACGTCGACGAACCGGGCGCCGCGACGGTACGCGCTGGCCGCGATCGCGCGCGTGAGGCGCTCCTTGCCGGGCTCGCAGGAGACGGACACGATCTGGTCCGGCTGTACATTGGCCCCGAAGCCGACCACGAGATCGGCGAGGCGCTCCAGGGTGGCGTCGTCCATGCGGGCGACCCTATCCTCCGCGGCCATGAGCGCACGCGCCTGGATCGCCTTCGCCGCCGTGTCGACGTTGTGGGGCATGCCCTACCTGTTCATCAAGGTGGCGGTCGACGACGGCGTCTCCCCGATCGTGCTCGCCTGGGTGCGAGTCGTGCTCGGCGCGGCGGTCCTGCTGGCGCTGGCGTGGCGCGCGGGCACGCTGGCGTCGCTGCGCGGGCGGTGGCGGTGGATCGCCGTGTTCGGCATCGTCGAGATCGTCTTCCCGTTCCCCCTCATCGCCGCCGGCGAGCAGCACGTCACCTCGTCGCTGGCCGCGATCATCATCGCCGCCGCGCCGCTCTTCGTGGCGCTGCTCGCGCTCCGCTTCGACGCCCAGGAGCGGGCCACCGGCTCGCGGCTGGTCGGGCTCCTGCTCGGGCTCGCCGGCGTCGTCGCGCTGGTGGGGATCGACGTCGCGGGCCGTGGGGACGAGCTGGTCGGCGCGCTCGCGATCCTCGTCGCCGCCTTCTGTTACGCGGTCGGCCCGATGGTCCTCAAGCGCCACCTGGCCGACCTCGACCCGCGGGCGTCGATGGGCGCGGCGCTCGCCGTCGCCGCGGTCGTCCTCACCCCGGCCGTCGCGCTCGACCCGCCGGCCGAGATGCCGTCAGGCGAGGCCATCGCCTCGCTGGTGGTCCTCGGCCTCTTCTGCACCGCGGCCGCGTTCGTGTTCTACGGAGCGCTGGTCGCCGAGGCCGGCCCGGGCCGCGCGCTGGTCATCACCTACGTGGCGCCGGTGGTGGCCGTCGCGCTCGGCGTCGCCGTGCTCGGCGAGCGCCCCGGGGCGGGTGCCGTCGCCGGCCTGCTGCTCATCCTCGCCGGCTCCTGGCTGTCGACCGACGGGCGCCTCCCACCGGGGCTTAACGCGGCCGTGACGCGCCTTCGACGCGGGTCGAAGGACGTCACCCTCGAAGGCGGTCGGGGAGTCCGAAGCGCGGGAACATCGCAGGCGTCCGGAACGCGGTGACGTCGGCGATCCGGTCGCCGCGGAAGGTCAGGATGTCGAGCGCCGGCGGAAGGTAGTCGCCCCTGTCCGGGTCGATGACTTAGGTCCCGAGGGCGGGCTGTCCGTTGGCCTGCGCGGGGACGTAGCGGAGCCGGGGCGGTGGGCCGCCGGGCATGAGCCACGAGCCGGCGATCGCCTGGCGGCCCTCCGCCCACTGGGGGTACGGCGGCATGGAGAACGTGGCGTCGTCGGCCAGGAAGGCGAGGATCGCGTCGACCTCGCCGCGCTCGAAGGCGTCGACGAAGCGCTCGACGATCTCCCGCAGGCGGCGGTCGCCGAGCGAGCGCCGAGGCGCTTGAAGTCGAAGCCACGGTTCTGCCCCGCCTGCGGCCAGCAGCACTCGAAGTAGCCGGCGAGATCGATGCCGGGGTCCGGCGGGCTGAAGAACTGGAGGTCCTCGCTGAGCAGCGTCTCGATCGCATGGCGATCCCCGCGGTCGAACGCCGCATACGCGGCGCGCGCCAGCTTCAGCCGCTTCGATTCCGGCATCAGGGCGTCACCTCGCCAACGATCCGATAGTGCGCCACCGCGGACTCGCCGTCGATCAGGTAGCGCTCGTCCTCGGGGTAGAGCACGGCGGCCTCGATGTCCTCGCCGGCGAAGGCACGGATCGCGTCCTCGGAGTCCCACAGCGAGAGCGTGATGAACTCGGTCCGCTCGCCCTCGTCGCGGCGCAGGATCCACGCGCCTCGGTTGCCCGGCGTCTCGCCGTACTCGGTGAAGCCGGTGTCGCGGATGTAGTCGGCGTATTCGTCGGCGTCGGCGCGGCGCACCGCGCCCGTCCAGGTGCGAGCGATCATCTTGTGATGTTCCTTTCGAGGGAGGCGTTGAAGTGGCCAGGGATCGTCGGCTGGTTCCAAGACCGCGGCGAGCCGGTTTTCTCAGCGTCGATCGCCCGCGAGCCTGGGCGCGACTGAGCAGCGCGCGCTGCCGGAAGACCTGCGCGAGCTGCGCTGGACGCCGGACGCCGGCATCGTCACCTACGGCGTCTCGGCGACGCGCGAGGGTCTGCTCCTTAGTCGGCTCTGGTCTCCAGCCCTACGTCCGCCGCGAGGATGGCTGGAGGCTCGCGTTCCACCAGCAGACGCCGCGATGAACGGCCTCGACACCGGGCAGCCCGGGGGCATACGTGAGCCGGGGCCTCGGTAACGCCAGCGAACGTCTACGGAAGCTGGTAGGGAGGGTGGCTGGCGTGAGCGGCGGTAATGGGCTCGTAACCGGCCACGCGAGGGCTGGTGCGAGGCCGCGTGGCCAGTTGGGTGCCGTAGCGGCATACAAGTGGACAACGCACGGTTCGTCGGCAGGGACGTGGCCACTGAGGTGCCGTAGCGGCACCTAACCGCCACGGGTCCTCGCGAGCAGAGCCACGGCCGGTCCGCCGGGCAGAAAACGCGGCCAAAGCGGAGGGGGTGGGATTCGAACCCACGGTACCGGGGTTACCGATACAACGGTTTTCGAGACCGCCCGATTCAACCACTCTCGCACCCCTCCAGGGAGCGACTGTGGAGGGTAGCGATCAGGCTCCTCGGCGCGGGCGGAAGAACGCCCTCAGGAGCTCCGCCGCATCGGCCGCCAGGACGCCGCCGACCACCTCCGGACGGTGGTTGAGCCGTGGCTCGGCGAGGACGTCCAGCACCGAGCCGGCAGCCCCCGCCTTCGGGTCGTCGGTGCCGTAGACCACGCGCGGGATGCGGCCGAGGACGATCGCGCCCGCGCACATCGCGCACGGCTCGAGCGTCACGTAGAGCACGGTGTCGAGCAGCCGCCAGGAGCCGAGGGCGCGTGCCGCCTCGCGGATCGCGAGCATCTCGGCGTGGGCGGTCGGGTCCTCGCGCAGCTCGCGCTCGTTGTGCCCCACCCCGATCACCTCGCCGCCGAACACGACGACCGCACCCACCGGCACGTCGTCGTGCTCCAGCGCGCGCTCGGCTTCTCGCAGGGCGAGGCGCATGAAGAAGTCGTCACCTACGTGAGTCAGAAAGGCACTCCAAGGGGTTGTCGCGTAACTTCGAGCAGCCGACAATGTTCCTACGGAGGCGCAGTCGTTTGCGGCGCCTGCGCTCCCATGCACCCTCTCGCTCGCCTCCTCCCCCCGCTCGCCGCCGCGGCCACGCTGCTCGCGGCGCCCGCCCTCGCGTCCGCGACGAGCGGGGTCGCAGCCGCTCCGGAGCGGGAGGGCTACGTCCCCGGCGAGGTCGTCGTCCGCCTCCGCGCGTCCGCCGACGAGGGCGACGTCAAGAAGGTCCAGCGGCAGGCCGGCGTCGGCCGCGCCCGCACCTTCGCCCCCCACACGCGCGTGGTCAAGATCCGCGACGGCGAGAGCGTGGCGGACACGGTGCGCGAGCTACGCGAGCATCCCGAGGTCGCCACGGCGGTGCCCAACCGGATCGCCCACCTGGCCCGCTTCGTCCCCAATGACCGCGGCAACTCGGGCGCGGCGCAGGGCTGGCAGGCCCTGCAGTGGAACTTCCTCCCCGGCGCCGGCGTCAACGCGCCCGACGCCTGGCAGCACCTGCTCGACGCCGGCCGCCCCGGCGGCCGCGGCGCGGTCGTCGCGGTGCTCGACACCGGCGTCGCCTACGCCAACAAGGGCCGCCGCTTCCGCCGCTCGCCGGACTTCTGGCACGGTGACTTCGTGCGCGGCTACGACTTCGTCGACCGCGACGCCGACCCGAGCGACGAGAACGGCCACGGCACGCACGTGGCGAGTACGATCGGGGAGCGGACCAACAACGACCTCGGCGTGACGGGCCTCGCCTACGGCGCCCGCATCATGCCCGTCCGCGTGCTCGACGAGGACGGCGCCGGCGACGGCGTCGACATCACGGGAGGCATCCGCTACGCGGTCCGCCACGGCGCGGACGTCATCAACCTCTCGTTCGAGTTCGACGACGGCCTGCGCCAGGTGCGCGCGTCCGAGATCCCCGACGTGCTGGCCGCCCTGCGCTACGCCTACCGCCATCGCGTCCTCGTGGTCGCGGCAGCCGGCAACCAGGCGCGCCGCGCGCTTGCCTACCCGGCCCGCAGCCCGTACACGATGGCGGTCGGCGCCACCACCGAGCACGCCTGCCTGGCCGACTACTCGAACATCGGCCGCGGCCTCGACATCGTCGCCCCCGGCGGCGGCTCGGACGACACCAACGACCCCGCCTGCCCGGTGGGCGCGCCGGGCGGCCGCGACATCTTCCAGATGACGTTCCCGTGGGCCTCGGGCTACGACTCCCCGCGCGCGTCCTCGAGCTTCCGCCGCTTCGGCCTGCCGTCCGGCTTCGTGGGCACCTCGATGGCCTCCCCGCACGTCGCCGCCACGGCCGCCCTGGTCGTCGCGTCGAGGGTGATCGGCCGCTACCCGTCGCCGAGCAAGCTGATGCTCCGCCTCCAGGCCACGGCGACGGATGCGGGCGTCCCGGGCTTCGACCGCCGCTACGGCGCAGGGCGGCTGAACGCCGCGGCGGCGACCGACCCGGCGATCTAGGTCGTCCGGATGATGAGCACCGAGCAGGGTGCGTGGTGCGAGACCTTGTTCGGCACGGAACCGAGCAGGAACCGCTTGGCGCCGGTCATTCCCTTGTTGCCGACGACGATGAGGTCCGAGCCCTGCTCCTCGGCCACGTCGAGGATCGCGTCCGCCGGGTCGCCCTCGCGGGCGTAGGTGGTGACGGTCACGCCGGCGTCCTCGATCCGCTCGGCCGCGTCCCGCAGCGTCGCCTCAACGTCCTCACGCGCGTTGATCGTCCACTGCAGGTCCTCGGGCGCCTGGCGGGCCTCCTCCCGCAGCCGCTGGTTCGACACCGGCTCGTATGCGGACACGACGTCGATCGTCGCCCCGACCGCCTTGGCCAGCTCGATCGCCTCGCGCACCGCCTCGCCCGCCGTCTGCGACCCGTCGGTGCCCACCACGATCGCCCGGAACATGCCATCTCCTTGCTCGCCGAAGGGGGCGCGATCATAAACCGGGTGATCGACCTGCATACCCACATCCTCCCCGGGCTCGACGACGGCCCGGCGACGGAGGACGGGGCGGTCGCGATGGCCCGCGCTGCGGTCGCGGCCGGCACGCAGGCGATGGCGACGACGTCGCACATCAGCCACACCTTTGGCCTGACGCCCGCGGACCTGAGCGCCGCGCGCACCGTGCTCGGCGAGCGGCTCGAGCGCGAGAAGATCGACCTCGAGCTGCTCCAGGGCGGCGAGATCGCGCCCGCCCGGCTGCCCTCGCTGCAGGATGCCGACCTGCGCGCGCTCACGATCGGCCACGGGCGACACGTGCTGCTCGAGTGCCCGTTCTCGCCCGCCGGCGGCCTCGACCGGATGGTCGCCGACCTCCAGCGCCGCGGCTTCGGCGTGCTCCTCGCCCACCCCGAGCGCTCGCCGAGCTTCCTGCGCAACCTCGACTTCCTGGCCGCCCTCGTCGAGCGCGGCGCCCTCGCCCAGGTCACCGCGGGGTCGCTGACCGGCGCCTTCGGCGAAACGGTCCGCCGGGCGGCGCAGGGCATGCTCGAGCGCGGGCTTGTCCACGTGATCGCCTCCGACGCCCACGACGAGCGGCACCGCTCCCCGGAGCTCGACGTGGGGCTCGACGACGCGCAGGCCGAGTGGATGACCGCCGCGGCGCCGGCAGCCATCGTCGAGGGACGCCCGCTGCCCGAGCGCCCGCCGCTGCCCCGTGCTCGTGGCGTCCGCGCCCGGCTCAGAGCTTGGTCACCGCGATGATCATGCCCGCGAGCACGAACACCACGATCAGCAGCTGCGTGATGAGCCAGAAGCGCGGCACCCACGCCCCAGGCTAGCTACCCGCGGCCGGGACCTCCTCGCGCGACGTCGCGGTGACCGTGGTCACCGGCAGCCCGAGCCCGGCGACCTTGTGCGGGAGATCGAGCCGCAGCCACTTCGACACCCGCGTCGGCAGCGTGGAGATGATCACCTCGTCGAAGCCGTGCAGGTTCACCGCGTCCTGGATCGCGGCCAGCGGCTCCGGTACGCCGACCATCGCGTCGACCGGCGCGCCGGCCGCCTGCTCGAGCGGCGGGATCGCCAGCTCGATCGTCGTCTCGGCCTCCGTCTGCGCCTGGTCCTCCGGATCGACGAGCTTGTGCAGGCCGTGCGTCGCGTTGGGCACGAGCAGCGTGAACTCGGATGGTCCCCGCGCGGCGCGCTCGCGCACGGCTTCGATCAGTCCAGGGGTGGCGGCCGTCTTGTTGGCGACCACGAGGACCCGGGCGGCGGACTCCATGGGAACTCCCTTCACGGGTAGGTCGCCCTCGATTGTCTCAGGAGCCGGGCCGCGGGTCGAGGCCCTCGAACGCTCGCACGACGTCGGGGTCGAACTGCGTGCCGGCGCCCTGGCGGATCTCGTCGGCCGCCGCCTCCACCGTCCACGACTCCTTGTACGGCCGCTCGTGGACGAGCACGTCGAACACGTCGGCGACGTGCACGAGCCGGCCCTCGAGCGGGATCGCCTCGCCCGCGAGGCCGTCGGGATAGCCCGTGCCGTCCCAGCGCTCGTGATGCGTGCGGGCGACGCGCTCGGCGCACACGAGCAGATCGGAGTCACCGCCGGCCAGCACGCGCGCGCCGAGCATGGCGTGCGTCTTGACGACCTCGAACTCCTCCGTGGTGAGCCGGCCGGGCTTGAGCAGCACGCTGTCCGGGACCGCGATCTTGCCGAGATCGTGGAGCGGTGCGGCCTGGCGCAGGAGCCAGACGAAGCGGTCGTCCCGCCCGAGCGCCCGGGCCAGCCGGGCGGCGAGGTCGCCGACGCGCTGCGTGTGCTCCGGTGTGTTGTCGTCGCGGTACTCGGCCGCCATCGCCAGCCGCCCAAGCACGTCGAGCGCCGCCGCCTCGAGCTCGCGCCGCCGGTCCAGCGCGTGGTCGGCGAGCGCGGACTCGAGCTCGCCCTGGCGGGCGCGCAGCCGACGCCGGTCGATGAGCACGCCGAGCCGGCGCGCGGCGGCGGCGTCCCAGCCGCCGCCTGTGAGCTCCTCGATCGCCACCACCTCGGGACCGCCGTCGAGCCCCAGCGGATCGAGCCGGGCGCGGAGCGCGGCGGCGTCGGCGCCGACCGCGACGATTGCCGCGGGAGGGTCGCTCGCAGCGGCGGCGGCGACCTCGGCCGGATCGCCCGAACACGCCACCGGCAGCGCGCCGGCGAGCGACAGCGCGCCCCGGAGGATGTTGACCTGCTCGACGTCCTCGCCGGCCAACAGGAGCCTCATGCCTGCGATGGCGTCCATAATCGGGGAGCATGATGGCGGAAGACTCCGATGACCCGCGCCTGGGCTCCGTGATCGCGGGGTACCGGATCGAGGAGCGGATCGGGCGTGGCGGGATGGGCGTGGTGTACCGCGCGGAGCACCTGAACCTGCGCCGGCGCGCCGCCGTCAAGATCATCGCCCCGGACCTTGCGGAGTCCGAGGGCTTCCGCGAGCGGTTCACGCGCGAGGCGCGCGTGGCCGCCGCCCTGCAGCACCCGAACATCGTCACGGTCTACGACGCCGGCGAGGTGGACGGGCTCCTGTACCTGGCGATGCAGTACATCGAGGGTGAGGACCTGGCGGCCCGCCTGCGGCGCGAGCGGCGTCTGCGCCCGTACCGGGCGATCGACGTCTGCCGTCAGGTCGCCTCCGCGCTCGACGCCGCCCATGCGATGGGCCTGATCCACCGCGACGTCAAGCCCGCCAACGTGCTGATCGAGGGGCGCACGGCGTTCCTGACCGACTTCGGGCTGACCAAGCGGCTCGAGGGCACACACGCCCAGCTCACGCGGGCGGGCGACGTGGTGGGCACGATCCACTATGTGGCGCCGGAGCAGATCGAGGGGCGGCGGGTCAGCGCGCGCTCGGACGTCTACTCGCTCGGCTGCCTCTTCTACCACTGCCTCGCCGGCCAGGTGCCGTTCGCCCACGACACCGATGTCGCGGTCATCTACGCGCACCTGTCCGAGGAGCCGCCACGGCTCTCCTCGCTGCGCCCGGAGCTGCCCGAGGGGCTCGACGCGGTGATGGCCAAGGCGCTCGACAAGTCGCCGGACCGGCGGTTCCCGAGCTGCGGGGACCTGATCTCGGCGGCGCGCGCGGTGATCGACGCGGCGGGGCCGCTGAGCGAGACGATCCCGCCGCGGCAGAGCACGAGCCCGAGCCCTTTCGCGGCGCCCCCCACCCCCGCGATCCGCGACGCCGCGGAGGCGGCGCGCCGGCCGCGCGTGCTGCTCGGCGGTCTCGACGACCACACGCGGGCCGTCGCGCGGGTGGCGCTCGGCAGCCGCGTCGACGTGCTCGAGGCCAGCGCCGGCGCCACCGCCGAGCGCGCCCGCGAGCAGCGGCCCGACCTCGTGATCCTCGACTGGGCAGGCTCGGGGGCGGCGGGGGTCGCCGCCCTGCGCGACGACGCGCTGACGCGCGACGCGAAGGTGCTGTTGCTCGTGGATCCAGGGCAGGGCGGGAGCCGTGAGGTGGCGTCCGCGGGCGCCGACGACCGGCTCGCCGCACCGTTCTCCCCGCTCCAGCTGCAGGTCAAGCTACGGCGGCTGCTGGGGGCCGAGGTCATCGGCGGGTGATCGTCGCCGTCCTGGCCGGGGGGCGGGGGCGGCGCCTGGGCAGCATCAAGCCGCTCGCCTCGTTGGCGGGCGCGCCGCTGATCGACGGGCCCGTGGCGGCCGCCGCAGCGGAGCGAGCGTGACGCCCGACGTCATCGTCATCGGCGGCGGGATCGCCGGCTGCTCGGTCGCGGCGTTCCTCGCCGAGGGCGGGGCGCGGGTGCGGCTGTACGAGCGCGGGGCGGTCGCCGCGGGGGCGTCCGGGCGCAACTCCGGCGTACTGCAGCATCCGATGGACCCGGTGCTCGAGCCGCTGTACGAGGCGTCGTTGCGCCACTACGCGGCGCTCGAGCACGGCTTCGCGTTCCCGCCCGAACCGTCGGGGGCGATGGTGGTCTCGGCCGATCCGGAGACGCTGGCCGCCGACCACGACGCCGCCGCCGAGCACTTTCCCGGCCTTGCCGTCGAGTGGCTCGAGGGCGCCGAGCTGCGAGCGGCGGAGCCGGCCCTGGCCGACGGCCTGTACGCCTACCGGCTCGCCACCGGCCGCCCGATCCCGCCGGCCGCAGCCACACACGCCTGGGCCGCACGGGCGCGCGCCGCCGGCGCCGAGCTCGTGATCGGGGCCGACGCGGTCGTCGTCCGCGAGGGCGTGCTCGTCGCCGGCGAGCAGCACCACGCGGACGCCGTCGTCGTCGCGGCGGGCCCGTGGGCACCCGCCGCGCTCGGCGCGCCGCCCGGATGGCGGCCGGTCCGTCCGGTGTGGGGCGTCGTCGCCCAGCTCCGCCTCGCGACGCCGCCGCGGCACCCGATCGAGGAGCCGGGCGTCGAGGCCCTGACCGCGCCCGGCGGCGCGCCCCCGTCGCTCTTCTCGATCGTCACCGCGGACGGTGTCTCCGCGGTCGGCTCCACCTTCACGCCGGACGAGCCGGACGCGGCCGCTGTGGCGCCCGGCCTACTGGCCCGCGGCGCCCGCTACGTCCCCGCGCTCGAGGATGCGCGGATCGAGCACGTGCGCGCGTGTGCGCGGCCGCTGTCGGCCGACGGCCGCCCGCTGCTCGGGCCGGTGCCCGGCCTCGACGGCGTGCACCTGCTGACCGGGCACGGGGCGTGGGGCATCACGCTCGGGCCGGCGTCGGCTCGCCTGGTGGCGGATGTCGTGCTGGGGCGCGGCGACCGCATCGCCCCGGAGCTGGCGGCGGCGCGCTACCCGCCGCTGGAAACGACGACGCGATCGTCCCCGCTGCCGTAGATGTGGCGCTCGACGCCGTCCTTGATCGAGCGCACGAACGCCTCGCCGTGGCGGGCGTTGCCGCTCGTGTTGATGAACATCCCCTCGCGCGGGCCGGACACGATCTCGACGTAGCCGCCGCGGCCCTCGACGCGTTCCACGCGCTCGCCCTTGCGCAACCGGATACCCGGCTTGTCGTCGTCGCGCAGGTCGTTCGCGATCGTCAGGCGGTCCTCGCCGGCGCCGTAGATGTGGTACTCGACGCCGTCCTCGATCACCCGCACGAACGCCTTGCCGTCGCGGGCGTTGCCGCTCGTGTTGACGAACATGCCCTCGCGCTCGCCGGACACGATCTCCTCGTAGCGCTTGCGGCCCTCGACGGAGGCGGTCCTCTCTCCCTTGCGCAGATCGAGGTCGCCGTCCTTGGGCTTGTGGAGGCCGACGACAAGGCGGTCCTTGCCGCTCCCGTAGACGTGGAACTCCTTGCCGTTGCGGCGCACGAGCACGAACGCCTCGCCGTGGCGGGCGTTGCCGCTCGTGTTGAGGTACATGCCTTCGCGGGCGCCCTTCGTGATCTCCGCGTAGCGGCGGCCGGCGACGGGCTCGATCTCCTCGCCCTTGCGCAGCTTGATGTCCGCGCCGTCGAGCGCGGCCTTGAACGCGGCGCCGTCCGTGCCCGTGGCCTGCTTGGCCTGGGTGGCGACGGCGGCCTCGGTGGCCTGCGTGGCGGCGACCTTCACCGCCCGCCTCCTAGCACGACGCGCGCGGTGGCGTGCCGGCGCCAGCGCTTGCCGGCGCGGCGCTTGACGGTGAGCGTGACCGTCGTGCGCGCGGTGGCGCCGCCCAGTTCCGCCTGGATGCGGGGGAGCGTGCCGAGACGGCCCACCTTGTACGTGCGCGCGACCCGGCGGCTGCGGCCACCGGCCTTCACGCGCAGGTCGACGCGGAAGCGGCCGCGGCCGACCGCGAGCGGCCGCAGGTCGACGGAGACCGTCCCGTTCACGGCGCGCGCGGCCTGCAGGGCGCCGATCAGGCTGGCGACGTTGGAGCGGCCGGCGAGGTGCACCGGCGCGGTCGAGCTGCCGGGCGCGGTGGTCGTTCGGTCGGGGAGCGCGACCGGCGCGGTGACGCGCACGTTGCCGGCGACGTCGGCGGCGCGGAGCCGCACGCTGCCGGGGGCGACCGCGAACGAGCCGCCGGCGGCCACGGCGCGCCAGGCGCCGCCGTCCACGCTGTAGGCGACGGCCGCGAGGCCGGAGGCGACGTCGGAGGCGATCGCACGGCAGGTGTAGCTCCCCACGCAGGCGAGCGCCGCGACGGGCGCCGTGCGGTCGACCCGGACGGTGGCCGTCGTGGACGCGGTGTTCCCGGCCCCGTCGGCGGCGAGCAGGCGGAGCGCGTGCACACCCTCGGCGGCGAGCGTGAGCGGTGCGCCGGCCGTCACCGGGGTCGGGGCGCCGCCGTTGCGGGAGAGCCTCAGGGAGGCAAGGCCGGACGGGCCGCCCGCGGCGGTCGGCGTGCAGACGGCGGCGGACCGGCGCCAGCCGCTCGTCCCGCAGGCGAGCCCGGCGGTCGGCGCGGCGCTGTCGATGCGGATCGTGTCGGTCCGCCACGCCGAGGCGTGGCCGACGGCGTCGACCACCCGGCTGCGCAGCGTGTGCAGGCCGTCGCCGGTGACGGTGAGGCTGGTGGGGAGCGAGACCGCGCCGCCGTCAAGCGTGTGCTCGATGCGGTCGACGCCGGAGCCGGCGTCCGAGCCCTCGAGCTCGACCGGGTGCGCGGTGCGCCGCCAGGCCGAGGAGACGGCCGTGTCGTTGACCGGCGCGGTGGTGTCGACCCGGACGGTGGCACCCTGCCAGGCGGTCGTGTTTCCGGCACCGTCGCGGGCGCGGACCTCGAGCAGCTGCTCGCCGTCCGCGCCGACGACCGCGGTGTCGCCGGCCTGGGCGTCGCCGCCGTCGAGGCGCCACTCCATGGTCACGCCGCTCGCGTCGTCGGTGCCGGAGAGCGGCACCTCGAGCGCCACGGCGCTCCACGCCGAGCCGGGAAGAGTGGTGGTGTCGACCGGGTCGACGGTATCGACCTTCAGCGTGTCGGTCTTGTAGTTGGAGGCCTGGCCGGCGGCGTCGATCACGCGGCGGCGGACCACGTACGTGCCGTCGGCGCCGACGTCGACGAGCTCGTCGGGCTGGCCGTGCCGCACCGCGCCGCCGTTGATCGTGTACTCGATGTCGGCGACGCCCGAGTGCGCGTCGGTGGCGCCGAGGCGGAACGTGCGCGAGTCGTGCCAGCCGCTCGGGATCGCCGTCATGTCGGTCGGGACCGTCTTGTCGATGCGGATCGTCTGCAGCCGCCACGACGTGCCGTTGCCCGCGACGTCGAACGCGCGAGTCTCGAGCTCGTGCTCGCCCTCGTCGGAGATCGTGAAGGTGCTCGGGCCGGTCTGAATCGGCTGGCCGTCGATCCGCCACTCGACGCGGTCGACGCCCGAGCCGGAGTCGGTCGCCGAGACGGAGATCGCGACGCCTGACACGCGCCAGGCGCTCGAGACCGTGGTCGTGGTGTCGGCCGGGGGCGTCGCGTCGCCCGTCACCGCGTCGATCGTGAAGCTGTCGGTGCGCCAGCCCGAGTCGTTCCCCGCGGCGTCGAGCACGAGGGTCTCGAGCGTGTGGGCGCCGTTGCCGGCGACCGACACCGTGGCGCCGGGCGCGCCGGTCTGGACCGGACCGCCGTCGACCCGCCACTTCACGGCGGTGATCGAGGAGTGCGCGTCCGTGCCCGTGATGGCGACGCTGTACGGGTTGTCCTCCGGCGACGTGGGCGTCGGCGTGGTGTTCGCCGGCGGCAGCGAGTCGATGCGCACGTGCTCGGCGCGCCAGGCGGAGCTGTTCCCCGCGTTGTCGACGACGCGCGTCTCGAACAGGTGGTCTCCCGAGCCGGTGACGGTCGCCTGCAGACCGGAGGCGCCGGTCGTGATCGCGCCGCCGTCGACCCGCCACTGGACCTCGCGGACGCCCGAGAGGCTGTCGGCACCGCCGACCGGCACGGCGTAGTTCGCCGCCTGCCAGGCGGTGGGCGCGAGCGGCGTCTGGTTGTCCGGCCCGGTCTTGTCGATGCGGATCGTGTGGCTCTGCCAACCGCTCGACCGGCCGGCGTTGTCGGTCACCAGCGTCTCGAGGACGTGGACGCCGTCGGCGGAGACGCTCACCGTCGCGGGCGTGGGGACCGTGGTGCTCGCGCCGCCCTGGTACCGCCAGGTGACGTCGCGGATGCCGGAGTGGGCGTCGGCACCGTCGACCGTGACGGCGAGCGGGGCGGTCTGCCAGCCGGAGGGCGCCGCGGTGACGTCGGTCGGGTTGACGGTGTCGACGCGGATCGTGTGGGTCCGCCAGAGCGAGGTGTTGCCCGCGACATCGATCGCGCGGGTGCGCAGGGTATGGACGCCGTCGCCGTTGATGCCGACCACGGTGCCCTCGGGGCCCGACTGGGTCGGGCTGCCGTCGAGCTCCCACTCCATGTGGTCGATGCCCGACGTCGCGTCGACGCCGGTCAGCGTGACGGAGGTGACCGAGCCGTGCCACGTGGTGGGGCCGGGATCCGTGGTGTCGGCCGGGATCGTGGTATCGACCCGCACGGTCTCGACCCGCCACCCGGAGTCGTTGCTGTCCTCGTCCACGATGCGCGTCTCGAAACTGTGGATCCCGTCGTCGGAGATCGTCACCGTGACGGGAGCGGTCGCGGACGACGAGGTGCTGTCGATGATCCACTCGGCCGTGAGCGGGCCGCCGTCGACGTCATCGCCGGAGACCTCGACCGCGTACGGCGCGGTCTGCCAGCCGGCGGGCGCCGCCGCCGTCGTGTTCGTGGGCGCGGCCGCCTGGGCAGCCGCCGGCGCGCCGAGCAGGGCAGCGAGCACGGCGAGCAGCGCGAGCGACGACCGGACGGAGGCCATGGTGTCCGTGTAGTCGGCGGCACGCTGCCCGTCTGTAGCGTGGGGCCGCGTGCCGCCCGTCACGGTCACCACCTGGTACCTGCACATGACGAGTCCGGAACAGCTCGCTCCGCCTCCGGACGCGGATCCCGAGCTCGAGGTCCGGCAGGCCGAGCTCCCGTCCCCGGAGCTCTCGCACGCGCTCTACGCGGGGGTCGGGAGCCGGTGGGCGTGGACCGACCGGCTCGGGTGGAGCTGGACGCGCTGGCACGAGCGCCTGTCTCGCGAGCAGGTGGAGACCTGGGTCGCCTGGGTGCGCGGGACGCCGGCCGGCTACGCCGAGCTGGAGCGCGACGGCGACGCGGTCGAGCTCGTCTCCTTCGGTCTGCTGCCGGCGTTCCTCGGGCGCGGCTACGGGCCGCGGCTGCTCGACGCCGCGGTGCGGCGCGCGTGGGAGATGGGCCCGCGTCGCGTGTGGCTCCACACGTGCTCGCTCGACGGGCCGGCCGCGCTGCGCACGTACTTCGCGCGCGGCTTCGAGATGTATGACGAGCGCACCGGTTTCCGCGAGGTGCCCGAGGGGCCGATCGAACCGTGGCCCGGCGCGGGCTCCCAGGGCTAGCGGCCGCGCCGAGGACGCACGACGGTCGACAGGAACGCGTCCGGCGTCGCCCGCAAGACCGCAAGCCGCGGATCGGGCAGGGCGAGCACGCGATCGACCACCAAGGGCTGCAGCCACCGCAGCCGCCCATCCTCCAGCACGGTCGCCAGAGCACGTCGATCGCCACCCAAGACCACAGCCTCGATGTCCCGCCGGTGCCGCCCCAGCACCTCCGCACCCAGGGCGGCGGCCGCCTCCAGAGCGACCCGCGCCTGGCCCTCGCGGCGGCGCTGGAACCGCTGCTGGCTCGACCCGCCCTTGCGATGGCGCGCGTGGACGTTGCGGCTGCCGACCTTGGAGTCCACGAGCCGGCTGCCGGCGAACACGCCCGCGGCGTGACCCCCCAACCTCACGAGCAGCGCGCCGACCACGCGCTCCCGCCCCACGTGCTCGAGCAGCGGCTCCGGGACGAAGCCCTCCTGCACCGCCGCCGCCAGCCCTGGGAACGGCGGGTCGCAGTCGACCGCCGCACCGTCGGCGGCCAAGAACGTAACCCGGCCGGCGCGGACCTCGGTGCGACTCACAGGCGCATGCTCGGCGGCCCAGCGCTCGAGCCAGCGCCCCAGCCGCTCGGGCGGGATCTCGTAGCGCTCCACGGCGGCTAGCCTACGGCGCCTCATGAACTACCTCGCCGCCGAAGACCGCTACGACGCGATGCCCTACCGCCGCTGCGGACGCAGCGGACTCCACCTGCCGGCCGTCTCGCTCGGCCTGTGGCAGAACTTCGGTGACGAGGCGCCACTCGCCACCCAGCGCGCGGTGCTGCGCCGCGCGTTCGACCGCGGCGTCACCCACTTCGACCTCGCCAACAACTACGGGCCGCCGCCCGGCTCGGCCGAGATCAACCTCGGGCGCATCCTGCGCGAGGACTTCGCGCCGTACCGCGACGAGCTGATCATCTCCACCAAGGCCGGCTACGACATGTGGCCCGGCCCGTACGGCGAATGGGGCTCGCGCAAGTACCTGCTCGCCAGCCTCGACCAGAGCCTCCAGCGGATGGGGCTCGACTACGTCGACATCTTCTACTCGCACCGGGTCGATCCCGACACGCCACTCGAGGAGACGCTCGGGGCGGTCGACACCGCGGTGCGCCAGGGCAAGGCGCTGTACGCCGGCATCTCGTCCTACTCGGGCGCCCGCACCGCGGAGGCGGTGCGGATCCTGCGGGAGCTCGGGACGCCGCTGCTCATCCACCAGCCGTCCTACTCGCTGCTCAACCGTTGGATCGAGGAGGACCTGCTCGACGTCCTCGGGCGCGAGGGCGTCGGCTGCATCGTCTTCTCCCCGCTCGCCCAGGGGATGCTGACCGACAAGTACCTCGGCGGCGTCCCGGAGAACTCCCGCGCCGCCGAGGGCCGCTTCCTGAGCCAGGACATGCTCGACGAGCCGACGCTCCAGCACGTCCGGGCGCTCAACGAGATCGCGGCGCGGCGCGGGCAGTCGCTCGCCCAGATGGCGATCGCGTGGACGCTCCGCGACCCCCGCGTCACTTCAGCGCTGGTCGGGGCGAGGACCGTCGAGCAGCTCGAGGACAGCCTCGGCGCCCTCCGCACGCTGGACTTCTCCGACGAGGAGCTGGCCGAGATCGACAGCCATGCCGTCGAGGCCGGCATCAACATCTGGAAGGCGTCGAGCGACGCCTGACTAGGGCGCCTGCGGCAGCTTCTTGGCGCCGCGGCGCGTCACCGGAGCCGAGGGCGGCGGCACGACCGGCCCGATGTCCCCGTCGGGCGCTTCGTCGAGGTCCACGATCACCGGAGCGTGGTCGCTCGGACCGCTGCCCTTACGTGCGTGCCGGTCGACCCACGCTGCCTGCACGCGGTCGGCGACCGCCGGGCTGGCCAGCACGAGATCGATCCGCATGCCGAGATCCTGGTGGAACATGCCGGCGCGGTAGTCCCAGTACGTGAACACGCGCTCGTTCGGCCAGCGGTCGCGGACGACATCGCGCAGCCCGAGCGCCTGCAGCTCCGCGAGCGCCTCCCGCTCCGGCGGCGTGACGTGGGTCTGCCCGAGGTAGGCGTCCGGATCGAAGACGTCGTCGTCGGTCGGGGCGATGTTCATGTCGCCGCAGACGACCGTCGGCTCCGGGCCTGCGGCGACCATCGCGCGCAGTGCACCCAGCCACTCGAGCTTGTACTGGTAGTGCTCGGAGCCGGGAACGCGCCCGTTCGGCACGTACACCGAGACCACGCGGATGCCGCCGCAGTCGGCGGAGACGGCGCGCGCCTCCGGGTGCGGGAAGCCCGGCCCGTCGGCGAGGCCGCGCGCCACGTTCTCCACCCCCACGCGCGAGAGGATCGCCACGCCGTTCCAGGCCGGCTCGCCATGAGCAGCGACCTCGTAACCGCGCGCCGCCAGCTCACCGCCCAGGAGCTCGAGAAGCGCCTCGTCGGCGAGCTTCGTCTCCTGCAGGCAGACGACGTCGGGCTGCCGCTGGTCGAGCCACGGCAGGAGCCGGGGTACGCGCTGCTTGACGGAGTTGACGTTCCAGGTCGCGAGTCGCACCCTTCCACGGTACCCGCGCGGCGTGGACGCCCGGCAGGGGGCTCAGCCGATCGGCCGGGCGAGCCCTTGCCAGTCCGGGCCGGCGGCGACCTCGAGGGCCTGCACGACGCGGCTGCGCAGCATCATCTCGCCGGTCACGGACTCGAAGGCGAGCACGGCCTCGCCGGTGCGGGCGATGGAAATCGGCGGGTCGCTCTGGGCGGCGAGGGCGGTGGTCAGGCGGCCGATCAGACCCGGGTCGTCCGGCAGGGCGAGCGTGAAGCGAGCGTGGTCCATCCACCGACCCTATCGAACACCTGTTCGCCCGGCAACCGCGCTAGGCGTGGACCCGGGGGCGCTCTTGCTCCGCCGCCGCGGCGTCGCGCTCGCGGAACCACTCCTCGCCCTCGATCGAGAAGTTCGGGACCAGCCGGTCGAGCCCCCGCGGGAACCACCAGTTCGCGGGCCCTACGAGCACCATCACGGCCGGCACGAGCAGGCAACGCACGAGCGTCGCGTCGACCGCGACGGCGACGCCCATGCCGACCCCGAACTGCTTCACCGTGGGATCGCCGTTGACGACGAACGCGAAGAACACGCTGACCATGATCAGCGCAGCGGAGGTGATCACCCGCCCCGTCGTGCCGACGCCCGTCACGACCGCCAGGCGGTTGTCGTGCGTCCGCTGCCATGCCTCCCGGATGTGGGTCATGAGGAAGACCTCGTAGTCCATCGAGAGGCCGAAGAGGATCGCGAACATCATCAGCGGGACGAAGGAGACGATCGGCACCTCGCCGTCGAGGCCGACGAGGCCGGCGCCCCAGCCCTTCTCGAACACTGCGGTGACCACGCCGAACGCGGCGCCGATCGAGATGAGGTTCATCAGCCCGGCGGTCAGCGGGATCACGAGTGAGCGGAACGCGAGCATCAGCAGGATGAAGCTCAGCCCGACGACCACGGCGATCGTGATGACGAGGCGGCTGCTGATCTCCGAGGCGAGGTCGACGTACCCGGCGGTCGTCCCGCCGACGCTGGCGGTCATGTCCTCGCCGTCCGTGGCCTTGGGGATCGTGTCGTCGCGCAGCCGGTCGACGAGGTCCTCGGTCGCCCGGTCGGACGGCGCGGTCGTCGGCGTGGCCGTGAGCACCGCCGCAGTGCCGCCGGAGTTCACCAGCGGCTCGGAGACCTTCTTGACCCCCGAGGTCTTCGCGATATCCGACTTGAGGTCCTGGAGCCGCGGGTCCGTGGCCGGCTGCTCGAGCTTCTTGCGCTTGGCCTTCGACTGCTGCTCGATGTTGTCGATCTGCTTGTCGAGCTTCGGCTGGACCTTGGCCTGCGCCTGCGCCTGGGCCTGCGCGGGCGGGACGCCGGTCGCCTCGAGCTGCGCCGCGATCTGGGCCTCCTGCGCGTCCGCCTTCTTGCGCGCGTCGTCCTTCTGGCTCTTCTCGTCGGACGACAGCTTGTTCAGGTTCTTCTGGTCCGCCTGCGCCGGCTTCTTCGACAGATCCACGCTGATGAGCAGCGGGCCGTTGGCGCCGGCGCCGAAGCCGGATGTCAGCCCGTCGAACGCGCGCCGCGCATCCGTGCTCTCCGGCAGCGCTCCGTTGTCCTGCTGGCCCAGGTGCAGGTCGAGCGCGGGCAGCGCGAGGGCGACGAGCACGGCGACGGCCGCCGCCGCGGCGGGCAGCGGATGGGCGGCGACCGCCTGCCCCCAGCGGAGCCATCCGTGGGGCCGGTCGTCGGCCCGGCGGTGCGGCAGGGGAACCGGCAGCTTGTCGATCGCGTCGCCGACGACGGCGAGGATCGCGGGCAGCAGCGTGATCGCTGCCGTGACGGCCACCGCGACGACGAGCGCGGACGTGTAGCCCAGGGTCGTCACCAGCGGGATCCCCACGACCGCGAGCGAGAGCAGCGCCACCATCACGGTGCAGCCGGCGAACACGACCGCCCCGCCCGAGGTCGCGGCTGCCCGCGCGATCGACTCACGAGTGTCCATCCCGTCGCGCCGCTGCTCGAGATGCCGGGTGACGATGAACAGCGCGTAGTCGATCCCGACCCCGAGGCCGATCATCGTCGCCAGCGTCGGCGCGACAGTCGGGACCTCGGCGACGTGGCTGAGCAACGTGATGATCGAGAGCCCGGTGACGAGGCCGAGGATCGCCGTGAGGATCGGCAGCCCCATGGCCACGACAGTGCCGAACGTCACCAGCAACACGATCACCGCCATCGTGAGGCCGATCACCTCGCTGCTGTGGGTCTCGGGCTTGGAGACCTTCTGGCCGAGATAGCCGCCGAAGCCGACCTCCAGGCCGGCCGCGCGCGCCGGGTCGGCCAGCGCCACGATCCGCTCGGCGTCGTCCGTTGTGAGCGCGCTCGGGCTTGGCCGCAGGTTGAGCGCGATATAGCCGGTCGACTTGTCCTTTGAGAGCAGGTCCGACGACCCTCCGAGCGGACTCGTCGCGCCGCGCACGTCCGGGTCCTTCTTGAACGCGGCGACCGTGTCGTCGATCGGCCCCTTGAACTTGGAGGCGTCGAGCTTCTCGCCCTGCGGGGCGACCAGGACCACCGGGTTCGTCCCGTTCGCCTGCGACGGGAAGCGCTGCTCGAGCAGGTCCGTCGCGCGCTGGCTGTCGGTCGCCGGCAGCGTGAGGTTGTCGGTGACGTCCGGGCCGGCGCTGCGCGCCCACACCGCTAGGACCGCGACGACCACCAGCCACACGGCGATCACGACGCGACGTCGGCGGATGCAGAGCTGCGCTAGGCGGTACAGGACACCGGTCACCGGGCGGACCGACCCTACGCGACTCCAGGGTCCGCGAGGAGAAAGTCTGACGCCGGCCTAACCCGGCGGCCAGGTGAACCGGGCGTCCGTGTGCGGCGGACGGTCCGCGTAGGCCTCGCGCGCCGAAGTGGTCGTCCGCTGCACCGACGCGCCGTGTCGCGCCGCGGCGTCGCTCACCGGGTACTCGATCGTCGCGCCCGGCCGCCGGGCGCCCACCATGAGGATCGCGCACGGCCCGTCGCCGGCCCCGACGAAGATGTGGCGCGTGCCGCGCGGGCAGTGCACGAAGTCCCACGGGCCGAGCCGGTGCTCCTGCTCCTCGACGATCGCGATGCACTCGCCGAAGAGGACGAGGAAGTCCTCCTGGTTGTCCTCCTCGTGGTACATGCCGTTGGGCTGCCCGGGCTGGAGCACGTGGACGCCGATGCCGTAGTCCTCGAACTCCTCGGGCGGCTCGAGGTCGGTCCAGGTGCCCGCCGCTTCGTTGCTGCGCGCCCGCGCCTCGGCCAGGTTCACCAGGAACCAGCCGCGGGTGGCCGGGCGGCGGCCGTGGCCGTCGTCCTCGAGCGGCGCCTCGGGAACCGTCACGGCCGCGAGCCTACCGGGAGGCGTTCGAGACTGGACCGGCGGGCCATGGCGGTGGCTGCCCGCCTGCGGTTCGATGGACAGCGATGCAGAAGCGCCCCGCGATCACGCCGCCAGAACACCGCACCTACCCGCGCGGGGCGCCGCCGCGGGCGGCGATCCCGCCGCGGCCGGGGGCGACCCGCACGGCGCGCTGGCAGCGCGCCGTGCCCCCGGACCGCTCGTTCCCCCGCGCGGACGGCCGTCAGAGGTAGGGCCCGAGCAGCGCCAGGTCGGCGGGGCCGAGCCGATCGGCGGCGGTCTTGGCCTGGTGCCAGAACGGATAGATGAGCGGCGGGCGGCTGAGCTCCTCGAGCCGGTCGACCTCAGCGTCGGAGAGCTCGAGCTCGGCGGCTCCCAGGTTGTCCGCCAGCTGCTCCTCCGTCCGCGCGCCGACGATCACGGAGACGATCGCGGGCCGCCGTAGGAGCCACGCGAGCGCGACCTGGGCGGCGGACACGCCGTGCCCCTCGCCGATCTCGACCAGCGCGTCGACGACATCGAACAGCTGCTCGCGGTCGCGCACCGGCGGCTCGTTCCAGTCGGTGAGCTGGCGCGAGCCCTCGGGACCCTCCTGGTCGCGCCGGTACTTGCCGGACAGCAGGCCGCCCGCCAGCGGGCTCCACACGAGGATCCCGACCCCCTGGTCGACGGCGATCGGCACGAGCTCGTACTCGGCGTCGCGCGCCTGCAGCGAGTAGTAGATCTGCTGCGTGACGAAGCGCTGGTAGCCGTGCCTGTCGGCCACCGCGAGCGCCTTCATGAGCTGCCAGCCCGAGTAGTTCGAGCACCCGACGTAGCGCACCTTGCCGCTGCGGACGAGCGAGTCGAGCGTCGCGATCGTCTCCTCGAGCGGCGTCTGGCCGTCCCACTCGTGCACCTGGTAGAGGTCGACGTGGTCGGTGCCCATGCGCCGGAGACTGGCCTCGCACTCGGCGATCAGATGATGGCGGGAGAGCCCCGCGTCGTTGGGCCCGTCGCCCATCGGCATCCGCGCCTTGGTGGCGAGCACGACGCGGTCGCGGCGACCCTCGAGTGCCTTCCCGAGGATCTCCTCGGACAGCCCGCTCGAGTAGACGTTCGCGGTGTCGATGAAGTTGACGCCGTGATCGAGGCAGAGGTCGATCTGTCGCCGCGCGCCGTCGACATCGGTCGAGCCGACGTTCGCGAAGTTGTCGCGCCCGCCGAACGTCATCGTTCCGAGCGTCAGCGCCGAGACGCGCAGGCCGGACGCTCCGAGCTGTCGGTAGTCCATCGCGCGAGACTACCCTGGGGCCCGATGCCCCCGCCGAGTCGCCTCCCGAGCACGCGCGAGATCCCGTGGGCCGAACTGCGCCGCCGAGCGGTGATCGTCTACGCCTGGCTGCAGGCGGGCTGGAGCGAGCTCTCGGCCGCCGAGCGGGCCGAGGTCGGTCGGCTCTTGCGCAAGTCGCGCGGACGCCCGCGCAACCTCAGCCGCGACGAAGCCCGCAGCCTCGGCCGGCTCGCGGGTCGCGCCGCGAGCGCCGCCGCCCGCAGGCGCCGCCGTTAGGGGTGCCCGACGGGACATCGCTCAACACGGAATGGCCCGTTGGGCGGGCCCCCCGGTCTCTTACCGGTTGTGGTTCACCAGCTCGACGCCGTTGCCGTCGGGGTCGAGCACGTACGCGGCGTAGTACCCGGGGTGGTACTCCGGGCGCTCGCCAGGCGCGCCGTCGTCGCGATAGCCCGCCGCCGTCAGCTCGCGATGGAACGCGTCCACCGTCGCATCGTCGGGCGCCGCGAACGCGAGGTGCACGTGCTCCGTCGGTGAGCCGGCGACAACCGAGAACGAGCGCCCGCCGCCCACAAACTGCACGCGGTCGGGCGTGTCGTCACGCATCTCGAAGCCGGCGAACGGCGCGACGGCGAGGTAGAAGGCGCGCGAGGCGGCGACGTCGGCCACGCGGATCCACAGGTGGTCGATCCCGCCCCGCGGCACGACGCGGTCGTCGTGGACGGCCTCGGCGCTGTTGCCGTCGGGGTCGAGTAGGAAGGCCCCGAAGTAGCTCGGGCCGTATTGCGGCCGCGGGCCGGGCGGGCCATCGTCGCGGTAGCCGGCCGCCGTCCCGGTGCGCCAGAAGGCGACGGCCAGCTCCCGCGTGGGCGCGGCGAACGCGATGTGCAGGCCGCGGGTCGCCGGCCGCGCGTCGGTGGCGTCGGCGAGCGAGAACTCGTTCCACTCCGCGAGCTCGTCGTCGCTGTAGGTCTTCTGGGGCCCGATCGTCGCCAGCACCGTGTCGTAGAAGGCCTCCGACGCCGCCCGGTCCGAGGCACGGATCGTCACGTGGTCGAACATCGGCCGTGACTATCGCACTGACCGT